>CAKQHH010000004.1 GCA_934234035.1 uncultured Clostridia bacterium | reverse complement strand
TGAAAGCCTGTTTGGCTCGGGGGACGTGGTGCCCAGCGACGAAGGAACAAGGGCTAGCGGGCGGTGAAGCACCACGCTCCGGCCGCTGAAGACTCAATTAGCTCGGGGGCGTGGTGCCCGGCGACGAAGAAATAAGGGTTTGCGGGCGGTGAAGCACCACGTCCAGGTCGCCGAAGGCCCATCTAGCTCGGGGGACGTGGTGCCCGGCGACGAAGGAATAAGGGCTAGCGGGCGATGAAGCACCACGCCCGGGTCGCTGAAGGCCCATCTAGCTCGGGGGACGTGGTGCTCGGCGACGAAGGAATAAGGGCTAGCGGGCGATGAAGCACCACGCCCCGGCCGCTGAAAGCCTGTTTGGCTCGGGGGACGTGGTGCCCAGCGACGAAGGAACAAGGGCTAGCGGGCGGTGAAGCACCACGCCCGGCCCGCTGAAGACTCAATTAGATCGGGGGACGTGGTGCCCGGCGACGAAGAAATAAGGGTTTGTGGGGAGTGAAGCACCACGCCCGGGCCGCTGAAACCCTGTTTAGCTCGGAGGACGTGGTGCTCGACGACGAAGGAATAAGGGTTTGCGGGCGGTGAAGCACCACGCCCCCCTGACATCCTCCGGGCCGCTGCCGCCCCAGCCCCCCGGAGGCTCGTCTTTTTAATACGGCACTCGAGGCCACGAAAAAGGGAAGACCCCGAAAAATACCCTTTCGGGTGATGTTCCGCCGGCGTGAACTTGGTAAAATACTCTCACAAGCAAGAAGTACTTCGTATGTTTTACACAAAACCGTTATCGCACCCGAGATTCGAAAGAATCATTTCGAGAGAAGGTGAGCGACATGAAAAAGATAGTAATGCTGATGCTTTCGTTGCTGCTGATGTTTTCTTTCACAGGATGCGGCGGAGGCGGCGGTGATTCCGAAAGTACGAAAAGTGAGAAATCCGATCCCAACGTGATGCAGATTGGGGATTACAAGGCGGAATTCAAAGGCTATGAGATTGTAAAGGACAGCGATGAAGACGACGCCATTGTGGTGACCTGGGAGTACACCAACAACGGAGAGGAAGCGAAATCCTTTACATGGGCGTTTGACTATGCACTGACCCAGGATGGGGAAAAGCTGGAGAACAGCACGGTGTTCGTGAAGGATACCTACGATGCCGTAGACGACGCGAAGGGAACCGATGTGGAACCGGGGAAATCCTTAGAGGTGAAGACCACCGGCAAGCTGCGCAGCCTCAAGAGTCCGGTAAAAGCAGAATTCGCGAATCTCGCAGGGGACGAAACCGACTCCATGGAAATCGATATCACCAAGTAAGTCCGCAGCCATAGATCGCCGGATGGCGGTTTATGGCTTTTTCTAACCCCATTGTCCTCCGGCAGAATAAATACGGGGACAATGCAGCAGTTCCGTTAAAGCACGAGAGATGACCGAACAGAAAAGAAGGTGGCGACGATGAAAAGGAAGATACTGGCAGCCGCTCTCGTACTCGGAATGTGTTTCACATTTGCAGGATGCGGCGGAGGCGGAAAGGACAACGGAAAGACTTCCGATAAAGAAAAAGCAAAGGAAATTACCATTATCGGCAGCTGGGAATGCGAGGACATCGAAGTGACCGACAATGGAAAGAAAATGAAGAAGGATTCCGTCAAAACCATTTTCGGGGAAGACTTCTCCAAAGTGTTGAAGTTCAGCGCATACAGTGACGGTGCGGCGTACATCGCCATGATGGACGATGAGAACGGCGCGGCCTGGACCAAGAAGAAGGACAAAACCTACAAGATTTCCCTCTCCGGTGCTCAAGAAAAAGAGGGCGAAAGCATGACCGCGAAGCTGGATGGGGAAAAACTGATCATCCGCTCCGAGGACACCTATCAGTCCGACGGCAAGGACATGACCATGGAAATGGAATTCATCATGAAATACCTGGGAAAGAAATCCCGGATTATGGACGGCTGGGACGTCACTTTGAGTGACGAGGAAGTCTATGCCATGAGTAATTTCGTTTCGGAAGGCCGGTTTGTGGCAGCGGACGGCCTGCTGTACGGCGATTACGGCGGCAAGAAGTGGGGCAAAGGCGCTTTCACTGTCGGCAAGATTAACGGCAGCAAGGTGGAGAACAGAAAGGTTCTGGCGAAAGATGCCAAGGCGGGCTGCTTGACCGTATACGATGGCGCCGTCTACGGCATTTTGGACCGGAAGAAGATTATAAAAGCAGAAGTCGGAAAAACCAAGGTGGAGACGCTGTACACCGGGACTTGCGATTATCTGCAGGTGACGAAAGACGGGATTTTCTTTACCGACGAGAAAAACCACTACTGCCGAATCGATTTCGACGGCAAAAACAAGAAAACCATCCTGGAAAAGAAGACCTTCTTCCCGTACCGGGTGAGCTCGAAATTCCTCATCTACCAGGACGATGAAGACGGCGAAACGCTTCACGTGTACAATCTGAAGAACGGCAAGGACAAGAAGATTTCGGATGTGAAATCCTACGGACCGATGCTGTGCGATGATTTTCTCTACTTCTACACTCCGGGCAGCGGAGAGGACATGAAGTACATCTGCCGAATCGATATGTACTCGGGCCGACAGGAGAAGGCGGAGAAGGACGCGTTCCTGTACGATTTCTACGTGACGCCGAAGAACCTGGTGGGGGCGCCGGGAGGATTCGTTTTCGCGAAGTTCAGCGAATGGGACAAGTTTGCGGAGAAGAACAGCGCCGGTTTTGAATTCTATGCAATATACAGCAACGGCGAAATTTGGATTACAAAGTCCTCCGGGGAGAATTTCATGGGACCGCGACAGTTCGGATCCGATGATGAAAAGAGTATCGGCTATTCCTGTGTAAAGAAGAAATAAGAGGTACGGATATGAAAAAGAAGATAATGACGGTGGTGATGTCGTTGATGATGTGCTTCTCCGTGGCCGCCTGCGGGGGTGGAGACGATAAGAAAAAAGACGATGGCATCGATCCAAACGCCACCGTGACCAAGGAGCAGTACGACAAGCTGCGGGAGACCAAGTGGTACGAACTGACGCCGGAGGAAATGGAACAGTTCCTGGGGGTGAAGTATGTGGAGGACGAGGAATCCACCGAAAGCTGGGGAGAAGGATACCTGGTGGTGGACTTCCCGGGCCCGGATGAAAATTCCCGCCTGCACGTGCTGTTCAAGGCGGATGAAAACGGCAAGTATACCCCTTCCAGCATGAGCCCGACGGGCAAGCTGATGGGAGATTAAGTGATGAATAATTGGGAGAATAAATGATGAATAATAAGAAAAACTCCCGGTCCGCTCGGATCGGGAGTTTTTCTGTGCACATGTGTGAAGCTGGAGCTATTTCACCTTTACGCTCTTGGTCTTGGACCAGGAAGAATAGTACTTGCTTCCCTTTACGGTCTTGTACGCACGAACGCGAACGTAGTATTTTTTGCGGGCTTTTAATTTCTTAATCGTCTTGGAAGAGGTCTTGTAAGATTTAACGGTGACGGTCTTCGTGGATCTCTTCGAGAACTTCTTTGATTTGCTGTATTTAATCTGATAACCGGATACAGCGTATTTGCTCTGCTTGGTCCAGCTTACGGTCATCTTCTTCTTGCCCTTCTTCAGCTTCTTGATGGCGGAAGACTTCGGATAAATCTTGTAGGATGCCGATACGGTTCCCTCGTACTTGTTCTTTCCGATTGCTTTTACCGTATACTTGCCCGGGTACACGCTCTTGGAATAGGAAACGGTGTAGTTGTCGGAAGAGAGAACCTTTCCGTCCTTTCCTTTTACCGTAACTCCCGGACGAATGGTCTTTCCGGTGTAGGTGTAGGACGCTTTTGTCGGCTTCACGGATGCAATCTTTGCGGCCGGAACTACTGATGCCGTTCCGGAGAGCTGCGGACTGCCGTCGGATTCGAACTTGGTATTATAGGTATATGCGAATTTTCTGCTGTTCTCATCCTTAAAGGTGATGGTCTGTGCATCTGCGTCGTAAGTGTATCCTTCGCCGGCTTTTACTGTAACGTTCGCCGGGTTGGAGAACAGGTCCTTCAGGGATACGGTGTTGGATGCAAGCTTGCCGGAAGAAACGTAAATTTCCGGTGTCTGCTCGCCCAGATCCAGGATGTTGTAGGTGTCCGGATTGGAACGACCTTCCAGATCTAGCTCTTTAATGTGGTTTCCGTCCAGTTCCAGACTGCTGAGGCTCGGGGTCTTGTCCAGCTTGAGGCTCTCCACGCCGGCGTTCTTTGCCCGAACGGCATAGATTTCGGTGTAGCCGGTGAGGTCAATATTCTTCATGTTGTCGATATCGGTGTTGGAAATATCCAATGTCGCCAGCTTCTTGTTCTTGGAAATATCCAGATGTTTGATCTTCGTGTTGGACACGCAGAGAGAACCCAGCTTCGGGTTCTTGGAAACGTCCACCTTCGTAATTGGCGTGCTCTGAATCTGCAAGTGGCGCAGGTCCGGCTGGTTGGATACATCGATGGATTTAATCGGCGAACCCTCCAAGAAAATCTCAAACATGTGAGTTGTGTGGGAGAAGTCCAGTTTTTCAATCGGTGCGGGTTCGTACACTACCGTATCCAGTGTAATCGGGTTCTCGTATTCCTGTCTGCAGTTGTAGAATGCCGCCAGCGAATGGTTCTTGGACAGATCCAGAGAATGAATGCCGGTTCCGGATACTCGGAGGTGCGTCAAATCCGGGTTCTTCGCAGTGTTCAGCTCTTTGATGCCCTTGTCACCGGTGAGGTACACTTCATACAGTTTCGGATTCTGGGTGACATCCAGGGAGGAAACCTGAGTGTACTCTAGATTCAAAGCGAACAGATCCGGGTTCTGGGTCACATCGATTTTGCGGATGTTGGTGGTGTTGAGGTCCAATCTTCTCAATTTCGGGTTTTTGGTCACATCCACTTCGCTCAGATTTGTAACGAAGGCGTGGAGCTCTTCCAGGTTCGGATTCCGGGATACATCCAGCTTATCGATTTTGGAGTAGGTGATGTCCAGATACTCCAGCTTCGGGTTCTGGGTCACGTCAATCGAAGTGAGCAGATAGTCCATGTTGTAGTCGTCATCGAATATGTAGCACATGGAGGCGTTCAGCTTCTTCAGTTCCGGGTTCTTGGTGACATCGATGCCGGAAATGGCGGTGCCGCTGACATTGATCTCGGTCAAAGCCGGCAGCAGCTCGATGCCCTGAACGCTTTCCACGGAATTGCCATCGGCCAAGTTCACGGTCTTCGCAGCAGCGATTTCCTCCGGGGACAGAGCGTCGTCCTTGTTGGAATCGAAATGCTGTGTTACGTAATTCCGGAATGTTTCGTCCGGAAAATTCTGTGCATCAATCTTTACGTCGGCCTGTGCCGGTTCCGCAGCGTGAACATTCACGATGGAACCCCCGGCCATCAATAGTGCAAAGATGAACGCGATGGCTGCAAGCCATACTTTGTTGCAAGTTGCCTTATTCATTGTGGCAATACCCCCTTGTTGGATTATAATAAAAAAACATACGTACAATCCATCCGCTTCCGAGGCGGACGAAATCATACCACCCATCCCTCAAATTATTTTGAGGGTATAAATCGAGTCATTATACCATATTCTTCCCAATGAGACCCCTTGCGCATCATTGATATTATTTATACACCTGGTATAATAAATTTTAAAATACAATAAAAAAGGACACTGTGAACATGAGTGCAAACCATACCACAAAAAAACCAAATAGAAAAACACCCGGCCCCGGCGAAAGCGGCCGGCGTGCCCACCGGAAGCGGTTCCTCGCCTTGGCGGTGATTCTGTTTGCCGCCGCCGGCATCCTGTTCGCCCATAAAGGGGATGAAATTCAGAACCTCATCCAATCCAAGGGCATTCACGCGGAGGCCGGCGTGGCTAAGGCCGGATACAAATCCGGCGGCCTGTCCCCCAAGAACCTGTCGGACAAGAGCATCCGGAAAACCATCCCGAATTATTCCGGACAGCCCTACCGCGAGCTGAACGGCGGGAAGCCGGAATTCCGCAAATCGGAGATCTCGAAGAAGGCCTATGAGCGGCTTGGGGATCTGGACCGGCTGGGACGGTGTACCGGCACTTTGGCCTGCTTGGGGCGGGAAATCATGCCGAAAGACGGTCAGCAGCGGGGATCCATCAGCGAGATTCATCCCACGGGATGGCACAGCGTGCAATACCGCAGCGTCTCCGGCGGAAGCCTGTACAACCGCTGCCACCTAATCGGCTGGCAGCTGACGGGAAACAATGCGGTGGCCCGCAACCTGATTACCGGCACCCGGTACATGAACGTGGAAGGGATGGAGCCTTTCGAATCGAAAGTGGCCGAATACCTGCGGTCCACCGGAAACCATGTGATGTACCGCGTGACACCTGTTTTTAGGGGAGATGAAGCCGTTGCCCGAGGCGTGCACATGGAGGCGCTGTCGGTGGAAGACGGCGGGCGCGGAATTTCTTTTAACGTCTATTGCTACAACGTGCAGCCGAAGATTAAGATCGATTACGCCACCGGAGAGAGCAAGTCCACCATTTCCGGGGACAAGAGCGGGTACAGTACCCGAAAGAACGGCAGGACCTATTCCTCCAAGAAGCTGAAGACACACGCGGTGAAGAAGGGGCAGGGCACCAAGTACATCGTGAACACCAACACGGGGAAATTTCACTACCCGTCCTGCTATTCCGTGAAGCAGATGAGCGAGCGGAATACCATGACCACCAAGGAGTCCCGGAAACAGCTGATTGCAGAGGGGTACAGCCCCTGCGGAAATTGTCATCCGTAGGGAAAATACAATCTTTACTTTTGGCCGGGATGTAGTATAATAACAGTGTCAATTTAAAATCTTCGGGGCGGGGCGCAATTCCCCACCGGCGGTACAGCCCGCGAGCGTTTTCCAGGGGACGGAGTTCCGGAAAACCGCATGATTCGGTGAAATTCCGAAGCCGACAGTATAGTCTGGATGAAAGAAGATGGTCAGAGCATGCGACCCCGGAACAATGGTTCCGGGGTTTATATATTTGACTGATTGGGAGAAGAAAGCCTCGTGTCGATAGAGATGCGGGGCTTTATATGGTTTTTGAGGAAAGAGGAACGGCTATGGCAGAAGAACAATTCATGAAACGAGCCATTGAACTGGCGAAACAGGGGTCCGGCTGGACGGCGCCCAATCCGTTGGTAGGCGCAGTGGTGGTGAAGAACGGTCGGGTAATCGGTGAGGGATATCACCGGAAGTACGGCGAACTTCACGCGGAGCGAAATGCGCTGGCGGCCTGCAGCGAAGATCCGGCGGGCGCCACCCTGTACGTGACGCTGGAGCCTTGCTGTCACTACGGAAAGACGCCGCCTTGCACGGAGATTATCATCGAAAAGAAAATCGCCAAGGTGGTCATTGGATCTCGGGATCCGAATCCGAAGGTGGCGGGCAAAGGGGCTCGAATTCTTCGGGAGCACGGAATCGAAGTGGTAGAGGATTACATGAGGGAGGCCTGCGATGCCTTGAATCCGGTGTTTTTCCACTACATTACCACTAAGACGCCGTACGTCGTTCTGAAATTTGCCATGACGCTGGATGGAAAGATTGCCACCCGCACCGGCGCCTCCAAATGGATTACGGGAGAGGCCGCTCGAAATCACGTGCATCAGCTGCGCGGCCGCTATGCGGGAATCCTGGCGGGCATCGGCACGGTGCTGGCGGACGACCCGATGCTGAACTGCCGAATCGACGGAGCCCATCAGCCGCTGCGGATTATTCTGGACAGCCACCTGCGGATTCCAATGGGCAGCCGGCTGGTTCGCAGCGCGAAGGAGTACCCGCTGCTGATCGTGTGCAATGAGAGCACCCGAGAC
Source organism: uncultured Clostridia bacterium (assembly GCA_934234035.1). Lineage (GTDB taxonomy): Bacteria > Bacillota > Clostridia > Peptostreptococcales > Anaerovoracaceae > Mogibacterium_A. The sequence goes on along the minus strand of CAKQHH010000004.1, from coordinate 91,250 downwards.
CGGGAAGAGGGAGCAAGCCGGATTCAGAAGCTGGAAGAAGCCGGGGCAAAGGTCTGGACCCTTCCGGAGAAGAACGGCCATCCGGATTTGAACGTGCTCATGCAGCGGCTGGGGGAAGAGAAGATCGACTCCGTCCTGATTGAAGGGGGAGGCACGGTCAACGAAGCCGCCCTAAAAGCACATATCGTTCATCACGTGTACGCGTACATCGCACCGAAAATCTTCGGCGGCGAGGATGCCAAGACGCCGGTGGAAGGGTCGGGCATCCGCCTTCCGCAGGAATGTGCAAATCTGCGGCTGGCCAAAATCACCGTGCTGTTGAACGACATGCTGCTGGAATATGATGTGGAAGGAGAGACGGAATGTTCACCGGAATAGTAGAAGAAGTGGGCACCATGCAGGGCGTTCGCATGGGAAGCCAATCCGGAGAGATTCATCTGCAGGCATCTAAGGTACTGGAAGGCACGCAGTTGGGAGACAGCATTGCGGTAAACGGCGTGTGCCTGACCGTCACCCGAATGACGGGAGATGGTTTTACTGCGGATGTGATGCCGGAAACCCTGCGGCGCACCAATCTGGGGCAACTGAAGCCGGGGGATCCCGTGGATCTGGAGCGGGCCATGGCGGCGGACGGACGGTTTGGCGGTCACCTGGTATCCGGGCATATCGACGGAACCGGACGGATTGTGGAACAGCGCAAGGAAGGAAATGCGGTCTGGGTTCGCATCGGAACCACGCCGGAAATCCTGCGCCTGATTGTGGAGAAGGGATCCATCACCATCGACGGCATTAGCCTGACGGTGGCCACTCTGGGATCGGACAACTTCCAGGTATCCATCATTCCCCACACCGGAAGTGAGACCATCCTTCTGGGAAAGAAAGCCGGGGATGTGGTGAATCTGGAAAACGATATTATCGGAAAATACGTGCAGCGGTTGCTGACGAATCCGGCACCGGAAGAAGCCCCGGAAAGCAAAGTGACCTGGGAATTCTTGGCGGAAAACGGATTTTAGAATCGAGAACGGCGGGCGATTCGCCCGTGAAATAAAGCAAACAAAATAGCAAGGGAGGACTATTGCAATGAGTTTTAAATACAACACAGTGGAAGAAGCGCTGGAGGCGCTGAGAGCCGGAAAACTGATTCTCTGCACCGACGATCCGGATCGGGAGAATGAAGGAGACCTGATCTGTGCGGCGGAGCACGCCACCACGGAGAACGTGAACTTCATGGCGACCCACGCCAAAGGCCTGATCTGCACGCCGATGTCGGTGGATTTCGCCCACCGGCTGAATCTGCCGCAGATGGTATCGGAAAACACCGACAACCACTGCACTGCTTTTACCGTATCCATTGACCACGTAAATACCACCACCGGAATTTCCGCGGAGGAGAGAGGGTATACCTGTCGGATGCTGACAGATCCGGAGACGAAGCCGAACGATCTGAGAAGACCGGGACACGTGTTCCCGCTGGTGGCGCGTCACGGCGGCGTTCTGGTTCGGAACGGACACACCGAGGCGACGGTGGACCTGATGAGACTGGCCGGACTGAAGGAAGTGGGTCTTTGCTGTGAGGTGATGAGAGAAGACGGCACCATGATGCGGGCGCCGGAACTCCAGAAGATGTCGGAAGAATACGATATTTGTTTTATCACCATCAAGGACCTGCAGGACTACATCCGCCGCTACGAGAAGCACATGAACTGCGTGGCAAGCGCCAAGCTGCCAACCGTGTACGGCGAGTTCCGGATTAAGGGATATGTGAACGACATCACCGGCGAGCACCATGTGGCGTTGGTTTGCGGCGACATTCGGGACGGCGAGGACGTGCTGTGCCGGGTGCACTCGGAGTGCCTCACCGGCGACGTGTTCGGATCCGCTCGCTGCGACTGCGGCGATCAGCTGCACACCGCGATGAAAATGGTTCAGGAAGAGGGCCGGGGCGTAATCCTCTACATGCGCCAGGAAGGCCGGGGCATCGGTCTGATCAACAAGCTGAAGGCCTACGAGCTGCAGGAGCACGGCAGAGATACGGTGGAAGCCAACGTGGAGCTGGGCTTTGAGCCGGATCTGCGGGAGTACTGGTCCGGTGCGCAGATGCTGCAGGACCTGGGCGTGAAATCCATCCGTCTCATGACCAACAACCCGAGCAAAATCTACGGCCTGGAAGGCTTCGATTTCAAGATCACCCAGCGGGTGCCGATCGAGATTCAGCCGGGAAAATACGACGAGTTCTATCTCCGCACCAAGCAGGACAAAATGGGCCACGTGTTCGAGCAGATCAAGTTCGATAAGTAATCTTCGGTAAAAACAAATTCGGGCGCCCCGACGCGTCCGGGGAAAATACAAAAACAAATTGCAAAGGGTGTCGCAGGAGACACGGATATTATAGGAGGAAAAAGAAATGGCAATTAATCTGTTAGAAGGAAAAGTCGTTGCACCGGAAGGAATGAAGGTAGGCATCATTGCCTCCCGTTTCAACAGCTTTATCGTACAGAAGCTGCTGGACGGCGCAGTGGACGGCCTGGTTCGTCACGGCGTGGAAGAGAGCAATATCGATGCGGCTTGGGTACCGGGCGCATTCGAAGTTCCGCTGATGGCACAGAAGATGGCGGAATCCGGCAAGTACGATGCGGTAATCTGTGTCGGTGCGGTTATCCGCGGTGCCACTTCCCACTATGAACTGGTGACCAACGAGTCCGCAAAGGGCATCGCACAGGTGAGCCTGAAGTCCGGCGTTCCGGTACTCTTCGGCATCATCACCACCGAGAACATCGAGCAGGCCATCGAAAGAGCCGGATCCAAGGCCGGAAACAAAGGCTATGACTGCGCGCTTTCCGCAATCGAGATGGTAAACTTGGAAAAGGTTATCCGTGGCTAGTCTGAAAGTCATGAAAATCCAAACGGTTATTTTCGATTGGGACGGTACCCTTCACGACACAAAAGCGCTGTACGGTGCCGCCCTTCGTCAAACCCTGTCCCGGCTGGAAGAGCAGGGGTTTTCCGTGCCGGCGGATCAATCGGACGACCGCTTCGCGCGCTACCTGGGGGTGAACGCCCGGGATATGTGGAACGATTTCATGCCGGCACTTCCGGAGGAAATCAAGGAAGAATGTTCCCGGCAAACCGGCGAACAGATGATCCGAGAGATTCGGGCGGGCCGGGCCCGTCTGTACCCCGGCGTGCCGGAGGTGCTGCGGCAGCTGGCGGAGTCCGGATACCATTCGGTGATCCTGTCCAACTGCAAGGTGCCCTACATGGATGCCCAGCGGGAGCATTTTCACTTGGACCGCCGGCTGGAAAGCTTTTACTGCAGCGGGGCCTACGGATTCTGCCCCAAAGAGGAAATTTTCCCGGAGATTCGCAAGAAATTCCCGGGAGGCTTCTGCATGGTGGGAGACCGGGCTTCGGACCGGCAGGTGTCGGTGGTTCACAGCATCCCCTTTGTGGGATGCGAATACGGGTTCGGAACCCGAGAGGAGCTGGAGGGCGCGGACGCCCTGCTTTCGGATATCCGGGAACTTCCAGGAATACTGGCGCAGTGGAATCAAGAATAAGAAGCGCTTCGCAAATGCTTGCGGAACAAGGAACGCTTCACGAATACTTGCGGGATAGTTGTTGGAACTATCCTGCTTTTTTTATTTTCGAGTACCCCAATACGCCAATTTGTCAGGAAATTTCCGGCCGTGTCAGAAAATTCCCGGGCCGTGTTGGCGTGGCGAGGCGAAGGAATAAGGCGCAGCGGGGAGGGGGACGCCAACAAAGGCGGCGACCGCCCGGGAAAAGTCGGCCTGCGTTGGCGTGGCGAGGCGAAGAAATAAGGCTTCGCGGGGAGGGAGACGCCAACAAAGGCGGCGACCGCCCGGGAAAAGTCGGACCGTGTTGGCGTGGCGAGGCGGAGGAATAAGGCTTCGCGGGGAGGGGGACGCCAACAAAGGCGGCGACCGTCCGGGAAAAACTGGGCCGTGTTGGCGTGACGAGGCGGAGGAATAAGACGCAGCGAGTAGGGAGGCGCCAACAAAGGCGGCGTCCGCCCGGGAGAATCCGGGCCGTGTTGGCGTGGCCTGACGGAGGAATAAGGCTTCGCGGGGAGGGCGGCGCCAACATGCCCGGCTGCGCTCGTCTGAAAACTGCTGCACGAAAGGTTCCCCTGCCCTTCGTGCAGCAGTTCCCATCATTGTCATATCAAGCGGAAAAGAATTGACGACGAACTCGCTCTTTTCTACCTTTCGTCGTCAATTCTAATCTTCTGCTCGGACATTCTGCTCTAATCTGCATTCTACACCACCAAAAATTGACGACAGTCCCTTTGTTTCGGACAAACTGTCGTCAATCTAATAATTTCTTCACGTATGGAGCACTAATGAAAGTCGAACCCAGGCTTGAAATCACTTCTTACAACCCAGTTTTTCTGATTCCAAGACCTTATCCTACCCCCTCCTCCGGGCATATAACTCTAATCTACCAAGCGGACGCGTGGGAATTGACGACGAAAGCGCGGGGAGGAGGGGGTCGTCGTCAATTTCTACCGATTTCTTGAAAATACCCAGAATTGGAGTCATCTCTTATAATGTATCCATAGTAGTGGAGACTTTTACAAATTGAGCACCAAGTTCGCGCCGAATTCCGGCGGAAACCTCACGAGAACTTGGTGCAAAAGAAACGGAATAACAAGGGGTAGCGGCTTTTCGTGCACCAAGTGTGCGCCGGGCGCCTGCGAAATCCGCTCGGGAACTTGGTGCAAAGGAAACGGAATAACAAGGGATAGCGGATTTCCGTGCACCAAGTGTGCGCCGGGCGCCTGCGAAATCCGCTCGAGAACTTGGTGCAAAGGAAACGGAAGCACAAGGGGTAGCGGTTTTTCGTGCACCAAGTTCGCGCCGGGCGTCCTCTGCCGGCGGCGGAGAAAAAATCTACATTTTTTTATTTTTAGACTATCCTTTTTGCATCTCATTCGTTAAACCTTATAGAACCGGTTCGTAAGCAATGTGAAAACAAGGAGGAAGATATGCTTAAGAAAATTATTACGGTAACGATGGTAAGTGGTTTAATGCTGATGGCTTCGGTGGGGGTATTTGCGGATGCGCCGCAGGATGTGTCATCGTCGGATGTACCGCCGCAGGATATGCTGTACGACCCGGAACTCGGATATGAAGTGGATTTGGATAACCCGGCAAGCGACACGTTGGGGTGCACATATGTAGAAGGACTCGGTTACGAAGTGACCATTAACAGCGAAAACCTTGCAAGAGAGGGTTCCTATGACAGCGGATGGAAGGATTTTTATGGCGGAAAGTGGAGACACGGTGTGAACTCGAAACACGTGTGGTCGAAATATAACCACTCTAAGAAGACGCATAAAACAACCGTAAAAGGAGCAGGCGGTAAGTATTCCTATTCCGGATGGGTCGGAAAAGGAAAGCAGGCAGCCGCATCTTGGGAGAAAGCGAAAACCGGAAACAAAGCATGGGCAGATGTGAAGTAACAATCCGTTGAACAATAAAGGATCTGGGGCTCGGCATTCTTTTGCGGAGCCCTAAGTTAAATGGTAGCGACATATGAAAAAGATAATACAGACAATGCTGGTGATTCTCATCGTAACCGTCGCCTTTGGTGTTTCGTATAACCAAGATGATATGTTTCTGAAGACTTTTACGAATGAGTTTGATACCACAGTCAACATTGTATCATCACCGGAACGGACGCAAAACAATAGGACAAAGCTGCAGGAACTGGCTCAAAAGCATAACATGAGTTTTATTAAGGTTCGGCGGATTCCACGGAATCAACGGAATGAAAGGCAGCAGATTTCGATATTTGTCTATTTGAACGATGCGGCATGGTTTGAAAAGGCATTTCCGAATATTTCTTTTCAAAGAAATATTCACGGGACGAACGAATTCAAGAATGCGAAGGGGGCGACATTCCTCACTTCGAAGGAAGTAAGCCTATTGCCGTTTTCGAAAATCAACAGCAATAACTTTAACGGCGATTACTATTTTCGCGGAACAAAAGAAGATACGGAAGCGTTTCTGAAAGAACTGACCGGTGACGAGAACATGGGAGTTCAGGCGACCGTAGATTCTTCGGAAACTGTAGCTAGCGATACAACTGAAAACCAACTGTTTTTGTATTTAACCATTCTGGCAATTATGGTCGCCGCAATTCTCTTCTGCTATGCGATATACAATGGGCAGTTGACGAAAGAGCTCGCCGTTGCCGGGCTGATCGGCTGGAAGAGCACCCATTTCGCAGCAACCAAAGCCGCAAGATTGGTGATTCCACCGCTGCTGATTGCGGTTCCGATCATCAGCGGAGCGCTGATGTATGTCGTGCAGCTGCAAACGGTCTGCGGCTTCCTTTCGGCGACGAAGAGCGTATACCTGGCGGTCGGGGCGGCAGCCGCATTTTTCTTCATATTGGAATTTGCAATTATCGTATGGAAGTTCAAACGGTACGGCATAGCGCCGGCGTTAAAAGGCAAGCGGCCGAATCGAGAGAAAACGGCAATCGGAATGAAGATTGTAATCTGTGCGGGAACCCTGCTGCTGGGGGCGGTGACGATTGCCGGTTTTCAGGATTTCAAGGATGTGGAGCGGCATATGCCGGAATGGCGCAAGTCTGTGAATTACGTCAATATTTCTTGTGGGTGGCCGTGGACGTACGTAGAGGATGACGACAAGTTTAATGAAGTCGTTGTCCCAAAATTAAATCGGCTGTGGAACGAACTGGACCGGGAGGGCGCTATTTTGTTTTTCGCGCCGAATGCGGAAAAAGAAGGGGTACCGGTCGAATCCGATGCGGCCGAACCCTTTGGCGGAAGGTACGCGTACGTCAATAAAAACTATATGGAATTCGCTTCACCGGCAGCACCGGATGGCAAGAAACCGGACATTCCGACCCTTCGCGACGACGAATGGCTGATCCTGTACCCGGAGAAAAATAAACCGACAAAAGACGATATCGAAAAGATAAAAGAAACGCAGCGAGATGAATGGAGCAAGAAAAAAGCTCCGGCTGTGAAGCTCATGCCGATAAAAGAGGGTCAGAGTTTTATGACCTGTGATTCCTCCATGCGTTTGGAAGAGGCATGGCTTCAAGATTACACGCTCATCCTGGTGGACGGAGGCAGTCTGAAACCGACCGGAAGCATAAAGCTGCCATCTCTGGTAAACGGATACTTCCATCCCCGTGTAAAGAATTCCGCAAACGCGTACGGCGAACTGAAACGCACAATTACTCACGCGCAGGCCGATCCATATGTTTTATGGATCAGCAGCGTATACGATGATGTGATGTTTCAGATAGAAGAAATACGGACAGAGGCGGCCGTAAACGCAATTGCTTTTATGCTCCTGTTGCTGATTATCGCATTTGTCGTAAAAATCGACGTGGAGTCGTATTTGTACCATCACGGGAGACGGCTGGATGTGTCCTATCTGCTGGGATACGGGTTCGTGAGCGTTCACGGAAAAAGACTTCTCAAAAGCGGAATTGGATATGGAATCAGTTTGGGGTTGTTCATCGGCATGCTAAAAGCATATCCGAAAATGAACTTTCTAAGCCTGTATGCGCCGAGAGCGGGCTGGACAATGGTCAAAACCGAAATCGCTGTGATGGCGGGGGTTGCGGTATTAAGCATTTGCTTTATCGGTGAAATCATAAAGCTGGGACGCGATAAAAAGAATATCGGGGAGAGACTGAAGGAGGGCTGCTAAATGCATGAAAATTCAGCGCAAATAATATTAAAGGACATCGAGAAAGCCTATGGAAGCAGAAAAATTCTGGACGGAATCAGTATGGAAATTTATCCGGGGGATTTTATCTGCATTTACGGAAAAAGCGGTGGCGGAAAATCCACGCTGCTGAACATTATGGGGACGTTGGAAACGTATGACTCCGGTACGCTGCGTTGTTTTTCTGTGGATAACCCGGTGAAGGATCGAAGGAAAAGTGAGAGGTTGAGAAGATATAAAATCGCGTATCTGTTTCAGAACTTTGCGTTGGTGGAAAAAATGACCGTGAAGGAGAATCTGCTGTTGGCGCTGCGGTATGCCCGCGTGAAGAACAAAACACGAGCAATGGAAGAAGCGCTGACACACCTTGGGGTAGCCGACAAAATGAATTCCAAGATATTCGAACTTTCCGGCGGAGAGCAACAGCGGGTTGCGCTGGCACGAAACCTGATAAAACCCTTCGATATCTTGTTGGCGGATGAACCCACCGGATCGCTGGACCGAGAGAATAAGGAAATCGTAATGAGAAATCTTTTGGAACTGAATCGGAAAGGGAAAACCGTGGTGGTGGTGAGTCATGACGATGATTTTAGAAAAATCGCCAAAAAGAATTACACCATCGAAGACGGACGAATGTATCGGATTTAAAATAGATAATTTTCAATTTATCGGTTGCCGGCTGCATTTGCTATTGTTATTCTATGGAGAGAGAATATCGGAGGAAGCACTTATGAATTCAGATTTTTTTCTGGTTCGACGGGCAAAGAAGGGGGATCCTCAAGCGGTAGATATCCTGGTCCGAAAATATTACGATACGATATTGAATTACTGTATCTGTCATTTAAAGGATCGGCATACGGCGGAAGATTTGGCACAGGAAACGTTCCTGACGTTTTTTAAAACACTTCCGAATTACAAGCATGAGGGAAAACTCCTGAATTACCTGTATACTTTGGCCAGAAACAAATGCAACGACGAAAAAAAGCGAAAACGCAACACGGAGGTTGCGCTGGATGCGGTGATGGATACCGCGGAAGCAGAAACAAGCTGCGGTTTGGAAGCAAAAGAAGATGCGAATGCAATAACAGAAGCGGTGGAACGGCTGCCGGAAGAAATAAGAGATGTTATTTTGTTATACTATTTTGAAGAAAAAAAGGTCAAGGAAATTGCGCAAATCTGCGGGATTTCCTTGCCGAATTGCAAGTACCGATTGCGGCGCGGCCGAGAACTGATTCGAGGTTTTTTAGAAGAATCCGGATGGAGGGGGTAAAAATGGGGAATGAAATAGATCGCATGATAAAGAACGCAGCATCGGAATATAAGAAAAATGCGGAGAGGGATCAATGCGGCACTGCGGCAATGGAAGAAACCATCCGCTTGGCGCAGCATATCGTGGCGAAGCAGCAGGCATCCGAGCGAGTGAACTATTTGGACTTCCTGCTCCTTCAAATGCGACTGATTAAAAAACAGTGGTGGGTATTGCAAGGGGCGGTGCTGTTTCTTGCTTGGACCGCTTTGAACAGTATCGGCACGTCGTGGTATGCCCAGCGAGGCATGAGCATTGTGGGGGCCTTGTTTGTGATACTGACGATACCGGAATTATGGAAAAACCGGGAAACGAGGTCGATGGAAATTGAAGAAGCCTCCTATTACACGCTGCGGCACGTTTACGGGGCGAAGATTCTGTCCTTCGGTTTTGTCGATATTGTACTGTTATCCCTGTTCGGGATTGCCGCGGTACATGCACAGCAGTGCCTGATTACAGACATTTTGAAGCAGCTTATATTCCCGGTTATGATTTCTACAATACTGTGCCTAGGTTCGCTGTCCTTTCATAAAAAAATCAGCGAACTCCTTGCGGCGACGCTATGTCTGGGTGCGAATGCCGGCTGGATGGCGGTGACGATGAACGATACCGTATACAATCGGATTACTCCGGCAATATGGGGAGGAATGTTTGCCCTCGGATTCGCAATCATCCTTCTTCTCAATTATCGATTGCTGCATGAACGGCGAACCGGCTGGGAGGTATTATAATGGCTGAACTCATAGTGGATAATGTAGTAAAAGAATATGACGGGGTTGCTGCGGCAGACCATATCTCCCTAAGAATGCAAAAGGGACTGTATGGGCTGCTCGGCACGAACGGTGCGGGAAAAACCACCCTTATGAGAATGATTTGCACCGTGACTGCGCCAACGTCCGGGGCAATTTACTTTGAGGGAGAGAATATCCTGGAAATGGGTGCGAGGTATCGGGATAAAATCGGCTATCTGCCGCAGGAGTTCGGCTATTATCCGGATTTCAGCGTAAGGAACTACTTGCGGTACATATCCGCATTAAAGGGCCTTCCGAAGCGGTTTTCCGAACAAAAAATTGCGGAATTGCTAAAGTCGGTTGGCCTGACAGAATGCGCTTCCAAAAAAATGAAGAATCTTTCCGGCGGAATGAAACGGCGTGTGGGAATCGCTCAGGCCATGCTTAACGATCCGGAAATCCTGATATTGGACGAACCCACCGTCGGTTTAGATCCGATGGAACGGATTCATTTTCGGAACCTGATTTCCGGTTTGGCAGAAGACAAAATCGTCCTTCTTTCCTCCCATATCGTTTCCGATCTGGAAACGATTGCCGGTGAAGTGTTTATAATGAAAGACGGGAAGATTGTGAACCGGGGGACGGTGAACGAAATCTGCTGCCAGATACCGATTAAAGTTTGGATGTGCAGAGCAGAAAACTCGGACGCGGAAGGAATCATTGCAGCGCAGGGCGGATGTATTGTAAACGTTCGAAAAGAAGGCAGTGTATCGGAAATTCGAGTGATATCGGAGAACAAGCCCCATGAAAGCGCCGTTTTGACGGACGTGTCATTGGAAGATGCGTTTTTTTATCAGTTTGGCATGCAGGAGGATCGACGGTGCTGGGATACGAATTAAAAAAAGTGATATTGAAACCGCTGCATATCAAAATAATCATCACCGCACTGATTGCAGGAATCCTTCTCTCCGGTTTCGCCGTTTGGAGCGTTTATTATGTGGACCAAGCGGGGGCGAGCCATCGGGGTCTTGCGGCGCCCGGAGCGCTTACGAAAGATAAAAGCCGATGGAACGGACCGCTGACGGATTCTGTACTGCTTGAAGTTGTTAAAAAGCAGCAAAATATAGAGGGCAAAAATAAAAGCAACGGCCCCAATCCGGTGTACGGAAGAATCGGCCAGTCTTATCGGGACATCGAAGAGTTTATCAATCAAACGCTGTGTTACAGAACCGACTACAATCCGGATGCGATTAATCAGGTTTCGCTCGAAACCGCCGGAAGGCTGAACGAACTGCGAAAAGAGAACATCGATTCTTTGATTAATGAATACGGAACTACCGCAGCAAAAAAAGAATATTTGAAGAGACAGTTTGCGAAGGTGCGGACGCCGTTGGAGTATGAACCCTTCGATGCCTTCCGAATAACGGGACCGTTTGCGGCTGCATATGGCTTGCTGCTGGTTTTGGTGATATCGTTTTTAACGGTAGGCGTTTTTTCGGACGAGATGGACAGCGAGTCCCGCTTCGTCTACTACTCCACGAAGTACGGACCGACAAGGGGCGCCGCCGCAAAGATTCTTGCGGTATTTATCATTGCAACGTTGCTCTACTGGAGCGGCATGCTGTTGATGTCCTTGATATCCTTTGGCGGAATGGGCACAAGCGGCGCCTTTGCGCCCATTCAGACGGAATCTCCTTACAGCATGTACGGGATAAATTTTCTGGAACGGTATCTGTTGATTCTGCTTTCGGGCTATGTGGCATGCCTGTTTTCGGCGGGAATTGCCATGCTCCTCTTTGTGAGGACAAAATCCGCAATTTCCGCAATGAGCATTTCGTTCCTTCTGTTTGCGGGTCTCCCGTTGTTGGCCGGAAATGATGCGTTCGAGAGTTTTCGAATGCTGATGCCGGATCGGTTGTTTCATGTTCCGGAGAATATAAACCTTCCGTGCATGTATCAGCTTGGAAATATCGTGTGCAGCCAGAGTGCGCTGCTCATAGCGCTTTACAGCTTTTTGCTGATTCCGACTGTTGCCCTTTCATATCGAGGTTTTCGCAAGGGACCGATGTGAATGGAATAAAAAAATAAAAGGGCCTGCAGCATATCCCGTTGCTGCAGGCTCTTTCGGTAATGTCATGTGCTGTTACTTTTATCTAAGATCGAAACAGGAAACAGGTAAGGTAAAGGAGAAGAAAAAGAACCTGTCTCAATCGAAAAGCACGAGTAATTGGTGAATTACAATTAGTATTATGAAACATTCCATTGGATAAGTCAACAAAAAATCCTAAATATACCAATTAGAATTTTTAAATAATTGTGTTTAACAACTAAAAAATATAATACGGGCGAGCATAAACTGTGCAAAGCCCATTATCTAAAGGTGTTCCAGTCGGCGGCAGATCACCGCGGCCCCCAGGCCGATGACGATGCCCGCAATCATTCCGGAGAACAGGAGCACCGGAAAGTATAGGAAAATTTTACTGTCCTGAAGCAGAAGGGCGGCCACCAGGAGCTGTCCCATGTTGTGCAGCACGCCTCCGGCCATGCTGACTCCGGCAATGCTGAATTTGTCGGTCTTCTTCAGGACGATCATTCCCAGAAGGCTGACCGCTGCGCCGCCCAGAGAGTAGAGGGCGCCGAAGACACCGTTGAACAGAAGACCGGCGATGAGGATTCGAATGACGTTCACCGCTGCCGCATGTTTCGCGGAAAGCCGATACAGCGCCACCAGCGCAACGATGTTGGCAATTCCAAGTTTGATGCCCGGAACCCCCGGATTATATGGTATAATAGCTTCCACGTAGGAAAATATCAGCGCCAGTGCGGCCAGCAAAGCGATGGTGGCCACGTTGCCGGTTCGGGAATCGGCGGTACGGCGAGAAGATGTTCCCTTGGATTTAGCTGGAAATGGCATCGTATTCATCGCCTCCTTTTCCCTGAATCTGAACTACCACTTTGTTGGGCAGGCAGATGATGCTCTCCCCGGTGGTGTGAATGGCTTTGTGCTTGACGCATACCTGGTTGTGACAGCTTGCGTGGGTAACGGAAACCTCCCCGTCGTGAATTCGAACCGTGTTGGTTTTCTCCCCCTGCTTCACCGTAACGGTGCGGTCCTCGGAAATGGAATAGCTGCCGTATACCTTGCCGTCTGTTTTTATGATGACCCGGCTTCCGGACGTATCGAATTGCGAAATCCAAAGAGACGCCGCCACCCCAATCAGGATGAGCACCCCGGCCAGAAGAATATCCGCTTTGCGTATGATTCCTTTGAACATAGAACTCCTTCGTAATTATTATTTATATAAAGGCAACAGAAAGGATACCCCGTGACCCATTATATCGTTAAAAAAATGAAAGGCGTGGCGCTTCTGGCCACACTTCTGATTATTATAACACAGACCGGTTGCAATAGTAACTCGGATATTGAACCGGTCACCCAGGACAACTATTTCCTGGATACCACCTGCAGCGTTTCGGTCTATCAGATTGACGGCGGCCTGGACGAAGACAAGGCCAACGCGGCCATCACGAAAGCCTACGACCGGTGCCGCGAGCTGGACAAGCTCCTGAGCAACAAGACCGACTCCAGCGACGTGACCAAGGTGAACCGTTCCGGCGGCGCCTGGGTGACGGTGGGAAAGGATGCGGCGACTGTCATAAAAGAAGGACTCCGTTACGGCAAACTGTCCGGCGGTGCTTTCGATATCACCATCGGACGGGTGACGGACCTCTGGGATTTCCATGCGGACAAACCAAAGCTTCCGGATGAAGTCAAGCTGCAGGAGGCACTCCGGCACGTGGATTACCGGAATGTGGAGGTGGACGGCAACCGAATCCGCCTGCTGGACCCGGAAGCCAAGATTGACCTGGGCGGCATCGCCAAGGGGTACGTGGGAGATGAGATGCGTAAAGTGCTGAAGAAAGAGGGCGTGACCTCCGCGGTTATTAACCTGGGAGGAAACATCGTCACCGTCGGCACGAAACCGGACGGCTCGGAGTACACCATCGGCATCGAGAAGCCGTTCTCCGACCGCCAGGAAATCATCGGCCGCACCCACATCGGCGAAGGAACGGTGGTTACCTCCGGCATTTACGAGCGCCAATTTGAATACAAGGGAAAGCGCTATCACCACATTCTCAGCCCGAAGACCGGCTACCCGGTGGATACGGACCTGGAGGCGGTGAGCCTGGTCACCACCAAGAATTCCTCCATGGACACCGACGCCATGAGCACCATCTGCCTCATGAAGGGCACCAAAGCGGCCAAGAAATTCATCGACAGCCAGAAGGGCATCGAAGCCGCATTCTACGGAAAAGACGACAAAACATCCACCACCGAGGGGATGGATTTCGAGGCAGAATAACCCACTCCAAAGGGACTTTCTTCTTTTTCTTGGAGATTTTGATACAACAATAAGGGGGCTGTCGCATTAACAACAAATAAGACAGCTCCAAACACAAAAGAAACAGGCAGGTAATAACCGAATTTATCATTCAGTTATTGTTTGCCTGTTTCTTTCATTGTCGAAACCCCGTCGGGCCCGGAAGCCGTGGTGCCCGGCGACGAAAGAATAAGGGTTAGCGGGGGGTGAGGCACCACGTCCTGCCGGCGGAAACTCCGCCGGACCCGGAAGCCGTGGTGCCCGGCGACGAAAGAATAAGGGTTAGCGGGGAGTGAGGCACCACGTCCTGCCGGCGGAATCCCCGCCGGACCCGGAAGTCGTGGTGCCCGGCGACGAAGGAATAAGGGTTAGCGGGGAGTGAGGCACCACGTCCTGCCGGCGGAAACCCCGTCGGGCCCGGAAGCCGTGGTGCCCGGCGACGAAAGAATAAGGGTTAGCGGGGGGTGAGGCACCACGTCCTGCCGGCGGAAACTCCGCCGGACCCGGAAGCCGTGGTGCCCGGCGACGAAAGAATAAGGGTTAGCGGGGAGTGAGGCACCACGTCCTGCCAGCGGAATCCCAACAAAAAGCGGGATAGTTTCGAGCAACTATCCCGCAATTATTTTTGAAGAAACAACTATTTTCTGTGATAGCTGAAGGATGCGGCGAATCCGGTGCGTCCCAGCATCTGAGAAATCAGAACGGCCAGAACGGCACCCACTGCAACCTGAAGCGCGTTGAACGGAACGCCCAGCATCGGAGCGGTCCAGTTTCCGTAGATTACGCCCTCGGCGATGTAGTATCCGGCGACGGTCCATACTGCGGCAACGACAAATCCGATCATTTCCGGAACCGGAACACCCAGGATGTGGTGATTCTTCTCGCCTTTTTCCATAGCGGTGGCCAGTGCCTTCTGCATAATCAGTACCATGCCCATCTTGATGAAGAAAGACCATGGCGCCCATACCGCATATCCGCTGAGGAGGTCGGCCAGACCCAGACCCACGGAACCGGCAAAGATGGCATGCTTTCTCGGAAGAAGCATGGCAGCCAGCAGAACCATGGTGTCACCCAGATGGATGTAACCGGTGCCCACCGGAACCTTGAAGAACATGGTAGCGATGGTGCCCATGGCGGTGATCAGCGCCGTCAGCACCAGTAAAGATGTGGAATTCATTCGTTCATTTGTATTCATAAGTAATCCCCCTTGTGATATTTTATTGATTTACTAAAATAATAGATATATAATAACACTGTTGTGTAATTTGAAAAATATGCAATTTAGCATTTTTTAATATGAACAGATAGGAGATAAGAGGGGAAATGAAGGATATTGTACTGAACTTAGATGACAGTTTGGAGACCAATCTATACGTACAGATTTATAATCAATTTAAAGAACGGATTCTTTCCGGCGAGATTTCACCGGGCACCAAGATCCCGTCGCTGCGTCGTTTTGCAAAGGACAACGCCATCAGCGTGACCACGGTGGAGACCGCCTACAACCAGCTTCTGGTGGAAGGCTACATCGAGAGCCGTCCGAAGTCCGGCTATTACGTGAGCGACCACATCGCCGAGGTGGTCAGCGACCTGAAGACGGAATTCAAAGAGGAGTCCCTGGAAAGCATCCTTCCCATGGACGATTCCAAGAACGTGCGGGACAAATCCCTGATCTACGATGAGGAGAGCTTCGAATTCTCCAAGTGGAAGAAGTGCATGAACAAGGTGTTCAACGAGCATTCCAACATGCTCCAGACCCAGGGTGATGTGCAGGGAGAACAGGCCCTTCGCTATGAAATCGCCAAATACCTCTACGCACGCCGGGGCGTGAAGTGCAGTTCCAGCCAGATTGTCATCGGCGCCGGTTCTCAGCAGCTGGCGGTTCAGCTGATCCGGATTCTGCGGGAATTAAATGTGGCCCACGCCGCAACGGAGATGCCGGGATACGGTCCCGTTCGGGAAATTTTCCACGATGAGGGACTGAACGTTTCCCGGATTCCCATCGATGAAGAGGGAATCATGGTGGAGAAGCTGCCGACAAACATGAAGAGCTTGGTATACGTGAATCCGTCCAACCAGTTCCCGACGGGCGTGGTAATGCCGGTTGCCCGCCGCTACGAACTGATCAAGTGGGCGGTGGACAACGACAGCTACATTCTGGAGGACGACTACGACAGCGAACTCCGTTATTTCGGAAAGCCGGTTCCGGCCCTGAAGGGCTTGGACCAGAGCGGAAGGGTCATCTATCTGGGCTCCTTCTCCTCCACGCTTTTTGCGGCCATTAAAATCAGCTACATGGTGCTGCCGAAGGAGCTGGCGGAGATTTTCGAGAAGATTAAAGAGCGGTACAGCCAGACCTGCTCCAAAGCGGAGCAGCTGTGCCTGGCCATCTACATGGAGGAGGGATACTATTCCCGAAACATCAAGCGGTGCCGCCGCATGAACGCGGGCAAGTTGGAAACCACCATGAAGATGTTCGCCCAGGCCAAGGCGGATTTCATCGAACCCATCGATTCCAAATCCGGCCTGGCCATCATGCTTCGGATTCACGCGGACATCCCGGTGGAAGAAGTGTGCCAGACGGCCCACAAGCTGGGTCTCACCATGCGGCCGGTTCAGGATCTGTGCACAGAAAAAGAGCAGGTGGTGGTCTTCTACTTCTACCGCGTATCCGACGCCCTGCTCCGTCTTCTGATTAAAATGTTCGTAAATAATATGAGCAAAGTCCTGGCGGTATACGAGCGCCGGAAGTTGCAGTCCCTATAATTTCAGGGAAACTTCTCCGCCGGAAAGGAGGCGGTGCTCCTCCGGGGTCTTCACCTGCAGGCGAAACTCCGGATCCACCCCTTCTACGTAGGCGGTATACGGTTCCTTTCCGGTTTCGGTAACCGTAACATTTCGCCCGATGATAAAACAATTCTTCCGATACTCCTCCAGATACCGAGAAGTATCCAGATGGGACTGTTCGTTCAGCGCCCGGTGGAGTTCGGCAATCAGTTCGGCGGCGATTTGGTTCCGGGTAAAAGAAGGATGATCGGAATCCGTGAGGGATCCGGCTTTCCCTGCCAGTTCCGGTGGGAAGCTGCCCTTCAGGCAATTGATGCCGATGCCCACGATGACCCGTTCGAAATTGCCGCTTTCCAAGCTGCCCAGTCCCTCTGTCAGGATGCCGCAGATTTTCAGATTTCCTTTATAGATATCGTTAACCCATTTGATGCCCAGCTTTTCTCCGCTGATTTTTCCCAGCACCCGGTGGGTGAGCACCGCCGCGATGGAGGTGACATGGGTGACCTGGGAAAGAGGAAAATAAGGCCGGAAGGAATAGGTGAGGTAGATGCCGGTACCCTTCGGGGATTCAAAAGTCCGGCCGTAGCGCCCACGACCGCCGGTCTGCCGGTCCGCCAGGATGGCGGTGGCAGGGTTTCCGTAATCCAGGGTGCGGCAGTAATTGTTGGTGGAATCCACGGAGTCCAGCACCTGCAAGAGAAGCTCGTTCTCCGGAATTCCGGAGGCGGAAAGGTCTCCTCGAATGAGCTCTTCGGAGAGGATATCGGTGGACGAGGACAGAAGATAGCCCTTGCTCTGAATGCTCTGAATATCGTAGCCTTCCTCCTGCAGGGCGTGAATGGCCTTCCATACGGCATTTCTGGAAATTCCCAGAGCGGAAGCCAATGCGGCACCGGAAACCGGTACCCCCTGGGTCCGGGCGTCTGCGAGATATGCGAGAATTTTTTTACGGGTTGATATTGACGAATTCATGGTTGATTCCTCCTTGATGTGTTCTTATTATACCCACCGGAGGGGGGCATGGCAAACGGCGGAATGAAATTGCGAATTGCAGATTTTTTATAGCGTGGTATCGGAGAAAGCTCCGTGCTAGAATAGTAGATACAGATGGAGGGTAGAGTATGTATAACGTACTGGTGACAAATGATGACGGAATCGACGCAGCGGGAATTCGGCAGCTGATTTTCACCCTGTCCCTGACGACGCAGGTGTATGTGTTTGCGCCGAAGGAGCAGCAGAGTGCAAAGAGCCAGGCTATGTCCGCTCAGGGACAGCTGAGCGTGGAACCTCGCTCGATTCGAGGGGCCGAAGAAGCTTACGCGGTGGGCGGAACGCCGGTGGACTGCGTGAAGTTCGGATTGCAGACGATGGCGGAGAAAGGCGTGTCCATCGATTATGTGATCAGCGGAATCAATATGGGATTGAATCTGGGGGCGGATATCCATTACTCCGGCACCGTGGGAGCGGCGATGGAAGGGGCGATTTCCGGTGTCAGGGGCATCGCCCTGTCGGTGGAGCACTATCAGCCGGATCACTATGAGTACATTTGCGGAATGATTCCGGAACTGATGCAGATGTCCAAGGAATTGGATTCTTCCACGGTGTTAAACGTAAATGCGCCGGACCTTCCGGCGTGGAAGATAAAAGGAACGAAAATCGTGAAGTGCGGGCCGAAGCGGTTCAAGGATTCGCTGGTTCCGGTGGAGGACGAGGAATCGCTGTACCGGTATGCCGGCGGTCATTACGAGCTGCCGGAAGAGACGCCGGAGGACGAAGATGTGGCAGCCTGCGCCGACGGCTACGCCACCATCACGCCGATTCGGATGGATTACACCGACGGTGCGGCCCTTCGCAGGATGCAGCGAATGACCAACGACAACGCCCTGTGCCTGTTCATCGATTTCCAGGAGCGGCTGGTTCCGGCCATGCGAAAGCCCAAGGAGATGATGAAAAACGTCACAAAATGGGCGAGATGCGCCGAGGCCTTGAGACTTCCGGTGCTGCTGTCGCAGCAATACACCCGGGGACTGGGGGCGACGGTTCCGGAGCTTCGGGAAGCGCTGCACGAATACAGCAAGCTGGAGAAACTGAGCTTCAGCTGTTTTGATGCACCGGGTTTTGAGGAAGAGATGGAAGGCATGACGGCAAAACACGTAATCATTGCCGGAATCGAAGCCCATATCTGCGTCCTCCAGACGGCGATGGATTTTCTGGAAAAGGGATTCCGGGTGACCATCCTGAAGGACTGCTGCGGTGCGCGAAAGAAAGGGGATTTCGACACGGCCATTCGGGAACTGGAGAAGGCGGGATGCCGCATCACCACGTATGAAACGCTGGTATATCAGATGATGCGGTCGTCCAGACATACGGCCTTCCGCCGGATTTCCGAAATCGTGAAGGAATAGAAAAAGGGTACGTTAAAGGGGTTTACAAGAAGGGAGAGAGAGATGAAATTCTATGTAACCAAAGATGTTTTTGAGAAAATTCCCGATGGGAAATTCGGACTGGTAAGCGTGACCGGGGCGGATAACACGGGCAGCAATCCGGAAATAGAAGCGTTTCTTCAGGAAAACGTGGAGAAGTGCACCGAATTCTATACCGGAAAGAAAGTGAAAAACGAGCCGGAGCTGCAGCCTTACCGGGAGGCCTTCCGGAATATGGGAATCAATCCCAACCGATACATGTGCGCCATCGAGGCGCTGATGACTCGGATTGCCAAGGGGCAGGGAATGCCGACCATCAACACCATCGTGGATCTGGGGAACGGGGTTTCCTTGAAGCACCATCTGCCCATCGGCGCCCATGACCTGGACACCATGATGGACGGAGCGTTCGGTGTTCGGGTATCGGAAGAAGGGGATACCTTCCTGCCTTTTGGCGCGGACGAGCGGGAACCGGTAGAAGCCGGAGAGGTGGTCTATGCCACCGGCAGTCACGTGCGAACCCGGCGTTGGACCTGGAGACAGGGGAATGAGGGAATGATTACCGAATCCACATCCCACATGCTGTACATCATCGACGGTTTCGAGTGCAACCTGGAAGAAGTTCTGGCTGCTCGGGAAGAGCTGGCGGAACTGGCGGAAAAATATCTGGGCGGCACGGTGAAAACCGGAATGATTGACAAAGAAAACATGGAATTTGAGACGGAATTATGATATAATACATCGTCATGTGCGTGAAAACGGCTGGCCGATTGGGCAGCCGTTTTCATGTTGAAAGATTCTATCTATTTTTATTAAACACTATTTTGAAACGTTAAAGGAGAAAGAAATGAACAACAACAAGAGATGGTTGTATCTGGCTGTGGCAACAGTAATCCTGCTGTTCCAGGGCCTGATCTACGCATGGTCGCTGTTCAGAACACCGTTTAGTGAAATCTACACGGACTGGACAGTTGCTCAGTTATCCATGACCTTCACGATTTCCATCAGCTGCTTCTGCCTGGGCGGATTCGTCGGCGGACAGCTCAGCAAGAAACTGGGTGTGAAGGTGAGATTCCTCATCACCGCAGTATGCCTCTTCATCGGATTCTTCGGTGTATCCATGCTGAATCCGGCAGATTCCGCCGGCAGTTTGACGAAGCTGTACATCTTCTACGGTGTATTCGGCGGCGGCGGCGTAGGAATCGGCTACAATGCAGTTATTTCCACCATTACGAAATGGTTCCCGGACAAGGTGGGTCTGGCATCCGGCATCATGCTCATGGGCTTCGGTCTGGGCAGCTTGCTGCTGGGTTCCGTTGTAACCGGCATGGTTGCAGCACAGGGCCTGTTCCCGACCTTTAAGATTCTGGCAATTGCCATCACCGTGGTAATGGTACTCGGTGCCATCATCATCAAAGCACCGGAAGCACCGGCGGCTCCGGCAGAAGCAAAGGCAGAGGAGAAGGAAGAGAAGTCCACTGCAGTCAGCTTCAGCGCCGGCGAGATGCTGAAGACCTCCAGATTCTGGATCTTCTTCCTGTGGGCGATTGCCCTCAACTCGGCCGGTCTGATGGTAATCAACAGTGCTGCAAATATTTCCCTGGCATTCGGCGGTTCCGCAATTCTGGGCATGGTAGTATCCCTGTTCAACGGCGCAGGCCGAATCATTGCCGGAAACAACTTCGACCGTTTCGGCAGAAAGAAGTCCACACTGATTAATGTTTGCTTCATGATGATTGCGGGAATCCTTCTGGTACTGGCCGGAAAGACCAATTCCCTGCTGCTGATCACCGTGGGTCTGGTATTCGTTGGAATGGCGTACGGCGGTACACCAACCATCACTTCCGCATATACCAACCTGTCCTTCGGACCGAAGAACTTCACGGCAAACTTCAGTATTGCCAACTTCTCCCTGCTCCCGGCAGCGATCGTGGGACCGATGATCTCCGCAAAGCTCCTGGAAGCGGCAGGCGGAAAATACGACACATGCTTCATCGCAATCATCGTATTCACCCTGATTTCTCTGGTACTGTGGGTACTGCTCAACGGCGCCAGCAAGAAGAGCGTGAACGAAGACTACAAATAAAGCTTCACCGGAAACTGATGCCCTTTGCGGGTATCAGTTTTTTTATTTTCAAATACCCGAAAATCCTATATAATAAGTACATATTCTTTTACGGTGAAAGGGGAAATTCATGACGCTGAATCAATTGCATTACATCATTACGGTGGCGGAGGCCGGTTCCATGAATCGGGCGGCGGAACGCCTGTACATCACCCAGCCGTCTCTCACCAGTGCCATCAAGGAACTGGAGCGGGAACTGGGGATTACCGTCTTCCATCGGAACGGCCGGGGCGTGACGCTGACCAACGACGGGGCGGAGTTCCTTTTGTACGCTCGGGAGATTTACAGCCAGTATGAGGCGGTGATGCAGAAGTACAGCGACGACGAGGGGCTGAAGCAGAAATTCGGAATTTCCATGCAGCACTATTCCTTCGCGGTAAAAGCATTTGTGAATCTGGTGAACAAGTACGACCTGGCGGAGTACGATTTCGCCATTCGGGAGACGAAGACGAAGGAGGTCATCAGCGATGTGGCTTCCCTGAAGAGTGAGATCGGCATTATCTACCAGAGCGATTTCAATCGGAATGCCATCACCAAAATTCTGCGGCAGAACAGCCTGCAGTTTCACGAGTTGGTGGACTGCGACGCCTTTGTGTATCTGTGGAGCGGCCACCCGCTGGCGGATCGGGACAGCGTGAATTTTCAGGATCTGTCGGACTATCCGAACCTGACGTTTGAGCAGGGGGATGACTCCACATTGTATTATGCGGAGGAGATTTTCTCGGAGAATAACTATTCCCGGTGCATCCGGGTGAACGACCGGGCCACCATGCTGAACCTGATGAAAGGGGTGCACGGATACACTTTGTGTTCCGGTATCATCTGCGAGGACTTTAACGGCGGGGATTACGTAGCGGTTCCCTTCAACGATCCGGTCATCGGCGGGGACAAGGCCATGAAAATCGGCTACATTCAGAAGAAAAACAGCATTCTGAGCAAGACCGCACAGCTGTATATTCGGGAACTGCGGGACTATTTGGGAATTCCGGCCCCGGAATCGGAAAAGAAATAAAAGAAATGCCACAGGAAGTGGTTTTCAAAGGGGTTTAGCAGTTGACATTGAAAACGGATACGGTAAAATAATATATTAGAAGATTATTTCTTACAGGAGGCGAAACGTGAAAAAAGTTGGGGTTATTATGGGGAGCGACAGCGACCTGCCAGTAGTAGAGAAATGTATTAATGAGCTGAAGAAGTATGAGATTCCGACGGAGGTTCATGTGTATTCCGCACATCGGACACCGGTGGAAGCCATTGAATTTGCGCAGAATGCGGAGAAGAACGGATTCGGCGTGCTGATTTCCGCAGCGGGAAAAGCAGCGCACCTGGGCGGTGTGATTGCGGCCAATACGGTTCTTCCGGTAATCGGCATTCCGATTAAGGCGTCCGCTTTGGAAGGTGTGGATGCACTGCTGTCTACCGTACAGATGCCGCCGGGGATTCCGGTTGCGTCCGTTGCCATTGACGGTGCGAAGAATGCGGCAATTCTGGCCGTAGAGATGCTGGCCATCGGAGATCCGGAACTGAACCGGAAGCTCTGGGACGAGCGGAAGAAAGCCCACGATGCAGTGGTGGAGAAAGATGCAAAGATCAGTGCACAGTTTAACTGATTGATGTTATAGAAGTCATTAAAAGGTAAGGTATCGAAATTTTTATTTTTTAGGAGGACAAATGAAAAGCCAGAGCGAAAGCTATAAAGAAGCAGGTGTGGATATTACCAGCGGATACAGAGCGGTAGAGCTGATGAAGGAACATGTGTCGAAGACCATGGTATTCGGAAATACATCCCCGGTAGGAGGATTCGGAGGCCTGCTTCAGCCGGATCTGACCGGAATGGAAGAGCCGATTCTCGT
The DNA here is from genome assembly GCA_934234035.1 of uncultured Clostridia bacterium. Taxonomy (GTDB): domain Bacteria; phylum Bacillota; class Clostridia; order Peptostreptococcales; family Anaerovoracaceae; genus Mogibacterium_A. The sequence continues at coordinate 67,907 of CAKQHH010000004.1, read as the reverse complement.
AAGTGGAACAGATGGCGTGGGAACAAAGCTGAAGCTGGCGTTCCTCCAGGACAAGCACGATACGGTAGGTCTGGACTGCGTGGCAATGTGCGTGAACGACATCATCTGCGTTGGCGCGAAGCCGCTGTTTTTCCTGGACTACATTGCAGTAGGCAAGAACGTTCCGGAGAAGGTGGCATCCATCGTAAAGGGTGTGGCCGAAGGCTGCATTCAGTCGGAATGCTGTCTGATCGGCGGTGAGACCGCGGAGATGCCGGGATTCTATCCGGAAGACGAATACGATCTGGCCGGATTTGCCGTTGGTATCGTGGACAAGAAGAAGGTCATCGATATCGAGAAGGTGAGCGAGGGTGATGCCATCATCGGAATCGCATCCTCCGGAATCCACTCCAACGGATACTCCCTGGTTCGGAAGGTATTCGACGTGGAGAACACCGATCTGAACAAGACTTATGAGGAACTGGACGGAAAGACGCTGGGTGAAGTGCTGCTCACACCGACCAAGATCTACGTGAAGCCGATGCTGGCGCTGTTCAAGGAAATGACGCCGCATGCGGTAATGCACATCACCGGCGGCGGATTTTATGAGAATATTCCGAGAGCACTGCCGGAAGGCATGTCCGCAAAGATTTATAAGGACGAGCTGGAAATTCCGGGAATCTTCAAGCTGCTGATGAAGGAAGGAAATATTCCGGAAAGAGATATGTTCAATACCTACAACATGGGTACCGGTATGACCGTTGTGGTTCCGAAGGAAGATGCGGCCCGGGCGGTGGAAATCATCGAAGCAGCCGGAGAGCATGCAAAGGTTATCGGTGAGATCGTAAAGAGCAGCGAAGGAGTTATCATTGAATAAGCAGAAGGCAAGAATTGCTGTACTGGTTTCCGGTGGGGGAACCAACCTGCAGGCCATCATCAATCGGTGGCAGGCAGGCGATCTCCCCCACGGAGATTTGGCCCTGGTGGTATCCAACCGCAGCAAAGCCGGTGGACTGCAGCGGGCGGAGAAGGCCGGAATTCGAAACGTGTTCCTGCCAAAGGAAGACTTCGAAGCCCGCTTGATTCAGTTGCTGGAAGAAGAGCAAATTGACATTATCGTGTTGGCCGGTTTTCTGAAAATCCTCAGCCGGGATTTTGTACGGAGATATCCGGACCGGATTCTCAACGTGCATCCGTCCCTGATTCCATCCTTCTGCGGAGATGGCTTCTACGGTCTGAAGGTGCATGAAGCGGCACTGGAATACGGAGTCAAGGTTTCCGGTGCAACGGTCCACTTCGTCAACGAGGTGACCGACGGCGGTCGGATTATTGCGCAGAAGGCGGTGGAAGTGAAACCGGATGATACGCCGGAGACGCTGCAGCGCCGGATTATGGAGCAGGCCGAGTGGATTCTTTTACCGGAAGCCGTGGAGACCGTGGCCCGGGAAATAGTGGAACATGAATCAGAAGGAGAATAGGATGAGAGTTGCAGTTATCGGTGGTGGCGGAAGAGAGCATGCCATCATCAAATCATTGAAGAAGAGCCCGAAGGTTTCGGAAATCTACGCGCTGCCTGGAAACGGCGGAATTGCGGAGGATGCGGAATGCGTGGCAATCGGTGCCAAGGACCTGGACAAGATTACGGAGTGGTGCGTGAAGGAACACATGGATTATGTGGTGGTGGCACCGGACGATCCGCTGGTCCTGGGATTGGTGGATATGCTGAATGAGAAGGGCATTCCTTGCTTCGGACCGACGAAGGCGGCTGCAGTTATCGAGGGCAGCAAGGCGTTCTCCAAGGATCTGATGAAAAAATACGGAATTCCGACGGCGGAATACGAGACCTTTGACGATATGGATAAGGCACTGGAATACGTTCGGAATTGCCGGATTCCGGTGGTCATCAAGGCGGACGGCCTGGCGCTGGGCAAGGGCGTCATCATTGCGGAAACCCGCGAGGATGCCATTGACGGAATCCATACGATTATGGAAGAGCGGAAATTCGGTGCCAGCGGAGATACGGTGGTCATCGAGGAATTTTTGGAAGGACCGGAAGTGAGCGTACTTTCTTTTACGGACGGAAAGACGGTACGGCCGATGGTGTCTTCCATGGATCACAAGAGAGCACTGGACGGCGATAAGGGCCTGAACACCGGCGGAATGGGAACCATTGCACCGAATCCGTACTACACTGACGACGTGGCGGCGGAATGCATGGAGAAGATTTTCCTGCCGACCATTCGCGCCATGGAAAAAGAAGGACGGACATTCAAGGGCTGCCTCTATTTCGGATTGATGATTACCAAGGATGGTCCGAAGGTCATCGAATACAATTCTCGGTTCGGCGATCCGGAGACACAGGTGGTGCTTCCGCTGCTGGAGGGAGACCTGTTTGAAATCATGCAGGCCACCACAGAGGGAACGCTGGATGCGGTGGACTTCTCCTTTGCGGATAAGTGCGCATGCTGCCTGGTAGCGGCATCGGAGGGATATCCGGTATCCTATGAGAAGGGGTTTGAAATTACCTTGCCGGAAGAACACGATAATATTTTCATTGCCGGAAGCCGTCTGGAGGATGGCGTGCAGCGCACCAGCGGCGGCCGAGTGCTGGGGGTAACCGAAGTGGCGGATACTCTGCAGGAGGCAGTGGATAAGGCATATGCCACGATGAAGACCGTTCATTTTGATAATATGTATTACAGAAAAGATATCGGTGCGAAAGCATTGGAAGTGAAATAGGAGGAATAATGGTTAAGGTTTTATATGTTGAGAAACGGGAAGCTTTTGCCGGAAAGGGAAGAGAACTTCTTCACGAATTCAGAGATGTGCTGATGATTCCAAATGTGGAAAGCGTTCGGGTAATCAACCGGTATCTGGTAGAGGACCTGTCCGATGATGCTTTTGCAACCGCAAAGGAATGCATTTTCTCGGAACCGCCGACGGATGACGTATACGAGGAAATGGATCTGGATGGCAAGACGGTCATCGCCGTGGAATACCTGCCGGGACAGTTCGATCAGAGAGCCAACTCGGCGGAAGAGTGCCTGCGCTTCATCGCTCACGATGAGGCTCCGACGGTTCGCTCCGCAGTGCTGTACATTCTGGAGGGTGACCTGACCGGCGAGGATCTGGCGAAGATTAAGGACTTCCTGATTAACCCGGTAGAATCCAGAGAAGCGGCACTGGAAATTCCGAAAACGCTGAAGGCTGTATATCCGGAACCGCAGCCGGTCGCAACGCTGGACGGTTTCATCGAAAAGAACGACAGTGAACTGGAAGACTTCCTGAAGTCCTATGGCCTGGCCATGGATCTGGAAGATCTGAAAATGGTACAGGATTACTTCAAGGGCGAGGACAGAAATCCAACCGTAGCGGAGATTCGCGTTATCGATACCTATTGGTCGGATCACTGCAGACATACCACATTCAATACCACCCTTCACAACGTGCAGTTCAAAGACCCGACGGTAAGCGAGACCTTCGAGGAATACATGAACACACGGGAGAATCTGAATGTCACGAAGCCGGTAACTCTGATGAACGTGGCAACCATCGCCGTGAAAGCCCTGAAGAAGGACGGACGACTGACCAACGTGGTAGAGTCGGAAGAAATCAATGCTTGCACCGTGGATTTCAAAGCGGAAATCGACGGTGAGGAACAAGATTGGGTACTGCTCTTTAAGAACGAGACCCACAACCACCCAACGGAAATCGAGCCGTTCGGCGGCGCAGCAACCTGCATCGGCGGTGCCATCCGTGACCCGCTGTCCGGCCGAAGCTATGTATATGCGGCAATGCGTGTGACCGGTGCGGGAGATCCGCTGACACCGGCGGCAGAAACCGTAAAGGGCAAGCTGCCGCAGCGTAAGATCGTGACCACTGCCGCCAACGGATACAGTTCCTACGGCAACCAGATCGGTCTGACCACCGGACTGGTGGATGAGATCTATCATCCGGGTTATGTGGCAAAGAGAATGGAAGTCGGCGCAGTCGTTGGTGCGGCACCGGCGGAGAATATTCGAAGAGAGCGTCCGGCTGCGGGAGATCAGATTATCCTGCTGGGCGGACGGACCGGAAGAGACGGAATCGGCGGAGCCACCGGATCTTCCAAATCCCACAGCGAAGAATCTCTGGAAAGCTGCGGCGCAGAGGTTCAGAAGGGTAACGCACCGGAGGAACGGAAGATTCAGAGACTGTTCCGCAACCCGGCGGCAACCACGCTGATTAAGCGCTGCAACGACTTCGGTGCCGGCGGTGTATCCGTTGCCATCGGAGAGCTGGCAGACGGACTTCGCGTGACGCTGGACAACGTACCGAAGAAGTACGACGGTCTGGACGGAACCGAACTGGCGATCAGCGAATCCCAGGAGAGAATGGCGGTGGTTGTTGCAGCCGAGGATGTGGAAACATTCAAGGAACTGGCAATTTCCGAGAACCTGGAAGCGACCGTTGTGGCAGAAGTAACGGAAGAGCCTTCCTTGGTGATGAACTTCAAGGGTCAGGAAATCGTAAACATTTCCAGAGCATTCCTGGATACCAACGGTGCGGAGAAGAAGGCCGATGCGGTTATCGAACACGCGCAGAAGTTTGAGAAGAAGATTCCGGCAAAATTCTACGAAGGAATGAAGGAACTGGCGGCCGACCTGAACGTATGCTCCAAGAGAGGTTTAGCGGAGCGTTTTGACTCCACCATCGGCAGAGGTTCGGTGTTGATGCCTTACGGCGGACGCTACCAGAAGACCCCGATTCAGGCAATGGTTCACAAGATCCCGGTCATCCACAGAGATCAGGATGTGAAGACGGTCTCCATGATGGCATACGGATTCAATCCGTACATTTCTGAGAAGAGCCCGTACCACGGCGCATACCTCTCCATTGTAGAGAGTATCTGCAAGCTGATTGCAACCGGTGCCAAGTTCGAACACGTGTACCTCAGCCTTCAGGAATACTTCGAGAAGCTGGGCAGCAACGATGTGGCTTGGGGAACCGCCCTTTCGGCTGTACTGGGTGCATTCCGCGCTCAGATGGAGCTGGGCGTCGGTGCCATCGGCGGTAAGGACTCCATGAGCGGAACGTTTGAAGATATTCACGTACCGCCAACCTTGATTTCCTTCGCGGTAACCACCGAGAAATTGGATCGCGTGGTATCCCCGGAATTCAAGGGCAGAGGACACAACGTTATTTTACTGGAGCCGGAAATCGGACCGGACGGTCTGCCAACCGCAGAATCCATCCTGGAGAACTTCGAAGAGCTGAACCGGCTGGTAGAGCAGGGTGCGGTTGCGGCATGCTACACGCCGGGATACGGCGGCCTGGCCGAGGCCGTGTACAAGATGTGCATCGGAAACGAAATCGGTTTCGAATTCGACCGGAAGTATGGAATGAGAGATATTTTCGGATACAAGTACGGTGCATTTGTGGTTGAACTGAACAGCGGTGTGGACGTGACCGATGATATGGAGGTTCTGGGTAAGACCTTGAACAGAGAATCCATCGTCTGCGGCGAAGGCCATATCCGTCTGGTAGAGATGAATCGGGAATACGAGTCGAAGCTGGAATCCATCTATACCTTCCACAGCGATAACGAGAAGGACATCCCGGCAGAGGTATCCTACCGCTCCAGAGACAACAGCGAGCCGAGAGTGGCCGTTGCAAAACCACATTTCCTGATTCCGGTATTCCCGGGCACGAACTGTGAATACGATTCGGCGAAGGCAGTTGAAAATGCCGGCGGCGAAGCGGAAATTTTCGTAATCAACAACCTGACCGCAGATACATTGAAGAAGTCCGTGGAGGATTTCCGGACGGCAATCGGAAGATCCCAGGCGATTTTCATCCCGGGTGGTTTCTCCGGCGCCGATGAACCGGATGGTTCCGGAAAGTTCATCACCTCCTTCTTCCGAAATGAAGGCGTGAAGGAAGAAGTGATGAAAATGCTGAATGACAGAGACGGTCTGATGATCGGAATCTGCAACGGCTTCCAGGCCCTGATTAAGCTGGGATTGCTGCCGTACGGACAAATTTCCATGCAGACGCCGGACAGCCCGACCCTGACATTTAACGATATCGGTCGTCACCAGTCCAAGCTGGTGTGCACCAAAGTATGCTCCACGAAATCTCCGTGGATGAGAAAGGCAGCGGTAGGCGACATCGTGACCGTTCCGATTTCTCACGGCGAAGGTAAGTTCGTGGCAAATGAGGATGACCTGGATGTGCTCATCAGCAACGGTCAAATCCTCACCCAGTATGTGGACCTTGACGGTAATCCAAGTATGGATATTCAGTACAATCCAAACGGATCCGTTATGGCAATTGAAGGACTCCTGTCTCCGGACGGCAGAATTTTGGGTAAGATGGGACACTCGGAAAGAATCGGAAAAGGCCTGTACCGCAACGTACCGGGTGAGTTCGATTTGAAGCTGTTCGAATCCGCAGTGGAGTACTTCAAGAAATAAATTTTTACAAAATCCGGGCAGAGGTAATGTCTGAAATCCCGGGGAAAAGAGAAAAGGAGATTAACACCAATGGCTAACGAAGCAAAAAAAGAACGTATTCTTGTTCTGAACCTCGGTTCCACATCCAGCAAAATCGCTGTGTATGATGATACCGAAGAAGTATTCAAGGAAACCATTCGTCACACACAGGAAGAGATGGCACAGTTCAGCGATATTCTGGACCAGTTCTCCTTCCGTAACGAAAAGGTAAGAAATGCGCTGGAGAGCAACGGTATCGGCGTGAACACACTGACTGCAGTATGCTCCAGAGGCGGAAATATCATCGCATGCCCGCACGGTGCCATTGGCATCGATCAGGAGATGATCGATTATCTGACCAGACCGGAAGACACCGCAAAGCACGCATCCCTGCTGGGAAGCATGATTGCATTTGACTTGCACAAGGAATTCGGTATTCCGGCATGCATCTACGATGCCATCGGAACCGATGAAATGCAGCCAATCGCAAGAGTTACCGGACTTCCGGAAATCCCACGGTTCACCGTTGGACATACACTGAACACTCGTGCAATGGCCATCAAGTGTGCAGAAGAAGTACTGAAGAAGCCGTTTAATGAGTGCACCTTTATCGTTGCTCATCTGGGCGGCGGAAGCTCCATCCGTCTGTATCACAAGGGCGTAAACATCGACTGTGTGAATGATGACGAAGGAAACTTCTCTCCGGAGAGAGGCGGCGGCTGCAGCGGCAAGGAGCTGGTAAAGCTGTGCTTCAAGGAGTTCAGCGAAGGTGCCGGCGAGAAGACCGTAATGAAGAAGATTCACGGAAACGGCGGTCTGAAGGCACATCTGGGCACGACCGACGCCATCGAGGTAGAGAAGAGAATCGAAGCCGGCGACAAGTATGCAAAGGTTGTATATGATGCAATGGCATACAGAGTGGCAAAAGACATCGGCACCCTGTCCGTACCGGTTGCAGGAAAGGTTGACCGCATCATCCTTACCGGCGGTATCGCATACTCCAAGTATCTCACTTCTCAGATTGCAGAGAAGGTAGACTGGATTGCACCGGTTGAAATGATGCCGGGCGAATATGAGATGGAAGCTCTTGCCGGTGGTGCACTGAGAGTACTCCGTGGCGAGGAAGAGCTGCAGGACTTCGCTGAAATCAAAGCGTCTGCAGTAGACAGAATCCGTATCTGCGAAGGTGTAGAGCCATACACCGTACCGGAAAATTAATTTCAAAATGAATCAGAGAGGCGGGGCCGAATGGCGAATTCGGTCCCGAACCCTTGATTTTCAAGGAACTGACGGGTGCGTTAAAATAATAAAAACGATTGGAAAAAAATAGGGGATTGTGCTTGACAGCGAACACTTTTTATTATACAATTCTAATTGTTGATGTGCTGTTGTAGCTCAGTTGGTAGAGCACTTCCTTGGTAAGGAAGAGGTTCGGCAGTTCGAGTCTGCTCAACAGCTCCAATTTTTTTAAAACAAAAATAAAAAACAATCTAGGAGGGAGATAATGGCTAAACAGAAGTACGAAAGAACCAAACCGCATATTAATATCGGTACAATTGGTCACGTTGACCACGGTAAGACTACTCTGACTGCAGCAATCACAAAGACACTGCATGCAAGATACGGTCTGGGTGCAGACGTAGCATTTGATGAAATCGACAAGGCACCGGAAGAAAAGGCAAGAGGAATCACGATTTCTTCCGCACACGTAGAGTACGAGACTCCGAACAGACACTACGCTCACGTAGACTGCCCGGGACACGCCGACTACGTAAAGAACATGATCACCGGAGCTGCTCAGATGGATGGTGCTATCCTGGTAGTAGCTGCAACCGATGGTCCGATGCCTCAGACCAGAGAGCACATCCTGCTCTCCAGACAGGTAGGCGTACCTTACATCATCGTATTCCTGAACAAGTGTGATATGGTTGATGACGAGGAGCTGCTCGACCTGGTTGAGATGGAAGTAAGAGAACTTCTGGACGAGTATGAATTCCCTGGCGACGACACACCGATCATCAGAGGATCCGCTCTGAAGGCTCTGGAAGATCCAAGCAGCGAGTGGGGAGACAAGATCTGTGAGCTGATGGAAGCAGTAGACAGCTACATTCCGGAACCACAGAGAGCAAACGACCAGCCGTTCATCATGCCGGTTGAGGACGTATTCTCCATCACCGGTCGTGGTACTGTAGCTACCGGAAGAGTAGAGAGAGGTATGCTGAAGGTTGGCGACGAAGTAGAAATCGTTGGTCTGAGCGATGAGAAGAGAAAGGTTGTTGTAACCGGAGTTGAGATGTTCAAGAAGACTCTGGACGAGGCTGAAACCGGAGACAACATCGGAGCTCTGCTGAGAGGTGTTCAGAGAGACGAGATCGAAAGAGGACAGGTACTGGCTAAGCCGGGCACAATTCACCCGCACACCAAGTTCAAGGGTCAGGTATACGTACTGAAGAAGGAAGAGGGTGGAAGACACACTCCGTTCTTCAACGGATACAGACCGCAGTTCTATTTCAGAACAACTGACGTAACCGGAGATCTGCAGCTGCCGGAAGGTACTGAGATGTGCATGCCTGGAGATAACGTAGTAATGAATATCTCCCTGATCACTCCGATTGCTATCGAAGAAGGACTGAGATTCGCTATCAGAGAAGGCGGCAGAACCGTAGGTTCCGGCGTTGTAACTGAAATCATCGAGTAATTGATGTTTTAGAATCAGAATGAATTTCAAAAGATACCGTGAAATATTCACGGTATCTTTTTTTTTATCGTTGTTTCAAATGGTATAATAAACTTCCGTGAATGAAATGAAAACGATTCCCGACAGAGGAGGATGAATGGATATGACTGACCAGGAACTGTATCGGATTGCCAACGATGTGAAGGAAAATGCCTATGCGCCGTATTCCGGATTTCGAGTAGGCGCCGCACTGCTGACCCGAAGCGGAAAAGTATATACCGGTGTAAATGTGGAGAATGCTTCCTACGGTGCGACCCTTTGCGCCGAGCGAGGCGCTGTGGCAAAGGCCGTCTCGGAAGGGGACGGGGAGTTCCGAGCGCTGGCCATTGCATCTTCGGCAGGAGAGGCGATGCCTTGCGGAATCTGCCGTCAGGTGCTGATGGAATTCGAACCGGAACTGCGGGTGATTACCGGAAAGGATGAGGAGCATTTGGAAAGCTATTCCCTTCAGGAACTGCTTCCCGGGGCTTTTTCGCTGCAGAAATAAAATTGGGAGAAGGATGTGTGCGTGGTTTAAAAAAAGCCCGTTTCGATACGAATGTAAGCCGGATGATTTCGGCCGGCCGGTTGAAGTTCCATAACGGTTGTGATATAGTTGCACACATATAAATTAGATAGTGAGAAAGAGACGACATTGATGAAAGAAGAAAAGAAATCGAAATTTCAGACGGTAACGGGAAATGTGTATTTCCGCCTGGGCCTTACCGTGTTTATCTTATACCTTTTGACATATTATTGGTCCCGCATGGAGAAGGTTCTGGTGATGTTCGGAAATGCAATGGTTCCGCTGATTGTGGGGGGAATAATCGCTTATGCGGTGAACATTCTCATGGGATTTTTTGAGAGAAACTACGATCAGATTCTCCGGGGACGGCGCGCACAGCGGGCAAAACGGACGGTGTGTATCATCTGCGCCTACCTTCTTTTGGTGCTGATTATCGCCGGCGTTATCGGTATCCTGGTACCGCAGCTTACCACCTGCGTGTCCCTGCTGATTGCCCGAAGCGGAGCGGCCATCGATCAGGTGGTCCACTTGCTGAAATCGGTCCCGGCTCTGGCGAAATACGGTGCAATGCTGGAGCAAAGCGTATCGGGAATGCAGCCCAACGGAGAGCTGGTTCAGAAAGCGATCCACATTCTGCAGAGCGGAAACATCGGCTGGTTGGATAACGTCACCGGAGTGCTTCAGAAGGTGACCGGAGTGGCGGCAACCCTTTTTATCGGATTGTTCTTCTCATTCTATTTGCTGAGCGGCAAGGAGAAATACGGAAGCCAGTTCCGCCGGGTGGTTCACACCTACTGCCCGTCGGTGGAATCCAAACTGTTCGAAGTGCTGGACGTACTGAACAACAGCTTCCGCAGTTTTATCGTGGGACAGGTGAAGGACGCCTGCGTGCTGGGCATTATGCTGGCCATCGCCATGATGATTTTCCGGATGCCGTATGCGGGAATGATTGCCGTAATCGTTACGGTGTTGGCGCTGGTGCCGATTGTGGGCGCATTGATCGGTGCGGTAGTGGGGTTTGTCCTGATTCTTTCCGTGTCCGTCACCAAGGCGGTCATCTTCTTGATTCTGTTCCTGGTAGTGCAGCAGATTGACAACAACGTGACCTATCCGAGAATCGTGGGGGGCTCTATCGGCCTTCCGGGAATCTGGGTGCTGGCGGCGGTAACCATCGGCGGCAGTGCCTTCGGTATTCTGGGCATGCTGTTCTTCATTCCGCTGTTCTCGGCCATTTACAAATTAGTGCAGGCGGACATCCGGCGGAGAAATACCGGGTGCCGAAAGGCCGACGTGCCGGAGGAGGGCACTGCTCCGGTGAAATGATTCTGACGCCGGTTTGTGTTATAATACATACGTGTGTCTGAAAATAAGGAGAAAGCATGATTGTTTTTAACAGAGTAAACAAGAATTATGGAACCAATGTGGGATTGAAGGATGCCACGGTGCACATTGAAAAGGGAGATTTCGTATTTCTGGTAGGACCCAGCGGTGCGGGAAAGACCACTTTCGTGCGCCTGATCCTGAAGGAAATCGAGGCGGACAGCGGCACGATTCTGGTGGGGGGCCGGGATGTTACCCGGATGACCCATCGGGAGATTCCGGAGCTGCGGCAGCAGATCGGAATGGTTTTCCAGGATTTCCGGCTGCTAGAGAAGAAAACCGTCTACGAGAACGTGGCGTTCGCCATGGAAGTGCGGCATAAGAAAAAGAAGGTGATTCGGAAAGAAGTTCCGTTCGCTTTGGATCTGGTGGGCATCGCCGACAAGGCGGACCGCTATCCCAATGAGCTTTCTGCCGGCGAGCAGCAGAGAGTGGGCATCGCCCGTGCCATCGTGAACAATCCGAAGCTGCTGATTGCCGATGAGCCGACGGGAAATCTGGATCCGGTCACGGCGATGGAAATCATGCAGCTGCTGGAGAAGATCAACGTGCGGGGCACCACCATTCTGATGGTAACCCACGCCAAGGATATCGTGGATCAGATGAACAAGCGGGTGGTGGCTATTAAGGACGGTCAGATTGTTCGGGACGAGCAGGGAACCTATGGAATCACTCCGGAACACCTGTATGAAATCAGTACAAAGGAGGACGAATCTCCATATGTTTTCTAGAATAGGATATACGGTAAAACAAGCTTTTTCTCAGGTCTTTCGCAACCGAGGAATGAGCTTTACGGCGACGCTGGCGATTACGGCCATGATGCTGATTCTGGGGCTTTTCTTCTCCACGTTTGTGAATGTGGATTTATTCGCTGAGGTGATTCAGCAGGACTACAACGTCATCGAAGTGTATCTGGACGATGCCAACGACGATGCAAAGAACGAAACCGTGGGAAAGAATTTGGAAGCTATTCAGGGCGTCAGCAGCGTGAAGTACCGTTCCAAAGCGGATGCCATGAACATCATGAAGGAACGGTGGGGAGACAACGCTTATCTGCTGGACAATCTGCAGCAGAATCCGCTGCCGAACTCCTATATGGTCTATGTCAATGACAAGGCCAGCGCTGACCGGGTTTCCAAGGAAGCACCGGAGATTGCCGGCGTCAGCGATATTAAATATTATCAGGACACGGTGGAAAAGCTGAGCAAGATTACCCGTGCGGTGGAAGTGGGTTCCGTCGTAATGATGGCCTTTCTGATTGTGGTTTCCGTCATCCTGGTGGCCAACACCATCAAGCTCACGGTGTTCAACCGGGCGAAGGAAATCGGAATTATGAAATACCTGGGGGCGACGGACTGGTTTGTTCGGGCGCCGTTTGTGCTGGAAGGAATCATCCTGGGCACCGTCTCCGCGGCGGTGGCCACCGGAATTCTGGGCGCACTCTATATTCGTTTTGTGAAGAGCATCGGACCGGACATCCTCCGGGTGCTGTCGGTGCCGGTGATTTCCGCGAAGTATCTGATGCCGAATCTGCTAATCATCTTCCTGGCGCTGGGCGTGGGAATCGGTACCTGCGGAAGTATCATTTCCATCCGGAAGTTCTTGGATAAGTAGGAGGGCCGGATGCGTATGATGAGAAATCAAAGAAAATTCAGACGCGCTCTCAGCCTGCTGCTCTGCGGAATTCTTATTTTTGCCTCCGCAGTGTCCGTCTACGGCGGAAAAGCGGCGGAAGCCAAGAAGGCGGCCAAGGCCAAACAGCAGCAGTCGGAAGAAGCGTCCCGTCAGGCGGAAGAAGCGGGAAAGAAAGCGGATGCGGCGGAAGATAAGCTGGAAGAAGCGGTAACCGCGATTGAGAAAAAGCAGACCGAAATCGCGACGGCGGAAGCCAAGCTGGCCAAGACCAAGAAAAAGCTGGCGAAGAAGCAGGCTCAGGTGAAGAAGCAGGAGAAGGATTTGAATTCCCGGCTGGTGGCCATGTACAAAACCGGAACGGTGGGATACGTGGATGTCATCCTGAATTCCAACAGCATCGACGAGTTGATTACCAACATGTCCATGGTGCAGAAGCTGCTGCACAGCGACCAGAGCCTTCTGCGGAAGCTTCGGGTGGAATACAAGAAAATCAATAAGCTGAAGAAGCAGCAGGAAGCGGAAGAGGCAAAGCTGGTTCAGGAGAAGAAGGATCTGGAAGCCCTGAAAGAAAAATACAAGGATCAGGCCGGTGCGTACCGGAAGCAACAGGAGAACCTGCAGTCCCAGGCGGAGTCTCTGGCGGCGGAAGCCCGGAGAAAGCAGGCGGAGGCAGAGCGGCTTCTGCAGAAGCACAACAAGAAGGCGCCGACCAATTCCGGCGGCTACGTATGGCCGTGTGACGGCCCGCTGACCTCTTACTACGGATGGAGAACCCATCCGATTTTCGGAACGCGGACCTACCACAGCGGATACGATATCGCGGCATCCACCGGAACGCCGGTCTATGCGGCGGGAAGCGGCGTGGTGACCATGGCTTCCTCCTACGGCGGCTACGGTAACTGCATGCAGATTTACATTGGAAACGGATACACGACGCTGTACGGACATCTGTCCGGTTTTGCGGTGTCCCAGGGAGCTTACGTGAAGAAGGGCCAGGTGGTGGCCTACGTGGGAAGCACGGGCTGGTCCACCGGACCGCACCTGCATTACAGCTTGCTGAAGAACGGAAGCTTTGTGGATCCGAAGAGTATCTATTAATAAAGAAATAATGGAGAATGAATGAACCCGAATCAGGAGATCATCAGAGAGATACTGGAAAAAAGAGGCATTACCGGGGCGGAAACCCAGGAGGAATTTCTGGCGGAAACCCCGAAACTGGCCTATGCGCCGACCCTGCTCACCAATATGGATCAGGGTGTGGATCGACTGCTGCAGGCCATTGATGCGGGAAAGAGAATCGTCATCTACGGAGACTACGATGCCGACGGCGTCACCTCCACGGTGGTGCTGATGAAAATCCTGCGGTGCCTCACGGACAATATTACCTACTACATCCCATCCCGGATTACCGAGGGCTACGGCCTGCACAATGAATCCATCGATCGGATTCGGGAAGGGGGGGGCGAGTTCATCGTCACGGTGGACTGCGGTTCCTCTTCGCTTAATGAAATTGCCTACGCCCGAAGCCTGGGCATCGACATGGTGGTGACGGATCACCACAACATGAAGGACGAACCGGTGAACGAACTGATCATCAATCCGAGAGCACCGGGAGATACCTATCCGTTTAAGGGCTTGGCCGGTGTGGGCGTGGCCTATAAGCTGGGATTGGCGGTCAGCCGAAAGCGGGAGATTCCCCGCCGGGTGATTTCCGAGGTGCTGGAATTTGTGGCTATCGGAACCATTGCGGATATCATGCCGCTGCTGGACGAGAATCGATCTTTCGTGAAGTACGGTTTGAAGTGGATCAACCGGGGATGCCGGAATCCGGGACTTCGCCGGCTCATCGAGCTGTCGGGGCTGGACTGCCGGAACTTGACGGCCACCAACGTGTCCTTCGGAATTGCCCCGCGAATCAATGCGGCGGGACGAGTGGGAGACGCGGACCTGGGCGTAAAACTATTTTTGGCAGAGGATCCGGACGAAATCGAGAACTATTGCCGGACCATGATTGAACGAAACAATTTGCGGAAACAGTGGCAGGAAGAGGCCTATCAGCAGTGCATCGTGAAGGCGCGGCAGGAGTATCGGAAGGGAAATTTCCTGCTGATCGAAGCGAAGGATGTGCACGAGGGCATCCTGGGAATTGTAGCGGGAAAAATCAAAGAAGAAGCGAAGCGGCCGACGGTGATTGTGGCGCCGAACGGAGATGAATACAAGGGGACCGGACGGTCGGTGAACAAGGTGGATATTTATGAGATGCTGAGCCGGTATCGGGACTGCTTCCTGCGGTTCGGCGGGCATAAAGCCGCCTGCGGTTTTACGGTGGAGCCGGATCGGATCGAGTCCTTGCGGCAGAATCTGAATCGGGATCTGGCGGAGATGCTGAAGAAGGACCCGGCTTTGTTCGAGGATGAGATTACCTACGATTTGGATCTGGAGCCGGATGAAGTGAGCCTGGAGCTGGCGGAAGCGCTGCGATGCTTTGAGCCTTGCGGAAAGGACAACGAGGCACCGAAGTTCCGGATTACTTACGTGATGCCGGAGAATTGGCATTTTTTGAAAAACGATACGAAGTACGCCCGCTTTCAGATCGGGGATCTGGACTGCGTCCTCTTCCACGATGCCAAACGGTACTTTGATATGATGCAGAACCATGAATTTTTGGATGTGTACGGGACGCTGGATATCAATACCTGGCGGGATACCCGGAAGGTACAGCTGATGGTGACGGAGATGGCACCGACGGAAGATTTTATGGGATAGAAAAACGACGGAGAGGAACGGAAAACAATGCGAGATGAACGAAAAAAAATAATGGTTTCCTTCCTCCTGGGAATGGTGACCGCATTGGTGCTGGGGTTCGCGTTCGTGTACGGAATCCGAGGCGCGGGCATCCTCTCCGCCGGGAAAATCAATTACTACAAGGATTTGGATGCGGAGTACGGAAAGTACTACAAGATGCAGGAATCCATACAGGACAAATCCCTGTATTCCATCGATAAGAAGAAACGAGACCGGGGTCTGTCTCAGGCGCTGATTCAGTCCCTGCCGGACCCGTATGCCGCCTACTACACCAAATCGGATTACGAGAAGCTGGAGCGGCGGTATTCCGAGTCCTATTCCGGCATCGGAATCAGTGTGGAGGAGAAGAAGGGCAAGCTTTTGATTTCCCACGTGATTAAAGATGGACCGGCGGAGCAGGGCGGTCTTCGAAAGGGAGACCAAATTATCTCCGTGGACGGGAAGAAAGTCCGCAGCGTGGACGATGCTTCCGACCGAATCGGCGGAGAGGCGGGAACCGACGTGGTACTGAAGCTGAAACGGGGCGGTCAGGATGTGACCGTTACCCTGACTCGGCAGGAGGTGGAAGAGGACAGCGTGGATTCCAAGTTCCTGAAATCGGAGAACGGGAAGAAGCTGGGCTACATTCGAATCCGCCATTTCCGGGAAGGCACTTCGGAGGAACTGAAGGAAGCGGAAGAACGCCTGATGGACGGCCGGGTGTCCGGCGTGGTCATTGATGTTCGGGACAATCCCGGCGGTATCAAAAACGAAGGGGTGAAGTGTGCCGACCTGCTTCTTCCATCGGGAAAGATTCTGATTGAAAAAAACAATCAGGGAAAGAAGAAGGTGTCCCGGGCCGACGGACAGTGTGCGGATTTCGAGTATGTGGTGCTGGTGAACGGCAATACCGCCAGCGCGGCGGAAATCTTTGCGGGCGCCGTTCAGGTGAACCGGGGCGGAAAGCTCATCGGAGAGAAAACCTACGGAAAGGGCGTCATCCAGAGCGTGGAAAAGCTGGAAGACGGATCCGCCTTTAAATTTACCACGGAAGAATATTTCCTGCCGGACGGCACCCCAATTAACAAGAAAGGAATTCAGCCGGATATTCGTGTGGCTTCGGGAAAAGCACTGGCTCGAGGCATACGGGAGCTGTCCGGAAAATAGAAATGATGAAGATATATTACGCACTTAATTACGACGGCAGCCGGGAAGAGAGCCGCCGCCTGCTGGGAGAAGCGCTGGCACGGTACAATGCCGAAAGCGGCCGGGAGCCGACATGCCGAAAGCCGGAAGAGATTCAGACGACGGAGAAGGGCAAACCCTTTCTCCACGGCGGTCCGGATTTCTCCATTTCCCATACGGGGCAGTACTGGGCGGTCTTGATGGACGACCGGCCGTGCGGCCTGGATATTCAGAAGTGGCAGCCCTCCAACTTTCTCAAGCTGGCCTTTCGGTTTTACAACAAGGATGAATATCTGGAGGTAAAAGAAAAAGGCGAGGCGGAGTTTTTCCGAATTTGGGCACGGCGGGAAGCTTTGCGAAAGGCTGAGGGAGAATCCGTATTCTCGGAAGCCCCTTCCGTCCTCTGGAATCGGGTGGTTTCCGAAGATCAATTCTGGGAAATCCGCGACATCACCATGCCTTTCGACCTGGCAGCGGCAGTCTGCATCGGCGTCCGGGAGGAAGATATTCCGGAAGAAATAGAAATGGAAAGGCTGTAATGGAGAAAGAGAAAAAAGAGACTCGGAGGAGTGCCGCGGAGGAGCTGACCCGCTACCTGGCACCTCGCATGCGCACGGTGGCGGAAGCCCGAACGCATTTGGAGGAGAAGGCATACGATGAATCGGAGATTCGGGAGACCCTGCAGCGGTTCCTGGAGTTGAAATATTTGGACGATTCGGACTACGTGCGGGCCTACTGCGAATATGCTTTTGGGAAAAGAAGAGGAAGCACCCGAATTCGCAGCGAGCTTCGAAACAAGGGAATCGAATCGGAAACGATTCAGAACGGAATCGACGATTACATGTACGAAAACCGGGTGGACGAATGCGCCCTGGCACGACTGGTGGCGGAGAAAACATTGGCGGGAGCGGAGCGCCCTTTGGAGCAGAAATCCGTGGCCCGCGTTGCCAGAAAACTGGAGCAGATGGGATACGGCTCATCGGTAATCATCCGGATTCTGGAAGAAATCAAGGAGTAGAAACGTGAAGATTTTCGCAATCGCAGATCTGCATCTGTCATTCCATGAGAATATTGATAAACCCATGAGCATTTTCGGTGCGGGCTGGGAGGATTACGAGAAGCGGCTTTCGGACTATTGGCACGAGCTGATTTCCCCGGAGGACGTGGTGATTCTGCCGGGAGACCTGTCCTGGGGGCTCTCCCTGGAGGAGGCGATTCCGGACCTGGAATGGATTCACCGGCTGCCGGGGCGAAAGGTGCTGCTGAAGGGAAATCACGACCTGTGGTGGAGCCGGATCACCTATTTAAATACTCTCTATGAGGATATTCACTTCCTTCAGAACGACTGCGTTTTGCTGACGGAAGAGGAAACCGGCGGAGAGCGGATTGCCATCTGCGGAAGCCGGGGCTGGGTGCTGCCGGGCTCCGACGATTTCACGGAACACGATCGGAAGATATGGACCCGGGAACTGGGGCGGATGAGAAATAGCCTGAATGCTGCCATGAAATCCTCTCCGGACCGGATTCTTGCGGCACTGCATTACCCGCCGGCGGAGATGGCCCGGAAGGAATCGGATATGACGGCGCTCCTGCGAGAATATCCGGTAACCGACTGCGTCTACGGGCATCTGCATGGGATGCACGCCTTTGAGAAGGGCATCAAATATGAGCAAGAGGGAATTCGGTATTACCTGACTTCCCTGGACTACCTGGGCGGAAGACCGAAACAGATATGGGGGTGATTCCATGAACATGGTGGACATTATCACGAAAAAAAGAGACGGCGGAGAACTGACGCCGGAGGAAATTCATTTTTTTATCGACAATTACGTAAAGGACCGCATACCGGATTATCAGGCGTCGGCGCTGCTGATGGCCATTTATTTTCGCGGGCTGTCCCGGGCGGAGACCTTTGCCTTGACGGAGGCCATGGAATTCAGCGGCGACGTGGAGGATCTGTCGGATCTGCCCGGCGTGAAGGTGGACAAGCATTCCACCGGCGGCGTAGGGGATAAAACCACGTTGGTGGTGGCACCCGTTGCCGCAGCGGCCGGGGTGACCGTGGCGAAGATGAGCGGGCGAGGTCTGGGCTTCACCGGAGGAACGGCGGACAAGCTGGAAGCGATTCCGGGATTCCGAACCCGATTGGAGCCGGAAGAATTTCGAAAGCAGTTGGAAGAACTGGGACTGGCCGTAATCACCCAGACCGGATCCATTACCCCGGCGGACAAGAAGATTTACGCCCTGCGGGATGTGACGGGCACGGTGGAAAGTCCGGGACTGATTGCATCCAGCATCATGAGCAAGAAGCTGGCGGCGGGGAGCGACGGAATCGTGCTGGACGTGAAGTGCGGAAGCGGCGCCCTTCTAAAGGACCTTGCGGAAGCGGAAAATCTGGCGGAACTGATGATTGACATCGGCCGGAACGCCGGCCGGAAGATGGTGGCGGTAATCAGCGATATGAGTCAGCCTTTAGGGCAGGCCGTTGGAAACGCTCTGGAAGTGGAAGAAGCCATTCAGGTGCTGAAGGGCGGCGGACCGGAGGATTTGCGGCAGCTCTGTCTGGAGCTGGCCGGCGAAATGATTTGGATTGGAGGCCGGGCGGAAAGCTTCCAAGAAGGAAAGAATATCGCCCGGAAAGTTCTGGAAGATGGCAGTGCCCTGGAGAAATTCCGGGAAATGGTTCGACGCCAGGGGGGCGATGACCGTATTATTGAAGAGCCGGAGCGGATGGGAAGCAGCCGGTATTCTCGGGACGTTTTTGCGGAGCGAGACGGTTTTATCGCGGAAATGGCGGCGCAGGAAATCGGGCGGGCGTCCCAGCATTTGGGTGCCGGACGACTTCGGAAGGAAGACGAGATTGATTTTACGGCGGGAATTCGGATGCACGTACGCATCGGTAATTTCGTAAAAGAAGGGGACGTGCTGGCAACGTTGTACGGTGCCGATTCCCGACGCTTGGAGGCGGCCGAAACCATTCTGGAAGCGGCGATTCGGATTTCATCGGAACCGGCGGCACCTCCGAAATTAATAAAGAAAATAATTCAATGACAGAAAGAGGACGACTTCATGAAATATGCTTTTATCGTAAATCCCGTATCCGGGAACGGCAAAGGGGCAGCTCGGGTGCGAGAGGAATTGAAAGCCTATGAGATGGATAACCTGCGCATTTACTGCACCGAAGGAGAACAGGATGCCACCGTGCTGGCGGATTCCATCGCGGCAGCGGCGGAGAAAGAGGGCGAGACGGTGAACGTCTATGCCTGCGGCGGCGACGGAACCATTCAGGAAATCGCGAAGGGATTGCTGAATCATCCAAACGCCCGCCTGGGAGTCGTGCCGGTGGGAAGCGGAAACGACTACGTTCGGTGTTTCAACCATCCGGAGCATTTCATGAATATGGAGCTGCAGCTGAAGGCCGGTGAGCGGGAAGAGTGCTTGCGAAAGGTGGATGTGCTGGAATACACCTGGCGAGAAGGCGATACGGAAATGAAGGATTATGCCATCAACGGCATCAATATCGGATTCGACGGAAATACGGCAATCCTGGCCCATGACCTGAAGGAGCTTCCGCTGGTGCACGGCACCGGATCCTATCTGCTGGCAGTGCTGGTGAATCTGGTGAAAAAGAAAGGCACGGATCTGCAGGTGTTCGCCGACGGAAAGGAGATTCACAACGGCCCGCTGATGCTGGCTACCGCGGCCAACGGGCGCTTCTGCGGCGGGGGTGTGGAAAGCTGTCCCCGTGCTTTGCTGGACAATGGAAAAATTGAACTTCTGCTGGTGCGGAACATTACCCGTCGGTATCTGATGCGGGTGTTTCCGGCCTTTAAGGCAGGGCGCCTGGAGACGATTCCGGGTGTGGACAAATACATCATCCCCATGCGGGCGGAGGAAGTGATTCTGAAGCCGAACCGGGGACGGATGAAATACGTTGCGGACGGAGAAATCCGGGAAACCGGAGAGATAAAGGTCCGCGTGCTTCCGGGGGCACTGACCGTAATCGAACCCTAAGAAGTACGGAATCTTGGAATTGAGAGGTGAAGGTTATTTTTAGTTTGAAGAGAATCAGAAGAAACATTGCAATCCTGCTGACCGCATTGATGCTCTTTGCAAGCGGGGCGACCGCGGCATCGGCGGCAGTGCATGAAAATACAAGAAGACCGGTAATCGATGCTAAGTCGGCAGCGCTGTACAGCGTGACCACCGATGAGATGCTGTATGCGAAGAATCCGGACAAAAGGGTGGAGCCGTGGAGCACCACTAAGCTGATGACGGCGCTGGTGGTTGCGGAGACCATGGATCTGAATCAAGAAGTGACGGTGTCCAAGAAGGCCGCCTCCATGGGCGGATCCACCATGAACCTGGTGGCAGGAGAGAAGGTGACGGTGCGTCA
The DNA here is from genome assembly GCA_934234035.1 of uncultured Clostridia bacterium. Lineage (GTDB taxonomy): Bacteria > Bacillota > Clostridia > Peptostreptococcales > Anaerovoracaceae > Mogibacterium_A. Next base: position 46,833 of record CAKQHH010000004.1, on the reverse strand, counting down.
GCTGATGTACGGACTGCTGCTGGAATCCGGAAACGATGCGGCCTATGCGCTTGGACAGGCCGACGGGGACGGCAGCATTAAGAGTTTTGCGGCAAAAATGAATGCACGGGCGAAGAAGCTGGGCTGCAAGGGAACGCATTTCGTGAATCCCAACGGCCTAAAGGCGAAGAATCACTACACCACAGCGGCGGATTACGTTAGAATCGCTCGCGCCGCTCTGTCCAACAAGACGGTGTTCAAAATCGCGGGAACAAAGGTGTACCACATGGATGCCACCAATAAATCCCACGCCCGCACCATCGAGACCCATCTGGACCTGATTGAGAAAAAGGGTTCCGGCGTCGTTGCGGGAAAAACCGGTTACTGGGAAGAAGATGACTGCAGCGTTGCCCTGATGTACGACAAGAAGGGCCTGAAACTGATTCTGGTGCAGTTCGGGGCGAACATGGAAACCCGGGCCAAGGATGGAGCCAAGCTCCTGAAATTCGGTACGGAGAAAATCGTCACCAAGAAAGCCACCAATCCGAAGAAGAGCGTGGGTAACGTTCGGGTAAAATACGGCGCCCGCACCTTGGTGAAAACCTATGCCAAGGAAACGGTGCTGGCCTATCCGAAGGACGGCTCCGCCGACAGCATTTCCGTAAAGGAAAACTACAAGGACGTGGTGAAAGCACCGCTGAAGTCCGGCGACAAAGTCGGTACGCTGGAAGTGTACTGTGACGGAAAGAAAGTGGGAAGCACCCCGCTGGTGGTTCACGAGAACATTGAAAAGGGCTGGTTCCTGTCCCGATTCTACATCTCCAACCGAGCAACCGTCGCCATCGGCGTGATTCTGGTGCTCTTGGCACTCATTATCGGATTTCTGATGCGTCGCCGAAAGAATCGGAAGGCGGGGGAGACGAGTGAATCCGTAGAATCCGGAGAATCCAAGGACACTGCCTCCGCAGAGCGCAAAGAGGAGGAGGTTCCGAAAGAATCCTTGAAATCAAAGGATATCGTCGATGACCATCCGGAAGATCGTTATCTGTAAAGAACCGAAAACCGGTGCACTGCACGGAAACGTGCGGCACACCGGTTTTGTTTTTTTTATAAATCGGTATAGCGGTGCAGGATGTCCTGCTTGATGCTCCAAAGTTTTTTGGAGAGGTCCACGTAGTAGGTCTGCGGGTTTTCGAAACGCAGGGTTTCCTCCCACAGTGTTTCAATCTGGTCTTTGCAGTACCGGCGAATTTCGTCCAGGGACGGAGATTCGTAGACGCATTCGCCCTTGTCGAAAATCTGAACCAGCAGGCTCCGAACGTAGAAGTTCTTGAGGCTCTTCTTCTTCCAGATGGCATTCGGGTCGAAGATTTCGTAGCCGTCCTGTTCCGGAATGGTTTCCCCTTCCATGGTGATCACGTCGGCGATGGCCTTGTTGCTCTCCTTCTCGTAGAGGCGGTAGACGTGCTTGAAGCCCGGGTTGGTGATCTTCTCCACGTTCTCGGAGATCTTCATCTTCGGAACCATCTCGCCGTTGCGCTCTACGGCCGCCAGCTTGTAGACACCGCCGAACACCGGCTCGGATTTGGAAGTGATCAGCCGTTCGCCCACGCCGAAGGAATCAATCTGCGCACCCTCCATGATGACGTCTCGAATCAGGTACTCGTCCAGGGAGTTGGAGATGACGATGGAACATTCTTCCAGTCCGTTTTCGTCCAGGATTTTCCGGCATCTCTTCGTCAGATAAGCGATATCGCCGCTGTCGATGCGGACGCCCATCTTCTTCGGCTTCAGCTCTTTGAACACCCGGATTGCGTTCGGCAGTCCGGATTTCAGCACGTTGTAGGTGTCAATCAGAAGCACCGCGTTGTCCGGATAGATTCGGGTGTATTCCCGGAACGCTTCGTATTCGGTATCGAAGGTCTGAACCCAGCTGTGGGCCATGGTTCCCCGCGCCGGAACGTGGTAGTCCCGATCCGCGATGGTGCAGGCCGTTCCCGCGCAGCCCGCAATGTAGGAAGCCCGGGCGCCGTCGATGGCGGCGGAAGCCCCCTGTGCCCGGCGCGTACCGAACTCCATTACCGGACGGCCCTGAGCGGCCCGGACGATTCGGTTGGATTTCGTGGCAATCAGCGTTTGATGGTTGATGGTCAGCAAGATAAAGGTCTCCACGAACTGGGCCTGAATGATCGGACCCTTCACGGTGACGATTGGTTCATGCGGGAAAATCGGTGTTCCTTCCGGGACCGCCCACACGTCGCAGGTGAATTTGAAGTTCCGGAGATATTCCAGAAACTCCTCCGAGAAGGAATTCTTGCTGCGGAGATAGTCGATATCTTCGTCGGTGAACTTCAAGTTCTTCATATACGTAATCAGCTGTTCCACACCGGCCATGATGGCAAATCCGCCGTCGTCCGGCACCCGCCGGAAAAACATGTCGAATACCGCTTCGTGATTCCGGATATCCGACTGAAAGTAGCCGTTTGCCATGGTGACTTCGTAGAAGTCGGTGAGCATGGTCAGATTGTAATTATCTAACATTTTAAAACCTCCAGTGTATAAGGGCTATTTCGCTTCGGAATCCTTGGATGAATCGGAATCCTGCATCTGTTCGTTCTCCGTGCCGTTGGAAACGGTGGCTTCCTTTGCCAGCTGCGCCGGATACTGCAGAATAATCCGAATTCGCCACCCAATCAGGCCGGCCGCCAACAGAACAATTACAATTGCCAGTGCAATATCATTCGTTTCATGAAAAAAATCCTTGAAACCCCTCATTTCTTCTCCTTTATGTTAGCCAATAACATTTGGATACAATTATACTACCGGCGAGGATAGAATGCAATGAAGCCGTATGAGATTTGAAACACCGGGGTATCTGTGATATAATGTTTCGAATATTTGATTGGAGAGGAACGCAGAAATACATGCAGAAAATCAAAGTGACGGCCAACGACGCCAAGCGGCGTCTGGACCGATTCCTTCGAAAATACTTAGAGCGGGCCACCCTGGGCTCCATTTACAAAATCATCCGAAAGGATGTCAAGGTGAACGGTCAGCGGAAGGACAACAATTACGTTCTGGAAGAGGGCGATGAAATCACGCTGTACCTCAGCGACGAACGAATTGCCGCCCTGTCGGCCCCGAAGAAGGCCGCTTCCCGGCGGAAGACCAAGAAGACCTTTACCGTCATCTACGAGGACGACAACATCCTGATTGCCAACAAGCCTTTCGGACTGCTGACCCACGGGGATCAGAACGAAAAGAAGAACCATTTGGCCAATCAGGTAAAGGATTATCTCATCGAGAAAGGGGAATACAATCCGAGAACGGAAAAGGTATTCTCCCCGGCACCGGCCAACCGGCTGGACCGCAACACTACGGGTTTGGTTTTATTCGGTAAAAACAGCGATGCGCTTCGCACGCTGAACCGATACATCCGGGAAGATCGGATATCCAAATTCTACCGCACGATTGTTTTTGGAAATCTGGAAAAAAAGCTGGAGCTTCACGGACGATTGGAGAAGGATTCCGGCACCAACACCGTGGCGATTTACGATGTGAACGAGACGGAGGGACGGGCTATTGAGACCATTGTCACCCCGATTCAGCCGCTGAGAAATTCCACGCTGGTGGAGGTGGATTTGGTAACGGGCCGAACGCATCAGATTCGTGCGCACCTGGCCAGCATCGGGCACCCGGTTATCGGAGACAGCAAGTACGCCAAGGGACCGGCCAAGGGATTCAACCATCGGTTGTATGAGTCCTGCCACCTGAGCACCCAGTTGCTCCACAGCTTCCGGCTGGAGTTCCGGGATTGCGACGGCCCTTTGGAATATTTAAACGGGAGAGTTTTTGAAGCTCCGCTTCCGGAGCAGTTTGAAGAGATTTTAGAGGAATTGAGCAAGTAATGAGCAAGAATGAAATTGTAAACGAAAACGCACCGATGCTTCCGGCACTTTTGAAGGATCTGGTGGTAGCCATGGTCATCGCCGGTGCGGTACTGTACTTTATTCGGCCGACCATCGTGAAGCAGACGTCCATGCAGTCCACCATGAATCCCAACGATTACCTGATCATGTACCGTCAGGCCTATCGCAGCAAGGCTCCGGAGCGGGGAGATATTATCATCTTCAAGTCGGATCTTCCGGACGAGGAGGGCAAGGACAAGCTGCTGATCAAGCGGGTCATCGGACTGCCGGGAGATGAGATTCAGATTAAAAATCAGAAGGTGTACATCAACGGAAAGAAGTACAAAGAGAATTATCTCAAGGACGGATACACCACCGGAGAGGGCACCTGGAACGTGCCGGAGGACCATTACTTCGTCATGGGCGATAACCGGGTGGTCAGCGTGGACAGCCGATATACGGATGTTGGATACGTGGATAAGGACCAGATCCAGGGCAAGGCCGTACTCCGCCTGTTCCCGTTCAACAAGATTAAGACTTTCTAATTTGAGGAGAAAGCAGGGTAGGAACCGGAATGGCAAAGAAATCCAGAAAACTAATCGCAAACAACAAGAAGGCCCGCCACGATTACTTCGTGGAAGATTCTCTTGAGGCGGGAATCGTTCTCACCGGAACGGAGATCAAATCCATTCGGGCCGGCCGGTGCAGCATTAAGGAGAGCTATGTCTACATCGACAAGAAGGGAGAGATGAAGATCTGCGGAATGCACATCTCGCCGTTTGAACAGGGCAACCGCTTCAACGTGGAGCCCCTTCGGGAACGAAAGCTGCTCCTTCACCGCCGGGAAATCAACAAAATCGCGGGGAAAATCAAGGAGTCCGGTCTCACCATCATTCCGCTGAACGTGTACCTCAACGAAGACGGGCGGTGCAAGGTGGAAATCGGCATCTGCAGAGGTAAAAAGCTGTACGACAAGCGGGATTCCATCGCAAAAAAAGATGCGGACCGCAAGATGGACCGGGCCATCAAGGAAAGCCGTCACCGATAGGAGCATCGAATTCCCTTCAGGAAAAACGAATTCCCTTCGGACAATCGGAAAATTGAAGAGGCGGTATCTTTTTTTTACCGGGAAGATGTTGTATAATTCATAGAAGAAAAATAGTGTGACATTCGTCACACATTCCGGGGATGTAATGGTTTCGACAGGAATGTGGAACAAGGATAAGCGAGCCGTGGCGCCCAGTCCACGTAAAAAGGGGCCGTTAAATATAAACGCTAAAAATAACAACAATTTCGCACTGGCTGCATAGTTCAGCCCCGCGCGCCGCTTCAGGCTCACCTGCAGGCTTGAAATCCGGTGTCATGAATGCAGGAAACCGCTGGGAGAGCTCCTGGTATTTCAGCGGACTTACAGGATAGCAGTTCCGTAGTGTGTCAGCGTCACGGCGGATTCTGCGAATGACAAAGCACTGACTGCGCTCGGAGAAAGTTCTTCGGAAATATTTTTGGACGTGGGTTCGACTCCCACCATCTCCACCATATCGCAAAAAGAGAGCCTGAATGGCTCTCTTTTTGTCATGCATAGAAATGAGGGAGGTGAACCCACGTCCAGAATCAAGGGGTTCTCCTTTCGGCGCAAAACGACTGCGGATGCGATTGTTCGTCCGGTTGTTAGTCTATGGACTCTGTGCTGCTGTAAAAATCCATTGGAATCGGAAGCAGGACGGAAAGAGTGAAAACGTGGTTATTCGTTGATATTTTAAGTTCACCGTCGTAACGTCGCACTACAGACCGGATACTTCGCATCCCGTAGCCATGATCGAATGAATTGTTGTTCTTGGTTGTGACCGGCAGACCATTTTGAAAATGAGGCTCGGTTTCACAGTAGTTCTCAATTTTCAAGAAAGCCATCCGTTCTTTTCGCCAAATATTAACGCTGAGGAAGCGCTTCTGTGGATTCTCTACTTGTGAAGCACTTTCTATGGCGTTTTCGAGTGCGTTTCCCAGCATTGTATAAAGATCAATCGAATCGATGAAGCTCACGGCATGTCCATCTGCCATACAGGTCCACTGCACATCTTTGTGGTAGCAATTCATCCATGCATCCGATAGAAGCGCATCCAACGCATCATTTCCCGTATCCATGTGCGCATCATAAATCATAACATCCTGCTCCAATTCACAAAGAAGTTCTTTTTTTCGATTACTGTCAGATTCGTTTTGGAGTGCTGCCACCAAGAGTTTTAAATCGTGGCACTTATGATTGATCGCATCCAAGTTGGAACGGAATGCTTCGTAGTGCAGTTTCTGCATCAGGCGAAGCTGAGATTCCAATGCAGCAGCGGTACGGTAGCTTTCTTCTTTTCGCTGCAATAGCTGTGTGACCAAAAGCGTAGTAGACAGCAGCGCATCATAGATTAGCATCAGGACAAAGGTTCTGTTGTTTTGCAAATCATATTCCCATTTTGCGCAGGTTCCGAGGATGCGGCCAATGAATATGAGCACCAGCATCGCAGGAAGAGAGTGACTGCATTGAAAATGGTAATCCCCATTTTCAGGCAGCTTTCTTGCAAAGAATACAAAAAAGAAGCTATAAACCAGCAGCATAATCAAAAACTCCAGCCACAGGGTGTCCGGCTGAACAGGGTGTACTCCTCGGTTCGCTGCATTCGGCATCAAAACAACAAAAACGGTATATGCGATGTCCTGTGTCAGATAGGCACAGACTGCGCAATACAGCGCTTTGTACCATTTGAGTTTACAGCAAAAAAACACTGTCACAAAAAGAAGCAATAAGTTCAGAAGCAAAGTTACACCGGTTCCGATCACAGTTGCCAATAATGTAGGAAATGCGTTTGTCCTGAGAAAAAGTCCCACAGAGAAAGTTTGATAGGACTTCAACAACGGTGCCAACAGAAGAGAAATTACGACGGATACAATGACGCGCTGCGGAAAATGCATTCGTTTCTGCAACGGAAGCATGTACAGAAAACCTGTCACCAACCCGCACTGAACTGCACCGGGCGTTAGAATTTGAGAAACATCATAGCCCATTCGGTCACCTCCCCCAAAAATCAAGCAGCGCTTGCATAAACGTTTTTTTTCGATTGCGGCTGATGCTCAGACACTCATCATCTATCAGCACAACCGTATCCTTTTCTACGGACCGGACATATCGGAGATTTACAAGATAGCATTGATTGCATTTACAAAAGCCATCGGGCTGCAGTTCACTTTCCAACGATCGAATGCTCTTGGAACCGGTGGTCGAGATGGTTTCCTGAGGCGTGTGATAAGAAATCGTGTGGCCGCGAACGTCGATATATCGAATCGTTTCCACCGGGATTTTTCGAATAAATCCGTTCCCCTGTACGATTATGTAGTTTTTATGTTTGGTTTCAAGAAGACTCAAACACCGCCGCAATTTCATGGAAAAAGCATAATAGTTGACCGGCTTCAGAACATAGTCCAGAGCAGCAACTTCATATCCCGACATTGCATATTTCGCCACGTTAGTAATAAAAATCAGAAGAACATCCGGATCTATTTCTCGGATTTTGCGTGCAAGCGTCATTCCGTCCATGTAGGGCATCTCAATATCCAATAAAAGCAAGTCCCATGTCGGCTGATAGGCGGAAAGAAACGCGACACTTGATTCGAAATGCTGACACTGCACCGTTTCTTGACATTCCCGGCTGAAACGTGATGCGTATTCAATCAGTTCATCTGCAAAAAATTGTTCATCTTCAACAATTGCAATGCGCATTTCGTCACCTCCATCTATGCACAAAAATTCATTGTCATTATATCTTACAATACCATTCGCAACAACACCAATTACGCATTCAAACTGACAGGATACGCATACCTTATTTCAATAGCGGCGAACGAGGTGCAATAATAACACTGCCTGTAGTCTTTGCTGTCCCCGGAAGAGAACAAAAATGTTCCCCACCATACCAATCACTTCTACTCAGAATTATAAAGCGAGCAGGAAGGGATAACATACGTTACATCGACAGAATATGTGCTTGTTGTGCCGGAAGAACATTTGATTCCCCCAATTTCCGACATGATAGAAAGCACGGTATTTAGGGGTTTGGGTATTGGCAGGTTATGCCGGAAAATCCGGTTGCTGATATGCTGATTCCTTAACTTCCTTCCAGCCAAAAGGGATGGCATGGCGCAGGCAGCTAGTAGTATTAAATGATAATTTAGACACACAAAAGGCCTTGAAGTGATTGAATTTCAAGGCTTATTTTATGCGTCTTCACTTTTTACTCGGGGATTTAAGCAGAATAGGGTGAATTGAAAAAGCAAGTTCTGCTTTTGTTCTGGCGGCACTGGATTTTAAATTTGCAAATTCAGACAGGAAGTTACTTTTGCAAACAGCTTGTGCTGTCTTTTTCATTTTTGAATTGCTTTCATTTATAAGGAAGCGGATAGTAGTCGTAGTAGCTGTGGCGCTTGTGGGCTCTGCTAAAATAATGTATTGCGTTTAGTTATACAAATAGATATAATAGCATTAAACAGGAGGTGACGATATGGCTACGAAAACAGCAAACGTTGTGGCAAGGGTTGCACCGGATGTGAAGACACAAGCGGAAGCTATCATGGATCAGCTTGGAATTCCTGCATCGGTCGTAATAAATTCACTATACAAGCAGATCATCATGACGAAGAGTATACCTTTTTCACTTTCCATACCAAAAGAACCATTCGCTATCGATGAAATGGACAGCCAGACATTTAATGCAATGATGGAAGAAGGATACCGGCAGGCTCTCAATGACGATGCAAAACCGATTTCTGAAGTTTTCGAAGAAATCAGAAAGAAACTGTAAATATGAGCAAGAAATATAAAGTTGAAATGACCCCACTTGTCGCTAAGCAGCTTCTTCAGATAGCGGAATACATACGCGACGAACTGCAGGCTCCGGATGCGGCAAAGCGTACAATCGATTATCTTGAGACGGAGCTGTCAAAACTAGATACGATGCCGGAAAGAGTGGTTCTGATTGATATGGAGCCGTGGCGTAGCAGAGGCGTACATAAATATGTCATGGGGAATTACATTGCATACTTTGTAATCTTGCAGGAGAATATTGTTCGCGTAACTGCCGTGTGCCTTAGCAGACAAGATCAAAAGAAACAGCTCAGAGATATGAAGACCAGCGAAACGGACCCTTTATAGAACCAATCAAAGCAATTCTCGCGAACGAAGATGATATCGTAGCGGTTGGCGGTGAGATACACTAATGCAAAAAGAGCGGGGCTTACCGCTCTTTTTTGCGTCTTTAATTTTTCCTTTGGAATTTTAGCAGAATAACAAACCTTTGCAGTAAGGCCGACACAAATTCTAACGACTTGTCTTTTCACTTTCATCGTCAATCATATCCGAAAAAACCGCCGGGAACTCGAATTGCTCCCGTCCCCGTGTGGCGGATTGACGTTGGCGGTCGGGATAGTTTTTAGGCGCTTCACTTTTTACCCTGATAAAACTTTTGTCTATTCCTCGTGCAAAAAATCCATCCCCGAGGAAAAAGTGAAGACCCACTTTTTTGTATGCCGCCGCAAGTTCCTTTTGAGAAATTAATGCACTATGTTACAATGAAGCGGAATAAAAATAGCTCAACGTAAAGCAAGGAGATCCCGATAATGTTTGATATGTTCGATTACTTTGATATTCTGTTTCCAATTATGATTGCCCTTGCATTTGGGGTGTTTGGCTTCGCCGTGGCAAGGGGAATTGTTACATGGAATAAGAACAATCAATCCCCGCGGATAACGGCCCCTGCCGTTATTGTGGCCAAAAGGACGAATGTGACCCACCATAATCATGCAAATGCCGGGGATACGACGGGCGCCCATGGATTCTATACCGATACCCATACGACATATTATGTGACCTTTCAGTTCGAAAGCGGCGACAGAATGGAATTCCAAGTGTACGGTTCCGAATACGGAATGCTGGCGGAAGGGGACGAGGGAAAGCTAACGTTCCAGGGAACCCGGTACCTGTCCTTTGAACGGTAGTTTGGCCGGATTAAATTGATAGATTTCAATCCGTTCTCTCTGCGTTGTATAGAGCAACGTATATCATATCACCCACAACACGCAAATTAGATTTCCAAGAACAGGCAGAATTAAATATGCCTAGATTTTCGAGATGAATTCACGCTAATTTGCTTAAATTAAGAGATTAGCGTGAATGGTTTTCCGGTTTAGCTCGGCTGCCATACTGGATTTCTTATGTGTAAACAATCATTCTAAAAATGGTTCACGCTTCTTGAAGGAAATTATTCGTTTGGCGTGAATTATCGGTGGTATTCCGTCGCTCCAAAATTAGAATTCCGCAAAATCGGCGAATTGCGTTCACGCTAAATCGTAGATTCTTCTCAGAAAGCGTGAATCACTTTTGTGATTCTAGGCATATGGGATTCTGCATGAAGATGGTAGATAATGCGATTAGACCGCCCGTCTTTTCATCGCAGAAGTTTAATAAAGCGATAAAGCAAACAGTTTCGTTACCTATTTAAAAAAACAGCTCATTTTTTAAATAGGTGTTCAGCATATGGCGCCTTATTTAAAAGTAAGACCGTTTTTTTAAATACGCTTCCCTGCGCAGCGGAGGATGTGATGCGGAAAGAGTTTTTTTTGAGAGTGCACTGCGGAATGCGGCCGCTCGGCGGCTGCTTTTTTATTTTGTGAAAATGTATAAAGAAAACAAGTATTTTTGTTAAAACAATCAAAGAAAATGTTGATTTCTTGTTCGGATATGTATAAACTACCAACAAGGGTAATTGTTCTCTCCGGGAACTTAAGGAGAGATTTTTTTTAATTCACGGATAAGGGAATCCCAATCGTATGGGGCAAGGGGATTCTCAGGGAGACCGTGGAAAATTTGGGACTAGAAAAGGAGATTATTATGAGCAAGTTATTATCCAAGATCGGCATGGGCGAGGAATTGTCCAGAAACTTTCTGGCAATTCTAATTGTCGCCTTTGGCGGCGCAATCATTTACGGATTGCCGTATTTTCGTTTTGACTACTACGACGTGTACCTGGAAACCTATCATCTGACCAATACGGAGATGGGTGTGTTCGGAAGCGTGCTGGGGGTATTCGGCATGGTGTCCTATTTATTCGGCGGTATCGTGGCCGACCGTTTTTCCACCCGAACGATTCTGACCGTATCCCTGGTGGGTACCGGCCTGGGCGGTTTTGTGCACCTGCTGCCGCTGAACTTTCCGGCACTGGTGTGCCTGTATGCGTTCTGGGGCGTCAGCTCCCTGTTCGCTTTCTGGCCGGCCTGCGTGAAGGCGGTACGAATCCTGTCCGGTTCAGGAGACCAGGGCAAAGCCTTCGGATTCTTTGAGGGAGGCAGAGGCATCGCGGCGGCATTGATGGCCATGGCGGCGGTGGTTGCGTTCCGCATGGGCACGGGCCATATGGAGAATCAGGAAAGAGGCATGAAGTATGTCATCGTGTTCTACTCCGTGCTGACCATTCTGATGGGTGTCCTGGCATTTCTTACCGTCAAGGATGACAAAATGGAAGAGAGCGAACGGATTTCTTTCAAGGGCATCGGCGAAGTACTGCGCCTGCCGGCCGTGTGGATCATCGGTTTCGTGACCTTCTGCAATTATGTTTTTACCCTTTCCCTGTACTACTTCACACCGTACTCCACCAGCATTCTCGGCGCATCGGCGACTTTTGCGGCAACTCTGGCGGCACTGAAGAGATGGTTTTCCCTGTTCGGCAACGTGGGCGGAGGATTTATCACCGACAAAATCGGCACCGGCAGAATGCTGGGCCTCTCGTTCTTTATTATGGCGGCCGGCACGCTGGGCATCTTGCTCCTGCCGACCAATAAAAGCAGCATCGTCGCTTTCACCGTGCTGTTCATCGTGATTTACGTTTTCTACAACGTGAACTACGCCATGACCTGGGCGATGATGGATGAGGGCGCGATTCCGAAAAAGTATTCCGGCACGGCGGCCGGCGTGATTTCCACCGTGGGATATCTGCCGGAGATTTTCTGCTCCCTGCTGGCAGGGGCGCTGATTGACAGCCATCCGGGCGTGACCGGCTACCGACAGTTTTTCGGATTCCTGATTGCCATGCTCGTTCTGGGCATCGTATTCGTTATCGTATGGATGAAGTATTTGAAGAAGACAAGGAAAGAAGCAGCGGAAGCGTAATGAGGGAGAAGATGGAGCGAAAACCATATATCACAGAGCGCGTTTATGTGGAGACGCCGGTGGATACCGACGGGGACGGGAAAAAAGATCTGGTCGCCGTGTATCTTCGGCTTCCGAGAAATCGGCGTGAGGGCGAGCGAATTCCGGCAATTTACATTGCCAATCCGTACCTGATGACCTGCAACGAGGACTGGTACGTTCTGCACGATGTGGACGGCGAGGTGCAAGTGTTCCCGGAACAGGATATCCGGGAAGAGGATGTGCGCTTTGATTTCGATGCCTATGAAGCGAAAATCACAGCGGGACCGTTTGCTGAGCGGGTGACGACGGGTTTTGCGGAGCATGCACCCATCGATGGGGAGCCGGAGTTCGAATGCGTCCCGGAGGTGTATGAATTCTTTAATGAAAGAGGATACGCCACCGTGCTTTGCGGCGGCCTGGGCACCCGGGGATCCGAGGGTTTTACGCGGAGCGGATCCCGGGAAGAGGTCTTGGCTTTTCGCTCCGTAATCGACTGGCTCAACGGGCGCGCACGTGCTTTTACCGATAAGACGGACAACATCGAGATCAAAGCCTCCTGGTGCAGCGGGAACGTGGCGATGACGGCGAAATCCTACCTGGGCACCATGTGCATCGGGGTGGCTGCCACCGGCGTGGAGGGGCTGAAGACCATCATTCCGGAAGCAGGGATTTCCAACTGGTACGACTACTATCGCTGCGGCGGTCTGACCGTTCCGGCGCTGGGCTGGCAGGGAGACGACCTGGACCTTCTGGCAAAATACTGTTTCAGCCGGGCCAAGGATGCGGCGGATTACGCGGCGGTGAAGGATGCTTACGATGCTGCCCTGGCGGAGCTCCGGCGCGGCGAGGACCGGGCTTCCGGCAACTACAACCGTTTCTGGGATGAGCGGAATTACCTGAACCTGGCGGACCGAATCCGGGCCTCCGTGTTCATCGTGCACGGCCTCAACGACTGGAATGTCAAGACCAATCAGTGCATTCCTCTTTTCCGGGAGCTGGAGAAGCGGGGCGTCCCGGCCAAAATGATGCTGCATCAGGGTCCTCACGTCTACATTCACAACCTCCGGGATTCCAACATGCTGGACATCCTGCACCGCTGGCTGGAGCATTACCTCAAAGGAGTCGACAACGGAATCGACCGAGAGCCGGCCGTGCTGGTGGAAAGCGGCGCGGACCAGTCGGTGTGGATGGCCTCCGAAACGTGGCCGCCGGCAGGCTGCCGGGAGGCAGAATTTCCCATTTCGGCCCGGGGGCGGCAGACCGTTGTGGACGATCTCTCCCAAACGGCCTACGACCGCAAAGCGGACAATCTGAATGACTGGCGGGACGAGCTGGTGCTGCGCGATGATCCGGAGTACCGCAACCGCCTGAAGTTCGTATGGAATCCTTTTGGGGAAGGAAATGCTTCGGATGATGCTTCCCTAAAAACAGATTCGTCAAATCGGAGGCTGCGCATTTCGGGAACGGTAAAGGTTTCCTTTGATGCCGCCATCGACCGGGAGACCGCCATTCTCAGCACCATGCTGGTGGACCTGGGGGCGTCCCGCCGCATTACCGAGGAACAGATTCCCCATGAGGACGGAACTTATTCCTTTGGAGTGGAAGAGACGCCCTCCCTGTACAAAGTAATTTCCCGGGGCTGGATCAACGCCCAGAACCGAAGCTGCCTGTGGCGGAAAGAGCGAATTGTGCCGGGAGAGACGTATCATTATGAAATTGATATGGTTCCCACGGATTACGTGCTGGAACCCGGACACGAGCTGGCATTGATTCTTTACGGCATCGATGCGGAAGCCACCCCGCGGCCGGATACGGTGACGAGGATTGAAATCGACACGGCACACCTGCAGGCGGTGGTGCCGATGGGAAGTTGTTAAAAGGGGATAAGTGAAAAGTGATGCTCGAAGGCGACGGCGCTTCGAGCATCACTTTTTCCGCATTAGAGGCCCGGCGGCCGGCCCAATATAGTTAAAAAAAATACCGGCAGAAGTGTGAATAAAAATTATGAATTAGAAACCGGTGGTTGATGCTGATACAATAATCCGGAACGTTTTCAATCATAAATTATGACTATTTGGAAGGTGGTTAATAGAGATGAAGAAAAAGTTAACTGTTTTGATGGGATGCATCCTGACCCTGGTGATGGTATTTGCACTGAGCGGATGCGGCGGAAGCGACAGCTCCGACAAGAAGACGCTGACCATCGGATGCGAAGCGACGACACCGGGCTGGATTGTGAAGAAGGATGATGGAAAGCTGAAGGGCTTTGACTATGATATGTGGCAGGAAATCGGAAAGAGAACCGGCCATAAGATTGAGTTCAAGGTGATGGATTGGGACGGCATGTGGACGATGCTGGGCGACGGCAGAATCGACTCCGTGGCAGAGCAGATTTCCGAGACACCGGAGAGAGCGGAGAAGTACAACCTGTCCACTCCGTACGCGTACAACAGATACTGCCTGATTTCCAGAGCGGACAACAACGAGCTGAATTCTTTTGAGGATATCAAGGACGGAATGAGCATTTCCTGCGAGTCCAACACCAGTGATGAACTCATCGTAAACGCACTGGAAAAGAAGTACGGCTTCAAGTTGAAGAAGACTTACTACGATGGCATGTCCGTTACCGACGTGGCAATGGGCCGCTGCGACCTCTGGCCGAGAGCGGAAACTTCCTCCATCCTCACGGTAAAGGAAACCAAGAACCTGAAGATTCTTGGAAAGACCGACATTCTGGAAACCAACGTGTACCCGTTTGCGGACACCGATGAAGGAAAGGCGCTGAGCGAAGAAGTATCCAAGGCAATCGACGAGATGAGAGAAGACGGTACAATCAAGAAGCTCTCTGAGAAGTGGTTCGATCAGGATATCTCCGAGAAGCCGGAAGGCGCGGAAACCCTGATGTCCTACACCAAGTAAGATACGAATATGTTTTTAGGCAAGCTGCACGGATCATTCGCATCTGTGCAGCCTGTTGTTCATTTGTAAAGGAGAAAGTATGGATTTTGCAGCCACACCATCGATATTTTTAAGGATTACGGAAGCCATTCCGACGACCCTGGCCTTGACGGCGATTTCTTTTATTCTGGCGCTGGCACTGGCGATTTTGCTGGCGGTGATTGATTACAACAAGGTGCCGGTGCTGGACAAAATCTGCGGGGTATACGTGTCCTTCTTTCGAGGGACGCCGCTGATTCCGCAGCTGTTTCTGTTGTATTTCGGCATCCCGTCCATCGTTCCGTCTTTGCGGGACATCTCGCCTTTTGCGGTATGCATCATCGGTTTGACGCTGAATTCCGCGGCGTACATGAAGGAAGTGGTGCGGGGCGCACTGCTCTCCGTTCCGGACGGACAGCGGGAAGCGGCGCTGGCCCACGGCATGACCTCCCGGCAGGCCATGTTCCGGATTATTTTGCCCCAGGCGGCCCGGGTGGCGATTCCGTCGCTGTTCAACAATTTGGTGGATACGGTAAAAGGAACCTCCATGGCGTTCACCGTTGGCGTCGTGGAAATGACGGCGGCGGCGAAGCTGAAAGCGGCCGTGACGTATGATTATTTTACGGCGTACGTGGTGCTGATGCTGATGTATTGGGCAATCATTCTGATTCTGGAACGCGTGGAGAAAACGGTGGAACAGAAGATGACCGTTGGTTATGAGAGGTAGGGACTATGGTAAAAATTGAGAATTTAAGCAAGAGTTTCGGGGACCTGCACGTCCTCTCCAAAGTGAATCTCACCGTGAACACCGGCGAGGTGCTGTCTGTCATCGGCCCCTCCGGAACCGGTAAATCCACCCTTCTGCGGTGCATGAATTACCTGGAGGTGCCGGATGAGGGCAAGATTACCATCGACGATATCACGGTGGACGCCAAGAATCACACGGACAAGGAGATTTTCGAGCTGCGGAAGCATTCCGCCATGATTTTCCAGAACTACAACCTCTTCGCCAACAAGAACGTGCTGCACAACGTGATGGAGCCTCTGGTGACGGCCAAAAAAATCCCGCCGAAGGAGGCGGAGGAGATCGCCCACCGGAACCTAAAAACAGTCGGTATGGATGAGTTTTCCGACAAGTATCCGATTACCCTGTCCGGCGGTCAGCAGCAGCGGGTGGCGATTGCTCGTTCCATGGCCATTCAGCCCAACGTGATGCTGCTGGACGAGCCCACCTCCGCCCTGGACCCGGAATGGGTCAACGAGGTGCTGGACGTTATTGAAAATCTGGCAAAAGAACACTACACGATGATCATCGTCACCCACGAGATGGAGTTCGCGCGAGACGTGTCCGACCGAATTATTTTTATGGAAAACGGAAACATCGTGGAGGAGGGAACGCCGGAAGAGATTCTGGACCACCCGAAAAACCCGCGCACCGTGGCCTTCCTTCGCAAGGAACTGCGGAGCGAATACAAAATCGTCTACACGGACCGCTTCGAGGAGCTCCTGCCGCTGTATCAGAAATCCGGCCTGGAATGTTCCTTGGACGACCCGAAGCCGGAAGGTTTCCTGACCAGTCTGGAGCTGATTCACAAGCACACGAAGGAGCTGGTGGGCGCAGCGACCATCACCCATCACGACGGGGTGTTCCACCTGAACTATCTGGCCGTGGAAGAGGAATACCGTGGGCAGGATTTTGGGACCAAACTGGTAAAAGAAAGTATGGAAGAAATCGCGCGTCGGGACGGTCATCGGATGTGGCTGATGGGACGGGTTCCGGGCTTTTACAAAAAACTGGGTTTCGACACGGTGCCATACGAGGATTCCCCGCTGACCAGCAGCTGTCCGACCTGCAGCCAGTACAAGAAAACTTGCTTCCCGGAAGTAATGAAAATCGACTTTTAGAAAAGGAGGCTCAAAGTGATGGTGAAATACAAGCATCTGAAATTTGCGGAGCGCAGGGGCACGAACTGCGACAAGTGGGATGGATTGCAGGAGAATTTCGGAAGGGACGACCTGATTCCGGCCTGGGTGGCGGACATGGACATCGAAGCGCCGGCCTGCGTGCAGCAAGCCTTGGCGGACGCGGTGGCCCACAATGTATACGGATACTACCGGGCACCCGGGGAGTTGTATCGTGCTTTTATGGACTGGGAAAAGAAGTACCACGGATATGCGGTGAAGGAAGATTGGATTCGGTTCGCTCCGGGCGTGGTGCAGAGCATCTACTGGCTGCTTGAGATTCTCACGAAGCCGGGCGACGGAGTGGTGATTCTGGAGCCGGTGTACTACCCGTTCCGAAATGCGATTCGGGAAACGGACCGCACCGTGTGCCCGGTGCCCCTGATTAACGAGGGCGGCCGGTACCGGATTGATTACGATGCTTTTGAGCGGACGATTGTGGAATCCGGGGCGAAGGTGCACATCATGTGTTCCCCTCACAATCCGGTGGGAAGAGTGTGGCGCCGGGAGGAAATCAAGCGGGTGCTGGACATTTGCCGGGACCACGGAGTCGTTGTCATCGCCGATGAAATCCATCAGGATCTGGTGGTTCAGGAAGCGGAGTGCGGCGGAGAAAATCCGTTCCGGGAGAACATTGCCGCGGCGACGGCCGGGGAACCGGGAGAATACGATTCCCTTCTCATTACCCTGACCTCCGCCTCCAAAACCTTCAACCTGGCGGGAATGCAGAATTCTTTCGTCATCATTCCGGATGAGAAACTGCGGGAAGAATTCGACTCTTTTACCACGAAAATCCACATCAAGGACGGCGGCAATATGGGATACATTTCGTACACCGCCGCCTACGAACAGGGCCGTGAATGGCTGCAGGAGCTGCGCGGCCTGATTCGGGACAACGCCGCGCTACTGAAGGAGCGGCTGGCGGAAGGGGCACCGAAGGCGGTGCTGTCGCCTTTGGAAGGGACGTACCTTCAGTGGGTGGATCTGAGCGCCTATGCGAACGCGTGGGAAACGGAAGGTCTGACAACGGAAGATTTTGTCCTGCAGCGATGCGGTGTCGCACCGGATTTCGGCGAATGGTTCGGCGGCGAGGATTACAGGAATTTCATCCGCCTGAATCTGGCCACGAGCCCGGAGAATGCGGAGCGAATTGCAGCCGGCCTGATTCGGGGGATTTCCGCCCTTCATCTGTGATATAATGCTCTTATCTTTAATGTTAGGAGCGAATTATGGTATTCCGAAAAGCAAGCGCGGCGGACATTTCCGCGGTGGAAGAGATTTACAATGAGATTCATACGGCAGAGGAGAAGGGCGGATTGATGACCGGCTGGATTCGAGGAGTCTATCCGACGCGGGCCACCGCCGAGGGAGCCTTGGCACGGGGCGAGCTCTTCGTGCTGGAAGATGAAGGCCGAATTGTGAGTGCGGGCATCATCAACCAAGCTCAGGCGGAGGCCTATGCCCAAGGCCGGTGGGTGCACGAACTGCCGAAAGAGCAGGTGTGCGTTCTCCACACCCTGGTGGTCTCCCCGGCCGCCTCGAAAAAAGGCTACGGCAAGGCGTTCGTTTGTTTTTATGAAGACTACGCCCGGGAGACGGGCTGCAAAGCCTGCCGAATGGATACGCTGGAATGGAACTCGGTGGCCCGGGCGATGTACCGGAAGCTGGGATACGCGGAAGTGGGCATCGTGGGCACGGAGCTGCAGGGCCTGTCCAACGTGAGCATGGTGCTCCTGGAGAAATATCTGGGATAAGGGGGCAAAATGCAGACGAAAATCGGTTTTATTGGGGCCGGTAAGGTGGGGGTCTCCCTGGGAAAATTTTTCCGCGAAGGCGGGCTCCCGGTGACCGGCTACTACAATCGGCATCGGGAGGCGGCACAGGCGGCCGCGGAATTCACCGAAAGCAGGTGTTTTGACAGTGCCCAGGCGGTGGCGGAAGCCAGCGACGCGATTTTCCTCACCGTGCCGGACAATCAGATTCAGGCGGTCTACGGGTCCCTCCGCGGGTTAGATCTCCGGGGCAAAAAAATCTGTCATTGCAGCGGGGCTTTGTCCGCCGAAGAGGCCTTTCCGGGCATTGAGGCTTTGGGGGCGACGGGGTATTCCATCCATCCCCTGTTCCCGGTGAGCGACAAATGGGCGTCCTACAAAGAGCTGAGGTCGGCCTTTTTCTGCGTCGAGGGTACGGGTCCCCTGGATTTCTGGGTAAAAACACTGGAATCCCTGGGCCCGAGGGTGCAGGAGATTTCCGGCGATGCCAAGGTGAAGTACCACGCGGCCTGCGTCTTCTCCAGCAACCTGGTGTGCGCCCTGGTGGATACCGGCCTGAATCTCTTGCAGGAATGCGGTTTCACGGAGGCCGGTGCCCGGGAAGCACTGGCGCCACTGGCTCTCAGCAATATGAAGCACCTGCTGGAAGACGGCCCGGTGCAGGCGCTGACGGGGCCGGTGGAACGAGGCGATTCGGAAACGGTTCGGAAGCACCTTTCGGTGCTGGGGGACGGGCCGGAAGCTGCGCTGTACCGGGCGGCTTCGGAGGTACTGGTTTCCATCGCGGAACGCAAGAATCCGGACCGGGATTACGCCGGGCTCCGGCGGATTCTGGAGTAGGAGCCGGAGCGGAAAAAATCTTTGACTTTTCAAAATTTACAGTGATATAATAACGGAGTTGAGTAGCAAAAAGCGTAAGTCCAAACACGGACTTGCGCTTTTCTTTTTTTGGTGTTCACTTTTGCGACGGGGCCCGGGTAGCAGGTGTTGGAGTTGGCGCCTGGCAGCCGGCAAAGGCTTGTTTCTTCGTCAAGGGGCGCCAACATTTTGCGACGGGGCCCGGGCAGCGGGAGTTGGAGTTGGCGCCTAGCAGCCGGCAAAGGCTTGTTCCTTCGTCGAGAGGCGCCAACATTTAGAGACGGGGCCCGAGTAGCGGGCGGTCGAGTTGGCGCCTAGCAGCCGGCAAAGGCTTGTTTCTTCGTCGAGAGGCGCCAACATTTTGCAATGAGGCCCGGGTAGCAGGAGTCCGGGTTGGCGCCCTGCAGCCGGCAAAGGCTTGTTTCTTCGTCAAGGGGCGCCAACATTTTGCCATGGGGCCCGGGCAGCGGGAGTCCGGATTGGCGCATTGCAGCCGGCAAAGGCTTGTTCCTTCGTCAGGGGGCGCCAACATTTTGCCATGCGGCCTGGGCGCCGGGAACTTTGGAAAAGTGAAACCTATTTTTGTAAGGAGGTAAAAATGTTTCTACAGGAACATAGAAGATGGAAATTAATGGTGGCGATACTGACGCTGTCGCTGCTGACGGTAATGGCCGGCGCCGCTGTGGCACCGGCGTTGGGCGTGATACAGGATTATTTCAGCGGCGAATCGAAAATGATGGTGCAGCTGATTATCAGCATGCCGGCGGTGTTCATTGCCGTGACGAATTTGTTTTTTGAGAAGATGTGCCGGATTTGTAAAGCGAAAACCCTGACGCTAATCGGCCTGGGAATGTACATCGTATTCGGCTGTGGGGCCGGTCTGTTCAGCAACATCTATTTGGTTCTGGTGTGCAGAGCGCTGGTGGGCGTGGGCGTCGGCATCATTATGCCCATGTCTACCGGATTGATTACGTACTACTTCACGCGGGACAAGCAGGATGTGCTGATGGGCTATTCTTCGGCCATGAACATGCTGGGCGGCGTGGTTGCCACCCTGATTGCCGGTGCGCTGGCGATGATCAGCTGGCGGATGAGTTTTCTGGTGTACCTGCTGGGCGTGGTCAGCATCATCCCGGTAGCGATGTGGATGCCGAACGAAAAAATCGTCGAAGCCGGACGTCCGAAAAAATCCACCGGGGTTTTTCGCGATTATTATCCTTTTATCGTGGGAATGTTCTTCCTGATGGTGATTTTCTTTAATTATCCGGCCAACTTTGCGATGGAATCTTCCCGCCTGGGAACCGTGCCGGAAGCGGCTGTTTCCGTAATTATGGCTTTAGGGGATGTGTTCGGCTTCCTGGGCGGCCTGGTCTATCCGAAGCTGAAAAACGGACTGGGCAGAAGCACCAAAGTCGTGGCGCCGCTGATGTTCTTGGTGGGATATCTGCTGCTCCAGTTCCTGAACACGATGCCGGGAACACTGCTGGGATCCTTCCTAATCGGCGCCGCCAACGGAATCGGCGTGCCGTATTTCATCTCCACGGCATCGGCAAAAGCCGGAAGAAATGCGGCAACCACCGTAATTCCGGCCCTTTCCGTGGCGCTGTACATCGCTCAGTTCACCACACCGGCGATTGTGACCGTCTGTGAAAAAATCCTGAGCAGCGTGATTGTCAACGTCACATCCTACCACGTGGCCATCCTGCTCTCCCTGCTGTTCACTCTGTGGAGCGCCTTCGTGGTGGACCGGAAACCGGCAAAATAGGATATATACATTTTCTTTTCGAGCGAGTATACTGTTATGTAAAATCAGGGATTAAGAAGGGAAATGGAAACATGAGATTTGAACGAATTACCGAAGCGGAACACCCGTATTTCAAAGAGGCGATGGAGCTTTACGAGATTAGCTTTCCTCGCCACGAGCAGCGGGAACCGGCATCCCAGTCAGAAATCTTGGGCAACCCGGAATACCATTTTGATATTGTTTTCGACGAAGATGTTTTTGTGGGCGAAATTCTGTACTGGAACATTGGCGATGCGCTTTACGTGGAGCATTTCTGCGTCGATCCGTCGATGCGAAACAAGCACTACGGGCAGCGGATTTTGGAGGCGCTGCAGGAGCACACTGTGATTCTGGAAATCGATCCTCCGGTGGACGAGATCTCCCGGCGGCGAAAGGGTTTCTACGAGCGATGCGGTTTCAAGGCGAATCCCTACCCACACGTTCATCCGCCATACCACAAGGAAAACGCCGGGCATTCGTTGGTGGTGATGAGCTCGCCCCGAGAATTGACGCCGGAGGAATACGAAACCTTCCGGCAGGGTCTGAGCGGCACCGTCATGGCAAACGCTTGGTAAGCAACCGGCACCAAAAGAAAGGAGCGACGTATGGCAAAAAAAGTAACCGTAATTTCCACCAGCATCCGGCCGAACAGCAACTCGGAGCTTCTGGCAAAATCCTTCGCCGAGGGGGCGGAGGCCTCCGGTAACGAAGTGGCGTTCATCACCTTGAAGGATAAGGACATCCGCTTCTGCAGAGGCTGCCTGTCCTGTCATCAGACCGGAAAATGTATCATCCAAGACGATGTGGCCCCGATTATGGACGCCGTGCTTCAGGCGGACGTGGTGGCCTGGGCCACGCCAATCTACTATTTCGAGATGTCCGGCCAGATGAAAACCCTCCTCGACCGCATGAATCCAATGTATCCGATGGACTACCGGTTCCGGGACGTGTACTTCCTGGCTGCGGCGGCGGACGAAGGGGATGATGTTTTCGAAAAGGCGGAGACCGGACTGACCGGCTGGTTGGAATGTTTCCCAAAAACAACCCTGAAGGGGACCGTATACTGCGGAGGGGTGACCGGGGGCGGCGCGATTTCCGGAAATGCCAAGCTGGCAGAAGCCCGGGCGCTGGGCGCGCAAGTATAGGAGAGTATAGGAAAGAAGTTGTGAAGAGCTGCTTCGGCGGCGGGGGCACCGAGAGGGGACCCCGCCGCCGAACAGCTCTTTTTCAATTCACCTCTAACGCCCATCTGCCTGTAAAAGTCTAATAAAGTAATACTTTTTTCGAAAAGTTGACGATGGAGGGCTTGTTTTTTCAGTTCCATCGTCAATGAACCGGATTTCCCGCTCGACATTACGGTGAAAGCCTACGCAGCAACCGGAGGGATTGACGATAATGCCTATGTTTTCGCAGCATTATCGTCAATCCCATCCGAAAAGAACCGCCGGAAACTCTAATTGCCCCCGTGACCCTGTGACGGGTTGACGTTGGCGGCCGGAATATTCTGCTTTTATCGTCAATTTTTTTAAAAGTGATGCATGAGCCCCGGAAAACGCACCGTATGCATCAACTCCGATTTGCAGGTTGATGCATGGAGGGTGAAAAGCAAAGCAAAAACATCAGATACCGGATTTTCTGGCCGAAGCATGAGAGAGTGTGGACCGGAACTCAAGCAAGCTTTTCCGGAATCTGATGCACGAGCCTTGAAAACCGGGTCGGAAACATTAACTCGAAGAAGACGAGGATGCAAGAGTTGATGCATGAGCCCCGAAAAACGCACCGCATGCATCAACCACGAATTTCCGGTTGATGCATGGAGGTGGAAAATCAAAGCAAAAACATCAGATACCGGATTTCAACCCGAAACACGAAGGCCAAAAAGTGATGCACGATCCCCGCCGCGTACCCACAAAAAAACCTTGACAGAGTCCCTCGTCGCGACTACAATGAACATCGTTCAAGTTGAGGTGAGTGAATGAATCAGAAAGTAACATCCCGAGAAGAGATTCTAGCCGTGAGCCGGGAGCTGGTAAAAAAAGAAGGCAGTCAGGCCATCAGCATCCGGTCCGTGGCAGGGGCGTGCGGCGTGTCCGTGGGATCCATTTATAATTATTTTGGATCCAAAACCAAGCTGTTGGCGGCCACGGTGGAAAGCATTTGGCATGAAATTTTCCATAATCCGGATAACCCGGCGGTGTACGAGGATGCGGAATCCTGTGTCACTTGGATGTACCGGCGGATGGAAGCCGGGAGCCGAGAATATCCGGGTTTTGTGGCGCTGCATTCGTTGGGCCTTGCGGAGCAGGGGAAGAAAGAGAACATTCGGCGCATGAATGAAACGCAGAAGCACATTCAAACCAGTCTGGTCCGGGTTCTGAAGAACGATTCGCGGATTCGGAAGGATGCTTTTAATGAGGCGTTCACGCCGGAGGTTTTCGGCAACGTTCTGTTCTCGCTGATGCTGGCGGCGCTGCTCCGAGAGGATTACAATCCGGCACCGGTGCTGGAGGTTCTGCGGCGCACCGTGTATTAGTGGACGGAAGGTTCGGCCTGCGGACTTCCTTATATCGACAATCCAATCTCCCACGTCTGTGGGGGATTCCTTTGGGCCATAAAATGAACATTGTTCAACTCGCGAAGACTGCCGTACATGCAGCAGTTAACGCAATCGCTTGCGGCAGCGAGGGAATCAAAGCAAATCCCTATAGCGGACTGCAAAGAAAAAGATTAAGAAGGAGGCAAAACTGTGAAAGTCAAAAGAAACACATTGCTGTTACTGGCGTGCATCGTATGGAGTGCAGCGGGAGGAAACATTCTTCGAATCGGACTGGCGTCCTACGGATCCTACCTGGCGCTGGTGAATTTCCTGCTCACCTTGGTGGTGTTTGTCATTTTTCAGAAATTCATTTTCGGCAAGCTGGTGGACAAGCATACGGAGCGGATTCGCGGATACGAAGAAGAATACCACTTCTTCCTGAAGTTCTTCGACCGCAAATCCTTTATCATCATGGCGTTCATGATGTCCGGCGGAATCGGACTTCGCGCTAGCGGCGTGGCACCGGAGCGTTTCATCGCCGTGTTCTACACCGGGCTGGGAGCAGCCTTGCTGTTGGCCGGAATCCTCTTCGGCATCCAGTACATCACCGGTTTCCGTCTGTTCGAGAAAGACAAACTGCAAGGGGAAGAGTAGGCAGCGCCAACTCGGCCCGCCGCGCGCAGGCGAGTCCCACGCAATCAATTGCAATCAATGCGCAGGCAATCCCCCCGCGCAATCAAATGTAATTAAATTCAATCAATAAGTTCTCACGCGGCGCAAGCCGCCGCATAGCGACAGCAAAATAATAAAAAAGGAGAGTACACACAATGCAAGCAATTATGGAGCCAATTTTCGACGTGGCCTATCTCGTATCCGTTATCACCATTGGCATTAAAATGATCCGCAGAAGCGGGGGCAAGTGCCGCCAGTTCACCATTTTCGGCTGGATGGCCGTAATCCTGGGCGCCGGCGATTCCTTCCACCTGGTTCCGCGCATCATCGCCCTGTGCACCACCGGTTTCGGGGACTACACAGTTCCGCTGGGAATCGGCAAATGGATCACTTCCGTTACCATGACGATTTTCTACGTGCTGATCTACTACGTATGGCGCGAACGCTACAACATCACCGGCCGCAAGAATCTGACCACCCTGGTATACCTGCTGGCCGGCATTCGAATCGCCCTGTGCATGATGCCGCAGAACCAGTGGACCGCCGCCAATCCGCCGCTGTCTTGGGGCATCT
This sequence comes from uncultured Clostridia bacterium, assembly GCA_934234035.1. GTDB lineage: Bacteria > Bacillota > Clostridia > Peptostreptococcales > Anaerovoracaceae > Mogibacterium_A. The sequence continues at coordinate 21,629 of CAKQHH010000004.1, read as the reverse complement.
ATCGGAACATCCCGTTCGCCCTGCTGGGCCTGCTGATCATCGTGCTTTACTTCCGCAGCGCCAAAGAGCAGAACGACCGCGCCTTCCGCTGGATGTGGTTCACCATCGTGCTGAGCTTCGGCTGCTACCTTCCGGTAGTTCTCTTCGCCGAAACAATCCCGGTCATGGGCGCCCTGATGATTCCAAAAACCTGCGCTTACTTGTGGGCCGTGGTCATCGGCTTCCGCGCAATGAAGAGCGAGATGCCGAATTAGTCTCATAAAAACAATTTCATAAAAGCAAGTTGCAATCAAAAAGAGGTTTCCGCACGGGCAGAGTGCGGCGACCTCTTCTTTGCTTTTTGGCGGCAAGCCTAAAACGAGAATTTGAATACTCGTTCCGGACGTCCTTTTCCGGTGGATTGTTTTCCTACAATGACCAGATATCCGCCCTCGTCCATTTTTGCGACAATCCGGTTTGCATTTCGGATATTCGTGTCCAGCGCTTTGGCGAGCGTGCGCGATGTTAAGGTCTTGTCTTCCTCCTGCAGTTCCCGTATTTTCTGAAGCGTATGCAGGTTGATATGTGTCCGGTGAGCGATGGCCAGGAGTGTCGCGTCGGTATCCTCGTACGAAGGAATCTCAATTTCCACCGGAACCGGATTGTCCGTATCGGTCATGACGATGCCTCCGGAGTAATCCTTTAAGGCTTTGTTCAGCGAAATTGCGGCATGAGAATACGCTTCCACCATCGTGTGTCCGGTTCCGATACCCATCCACATATTGAAATCCTTGGAGGCGGTATTGTAATTCATCAACTTCATATATTCTCCGCCTTTGATGAACACATTAATCAGGGTGTCCCTGGCGGTTGTCAGAATGAACATGTCCACACCTTGCTGGAACACCGCTGCATCCAGCCGCTGCGCGGCTTCGTAGCAGCGGGTTCGTACCGCATTCATATATTCCATTTTCATCCATTCTCGCAGCGCAATATCCTGCTCGGAATCGAATTCAAAACTATACCGTACCGTAATCACTGCAAAAACTCCGCGGCTTTCTTTTGCGGAAAGAGATTGGAGGCGAAGGGTGGAGAGCTGTTCTCGGATGGACTCTTCCGAAGGCCTCAGACGAATGCAGGGGATACCTTCCGCCACAAGGGGTTCTTGGATGTGCTCCATATTTGTGAAGCAAATGGTGCGGGGATTTTTCCGATGCTGCGCTCGATGGAATTCCAGAAGCCCTTTTTCATATTCCTGCTCCGAGAAATGCCGGGATGGATGGATAATTTCCATGTCACGAATGTCCAGCCCTTCCAACGCATTGCGAAACAGATCCGGCTCATAGGAATCCACACTGATGCAATCGAAGTCATCGGTATTGTACCGAACGCCGGCCTCGGCAATTCCCTGGTAAATAGATGATTTGGTGTGGGGAATACATCCCCACGGAATGGTCTCCTTCACTTTGCTGCGGGTATAGTTGTAATTTGTCGGACCGGAGAAGAGCAACGCATCGGCGAGCCCTTCCCGCTGAACCTTTTCCGCAATTACCGCACTGTCCTCAAAGAGCTTCACTGTGTAGTAGCGCAGTTTAAAATCCGTCTTATATTCCTTCATGATGAACTCCACGGCAGAGAGCGCCGGTGCCGAACCGATAACCGCAATAATCATAGCTTTCCTCCCAAACGCGAATAGGCATGCCAATTAAAGACAAAAATGCTATTTATGGCAGAATTATACTCCTTTTATGGGTTTGAGACAAGTGTTAAAGTCAGGGTAACAAAACGAAAGGGAGGCATTTATGGAAACGATGAATGAACGAATCCGCCAATATATCCAAGAACATAAGACGGAGATGGTGGATTTATGGAAGACTTTGGTGAACACGGAAAGCGGTTCGTTTCAGAAGGAGGGAGTAACCCGCGTCGCCCATATCCTCGGAGATGAATTGGAAGCTGCCGGATTGGAGGTTCGGTATGAGCAGAGTGAGAACGCCGGCGATACACTGATTGCGGAGACCACTGCCGGAAAGGGGATGGCACCGATTCTGTTCATCGGTCACATGGACACGGTGTTCAAGGAAGGTGCGGCTGCGAAAAATCCGTTCCACATTGACGAAAAGGAATGCGCTCACGGACCCGGCGTTCTGGACATGAAGGGCGGTCTGGTCATCGCAGTGTATGCGATTAAAGCGTGCCTCGATGCGGGATACAATCAGCGCCCGATTAAATGCGTGTTCGCGCCGGATGAAGAAATCATGCATGCCAAATCCAACGTGAAACATATTTTGAGCCGGGAAGCGGAAGGTGCGGTCGCCGCATTTAACTTTGAAACCGGGTTCCCGGATGATACGTTCGTTATCGGACGAAAGGGCGGCGGTCCGGTTACCATAAAAGTACACGGCGTATCCGCACATTCCGGCAATGCTCCGGAGAAGGGACGTTCCGCGATTCTGGAAGCGGCAAAAAAAGTAGAGTTTCTGGAGAGCAAGAACGATATTCCAAGAGGCAAGCTGATCAACTGCGGGGTCATCCAAGGTGGAATGGGTGCCAATACCATACCGGGAGAATGCAGAATTGACATCGCCATCCGGTATCCGGATTCCGAAATTCGAGAAGAGATTTTTGAAGATTTGAAGACCGCGACGGAGACGAATACCGTGCCGGACACCTGGGCAGAACTGGATACATCCAGCGTGGTGCTGAACATGGAAACCACCGAAGGTGTGAAAAAGCTCATGAAGCACATTCAGTGCGTTGCAGAGGAAATCGGATACGGCACACCGGGAAGCCGCGTGGTAGGAGGATTATCCGACTCCGGAATAACGGTTGCCGCGGGCGTTCCGACGGTCTGCGGAATGGGCGTTCAGGGAGAAGGAAACCATACGGAACAGGAGTATGCCATCGTGGAATCTCTGTTCACCCGATGCTGGCTGGCCGCTTGCGCTGTGTTCAGTTTGAAGGATGATTTTTCGGAAGAATAGGTTGATTCGAAATCGTTGATTATGTAGGAGGAAATTATGGAAGATAGTAAGAAAGGCAGCGCAGCCGCTGCGAAAGAGAAGAAACACGTGGGCATCGGAGCGTGGGTTTCACTGGTTGTGTTCATACTGATTCTGTCCGGAATCTTTATGAAAAGCGACTCTCCGTTAAAGGTACTGGATTTCACGAATCTGACCGGAAACTTTGGAATGATTGGCGATACGAAAATGAATTTGATCGGCGCCAACGGATCCGGAGCGAAAGATGGTTTTATGGCGGGATTGAATCTCTTGCCGGGCGTAATGCTCTTCTGCGGACTGATGTCCGTGTTCAAGGCTTTTGGGGCATTTGATGCAGCGGAGATTCTGTTTAAACCGATTCTGCGCCCGCTTCTGGGCATCCCGGGAAAAGCCGGCATCGCGTTCGTAAGTAGTTTTACCGGATCGGACGTGGCTGCGGTCCTCACGAGAGAGTTGTACGAAGAGGGCGAGTTGAGCGACGACGAGCGAACCGTATTTGTGGCATATCAGTATGCGGCATCGGCATGTATCAACAACACCGTTACCGGCGGCGCGCCGCTTGTGGCGATTTCGCCAATCGGACTGGGACCGGTCCTGCTGGTGGAGATTTTCTGCAAACTGGTGGGGGCGAACATTGTGCGCATCATCATCCGGCTGAGAGGCAAGAAAAAAGTACAGGCGAAAACCGCAGGCAGCAAGGAGGCATAATCATGGCAGAAGAGAAAAAGACAACGGAAAAGAAGTCCATTATCGACTTGTTTATGAAGGGATGTTACGACGGATTTAATATCGGCGTGAGAAACATCATGCCGGCGATGATTCTGGGATATACGCTGGTGTATATTCTGCAGGCAACCGGCCTGATGGATCTGCTGGGAACCGTTTTCTCACCGGTGATGGGAATCTTCGGACTCCCGGGCGAGGCCTTCGCGGTGCTGATCTCCGCATTCTTTGCAAAAGCAGCCGGCGCTGCCAGCGGTGCGAACATGTACGCGACCGGCGTGCTCACCATGAGTCAGGCGGCAATGATGCTTCCGGCATGTATGCTGATGGGAACCCTGATTGGGCACTACGCACGAATCGTGCTGGTATCCGGAACGAATCACAAATGGCACGGCTTGCTGCTGGTGGTTCCTCTCTTTGATGCGGCACTGTCCCTGTGGATCATGAAGGTGCTCTTCATGGTTATGGGAATTCAGTAAAACCACAACGGAGGTCGCGTTATGACGAAGAAAACCGCAGAGACCCTGCAGTGGATCGGATGCATTCTCATCGTTTCGGCAATGTTGGTTTCCCGCTTGCTGATTGCGATACCGGAACCGGTGATGCTCGGAATCGCCGTTGTATCCTGCGTATTCATGGCAATCGGCATCGGAAGACTGAGAATTCTCGAGGCGAAAGAGGAATGTGGGTTGAACTCCAGCCGGGCTATCAAGTAAAAATATTTTCATAAAAACAATTTGCAATCCCAAAGAGGTTTCCGCGCGGTACAAGCGTGGCGACCTCTTCTTTGCTTTTTGGTTTCACTGTAATGACGTTGATTTTTTCCAAATGCGATGTTACAATCAAATTACCCGAAAGGTAATCTGATTGTAACGGAGGCTGCATTGAAAGTAGAGTAGAGGGAGGTAAGCAAACACTATGAGTAACTATATTGAATATAAAGAAAAAGTGGCTTTCCATCCGGGCTACTATGTCAAAGAAATTATTGAAGAAAGTGGACTAACGCAGGAAGACTTTGCGAAAAGACTCGGCACGACACCGAAGAATTTAAGCCTTTTGGTCAGAGGTGAGCAGAGTCTGTCAATCGATATGGCAATGAAATTGTCTCGTCTGATGGGAACCAGTGCTGCGTATTGGTTGAATTTGCAGCAAGCTTACGATGCATTGATTGTGGAATTCAAGTCCGATCAGGAACTGGAACAGGAGCGGGTTGTTTTCGAAAAGATAGATTATAAGTACTTTCGGAACAACTTTATGCTGCCGGATCTTCCAAGAAAAATCGATGAACAAATTGAACGTATACGGAAATTCTTGGATATCGCAACGCTGACGGTTCTCAAAAGACCGGATATGGCGGCTCGATTCAGAAGCAGTTCGGAGAACTTGACTGAGGCGAATACAATCAAAGCGAACATCATGATGCAGATTGCAACGAATGAGGCACTCCATGCCAATGCACCTAAATTCAACAAAAAAGAGTTTGAAGAAGCGGTTGATTATGCACTGACTCTCACGGAAAATCATACGGATTTCTATGACAAGCTTAAGACGGCATTTTTCAACGCAGGTGTGATCTTTGTAATACTGCCGAATATTTCGGGTTCTAAAATAAACGGAGCGACAAAAAAAGTCGGTGATAACATCGTACTAATGGTAAATGACAGGAGATTGTATGCAGATACATTTTGGTTTACGCTATTTCATGAAATCGGGCATATACTAAGTGGTGATTATGGTGTTTCCTTTGACATGGAAATGGGCGAAAATGAAAAGCTGGCCGATGAATATGCAAGAGATCGATTAATTCCGTCAGAGCAGTACGATGAATTTATTTCTCGCCAGATCTTCTCTCCGCAGTCAATTAAAGATTTTTCGGCGAGCATTCATCGAGATCCGGGGATTGTGCTGGGAAGGCTGCAAAAAGACGGCAAAGTGGGATATAATGATGCGAAAATGAATGTACTCAAGACACAATACAAATTACGTTCGTAATCAAAGTCAAAGAAAGGATGGTGCCCTATGTCCATGTGCGCAAAAGAAGAAATCCAATGTCCGGTCTGCGGAACCACAGGCGAGTTTGAAATGTGGACGAGCCTGAATACCGAGTTGAATCCGGAGAAGAAAGAAGAGCTCCTAAGCGGAGCGCTGTTTCAATACATCTGCCCCCACTGTGGGAAGTCGTTCAACATCGATTATCCGATGCTCTACCACCAGATGGAAGATCAAATCATGATCTATTACGTGGTGCAGGAAGAGGATATCCAAATGGTGGAAGAACAATTTCGAGGAGATTTTGGAGGTGCGGAAACCGAGCTCACGAAGGTACTGAAGGAGGACATGGATTCGTACCTGTACCGCATCGTGGGTTCTCAGCGAGAATTGATGGAAAAAATAAGAATCTTCGATGCCGGCAAGGACGACCGAATTGTCGAACTGGTGAAGCGCATCATCAGCGATGCGGTGGCAGACAAGAACCCGGATGTGAAGGATGCCAACCTCTACTACTTGGAAGAAGAGGGAGAATCCCTATTTGTCGTTGTGAATTCCAAAGGCGCCCTGGGCACCGTGCCGATTCCGAAAGGTATGTACGAGGATATGGCAGAGGGGGTGCGGGACAAACTGCCAGACCTTCGAAGCCGCAGCGAGTTCCGGATCAATCGGGCCTGGGCTTCGAAGGCACTGGGAATAGAATGAACAGAATAGTTTCTATGAACTTACAAGTATTCCTGAAAGCCTCTAATTATGGGACCTTTCAGGAAAAGCGGAAGAAATTGACGACGAAAGGGGGAAGAAGGCGAGTTCGTCGTCAATTCTTTCCTTTCGAAATTATGATGATGGGAAGTGATGCACGAAGGCCGGTGGGTACTTATCGGGGGGAAGCCTTCAGTGCATCACTTTTCATCTGAACACGGCCTGGCTTTAATCCGGGCCGGCGGTACAAATCGGGAAATTGATGCAGAAACGCTGAAAAACGATGTTCCTGCATCAATTGTTTGCCGCCGCCGAGCAAGTGAAAGGGCTGATGTCCGGCGGCAAAAGAACCCGCCATAACGGCCAAAGCTCTTTCCGTTATGGCGGTCCGCGGCCGACAGAGGTTTCCGGCCGTGTATTAAATCATTGTTTCCCACGTGTCCAAAAGAAGAAGGTGATTCGTTCTCTTCAGAGCACTCAAAACTTCCTTGTTGTTTAAGTCCAGGTTCGCCTTTAATGCTTCCTGATTATTGATTTTCTCCGTGGAAAAAAGCACCTTCACGACGGAGGGATTCCCCAGCGTTTGAGAGATGCTCATCATCAGTCCGGTGGTGGTATTTCGAATCCACAGCGGCGATTTGGCATAGATAAAAATCTCATCTTTTGCATTAAATGCATTGGTCAATTTCATCGTTGCATAGGAATCATAATAGGAAATAAATCCCCGATACACAAAGCTGGAGTCCGTATAGTCGTCTGCATTATGGGCATCGTAATACAAGATGATTTTGTCCGCTGTCGCCCCGTAATCCGGGATGATTTCGACGATGCATTCCACGACTTTTTTCATCGGCGCGAAATATTGATACATCCAGTATTTCTTCTTTTGCGTGAAAAATCCGGACGTAGCGAGTTCCTGCGCCTCTCTTTTTTCATCCACGTGATAGTCGATGAGTTGTTCTATGGATACATGCAGAATCTTTGAAATATCATACAGCGTTTCAATGTCAATGGAAATCTTTCCTGTTTCGTATTTGGAAACAGTTGAGATGCTCTTGTCGAGAAGAAAGGCCAGCTGCTCCAGCGTGAGGTTCTGCTTCTTGCGATACAGGTGTATCCTTAATCCAACGTGTTCCTTAATGGTCATAATCTGTTCGCCTCCTTAAGTCCCCTAAAATATAAGAGCAAACGGTAATACCCTTTTGTTGCATTTTAGCAAATCTTCCGCATTATCTCAATTGCAGGCCAAAAAGCTGTTTTCGCTAAAATCAAAAAAATATGCTTTTGAACAAGCTTTCAAAAAATGCGTTGTACATATCATATATTTGAATTATTAATTTTACTTTAATGACAAAAATTAAGATTATTTTTCACTGGGATGCAAATCGCCGGCTTTGCATCCAGCGCATATTTATTCTATAAATTCATTAAATAATACCACAAAGGAGGAGCCTTATTATGATTCTGTTTAAAAACTGTTCGGTTCTGCCGGAACTGATGGACGGGTTTAGCGAGGCAAAATGCGACATTCTAACGGATGGAAAGCGAATTAAGGGAATTTATAAATGCGGAGAGTGTCCCTTTGACAGTGAAACCGTTATTGATGAAGAGGACCGTTTTGTTCTCCCGGGATTCATCGACATGCACGTGCACCTGACACTGTCCGGCGATGATACGCGTATTGATAATGAGAAGTACGGAGTACAGAGAGGATATGATGCACTCAAGTATGCACAGGATGCGCTGAATGCCGGTTTTACCGTTCTGCGCGATGTGGGCGCCACGCACAATATCGCCATCAATCTTCGCAACAGCATCAATAAAGGAGATTTTGTCGGGCCGACTATTTACGCATGCGGTCTGATTTTGACACCAACGGAGATTGGAAACGATTTCCTACCGGGTCTCTACAGCGAGGTCGATACCCCGGATGAAATTATTAAAGCGGTTCGTCAGGAAGTCGCAAAGGGCGCAGACTACATTAAGGTCATGGGCTCCGGATCCGCACAGAACCCGGGCGGGGAACCCGGCAAGCCGATTATAACGCTAGAAGACTTGAAGGTAATGGTGGAAGCGGCGGCCTTTAAGGATACATACGTTGCGGCGCATTGCCACGGTGCAACCGCAATACAAAATGCGATTCTGGCCGGCGTTCATACGATTGAGCATGCCTCCTATCTGACGGATGAATCCATTGAGCTCCTGAAAGGAAATACCGATTCATACATTATTCCGACACTGCTGATTGTGTGGAAACTCACTGCAGATGTTGCCGAATCATCGGCATACATGGGAGAGAAAGCCAAAGAAATGCTGAATGCGGTAAAAACAGGAATTCGCAAGGCTTATGATGCCGGCTTAACTCTTGGGTTTGGAACCGATACCGGAATCGACCCGGTACATCATGGTCAGAATTCCGAAGAATTTGTTCTCCGAAGAGATTTCTGGGGAATGAAAGAAATCGATATCCTCAAACAGGCAACGATTAACAGTGCGAAAATTATGGGAATTGATAAAGATTACGGTACCCTCGCAGTCGGGAAGTTCGCAGACTTTGTTGTGCTCGACCGCAATCCGCTGAAGGATATTGCCGCAGCCCATGATGGAGTGGTTTCCGTTGTGAAATGGGGAAACGTCGTTCGTTAACACTGCGATAATTGGATAATTATGAAAATTTAAGGAGGACAAGATGAGTACATATGTAGCTATATTAATGATTTGTGCCGTTTTCATCGTCGGTGAAATACTCAGCAAACTTGTATCCTACAAAGTAACGGGATATGTTTTTGCGATGATTATCCTCATCATTGTTGGCGGACAGTTCGGTCTGATTACGACAGAAACATTTAACAATACGTTATTCGTGGATGTCGCATATGGGTTTGGCGTTCCGTTTGCAATTACGTGCTTCGGCGGTTCGATTCCGTTCAAGAGTTTCAAAGGCGAGTGGAAAACTTGCGTCATTGCAATCGCCGCAGTGGTTTTCATTGTGGGCCTCGGTGCAATCGCCGGATTCACTGTCCTGGACAAGGTAACGGCGCTGTACGGTTCCGTGGAAGTAGCCGGAGGTACTCAGGCAGGTTTGATTTTCTTGGCACAGCTTAAGGAAACCGGAGAACAGAAGATTGCAGCCATCATCGCAATTCTGATGACCGGTCAAGTTCTGGTAGGCTATCCGGCATGTGGCTATGCCCTCAAAAAAGCAATGGTAAAACGTCTGGGAGATGAAAGCTTTAGCAGTCTCTCTGCTGCGGGCACCGGTGAACTTCTCCTTGCCGATAACTCCAAGAAATTAATCAAGGTTCCGGAGTTCCTGGCAAATAACTTCTATTATGTATTTGCCGTTCTGGCACTTTGTTGCATCGGCGGTTACTACATCGGTGAAATCACGGGAATCAGCATGTTTGTATGGGATCTTCTCATCGGTTTCATCGCTGCTCAGCTTGGACTGATTGATGGAGACAGCCTTAACAAGGTCGGCTCCGGTGGATTTATCGACGCAACCATGTTCGCGATCATTCTGATGGATCTGGTAACAATCAATCTGAAAGATTTCGCGGGAATTCTGCCAACACTCATCGCACTCCTCGCCTTTGGTGTAATCGGATGTGCCGTTGCAGGCGTTGTCCTTTCCAAGCCGATGAAAATGCCATTCGTGGACATCTTTGCAATCGGACTTGCTTGCCTGAACGGATATCCGCTGACTGTTAAAATCGTCGACGAATGTGCGGAAATCGTTGGACAGGAGAACAGCCTTTCGGAAGAAACCCGCGACCGGCTTCTCAACTTCTATAAGCCGAAAGTTGTTATTTCCGGAATCGTTTCCGTATCTGTTGTAACCGGTATTCTCGCCGGCGTTCTGGTAAGCTTTATTTAGTACATAAAAGGAATTTATTGAAAGGTCATTTCCTTGAGAGATGACCTTTTCGCCGGAAGGAGCTCTCGCAAGAGGGCTTCTTTTCTTACAGCAAGAATTTGATGACCTATAGCCTCAGAAAGCAGGGACTATGCCAGTAGTTCCTGCTTATTCTGCATCAACGGTAAAAATAATTCGCGTTGTAACGGGTCGTGAACGATAAAGGTTTCCGAATGAGGCAGGATGGGATAGAATAGACTGAGTTGAGGGTAATAGTGGCAGTGAGATGCTTTTCAGGGACTGTAAAGAAAAATAATCTGTGTTTGCAAAGTTTTTATCTCGGTGTATAATATTTATCGCTAGGTTTAGGAAAGAATGCAGCATGGAGGTTCATTTTGAAAGTCAGTTATGATAAGTTGTGGAAACTTCTAATTGATAAAAAAATGAAGAAGTATCAATTAAGAGAAAAAGCATCAATAAGCAGCAATTCAGTCGCAAAGCTTGGAAAAGATGAATTTGTCAGTATGGAAGTATTGATGAAAATTTGTTGCGCGTTGGATTGTAATATACAAGATATTTGCGAATTTGTTAGGGAGGATTCTGATGACTAAAAAAACTCCGGAGCAAATTTCATACAATATGAAGCAAGTAAAAAGTAAGGGCTCTGAAATAGAGGTGCTTCTTCAAAAGGAACTGTGGCGAAGAGGATTGCGGTATCGAAAGAATGTAAAAAGCATTGAAGGCAAACCTGACATTGCTTTCATTGGAAAGAAAATTGCCGTGTTTTGTGACAGCGAATTCTGGCATGGTTATGATTGGGAACACAGAAAGAATGATTTCAAATCAAACACAGAGTTTTGGATTTCAAAGATAGAAAGGAATATGCAAAGAGATAAAGAAGTTACACAAAAATTACAATCTGAAGGATGGATAGTTTTGCGCTTTTGGGGAAAAGAAATTAAAAAGAATCTTGCAGAATGTGCAGATTTAGTAGAAAGGATATGGAAAGAAAGATGAGTAAAGTATTAAAGTCGATTGATTTATTTGCCGGAATCGGAGGAATCAGACTGGGATTTGATAATGCTTTTAAGAATGAAATTGAAACAGTTTTTGTATCGGAATGGGATGAACATGCCCAGAAAACATACCGAGATAATTTTGCTGATGAATTTGAAATTGCGGGAGACATCACTAGAATTAATGAACAAAACATACCTACTTTTGATATATGTCTTGCGGGATTTCCTTGTCAAGCATTTAGTTTAGCCGGAAAGCGTATGGGGTTTGATGATGATTATAAAGGGTTATGCCGAGGAACGCTTTTTCAAGATGTGGTTAGAATATGCGATTATCACAAACCAAAGGTAATCTTTTGTGAGAATGTAAAGGGCCTTACCATCCATGACCGTGGTCGAACGTTTAAAGTGATAACAAAAGCTTTTGAACAAATTGGGTATACTGTTTATTCAAAAGTGCTAAATAGCAAGGATTTTGGAGTTCCGCAAAATCGTGAACGAATTTATATTGTTGCATTCAGAAATGATATAAATAGTGCTGAATTTTCGTTTCCTATCGGTACAGACGATAAGACATGTATTCGCGATATTCTTGACGATGCACCGATATCACCTAAATACTATTTAAGTGATGTATATGTAAATACTTTAATTGCTCACAAAGAACGTCATAAAAACAAAGGAAATGGATTTGGATATGAAATCCGAGATCTTGATGGTCAGGCCGGAGCAATAGTGTGCGGTGGAATGGGAAGGGAAAGAAACTTGATAATTGATCATAGAGATCATAGCATGATTCCGGTAACACACATAAAAGGAAGCATAAATAAAGATGATATCAGGAAAATGACACCGCGGGAGTGGGCAAGACTTCAGGGCTTTCCGGATACATATAAACTTAATTCCGCTGATACCCACTTATACAAACAGTTTGGCAATAGTGTTACAGTAAATGTAATTGAGGCGATAGCATTGAAGATAAAGGAGATACTCGATAATGAGGGCTAATAAAGGTGAATGGAGTGAACCGTATGTTGCACTAAGAGTGCTGGGAGACGGAAAACTTAATCTTGCTGACGACGAAGGAAACGTTATTCCGGACAAATGGTTAAATGTATTAGATGTAATACGTTATGAAACAAGGGAACGCGTTGACCAAAGGGTGGAATATGGTTTATCGGCCGATGCAATAGTTGATATTAAAATTGATGATAAGGAAATTGCATCCGTACCGGCGCATGAATTCTTATATTATGCAGATAAACTTAAAGCGGAAATACTTAACGCAAGTGGCAGCTCATTTAACGTAAGCAATGATATTGAAAAGTTTTTTGAAAAAATCCAGCTTACAGCTATAAAAGCTAAAAGCATAGATAAAAGTGATATTTTTATTTCAATAGAAGATACTCAAACTTCAGTTGTGAGGAGACATATTGGGTTTTCAATCAAATCAAAGTTTGGAAAAGATCCAACTCTTTTTAATACCGGAAAGAACTCAGCAACAGTTTATAAATTATCTAATATGAATGATGATTTAATGGACGAAATAAATTCAATGGTTGATGAAAAGAATCATACAGCTGTTGCCGATCGCTGTAGAGCTTTGCTTGAAAACGGATGCGAATTTGAGTTTGTTGGATTCCCTGTTGCTGCAAGGGCCGGTTGTAAAACCTTTGAAGAGAATCTGGATATATTGAATCCTAGATTAGGCGATACGATAGACTATATACTAAGAACACATTTTTTAACTGATGAAACGGCACGTGATGTAGAAGATATGGTGGATATTGTTATTGAGCATAACCCTTGCAGTCTGACGCGTCCAAAAGAAAAGTATCAGTACATGATGAAATCCTTTTTATATGCATCATATTGCGGACTTACTGCGGGAACCCTTTGGGATGGAAAAAGCCAAGTAAATGGTGGGTTTATAGCAGTCGACGAAAAAGGAAATGTCACTGCAAATTTAGCTTTAGAATCCGAAGGCTTCAAGTCCTATCTTTTTAAACATTGTTATTTTGAATGGCCCGCAACAAGTGAAAATCATGGCAATTATGCAAGAGTTTATAAAGAAGGTGAAGATTATTATTTTAGGCTTAATTTTCAGATTAGGTATAGATAATGGAATGTTCAGATATTAGGATGATATGTTGTCGTAAGCAGTCAAATGAATACAGTAGATTGTAAAAACAAGATAATAAAAGATTCATGGTAAACCTGTGCACGCTTCCCTGAATATTCCGTAAAGCGAGGTCAAGATAAACAGTCGTGCGCGTTGCTATAGACATATCGTGTCCCTGCAGAGAACCTTTTTATTATATGGGATAGTATAGCTGTACTGGAAGCGCTCAGAAAAAAGCCCAAACGAACAAATCTCCAAAAGGAGAAGTACGCTTATGACCGTAGTATAGATGAAGAAGCTGCGTTGAAAAAATGATTACTGGGAAATTGATACTATTCTTTGGAAGAGGTACGGTCAGAAATTGATAGTCTTGTCTATCGTAGAGAAGGTTGTAAATGATAAAATAAATGTGTACATTTAGTGGGAAAATATACATTTTTATTTTCCACTTTTTGATTTTTTTTTACATTGACATTTACACAAGCACCTCATTCATTGATTTTACAAGCGTTCCAGCTGATTTGATGAGTGCATTTCAGATGATTCCATATCAGAGTGCGGAGGATGCTGTGTTCAAAGCACTGGGTGTAGAATAATAACAAAGAAGTGAGGTTGGGAATGGCTAGAGTGTAATATTTTGAAGATTTAAGTAGAGGCGGTGAAATATGAACGAATTTGACTTTGACGATGATAATATTAAGCGAACTATAGATGGTAACTATTTCGACAGAAATAAATATATATGTGACCTTATAAAATACGTCCTTAACGCAGAAAATCAAGAATCATTTGCTTTGAATGGAGAGTGGGGATCGGGCAAAACAGTTTTTTTGCACCAGTTTATGTATATGGCAAAAAATGCTGATTTGGCTTCGAAATGGGGCATTAAAGATTATTCATCGGATGCGTTAGAAGTGTACTACTATAACGCATGGGAAAATGAATTGATGAATCGTCCATCAATTGCTTTGCTGAACAGCATTTCTCGTGAATATAAAATAATTGATGAAGAGGTAAAAGCAGACGGAAAAGAGTTATTTGAAAAAGCTTTAGATATTGCAATAAAAATTGGTTCAGCGGGTGTTCTCTCAAAGAATGATTTTGTACGTTCGTCTGACGAGTTGAATATTAAGAAAATTCAAGAAACCTTTCATAGTATCATTGATTATATTCTAGAGAAGAAGAAGAAATGTAGAAGGATAACAATCATTATTGATGAACTTGATCGCTGTAAACCGACAAATGTAATTAGATTATTAGAGGAAATAAAGCATTTTTATAACCATGATGCATTGACTTTTATTATTTCGGCGGATTTAAAACAACTAGGCAACACAATAAGAAAAATGTACGGTGAGGATTTTGATGCGGAATTATATATGCAGCGATTTTTTGATGCTACATTCTCATTAAATAGTTCAAGTTACGAAAAATATATTAATGAAGAATTATCTTATAACATTTCAAAAACTTGTATGGTTAATGAAATAAGTAAAATTGCCATTAGCTTCTGCCAACTGAGCATACGTGAAACTAATAAGTATATTAAAAAAATGAAGGTTATCGGTAACGAAATTGGACGTTTGGATTCCTTTGATAAAGAACGTTCAATAGCAAAATGTGTTTTTGTTCCTTGGGGGATTGCCCTTAAGATTCGAGACATAACAAAGTATGAAAAATTTATGAGTGGAAGTCTCCCTAAAACAGATATAGAAAAATTTATTGGATACAGCCCCAAAATATCTAGTAAACTCACTGATTATTATTGTGACATAAATAATAACTCAACTGAAGTTGATATTATTAGTATAATTTATAAAATATATATTGGTATTTTTAGAACTAAAAACTTCAAATATTTCCAAGAGGACGATGATATTAGCTATCTTAGAAACGACGTGGTTCCTTATATTGAATTTTAGAACATACATAGTCACTTATATGAAAGATACCAGTTTCGCTAAGTTTCACTGAGTGAGAGGGCCCCCCCAACGAGAACCGGCTATGAAGTAATTTCATAGCCGGTCTCATCTTTAGGAAGCCTTTCGCAGTTATTCTTTTTCAGTCTGGGGTAGGGCAGAATCTTTATTTCGACTGCCCGGTGCTTAGTAGACATGCACCCCGTCTTGGATAATGCACTCATCGTCCAGATAAACAGTCGGTTTGGTCACAATCATATCATAGTGCATATTACTGTCTTGCTCTCCGCCCATGAACAGATTGTTGCCGCATGCTACATGGATAGTACCGTATATTTTTTCATCCACCAACGGATTACCCATCAGGTGGCATTTCTCGTTCGTTCCTATTCCGAATTCACATACGTTTTTAGCATTGTCATCAAATCTGTTTACGAAGTTCAAGAAATCTGCTGCTTGTGTGCCCAGAACATTTTTAATTCTTCCGTCTTCAAATTCAATTGTCAACGGATCCGTTAAGGCATCCATCCCCACGATGACGCCGTCTACAACTAATACGCCGTCGCCTTTCGTTTCGATTGGTGCGACCATCGCTTCTCCGGCCGGAAGATTTCCGAATGCCCCGCGTTCGCCTAATTTACCGGTATCGGCAATTCCGTTTCTGCCATCACAAAACAAGGTTAGGTCAGTTCCGAGAGGTGTTGTAATATGGATGCGTTCACATTTAGACAGCTTATCGGCCAGAATGTTTCCGATTCGTTCCACTTCGTTGAAGTCCGCTGTTAATGTGGTTTCCATAATTTCTTCTGTGATGGTAGGCATGGATGCAATTCGGCATCCGCGCTCATTTGCCGCGGCTCGTTCTTTCGTATGAGAGAATGAGCCGGATGTGATGAATAGGGCGACATCTGCTTTTTCTAGAGCCGCTGCACATAATGCAGGCATTTGGTTATCCGGCGGCTGTACACTTTCAACAACAACTGCGTTGACTCCCATATTTCTAATAGCATCAGCAACATCATCAGCTAATTTCCTTTTTCCTGCATCTGTAACAATCAATAGATTTTCATTTTCTCGAACTTGCATACAGTCTTTTACCACTGTTTCTGCTGCTAATTTAATATTAGAATTCATGGTATCCCTACTTTCTTTGTTAAGCTGCGAGTTTGTTGATTTTCTTGTTTTTTACGACTTTTGCCAGTACGATATAGACCACTCCGGATACTACAATACCGTTAATAGTCGGGATGAACAGCGTCGGGAAGAAGTACGCAACGGCCGTTCCGCACAGCCATGCGATAATTCCGATCCAGTTTACGCCTTCGATGGAATGCCAGTTTTCCGGTTTTCCTCTTCCCAGAATCCAATAGTCCGCTATAGTAGCACCAGCAACCGGCGGCACAAAGTAGCCGATCAATGTCAGGAACGCATTAAACAGATTAATGATTCCGCTGAGGGAAAGGATGATGCCGACTACTCCACAGATTATCGTAGCCAGGAATCTTTTATCGTCATCCAGTTTAAAAATATTTACTACTGCAATTCCCGAAGAATAGGCATTTCCGGTGTTTGTTGTCCATGTGGCCAGTATTAAAACAATCAATCCGATGATCGGCAATCCGATGTCCGCAAACATAACGGTAATATCGTGGCTTCCGGAGCAAATGGCCAACAGCGTGCCGCAAACCAGTGCGCCGACACCTGCCGGAATAACACCTGTTACACATGCGATTCCTGCCTGTTTTCCTGTTTTGCAATATCTGGTATAGTCTCCGGAGATGATCGCGCCGGTCGCCATCGCACCTACCGAAAGCGTAATACCCACCAGCATCGGCGACGGTGTTTCAGGCTGATAGCTCAATAATTTTACAACAGCACCTTTGCCGGAAAGAATTGTCCAGACACCGTACACCAGAAATACAAGCAGTGTCGGTACCGAGATTTTATTCAGGATATCGATAAATCGGATACCTACCACCGCCGTTATCAGCATTACGGAGCCCCACAGAATGGTTGCAAGCCACAGCGGGAAAGTGATTCCCATGAATTCATTCATAATCATGCAGAATGAACTTGCACATACGCCGGTCTGCATGGCGAACCATCCGGTCATTCCCACTGCAATAATCGTTGATATTGCAATGCCGGCGCCTCTGTCGCCAAATGCTTGAGACATCGCTACCGTAGACGGTACACCCAGCTGCGCGGACTGCGCACCCAGCAGCACCATATAGCAGCAGACGATTCCAAAGCCGATAAACATGGATATAACAGCATGTTTGAAATCTAAGCCGGCACTGACGCTGCCGCCGATCATGAGGGCCGGAACACATATTACATTTCCGGCCCAAATGAAGGCGATTGAGTACCAACTTTTCTTTTCACTTTCCGGAACTTTGCTTAAAGTAGTAGTTTCTACTCCGCCGGTTTTATTAGCACTCATTTCAGTTCCTCCGTTAGTATCTAATCTGATCTCCCTCGAAGCCAATGTTTCTCAGTTCTTCCATCCATCCGAGATAAGCCTTGCAGTCTTCTCTCCACCACTTTTCTTCAACCGGAGCCATAAGAACCAGAACATCCATTCCTTCTTTAGTATCTGCGTTGGTTAAAGGTATCATGGTCGACAGGTCTACCATGCTGATGATATCCGGTGCGGTAATATACGACTTTCCGCTTTCGTCTCTAAGAACCAGGTTCTCGTTCTTGAACTCAACGTAGTATTCTTTTCCGTTTTCATCTTTCACTACGGTAACGCCGCAATCGAATCCACCGACCTGTTTGAGGTCAACCTTTTCAATCTTGCCGCGACAGAATTCTCTGACTTCCATCACTTTCTTAAGTTCTTCCAGCAGATCGGTCTTATTTTCAAAAGCAGAGAGCAGTGCTTTACCGATTTTCTGTGCATATGTCAGATAACCTTCTGCGCCTTTCGTCTTCATGTCTTCTTTATTCAAGCCCCATGTGGCAAAACCGATTCTCATGTCATATGCCATGCACAGCTGTCTGGCAATTACTTCGCCCGCTTTGTTGTCGGTCGGCAATGCGATGATTTCATCACCGGTCCAATTTCCCAATCCCAGAGGATACGGCTGAAGACCTCTCAAATCGGTGAGGGTACAATCCAATGAAGGAACCGCTCTTCCGTTTCCGTCAACGTCAATGAATTTAATCCTTTCAGATGCTTCGTCGCCGGACAGAATCGATACCAGCATCGGTACAAAAGTGTTGTATCCGCCCATTTCGCCGGAATACAGATACTTCACTTCCTTGTTTTCCAGCTTCAGCGCTTTCTGATATGCTCTGAAAGCATTCACTGCTTCCGGTCCGAACATTGGCAGGCCTTCTTCCAGCATTGCCACCGGAGATCCCAGGCAAGCAACCATGGCAGCATATTCATCGTCGTTGATTTCATCAATGTCCAAAAGCTCGATATCTATATTCTTCTTTTCTTTTTCGTAGTTTTCAACCATGTCCAGGCCGTACTGCAAGGAACCGCCGCCGCCTGCTCCCAGTAATGTTGCTCCGTACAGAATTTCAATAATGTCCTGCTTCTTCAGTACTCTGCTCATTTTCATACCTCCATTTAATAATCTGATGAAAAATAAGATTTTTAAGTTAGGGGTATAGTAGCATTTTTATATTTTCATGTAATTATCCCAAAGCACGAAAATAGCAACGCTTTTTTGTAACATCTGCCAAGCGTTGCTATTCGGAACGGTTATTTACTTTCCAGAAGTCTTAATATTATTAAGGAATTGTATATTAGACATATATCCAGTATCTTATCCAAACGAATATGTAAGATTTCCTCGATCTGCTTCAGGCGATACTTCACGGTGTTTTTGTGCAGGAATAGACGATCGGCCGTTTTGGAAACACTGTGGTCACAATCCAGAACAAAAACGGACAAAGTGTTGATCAATTCCGTATTCTTTTTTTCGATCAATCTGTTAATCGGTGACAGCGCTTTGTTTATTTCATCCTCACCGATATTTATTATGTCACTGCATTCTTTCGCTACGATGATTTCATTGTAGCTAAAGCACTTCTTCGTGACATGTATTTTTCTTACATCCTCAATATGCTCCAAAAACACTTCGTGCTTTGCCTTGACTTCCGCCGTATCATATTTTAAATGCACATCCGTAAAAACAGTAAATATGTTGCTGCTGTTTTCCGTCATGGCATTTAATGCATCGGTGCTGTATTTCATGAATACGATGTATTCATCGTTGTATCTGCCGCTAATATATTTTGCGTTCAGTTCATCCAGAACAACGATGCTGTCGTGTACTTCCTGAGTGTTTCGATTCGGATTATCATTTGTTATGATTACCATAGTATCAAAGCTCGCAATATCCAGATTCAAAACCTGACATATTCTCTGCGTTTTGTACGGCTCATTTTTCAATATGCTTTTAATCAATTGATTGTAATCGACCTTCGCATATTCATCCGTCCACAGATTAATAAAGGTGCTTAATACTTCGCAGGCCTGCTGCCGAATTTCTAAGGACAAACCTTCGCTTTCTTTGATAATTGCAACGTACATGTTCTCGTCAAAGCGGCTTCGGATTTTCTCCTTCGTAAAAAAACATTTCGTGGAACCGACATCCAATCCGATTATTTCTTCGTCCGAGTTGTTGCTCGAATTATACGCAGCTATGATGTCTTTTATCGGCAATCGCCTGTCCACCGGCCATTCAGCACCGTTTATAATGTTGAAATATTCATCGACTATAAAAATGGAACACTGTATTTTATCTCTTAAAATATCCACAACCGAGTTGATATTCTGCTTATTTTTGGGAAGCCGAGAGATTTTATGTATCATATCATTTGCGAAGTGCACTTCTTTTTTCCTGCGGCTTATGATTAGTTCCATTACCTCCTGAATGACATCGCTGTATCGGAGTTCTCTTCGGCCTTCCGGCATCATAATAATTACAAAATCCAAATCATTGGCAAGATCGATTAATCGCCGATCGATTGCCGGCAAAATATAGCCCACATAGAAAACAATGATGCCGGTCTCGCCACATGATTTTAACGTTTTGATTAACTCGTATTGCTGCTCAACATCATCATAGCAATTTGCAAAAGAAGTAATCGCTAGCTCCGAGTCATAGCTCTTCATGGTATCGGTGCTGTTTTCTTCAATTTTCTCTTTGTCACTGCTATCAAAAACCGTTATTGAAGAGATTATTTTTTCGGTACAATTCTGTGCCGTAAGAATCGTTGCCTCCCTCATAGAGGGTAATTTCATTATATCCTTTATCGTTACATTCATATCCTTCACCACACCGCTTAGATATAGGGATTGTTCGTGCCTAATAAGGATACTGTATTATAGGAAGTATCGGATGTCAACTGCCGGGCTATTAGAAGTTATCGAGGTCAGGTTGATGCAAATAACGCCACGACTAACGCCACCGGTAAAAATGGCGTTAGTCATGGCGTTAATTATGGCGTTAAAGAGCCACATAGTAGAGGGCAGAGTCTTGCTCATTTCTAAAAATTCAGACTGTTCTCGTTCAGCAAGAAGTCGTAGACATTCATGATCAACACACCCGACTCATTATAATAAGGTGCAGGTGTATCTTTGGTAATGATAATTCGCTTGAAGAAATCTCCCGTCAACATCAAAGATCTCTGTTCCTGCTCCATTTTGGCCTGATCGGGAATCGCATAAGCAGACTGGATATAATAGCGCTTGGAACCCTGGTTGCAGACAAAATCAATTTCCAGCTGTTTGCGGATGCTGTTGCCTTTCTCATTGGTATCGTACTGCACGATAACACCCACATCCACGTTGAAGCCCCTCATTTTCAGCTCATTGAAAATAATATTCTCCATGCTGTGCGTTTCTTCAATCTGACGGAAATTCAACCTGGCATTGCGAAGTCCCATATCCGTAAAATAATACTTTACCGGCGTATCAATGTATTTCTTTCCCTTCACATCATATCGAATTGCGCTGTCAATCAGAAAGGAATCACAGAGATAATCAATATACCGCTTGATTGTCGAATTGCTAATCTTCTTTTTCTTAACCGTTCGAAATGTCGCTGACAGTTTTTCCGGATTGGTCAGAGAACCGATCGCAGAGGACAGAATATTCAAAAGATCCTCTAATTCTGCCTTGTTGCGAATATTATGCCTGCCAACGATATCTGAAATATAGGTTTCCTCAAAGAGAGATTTCAGGAACGTGATTTTCTGATCCGGAGTGGTAAACGTGGGTACCAGTGGAATACCGCCATAGAGCATATACTCATTCCATCCGTCCTGCTTTGTCCCCTGATAGACTGACATGAATTC
>CAKQHH010000003.1 GCA_934234035.1 uncultured Clostridia bacterium | reverse complement strand
TTCACGGCCCGTGGTTCGCGCAAGGAAACCGAGTTCTTTGGCTTTGCGGGCAGGCGAGCGCGAACCTTGCCGGCGACCGGGCCGCATTCCCCTCTTTTCACGGCCCGTGGTTCGCGCAAGGAAACCGAGTTCTTTGGCTTTGCGGGCAGGCGAGCGCGAACCTTGCCGGCGACTGGGCCGCATTTTCCTCTTTCCCCGGCCCGCGGTTTGCGTACAAAAACCGAATTCATTGGGTTTCCAGGGAGTCGTACGCAAACCCGGACGTCCGCCGGGCCGCCGCATCCCAACAATGAAGAAACCGAAGGCGCACGCCTTCGGTTTCTTTTCTTTCCTATTGTTCCCGATTGCGGCCGGATGCCGCCAACCGGCCGATTTGGGTGGCCATATACCCGGCACCGTAACCGTTGTCGATGTTCACCACTGCCACTCCATTGGCACAGGAGTTGATCATGGTCAGCAGCGCCGTCAGGCCCTGCATGTTGGCGCCGTAGCCCACAGAAGTTGGGACGGCGATGACCGGATTCCGTACCATTCCGCCGATCACCGTCGGAAGCGCACCCTCCATGCCCGCCACCGCAATGACGCAATCGGCTTTGCGGATTTCATCCATGTTGTTGAACAGCCGGTGGATGCCGCTGACCCCCACATCATAAAACCGGTCCACTCGGGCGCCGAAGAATTCTGCCGTCTGCGCGGCCTCCTCGGCTACCGGGATGTCCGCTGTGCCGCCGGTGCACACCGCAACTCGGCCGCCGGAGGCCCCATTATTACCGGAAGCCCCATGCGCGCCGGAGGCTGTACCGCTGCCGGAGGCCTCGAGATTGCCGGAGGCTCCACCACTGCGTTCCACCTTCAGGATTCGGGACACCGGGTCGTACTCCGCCGTCGGGATGGCCTCCTGCACCAGCGCCGCCTGGTGCGGTGTGGCCCGCGTACCGAAGGCCCGGCCCTCCAGCTCCGTGATTTTGCGGTAAATAGCCACCAGATAATCGTCCGGCTTTCCGCTGCAGAAAATCACCTCCGGAAAACCCGACCGCTCCTTCCGCTGGGTGTCCAGCCGGGCGAACCCCATGTTGGTATATCCCTTCCCCGGCCGCTCATCGATCTGGCGGATTTTCGCCTCCGCAATCTCCAGGGAAATCTCCCCCGCCTTGTAGCCTCTCAAAATCTCCTGAATATCCATACCGCTCTGCCACTCAAAATATGATTAAAAATACTCACATCGAGATAATGTAAGTTCTCACGAACATTACTTACTACTTCATCGTGTATGCTTTGGATTGACCAAAATCATATCTACTCACAAGTTCTTGTACACTCCATAGTCGTAAATTCCCGAAATAGCCTTCGGTACATACCTACGTTTGCTTTTATTTATGCAACTTCGTAAGTCGTAGCATCTCTCAAATTAAGTGCAGCATTGAAATCTCTGTCTTCGATATAACCGCAGTCACATGTGAAGGTTCTGTCTGAAAGCTTTAAATCTTTTTTGATAGCGCCGCAGCAATGGCAGGTTTTCGATGATGGAAACCATCTGTCTGCAACTCGAAGTTCAATGCCGTTTTCGTTACATTTAGCTTGAAGCTTTGTTCTAAATTCATAAAACTTCTGCGAAGCAACTGCCTTTGAAAGATGTTTGTTCTTCATCATTCCTAATACATTTAAATCTTCAATCGTTATATAAGATGGTTTGGTTTTCACTATCTCTGCGATTGTTTTATTGATGTAATCAGTACGAATATTGTCAATTCTATGATGAAGTTTCTGTACCTTAAGCCTTTGTTTTTGTATATTCGCTCTTTGAGTGGGCCCTCCTTTCTTTACATTTTCATACTTTCGAGAAAGACTTCTCTGTTCTCGAATGAGTTGTTTTTCCAGTTTCTTTAATTTTGCGGATTTGTTAATGTTCTTATAACTTGTACCATTGGAAACAACGGCGAAATCCTTTAATCCAAGGTCTATGCCAATTCCTTCATTGGAATTATTGGCTATCCTGTTATCCGGGATTTCTATAAGAACTGAAACATAGTATCTGTCCGCTTTTATTGAGACATGACCGCTTTTAATTACGTATCCATCTTTTGTTGTGGGAATATATCCTTTTTCTTTGATGCGAACCCAACCAAGTGACGGAATATTGATTCTGTGTCTTTCACAACGACAATCTTTCGGATTATTCTTTACGAAATACATTTTTACATCAGATTTGCCTTTCTTTTTAAACCTTGGAAAGGCGCTCTTGTGATTAAAGAATCTCGTAAATGCGGTTTGTCCGTTATTTACTGCCTGTGTTACCGCTTTTGAATAAGCTTCCTTGATCCAAGAATATTCCGGATGCTTCGGAACATACTCATTGTTAAGCCAGACTCTAAATTTGTTGCTGCTCATAAACTTTTTCCCATTTTCATGAAGCTCCTTATTATGAGCAAGATAGAAGTTATAGATAAATCTACAAGTTCCTATCGTTTTGCGAATCTTGACTTTCTGCTCTTCTGACGGATTTATTTCTGTCTTGAAGCTCTTTAGCAATCCCCTCATCCCTTTCTATTTGTTTTTTATACTTACGAAGTCTATACAGCCTACAAATCATAAGTGTAATAATGCCTATTAGTTGGAGTTCGGTTTGCCTTTAAAATTCCTTCTCTGTCTCAACGTTGTAATGTCTTAACAGATATCCCAAAAGTTCGGCAACACTTTTGGGTTTATAATTTGTGATATTTGATGTGTTCATTTTAATACTCTCCTTTGGGTGTGTTTAAACACATTTAATCACAATAGTCAATATATTCAGTTGCTTATGTTTTCCTCCTTACAACTCTCGCGCCGCCTGCTGCGCCGCCCGGTACACCTCCTGGAAAGGAACGTCCTTCTCCCGGGCAATCGCCGCCACGTCCTCATATTCCGGGTAAAAATACGTTTCATCCCCGCTCCGGCAGATTTTAATGCTCACATTTCCGAAGGGGGTCTCGGCGTTTCCGGTCTGCCGCTTCAGGATGCTTCGCTCCATTCGGACGCGCCGGATGCCAATGGTGGTGGTTTCCCGGAAGAGGATGCGCTCCAGCGCCGGCCGGTGTTCCTCATCGCAGATCACCTGGAGCTGCCACGCCGGCCGGTTCTTTTTCATGAAACACGGAAGGTAGTGGGCATCCTTGGCTCCCGCCTCCAGCAGGCGCTCCAAGGTGTAGCCCAGCACTTCTCCCGTGGTGTCGTCGATATCCGTCTCCAACTTCCACACGGAATCCGACGCTTCATCCGCGGATTCCAGCAGCATGCCCCGAAGGACGTTGGCCCGCTCCGTCTGCCGCTTGCCGGCACCCATTCCGGTGCGGGCGATGGTGCAGCCCGCCGGAAAACCGCCGCCGGTACGAACTGCTTTTACGATGGCCGCGCCGGTGGGAGTGACGAATTCTCCCTTGTACGGCAGGATTTCCATCGGAATCCCGGAGCTCTCCAGGATGTTGGTCACCGCCGGAACCGGAACCGGAAGAATCCCGTGCTGGCAGCGAACCACCCCGGTGCCCTCGCAGAGTTTTGGCACCAGCACCCGGCGGATGCCCAGGTTATCGAAGCACACGGCGAAAGCCACGATGTCCACGATGGAGTCCACCGCTCCCACCTCGTGGAAGCCCACCTTCTCCAAAGGCAGGTTGTGGGCCCGGCTCTCCGCCTCCGCGATGATGCGGAAGATTTTTTTGGCCAGGGCATTGGCGCCGTCGGTCAGATTGCCGGCGTCGATGATCCGATTGATTTCCGCCAGGTGACGATGAACGTGGGTGTGGGAATGATGGTGGGCATGAGCGGGATCCTCGTCATGGGAATGCTCGTGCGCGTGTTCATGATCATGTGTGTGCCCATGATCGTGCTCATGGGAATGGTCATAACTGTGCTCGTGCGCATGCTCATGTTCGTGGACATGGGAATGGCCTTCCCCCTCCCCGTACAGGTACTCCATGTCGTGGTCGTGGTTCTCCTCCTCCAACACCACATCGAAGTCGCAGCAATCGATACCGTTCCGGTTCACCCGGGAAATCCGAGTCTCATACCCCTGCAGCGGCAGGGATTTCAGGGCCTCTGCCAGAACCTCCCGGTCCGCTCCCAAGTCCAGGAGCATGGCTACCGACATGTCTCCGCTGATTCCGCTTTCGCATTCCAAGTACAACGTTCTATCCATTGATGACTCCCTTCTTCTCCTCATCCTTCAGAATTTCGTTCATGCTTCCCGTGCGGTACCCCTTCAGGTCCATGGTGACGTAGGTAAAACCAATTTGCCGAAGGGCTTCCGTTACCGAGTCCCCCAGGGACAGCAGCTTTTCCCGCTGTTCCGGCGCCACCTCCAGTCGGGCCAAATCGGCCCCGTGGATGCGCACTCGAACCTGCCGGAAGCCTTGATCCGCCAGGAAATTCTCCGCCTGCTCCACCATGCGGAGTTTTTCCCGGGTAATCCGTTCGCCGTAGGCGAAGCGGGAGGCCAGGCAGGCGGCGGAAGGTTTATCCCAGGTGGGAAGGTGCAGTTTCCGAGAAAGCTGCCGAATCTCTTCCTTATATAGGCCCGCCTCTTTCAGAGGGCTCAGCACCTGCAGCTCCCGAAGGGCGCGGAGTCCCGGCCGGTAATCCCCCAGGTCGTCCATGTTGCTTCCCTCGGCCACGTGAGGGATGCCGTGACTTGCCGCCGTTTCCAGCAGGCTTTGGAAAATTGTTTTTTTGCAAATATAACAGCGGTCCGGCGGATTGTCCGAAAAGCCGGGAATCTCCAGCTCGTTCATCTCCACGATTTCCTGGCGGATGCCCTCCTGCCGGCAGAATTCCATTCCCTGGGACAGGTCCCGTCCCGAGAACACGCTGCCCTTTGCGGTCACCGCCAGCAGCCGGTCCCCCAGCTCTTCATGGGCGACCTTCAGCAGAAAGGTGGAATCCACCCCGCCGGAAAACGCCACCGCCAGGGCGCCCAGGTTCCGCAGGTTCTCCCGCAGCCGCGCTTCCTTTTCTTGTAACTTATTTGAATTCATCTCTAGGTCCTTCCTTTTCCAGCCGAATGATCCGGTCGCTGATATGCTCCACCATGGGAATGTCGTGGGAGATGATCAGCAGGGTCAGATTGCGCCGGTCCCGAAGCTGCTTCAGCAGCCGAAGGATTTCCATCTGTACCGGGGCGTCCAAGGAGGACACCGGCTCATCCGCAATCAGGAATTCCGGGTCCATGGCCAGCCCTCGGGCGATGGCCGCCCGCTGCCGCTGACCCCCGGAAACCTCATAGGGATACCGGTCCAGCAATGCCTCCTCCAGCTCCACCTGTTCTGTCAGTTCCCGGAGCTTTTCTTTTCGCCGCGCCGGGGGCACTTTCCCGATGACCAGCGGCTCCTGGATGATTTCGCCCAGGGTCATCCGCTCGTTGAAGGAGGCCACGGAATCCTGGAATATCAGGACGGGTTTCACCGGGAGGAAGAATTCCACCTCCCCGGCGGAAGGTTTCAGCATGCCGCAAAGCACCTTGGCCAAGGTGGATTTGCCGCAGCCCGACTCGCCGATCAGGCCCAGGATCTCCCCTTTCCGGATGTCCAGGCTGCAGTCCCTCAGCGCCGGCTTTGGGGCTCCGGGGTACCGCACCTTCAGGTGGCGCACCGATGCCAGCAGCTTCTGCTCCGGCTCCGGTTCCGGCGCTAAATTCCGGGACGGGGCTTCGCCCCGCACCCACTCCGCGCACCGCACCAGCTTCTTCGTATAGGCGTCCTTCGGCCGGGCAAAAATATCTTCCGTGGTTCCCTGCTCCAGGATTTCCCCATCCTTCATCACCAGCACCCGGTCTGCCAGTTCCGCCGCCACCGCCAGGTCGTGGGTCACAAAGAGGATGCCCTTCTGCTTCTCGTCCGTCACCCGGCGAAGGAGTCCCGTCACCATCTTCGCGGTTTCCGGGTCCAATGCGGTGGTGGGCTCATCGGCAATAATCAGGGACGGATCTCCCGCCAGCGCGATGGCTGCCGCCACTCGCTGGCGCTGCCCGCCGGAAAGCTGATGGGGATATTTTTCCAGAATCTCCTCCGGCTCCTCCAGGCCCATTTCCAGGAGAAGCTCCCGGCAGCGGGCTTCCAACGCTTCGGCCTCCTTCATGTCAAGATGCCGGCGCATGGGTTCTTCCATCTGTTCCCGGATTCGGTACACCGGATTCAGGGAGCTCAGGGGGTTCTGGAATACCAGCGACGCCGCTTTTCCCCGAATCTGCTCCATTTCCCTTTCGCTGCAGGTCCGCACATCCCGGCCGTCCAGGAGAATTCTGCCGGACAGGTACCGGGCGTGAGCGGAGTGAAGCATCAGGATGGCCCGGCACAGTGCGGTTTTGCCGCAGCCGGATTCGCCCACCAGGGCCACAATCTCGCCCGCGTGAACTTCCAGGTTGGCATCCCGCACCGCATGCACCGTGCCAAAGCGACCGTTAAAGCAAAGCCGGAAATCCTCCACCTTCAGAACGCTTTTATTTTTGCCCGTATTCCATTCTCCCTTGCTGCCGCAATTCTTCATCATCTTCTATCGTTCCAGTTTCCAATCCGCTACGTTCCAGAAAATTCCCACACCGTGATGGCCCAGTACCACGTTCTTGTCCACGCCTTTTACCGCCTTGTTCACGCCGTAGTTGGCCTTGATGTAGGCGATGTAGGTGTACGGCATCTGCTCGATCATGCTGTGGAGGAAGCTGCTGTAGTACTGCTTCCGCAGGCTGTTGTCGTCGGTGGAGCGCGCCGCTTCCAGGGCCCGGTCCACATCGGCATTGGCGTATCCGGTGTAGTTGTCCCCCGCACCGGTGGTGAACACCTTGTAGGTATGGTCGTCCGCGTCAAACGGGCTTCCCCATCCGATGATGCAGGCATCCTGACCGGCCCAATCCAGCTCCTTCCGGTTCTCCGCCGTGGCATGGATGCCTTCCTTCTTCAGCTGCTCCGCGCACATGTTGGCCATATCCACCCGCACCTGATCGTCGGACATGGCGGCGATGGTGAACTTCAGCTCCGTGCCGTCCTTCTCGTACCAACCGTCCTTGTTCTTCTTCCAGCCGTCCTGCTCCAGCAGGGATTTCATCTTCGCCGGGTCGTAATTGAACTTCTCGATGCTGCTGTCGTTGAACGGATTCTTCTGAATCGGAGAGTAGGCAATCTCCCCCTCGCCCAGAAGCACGCTCTTCAGAATCACCTGCCGGTCGATGCCGTAGCTGAGGATGTTCGCCAGCTCCGGATACTTCTTGAACAGCTTGCTGCCCGCAAAATTATACGCAATCGCCCGGTAATCCGCGGTGTCCATCTCGTACACGCTGCAGTCCGAATCCTTTTTCATCAGGGCTTTGCCGTCCTTCGGCGTCAGCTGTGCCATGTCCAGGTCCCCGGATTCCAGCTGCAGGAGGCGGGTGGCGCTGTCCGGTACGATTTTAAAAATAATTTTCGGAATGTTGGCTTTTCCGGCATAATAACCGTCAAACCGCTCCAGGGTGATGCTCTGTCCCTCGTCCCAATCCGTCAGCTTGTACGGGCCGGCGCCCACCGGCTTCTGATTGAACTCGTCGGTAGTAATGTCCTTGCCCTCCAGGAGATGCTTCGGCAGAATGCCGATGGTCATGTATTCCGGGAATCCCACGTTCTCTTCCTTCAGCTGAATTTTCACCGTGCGGGCATCCGGGCAGGAAATCTTCTGTATGTCCGCGTAGTTGGACACGATTTCCGATCCGTTCTTCTCGTCCAAGATGGATTCCAGGGTGAACTTCACGTCCGCTGAGGTCAGAGGTTCGCCGTCGTGGAAGGTCAGGTCTTTCCGCAAGCGGAAGGTCCAGGTTTTGGTGCCCTTGTCGTAGCTCCACTTCTCCGCCAGTCCCGGAACCACGTTGTTGTCCGCATCGTGGGCCGTCAATCCGGCAAAAATAAGCAGGTTGATTTCCCCGTGCTCGTACAATGCCGGGTTAATGGCGGTATAGTCCTGACTGCCGTACACCATGGTGTCGCCATCCGGCTTCGCCTCGCCGCCGCACCCCGCCAGGAGGGCCAGCGCAAGAACCAGCAGCATGGCCGGCAGAATTCGCTTCCACTTCTTAGAAATATTTTTCATCTTGTTTCTACCTTTCGCTTATGCAGAAATAACGCCAATCTCTTTTCCCGTTTTTTCCCTAGCATGACTTATAAATTGCTGTGCAACCGGGTGTTCCCCTTCCGCACCTGTTCCCCCAGCGCCGCGATGGCGATTAGCGTTCCGATCAGCACGATGCCGGGAATCAGGATAATCCACCAGCTGCCGGTGAGCAGTGCATTCTGGGAGTCGGACAGCAGGCTGCCCCAGGACACCTCCGCCACCGGGAGTCCCAGTCCCATAAAGCTCAATGTGGCCTCCGTCATCATGGCCGCGCCGATGCTGCTCACCGCCGCGTACAGCACCGCCGGCAGAAAGCCCGGCAGCAGGTGCTTCCGAAGGATGTACCCGAAGCTGCCGCCCATCATCCGGGCCGCGGTGACGTAATCCGTCTCCCGAATTCGCCGCACTTCGTTTCGGATGATCCGGGCCATGGCCATCCAGCCCGTCACGCCGATGGAGAGGGCCAGGGACAGGTATCCGGATTTTCCGCAAATCGCCTGGAGAAATACCACGATCAGAATCTGGGGCACGCTGAGCATCAGGTCCGCAAAACCCATGAGTCCCCGGTCCACCCACCGGCGGCTCATTCCGCTGAGGGATCCGTAGATCATGGCGATGCCGGTGCTGATGGCCGCTGCCATCAGTCCGATGCACAGGCTGGCCCGTCCGCCGTACAGAATCCGGCTCAGCAGATCCCGGCCCATGGAATCGGTGCCGAACAGGTGCGCTGCCGAAGGGGCTTGGTTGATGGCCGCCCCCATTTCGTTGGGTCCGTAAGGTGCCAGCAGGGGCGCCAGCAGCGAGGCGATGCCCACGACGGCCAGCACGGCGATGCTCAGCCGGACGCCCGGGCCGAGGCGATTCTTTTTTTTATTCATAATCCACCTCCCGGAAGTCCGCCCCATCGTCCCGCATCCTCGGATCGATGGTTGCGCTGAGGACCTCGCCCAGCATGTTGCAGAAGATGACCAGGGCGCCGGTGAGCAGAGTCACCGCCATCAGCACGTTGAAATCTTTGTACAGGGCGCTTTCGAAGGCCAGGGTGCCCAGCCCCGGATAGCCGAAGACCATCTCCACCACGTAGGTGCCGCCCAGGATGTGGGGCACCGCCATGGTCATGGCCGGAATCATGCCCGGCAGGATGTTCTTCATGCAGTATTTTCGGAGGATTTTCTCCCGGGGGATGCCCTGGGATTTGTGCAGCAACACGTAGTCCTTTCGGGTTTCCTCCACCAGCAGGTTCCGCACCATCAGGCCGTAGTAGCCCACGTGCTCCAACACCAGCACGGTGCATGGAAGCACCAGGTGCCACAGGCGATCCGGCAAGCTGTGGGCCATGCCGTAGGAATAGGCGCCGCCGGTGGGGAAGAGCCGGATTTTCACGGCAAAAAACAGAATCAGCAGCAGTCCCAGAAAGAAGGAAGGAATGTTTCCCGTCACCACCGCAATGCGGGAGAGCCGGCGGTCCTTTCGGCTGCCCTCTTTCAGGGCGCAGCTGCTTCCGATCCGGAAAGCCGGCAGGAAGGTGAGCAGGTATGCCGAGATTCCCAGAATGGCGGTGTTTCCCGCCACGCTGCCCAGCACCGCCGTCACCGGCCGCTTGTATTTCAGGGAGATTCCCAGGCTGCCGTGGAACAGGTTCCGAAGCCACAGGCCGTACTGCACCCACAGGGACCGGTCCAGTCCCAGGTTCCGGCGCATGGCCGCCTTCTGCGCCGCACTCAGCCGGTCTACCCCGTCCCCGTACCAGGACCGAAGCGGATCTCCGGGACACGCCCGCGACAGGAAGAACACCACCAGCGACAGGACCAGTAACAGGAACAAGCCCCGCACCAGGCCGCCGGCCGCGGCGCCCATCCGGCTCCTTGGACTCCCCGGAGTCTTCCGGCTTCCCGGGTTCTTCCGATTTTCGGTCCGGCTATTCATCCGCTTCTCCGTCGCTCTTCAGCAATTTCTCCAGCGCCTCGTGGGCCTGTTCGTAATTTTCAAAATGCACGGTGCGGAAGCCCAGCTCCCGGGCCGCCTGAATGTTCTTCCCGTTGTCGTCCACGAAGACGCACTCCTCTGCCTTCAGCTCGTACTTCTCCAGCAGGATGCGGTAGATTTCCGGCTCCGGCTTGATGCGGTGCACCTCGTAGGAAAAGACGCCGCCCTCCAGGTGAGGCAGGAAATCCAGCGCATGTGCACTTCTCTTCCGCACGTGTTCCGAGTAATTGGACAGGAACAGCACCCGGTACCCTCGGTCCTTCAGGTCCTCGATCCACGGGATGGCGTATTCCTTCCGCTCCGTACAGCGGCCCACCCGGTCAAAGGCGACCCGAATCTCTTTCTCCCGCTCCGGCGCCCGGGCGATGAACCGCGCCAGCACCTCTTCCTCCGACCAGATTCCCCGGTCCATCTCGTTCCAGATTCCGCTGCCGAAGGTGGCATCCGTCACCTGAGCTTCCACCGCCGGATCGCCGAAGAGCTCGTGGACGTATTCCTTCCACTCAAAGCCGATCAGCACCCGGCCGATATCGAAAATAACTGTTTGTATCATATCCATTTCCTCGTTTTCTTTCCCGGCGCTTCCGCCGGCCCTGTACTACCGCTCTGCCAGATACGCCAAAGCATGGGGAACGTAGGCCTTCACGTGAATGCCGTCTCCCTCGTATTTCTCTTCCAGCAGCTGGCCGAATTTCCGAATCTGCTCCAGAATGCCCATCTCGGAATAGGTGAGCACCGTGTCCACGTACACCCGGGATTCCCGAACGATTCGTCCCAGCTCGTCGAACATCTCCTCCAAGCCCAGGTTCTTTTTGGCGGAGATCATCACCGATGCCTCTGCCTGAAAATCCTGGCGCTTCTCCCCTTCCGGGAGCAGGTCCATCTTGTTCCACACCGTGATCACCGGTTTGCCCACCACGCCCAGCTCCTTCAGGGTATCCAGCACCACCTTTCGGTGCAGTTCCCACTGAGGGTTGGACGCATCAATCACGTGCATGATGATGTCCGCATACTTCGCCTCTTCCAGCGTACTTCGGAAGGCGTCTACCAGGTGGTGGGGCAGCTTGTTGATAAAACCAACGGTATCCGTCAGCAGTACCGACTGCCCGTCTGGCAGCACCGCGGTTCGGGTGGTGGGATCCAGCGTGGCAAAAAGCTTGTTTTCCGCCAGGATGCCCGCATCCGTCACCTTGTTCAGCAGGGTGGATTTTCCCGCGTTGGTGTATCCCACGATGGCCACGGTCATGGTGGCGCTTTCCGACCGCTTCTTCCGGGTGGTTTCCCGCACCCGCTTCATATCCTCGATCTCATCGGACAGCACCTTGATGCGCTTCTGAATCACCCGGCGGTCCGTCTCCAGCTTGGTTTCGCCCGGTCCTCTGGTACCGATGCCCGCACCCAGCCGGGACATGGCTTCCCCCATTCCCCGGAGGCGGGAGGCCCGGTATCGCTGCTGGGCGATTTCCACCTGAATCTTTCCTTCCTTGGTCTTGGCGTGGGCCGCAAAGATATCCAGAATCAGCAGGGTCCGATCCAGCACCTTTGCCCCGATGGCATCCGACAGATTCCGGAATTGGGAAGGGGTCAGTTCATCGTCGCAGATGATTCCGTCCGCTTCCTGCACCTCCAGCATCTCCCGAATTTCCAGGGCTTTGCCGCTGCCCACATAGGTGGCCCGCTCCGGATGGTCCAGGTTCTGCACCACCATGGAGGACACCTCCGCGCCGTCGGTGCGCACCAGTTCTCCCAGCTCCTCCAGGGACGCCCAGGCTGCCTCTTCCTCGCCGGTGGCCACCGCTACCAAAATATATTTTTCTGTTTTCTCGATTTGTTCCATATCCTATTTCCTAAGTTCCGTTTTTGTTCCGATGCAGAAGCTAGCCCCAGCTCTGGCCGATGCCCTTCTCTGCCGCTTTATCGTAAATGACCTTTGCCGCCACCAGATCCAGGGCCGCAATGCCCACGTTCTCAAAGACGATGATCTCGTCGTCGTTCTCTCTGCCGGCCACGGTTCCGTTGATCACGTCTCCCAGGCTTCCCAGCACGTCGCTCTCGGAAATGATGCCTTCCCGAATCGGAATCAGCAGGTCCCCGCTTTCCGCCATCACTGCGTCCTTGGAGTCGCAGATAATCTTGGAGGTTCTCGGCAGCACCGCCGGATCCAGCTCGTGCTTGTGCGGCTCGTAGGTGCCCACGCAGCTGATGGTGCAGCCCGGTTTCACCTTGGTGCCGTCGAATACCGGCTCCGAAGATCCCGTCACCGTAATCAGCAGGTCCGCATCCTCCACCGCCTCATCGGCGCTGTCCGCCGCGTAGATTCGGGTGCCGAATTCCTTCAGTTCCTCCTGCATCTCCGCCGCAAAAGCTTCCCGCTTCTCCTTATTCCGGCTGTACACGGCCACCTCTTCCAGCTTTCTCGCCGTCAGCATGGCCTCCAGCTGGCAGGCCGCCTGTCCGCCGGTGCCGATCATGGCCCCCTTCCGGCATTCCTTCTTTCCCAGAATGTCGAAGGCCGCGCCCGAGGCCGCACCGGTGCGGGCTTCCGTCACATAGGTGCCGTCCAGAATGGCGCTGATGTATCCCGTCTTACCGTCGATGAGCAGCACCTGTGCCGGGGATGTCTTCAGTCCCTGTTCCGGGTTGTGGGGAAAAATATCCACCACCTTCAGCGCCGCCGCATCCAGTCCCGGTGCGTAAGCCGGCATGAACACGAAGGATCCGTCATATTTTCCCGGAATCACCGTGCGCAGCGGGTTCTCCACTTCCCCGTCCACCACGCTCTTGTAGGCCACCTTGTTCCCCTCGATGATATCTGCCATGGTTACGACTTTGCGAATGTCTTCTTTCGATAGTAACAGCATTTTCCTTTCCTCCTATAAAAACATATTTCTTTACGCCGGTCGCTGCCGGTTTTCCATCGCCTGAACCGCTGCCTTGGCCGCGGCGGTGGCATCGTCCGTATAGATGTCCGCGCCGATGCTGTCGCAGAAATCCTGGGTCACCGGAGCGCCTCCCACCATGATGGTCACATCCTCTCGGATGCCCGCTGCCTTGCAGCCTTCCACCACCTTCCGCATCTCTTCGATGGTGGTGGTGAGGAGTGCGGAGCAGCAGATGATGTCGCACTTCTCTTCTTTGGCGGTGCGGACGAATGTCTCCGCCGGCACGTCGCTTCCCAGATCGATTACATCAAAACCGTTTCCTTCCAGCATGATCTTTACCAGATTCTTCCCGATATCGTGCATATCTCCCTGCACCGTACCGATGCACACTTTGCCCAAGGATGCCCCCGCATCGGCTACCAGCATGGGCTTCAGCAGATTCAGAGCCGTGGTCATGCATTTTGCGGACATCAGCATTTCCGGGACGAACACCTCTCCCCGGGAGAAGGCATTGCCCACTTCCGTCATTCCGGTAATCAATCCCTTGTTCAGAATTTCCTGAGGCGCATATCCCGCATCCAGGGCTTCCCGGCACACCTTCTCCATCCGGTTCCGGTTTCCCTTCATCAGCACGTCCGCCACCTTTCCCAGCGGGGTCTTCCGAACACTGTCGGACACCTTCTGTTCCCCGTGAGATGCGGATTTATTTTTGCCCGTGGAAAGGGCATATTTCTTTTCCGTCACCGGATAGTT
Organism: uncultured Clostridia bacterium; assembly: GCA_934234035.1. Lineage (GTDB taxonomy): Bacteria > Bacillota > Clostridia > Peptostreptococcales > Anaerovoracaceae > Mogibacterium_A. The sequence continues at coordinate 111,557 of CAKQHH010000003.1, read as the reverse complement.
GTAGTGCCGGAAGTGAAGCTCATTGTTGTACCGGGCGATTTCCTCGTCGATAATCGGATCCACCTGCTTGAAGATGGTACCTCTCAGCCCGTAGGTGATGGATGGGATGAAGTGCCCCAGGGTTCCGTTCTGCGCCAGCATCTTCCGCATGTACGTCCGAACTTCCTCTTCCGTGGCGTCGCCCCGGTCAATCTCGGCGCCCACGCCGCCCATGACGATCATGCGGCCGTCCAGATGGCGCACCACCTCCGGGATGTTGTTCTCCGGCAGGATGCCCTGCCAGCACTGGATGCCGATTTCCACCATGTCATCCAGAATCGGCACCAGGTAGGAATCGGAGTGGTGGATGGCGATGCAGCCCGCATTCCGAATCTCTCCGTAAAACTTCCGGTACGGCTCTTTAAAGAATTCCCGCCAGATTTCCGGCTTCATGAACAGTTGGTTTTTCGCGCCCCAGTCGTCGTGGGAGAAGATGACGTCCGGCTGCAGTCCCTTGATCAGCATCCGCACGTACTCCAGACGGTACTGAAGGATGTAGTCGATCAGCTCGTGCATCTCCTTGGGGTGCTCGTAGAAGTTGGTCAGGGTATCCTCAAAACCCATCAGGAAGTGGCACTGCTCGAAGATTCCGGTTCCCATAAAACCCGCCAGAAGGCGTTCATCTCCCGCTTTTTCCCGCTGGATCTTTCGGAATTCCTCCCAGCCTTCTTGGCAGTTGCTCTTGATATCCGGCGCGTGGACCACCTCTTTCCACCGGGGGATGTCCTTCAGCACCGTGGCCTCCTCCGAATGGTACGGGATGGTGCCCGGCGCATCCTCCGGAAACAGAATGGTCACGCCCCACCGGTCAATGGTGCGGGAGCCCCGAACCTGCCCTTCCCGAAGGTACCGGCTCACCGGATCTCCCAAGGCCATCTGCAGGGCTTCGTACTGGTCCAGCAGGCGCTCCGGGCGCCCTTCTTTTTTCAAAAGCTCCAGAAATATTTCTTTTGGTGTCATATTGGTTCTCCTTTTGTCCCTGTAAAAAAATCCCTTTTCTAGTCAATCAGTACCGCAGCGGAATAGGTGATGGTACCCGGCCCGTAGTCGTACCGAAGACCGGAGGCCTTCACCACGTCGTTTACCAGCAGGCCGTAGCCTTCCATGGAAATGAACATTTCTTCCGGATGGCGGCAGGGCCGGTCCGGATAGGTGCACTTTCGGCACAGGGTGCAGGCCCCCGTTCCCATGGGAAGGCAGTCCGGACAGAAGTAGCGAATCTGCCGCACCAGGGTGGCAAACCGTTCCTTGTGGCGCCGCTCTGCCCGAAAAATCCCCTCGCTGTCAAAGTCGTGTGCCATCTGTCCCGTGGTCTGCACCAGGATTCCCCGGTGATACTTCTTCGCCCGGCGCCGACTGTGTTCCAGATCTCCCACCGCCGGCGGGCAGCTCCACCGGGTGCCGTAGGCCCGGCAGCGTCCGCTTGAACACATGTCCCGCACCTCCTGCCGGAAGTCCAGCGCCCCCATATTCAGTTCTCCGGCGTGGTCGAATCCAATCTCCCGTGCCAGCTCGATGATTTCTTCTGTTTTCATTTCCCTATCCCCTCGGTAGTAATTATTTATTATACCATTTTTGATATTTTCTTGACACCTCCAAAACCCCCTGCCTATAATATTAAGAAAAGATTTTACAGGGACAAAGAGACGACTACAAAGGAGCATATTATGGAACTTCATTTTCCGATTCTGCTGGACGGCGCCACGGGGACCGAGCTTCAAAAGCGGGGCTACCGAGGCGGCATCAGCGCGGAGCAGTGGGTGCTGGAGCACCCGGATGCCATTGCGGATCTGCACAACAACTACATCGACGCCGGAAGCGACGTGCTGTACGCCCCGACTTTTGGGGCCAACCGGGTCAAACTGGAGGAGTACGGCGTCTTCAATCAGGTGACGGAGTACAACCGACGTCTGGCAAAAATAGCATTGGATAATGCCGAGGGGCGCGCGCTGGTGGCGGGGGATATCTCCCAGACCGGTAAATTCCTGAAGCCCATCGGGAACACCACCTTCCGGGAGATGCTGGAAATCTACCGGGAACAGGCGGAAGCTCTGGAGGAAGCCGGGGTGGACCTGTACGCCGTGGAGACCATGACCAACCTGGCGGAAGCCCGGGCGGCGGTGCTGGCCATCCGCCAAATTTCCGATAAACCCATCATGGTGTGTTTTACCTGCGAGGCCAACGGCCGCACGATGATGGGCAACGATATCGCGGCGGCGCTGGTGATCCTGCAGAACATGGGCATCGATGCCTTCGGGCTGAACTGTTCCACGGGGCCGGATCAGATGCTGCCCCACATTCAGCGGCTGCAGAAGTACGCGGAGGTGCCCCTCATCGCCAAACCCAACGCGGGCATGCCGAAGACGAAGAACGGGGTGACCTACTACGACTGTGGTCCGGAGGAGCTGGCCTCCTACGTGAAGGACCTGGCGGCTGCCGGCGTGGGCATTTTCGGAAGCTGCTGCGGCTCTACGGAGGAGCATATCCGTGCAATTCACCGGGAACTTCAGAAGGTGGAATTCCTTCCCCCTCACCCGGATTTTCAGGGCAAAATCCCCCTGGCAACGGAGAAGAATCTCTACCTCCTGCCGACGGATCTTGAAATCGGGAAAATCTATCCTTGCGATGAGCACCTGGAGGATTCTTGCGAGGAAGCGGAGGATGACGAGGATGCCCTCTTCATGACGGTGGAAATCAAATCGGAGGAAGAACTGGATAACCTGGAGGACTTCCAGTACGCCATTCCGCTGCCCCTGTGCATTCTCTGCAATGATGCGTCCCTTCTGGAGCAGGCGCTGGAGATCTATCAAGGCCGGGCCATCTATGCCGGCGATCTGCCGGAGAAGGAGCTCATTCCGCTGGCCAATCGCTACGGACTGGTAATCTAGGGGCTTGCCGGAGGAGCGGGCCGAGGCAAATTTGTTTTTACCGCTTGACAAGGTTTTGCGCCGGTGCTAGAATCTATGATTATAAAAATAAAACGATGACGAGGACAGTACGCTTGTCGGGGGAATCTTACAGAGAGGGATAGCCGGTGAAATTATCCCAGATTCGGACTTGCGGAACACCACCTCCGAGTGGCACTAATCCTGCCCGCCGGCCGCGTGAAAAGCCATAATGAGTGCCGGGATTTTTCCCGGAAGATGGGTGGAACCACGAATACGAAATGTATGCGTCCCTTCTGACAGTATATCTGCGGAAGGGATTTTTTTGTGCCTTCCGTTCAAGAAGGAGGAAACCAAATGATTATTACTTTGAAAGACGGAAGTACCCGTGAATATGGGGAACCGATGTCCATCTACGATATCGCGAAGGATATCAGCGAGGGACTGGCCCGCGTTGCCTGCGTGGGCGAGGTGAACGGTGAGGTGAAGGACCTGCGTACCGTGATCGACAGCGACTGTGAGCTGAATATTCTCACTTTCGATTCCGATGCGGGCAAGCATGCGTACCGCCACACCTGCTCTCACGTTCTGGCGGAGGCGGTGCTGAACCTGTACCCGGAGGCAAAGCTGGCCATCGGACCTTCCATCGACACCGGATTTTACTATGACTTCGACATGCCGCCGCTGACCCGGGAGGATTTGGACAAGATTGAGAAGGAGATGAAGAAGATCATCAAGAAGGGCGACCGCCTGGAGTACTTCACGCTGCCGAGGGAAGAGGCCATTCAGATGATGAAGAACCGGGAAGAGCCGTACAAGGTGGAACTGATTGAGGATCTGCCGGAGGGCGAGACCATTTCCTTCTATCAGCAGGGTGATTTCATCGAGCTGTGTGCGGGACCGCACCTGATGAGCACCAAGCAGATCAAGGCGTTCAAGCTGACTTCTTCTTCCGGTGCGTACTGGAGGGGTGACGAGCACAACAAGATGCTCACCCGAATCTACGGTACCGCATATACCAAGAAGGCGGATCTGGAAGAGTACCTGGAGTACCTGGCAGATATCAAGAACAGAGACCACAACCGTCTGGGCCGTGAGATGGACCTGTTCACTACGGTGGATGTAGTGGGTCAGGGTCTGCCGCTGTTCATGCCGAACGGCACCAAAATGATTCAGAAGCTGCAGCGCTGGATTGAGGATCTGGAGGATTACGAGTGGGGCTACGTTCGTACCCGTACGCCGCTGATGGCAAAGTCCACTTTGTACAAAATCTCGGATCACTGGTACCACTACAAGGACGGCATGTTCCTGCTGGGCTACGATAACCTGGAGGATCTGAACAATGCGGAAGATGCTTCCCGTGAGATCCACGGTGTTCAGGACCTGAAGATGATTGAAAACGATGCGGACAGCGATGTATACGCCCTGCGTCCGATGACCTGCCCGTTCCAATACTATGTGTACAAGGCGCGTCAGAAGAGTTACCGGGATCTGCCGTACCGAATGGCGGAGACTTCCACTCTGTTCCGTAACGAGGATTCCGGCGAGATGCACGGACTGACCCGTGTTCGTCAGTTCACCATTTCCGAGGGTCACCTGGTGTGCACGCCGGAGCAGATTGACGAAGAGTTCAAGAACTGCGTTCGCCTGGCAAAATACTGCCTCACCACCCTGGGTCTGGAGGAGGATGTCACCTACAGAATGTCCAAGTGGGATCCGGAAAACTCCGAGAAGTATCTGGGAACCGCGGAGGATTGGAACCGCGTGGAGGATGCCATGAGAACCATCCTGGACGAAATCGGTCTGGACTACACCGAGGCGACCGGCGAGGCCGCATTCTACGGTCCGAAGCTGGACATCCAGGCAAAGAACGTATACGGCAAGGAAGATACCATGATCACCATTCAGCTGGATATGTTCCTGGCAGAGCGCTACGATATGTACTACATCGATAAGGACGGTTCCAAGAAGCGCCCGTACATCATCCACCGTACTTCCATGGGCTGCTACGAAAGAACGCTGGCATGGCTCATCGAAAAATATGCGGGCAACTTCCCGACATGGCTGTGCCCGGAGCAGGTTCGTATCCTGCCGATTTCCGACAAGTACGATGACTATGCGGAAAAGGTATTCCGTGAACTCCGCCGCAACGGCGTAGATGTCCACGTAGACCACAGCACGGAGCGTATCGGCTACAAGATCCGCAAAGCCCAGATGGAAAAGATTCCGTATATGCTGGTGCTGGGTGCCAAGGAAGAGGAAGAAAACGCCGTTTCCGTTCGTTCCAGATTCGCCGGTGACGAAGGCAGCAAGCCGCTGTCCGAATTCGTCCGCCAGATTGTGGAAGAGATTGAGACAAAGGCTATCCGGAAGAAGGAAGTAGAAGAGAAATAAAAAACGGGGGCTGTAAAATAAGTCCGCAAATAAAGAAGCGCCAGTTCCGGCGAATGCCGGTTCTGGCGTTTCTTTGTACTGTTAAAAAAAGACCCACGTATATCCATCTCATCAAAAAACACAAATGCTCGAATCCGAAGATCCGAGCATTTGTGCGTTCTTTATATTTGCCTTAAGTTAAAGTCTTACAACGAGTCTTTACATTAACCCCAGAAGCTGGTGAGCTGTCCATATACAACCATTGCCAGGAAGATCGGTCCAACCCACTTGATGCAGAAATTGTAGAAGCCTTTGGTCTTGAACTTTCTGGTTCCGCAATTGCTGACTTCGTCATCCAGATATCCAGGTACAACCCATCCAAGCAGGATTGTCATGATGAGACCGGTCAGCGGCATCAGGATACCTTCTGCGATGCAGTCCCATACGCTCAGTACATCCGCCTGTCTGAACAGGCCACGGAATGCTACGAAGAATGCATTCTGGCTTGTGCCCAGTCCGTCAGCGGTGGTCAGGAAGTTACCAAACCATGCTGCGAGAGCCATGATAACGGTAACCTTTACTCTGTTTGCGCTCTTTCCGGCTTTCATTCTGGAATCCAGAATTGCGGAAATACCGGCCTCCATCATACCGATGGAAGAAGACAGTGCTGCGAAGAATACCAGCAGCCAGAACAGCAACTGGAAGATCTTTCCTGCCGCGCCCATGGACGAGAATACGGTTGTCATCGATACGAACAGCAGTCCAGGTCCTGCAGATGGCTCCAGACCGAATGCGAATACAGCCGGGAAGATAGCTACGCCAGCCAGAATCGCTACCAGAGAGTCACCGGCGGTGATGATTGCTGCGTTGGATTCCAGGTTCTCCTTCTTATCCAGGTAAGAACCGTAAGCAATGATACAACCGGACGACAGAGAGAGTGAGAAGAAGCACTGTCCGCCTGCCGAAGAGAGTACAGTGAAGAATCCCTTTGCACTTCCCCAAGCGCTCAGATCCGGGCTGAACAGGAACTTCAGTCCAGGGCCTGCGCCAGGCAGTGTGCAGGATCTTACTACTACGATGAGCAGCATGAAGAACAGCAGCGGCATTGCAACCTTACAGAACTTCTCGATACCGCCGGATACACCACCGAATACGATAACCATTGTCAGGAGCAGGTAACCTGTCATCCATGCAACGGAGTTGCCGGTGTTGGTCAGCAGTCCGCCGAACTGTGCGCCCGGATCAACGGTATTCAGAACACCCTTACCGAAGAGCGCCAAAATGGAGTCTCCCAGGTACTTGGTGATGAATCCACCGAATGTGCAGTAGAAGCAAATCAAGAGCCAAGGAACGATGGTCTGCAGAACACCGTTGAAGGTGAATCTGTGATCGGCTTCCTTGTAAGCCTCGATTGCCGCCTTCTGAGTCTTACGACCGAGAGCCATCTCGGAGAGCATCAGAGGATAACCGGTTACAATTGCCAGAATAACGTACAAGAGCAGGAAAGCGAATCCGCCGCCCATACCCATCTTGTAAGGGAAGGACCACAGGTTACCAAGACCTACGGCCGATCCAAGTGCTGCCATCAAGAATCCAAAATTGGAATTAAATTGGCCTTTTTGGTTTTCTTGTTCCATTTCAATACCTCCATACAAAAATGAAAACGACACATATAAGAACTCTGTATAAGACAATCCACCTCTCGGACTAAATCGGAATAATCACTGAATTGGTTAATCCGCCCTATACAATTTATGCTCAAAGTATATCACCCGTTCTTCACATTCGCAACATATGTTCTATATATTTAGTTAAAAGAAGAAAACTTTTTACAATTTTTAATACTGGCGGAAACCTATTGACCAATAGGGTTTCGTGACTTTGTACGATTTTCAAAGCAAAATTGTGTTATTTTTATGACGTACTTTTTTGTCACCACAATATCTTGTGTTTTTATTTCTTTATAAAATCAATATACGCCAAGCAAACTCCTTAGTTGTCGATTAATTATCCATTCAACCCATTTTTTATATAAATTGAAAAATTTTTCCACCTCATTTTCGCCTTGTTCTTTTTTGCTATCATGTTTTTTCATGCCGACTTCAGTATGAACCGACGGCCGATAACGCCGGGAGTACCCGTTGGAATGTTTTTAGCAGCAAAGAAAAACACCGCCTTCGAAACCGAGACGGTGCTTTCCATATATGATAAGAAATTAGTGTTTTAAGCGTCTTTATTCCGCTTCCAGCTTCTTGCCCGCCTTCAGTTCTTTTCCGGAGAGCAGCGAGGCATCCTTCTTCCAGAATGCGCCCAGACCGCAGCCGATCAGTGCCGGAATAACCCAGCCCAATCCAAAGGAGGCGAACGGCAGGTTGTCGATGAAGGCAATCGGATGTCCGGAGGTGCTGATAGTGCTCAGGATGCTGGTAATCAGCGCCACGTAGGTTCCCACGCAGATGACGTGGTCGTTGTCCGTAATTTTCTCCACGTAGGCTCCCAGTACCAGTACGATCAGCGGCGGGTACAGGATGTTCAGCACCGGTCCCGCAATAGCGATGATCTGGCTCAGCCCGAAGTTGGACATGGCGTAGCTGACAGCAATCAGGGCAATCACGATCTGCTTGTACTTCAGCTTTCCGTGGGTCAGCTCTTCGAAGTAGTCTCCCACGATGGAGCTGAGTCCCAGTGCGGTGGTGACGCAAGCCAGGATTACGATGGCAGCCAGCGCATATACACCGTATTTACCCATCAAATGGTAGGTAATCGCTACCAGAAGGCCCGCCTGATCCAGTCCGGCATATTCCGGAATACCGGAAGCGGTGGAGCCCAGATATGTCAGTCCGCCGTACACGATGGCCAGCAGCGCTGCGGAAATGAGATCCGCGCCCACAATCATCTTTTTAACGTCTTCGTGTTCCTTGTAACCGTAGTTGTATGCGGCGGTAATCAGCATGATGGTGATCAGCACGCCGCCGATTCCGTCCAGTGTCTGATATCCGTTCTGAATGCCGGATGCAAGCGGAACGATTTCTTCCGGAGAAACGGAAGCTCCCAGTGGGTTGATGATTCCGATGACAATCAGGAGAATCATCACGGCCAGCAGACATGGGGTGAGATAGTTTCCGATAATATCTACTACTTTAGACGGACGGATAACCAGTCCCAACGTAATCAGGAAGAACACCAGACCGTAGAGCCACAGCGGCACGCTTGGCGCGATGGTCTTGAATCCCAGCTCATAGCTGGTAGCCGCAGTTCTCGGAATGCACACGCACGGTCCCAGACAGAGCATGATGGTGGTGAGCAGTACCTTTCCCGGCTTCGCTCCCATCTTGCCCACAACTCCGTCAACGTTCCCTTTCCGGTTCAGCACGACCGACGCAATCGCGATTGCTGCCAGTCCTACGTCCATGATGAAGAATCCCATGAATCCGCTGATCCAGCTGCTTCCCGTTTCTCTTCCCAGGAACGGCGGGAAGATCAGGTTTCCCGCACCGAACTGTGCGGCAAATAATGCAAGCCCCATGCAAAGGGTTGCGGAGAACTTACTTCTTTTCTTTTCCATTTTTTCACCTTACCTATTAACATTTATAACCAATACGCCACCTACTCTACCATGAAGAAATGTGTTTTTAAAAAGAATCTTTTTCATCTTGCAAGCACTTTTTTTCATGTTTTGACATACTGAACCAAATTATTCTATTGTTTATTATTTTTTATCCGTTATAATAAAAACGAGAGGTAAAGGTTATGGATATTCAAAAATTAGACTATTTTTTGACAGCGGCCGACACCGGGAATTTCACCCAAGCCGCCGATCAGTGCGGAATTGCACAGACAACCATGAGCAAGTACATTGCCCAACTGGAGAGCGAATTCAACTGCAAGCTGTTCTATCGAACCAACAAGGGCTGCGAGCTCACCGATCAGGGGCAGATTTTCTACGAAAAGGCGCTGGCCATGAAAAAAGATTATGCCAATCTGGTGGCTGCCCTGAAGCAGGACCATTCCCGGGACTTGAACCTGGGGCTGGACGGTTCTCATTTCTACGTGTCCCTCTTTACGGATTTTCAAACCGCCTATCGGGACGTGAACTTGAAGGCCTCCTTCGGCAGCGAGAAGGAATTGGTGAGCGATCTGGTGCATCAGCGCCTCCACGCCATCGTCATGCCGGACAACATCAGCGAAAAAGTTCGCGCCTACCCGGAAATCCGCAGTATCGACATCCTAAAGGCCCTTGACTACCTGGTGCTGCCACCCAATACGGTGCGCCACTTCGGCTCCATCGAGAAGGCGATTGAAAGCCTCCCCCTGATTACCAAATCCGTGGAAGAAGAATATTACGAATACTGCCGCACCAACCTTCACAAAAAGTACGGCACCACCTTCCACGATGTTCGGGTTGCCCGCAGCCAGGACGTGCAGACCATGATGCTGGCCCTGTCCCAGGGTTTCGCCATCCTGCCCCTTTCGGAGGTGGATGCGGACAGCAACTTTGAATGTTTCCCGCTGGGGGAAGCATTTGTGGAAATGCTCCAGCTCTTCTACAGCACAAAATACATGAACGATCCCCTGCGAAAGCTCATCGAGTTCATCAACCAGCACGGCATCGTCACCTGCTAATTCTTTTTTATAAAAAAAACCGGCAGGCGCTCCACTTTCGTGAAGCGCCTGCCTTTTCGTTTTGCATCAACTTCCGGGGGGGTCCGGAAATCGGGTTTATTCAATGGCCGAGGCAAAACTCTTTTTATAAACTGTTAGTCGAGATTCAGATCTGTCTTCAGATTTTCAGCCTTCTTGCTCTGTGGCTTCGGAATGAACGCGCCTACCACGCATCCGATTACAGCCGGAACGATCCAGCCCAGACCATCTGCAGCGAACGGCAGCTTTGCAGCCATGTCGGAGATCACGCCCATCGGCAGGGTTCCTGCCAGGCTGGCCAGCAGGGATACATATGCACCTACGCATGCGGACATTTCGTTCTTGATAACCTTCTCCAGCAGTGTCATTACGACCAGAACGATCAGCGGCGGATACAGGATGGACAGAATCGGTCCTGCCAGTGCGATGATGTTGCTCAATCCGAAGTTGGAGAGAATGTAGCTGAATACGATAACGCCGATAACGGTGTGCTTATACTGCATCTTTCCGTCGGTGAGATCCTTGAAGTAGTCACCAACTACTGCGGAAAGTCCGATTGCGGTGGTCAGGCAAGCCATCAGCACGATGATGGTCAGCGCGATTACGCCGTAGCTGCCCAGCAGTCTGTTGGTGATTGCCATCAGCAGCGGAGCCTGTTCCAAGTTCTTGTATTCTGCAATGCCGGAAACGGTGGATCCCAGATAGGTCAGTCCGCCGTACACCAGAGCCAGTAAAGTTCCGGAAATCAATGCGGAACCGCTGACGGTCTGACGAATTTCATCTTTTGTGGTATATCCGTAAGCACATGCCGCAGTGATCATCATCAGTGTCTGCGGAACGCCGCCGATACCGTCCAGTGTCTGGTATCCGTTTACGATACCGTCATGCATCGGGGATGCGTTTGCCAAAATTGCAGCTTCGTCAATCGGATTCACGATACCGATTACAATCAGCAGTACCATTACTGCCAGCAGAATCGGTGTGAGATAGTTTCCGATAATATCTACTACTTTTGTCGGGCGGATTACCAGCAGCAGTGCGATTCCGTAGAAAATAGCACCGAATGCCCACTGCGGAAGTCCCGGAACCAGCAGCTTAACGCCCATTTCATAGGTGGTTGCTGCCGTACGCGGAATTGCGATCAGCGGTCCCAGGCAGATGATGATAGCGGTTACCATCGCTTTTCCCGGGATGCGGCCCATTTTGCCCATAACGCCGTCAACGCCACCCTTCTTGTTGGATACGGTTGCGATAATCGCCGCTACCGCCAGACCAACGTCCATCAGGAAGAATCCGATGAATCCAACGAACCAGGAAGAACCGGTGTCTCTTCCCAAGAACGGCGGGAAAATCAGGTTTCCGGCACCGAACTGTGTTGCAAACAGCGCCAGACCCATGATGATGATGGCGGAACGCTTGCTTCTTGTCTTACCATTCTGTTCCATAATTTCAATACCTCTCATACTTTCACCCCCGCTTCTCCGGGGATGTACCTAAAGCACTCTTTCCTTACGGTACAGATGTTAACATATTCACAATTCCTTGAAAAACGAATTATTCCTATGGGTATAGCACTTTTTTTCATGCCGCCCGATGTTATGTGTTCATTTTGTAAAAATATTCTTCCGCCTATTCCTATATTCTACCGGTACCCCTACATTCCCCGCGGCCGACTATTCATAGCGTTCCGCCGAATCTGCTTTTACCAGATCGTAAATCAGGGGATCCCGAATCAGGTGCCGCCACACCGTGGTGGTGGCTTTCACAAAATCATCATTCAGCGGGAGGGCCTCTTCAATCAGCGGGCACTCGTACGGCACCTCCGTGTCATCATAAATCATGATGAGCTCATCCTCCTCCGTCAAATGAGGCAGCAGCGGAAAGGTCCGGCACTGAATGGGCCGCAGCGCTCTCTGGCAGTGGGGCGGATTCATGCAGTGCAAAAAGAACACCTTTCCCTTCCAGGATTCCGGGAATTCAAACTCTTCCGTAGATTCTTCCGTCCAGCGATAGCCCTCGCCTTCCCGGCGGTGAATTTTGTCCTCCCCCGGCAGCAGGTAGATGCCCATTTCCATGTCCGGCTCCGATTCCACCATACAACATGCGGCACTGCAAAGGGTGCCGCAGTCGTAATCCACCGGAGATACCCGGTCCAATAACCGATATATTGCGCGATAGGTGCGCGTCCTAATTGTGGATTTAATCAATTCTATTATTCCTCATCGTCATCGTCGTCGTCAAAATCCAGCTGCTCGTCGAAGAAGCAGATGATGTCTTCCACTACTTCGTCCTTCAGATCTTCGTAGTTGTGGATTTCGTGGCGGTAGCCCGGATACAGCTTCGTCTCTACAGCATGTCCGCTTTCCGCCAGCCAGTTGGATACCTGATATACCCCTTCGCCGTACTGGCCCACCGGATCCTGGTCGCCGGCGATGTTGAAGATTGGGAGTTCCGTCGGAACGTTTTTCGCCCAGTCCTCTCCGGTAATGGCGGTAATCATCTGACAGAAGTACAGGAAGGACCGGTTGGTGGTCGGTTTGGTGAAGGCGTCAAACGGATCGTGGGCGTGGTCGTACTGAACGCACGGATCCGAGCAGATCCACTCGTTGCCCAGCTTGATTTCTTCGTCGCAGCGTCCGAACATCCAGCCCATCACCACATTCGGTGCCTCGGTAGCCGGATCCTCTCCGTGGCCTGCTGCCACTTCTTTTTCCAGAAGCTCGATGCCTTCTTCCACGTGCGGGAATACGCCGCTGGTGCCGCAAAGGGTTACGCCGGCAAGCTCATCACCGTATTTGGTGATGTAATCCCGTGCGATGAAGGATCCCATGCTGTGGCCGAACATGAAGTACGGAAGGTTCGGATACATCTCCTTGACCAAAGTGGTGAGTTTGTGCTCGTCCTCCATCATAGTGCGGAAGCCCTTGTCGCCCCAGTCGCCCCAGGTGTCGTTCACCATGGCGGTTTTACCGTGGCCTACGTGATCGTCGGCTGCAACGATATAGCCGGCCTCCATAAAATTCACAATCATGTGCAGATATCTTCTGGAATGTTCTCCGAAGCCGTGCACCAGCTGAATGATGCCGCAAGGTTCTGTTGCCGGAACGTAGATCCAGCCCTGCACATCATCTCTCTCATTAAAGGATCTAAAACTTACTTCATGTAACATCGTACACCTCCCGACACGGGACTTTCACCCGGTCTGTTTTTTTTATAGAGCAATCCGGGCACGGCATCTCCCGATGCGTGCCCGGACTTCTGACAATCAAAGCACTTTCGTGCTGTCTATTCTTATTTGTCGTATTCGTTCATCCACTTGATCAGCTCAACGCAGTAATCATCGTGTCTGTCTACGAATGTGGTGTGTCTTGCGTTCTCCCAGAGGATCCACTTGGTGTGCTGGATTCCGTCTGCCATGGTCTTTGCAACCAGTGGGGAGCACAGGTCGGAGATACCGCTCATGATCAGGGACGGTACTTCGATTTCCGGCAGTCTGTCGATGTACTCGAAGTCTCTCAGTGTACCGGAAGGTACGAATTCGTTCGGACCCCATCCATACAGATAAGCTTCGCCGCCGCTCTTCTTTGCTCTGGTGCAGCATTCCGGAAGATCTTCTCTCCAGTATGTGCAGTATCTGTCCATGTAGTGGTCTACGGCCTTCAGATATTCTTCGCCGGTGAAGTCTTCAGTTTCCAGTGCGTGGTTGATGGCTTTCTGGTCTGCCTCATCCATCATCTTAATTCTTCTCATACCTTCCTTTGCCCACAGGCTGCTGCTTGGGTGACCGGAGGAAATGATGAAGGAGTTTACGCCCTTTGCACCACGCTCAATTGCGTATGCAATCTGCATCATACCGCCCCAAGACTGACCGATGATGTGGCACTTGTCCAGACCCAGGTGCTCTCTCAGAGCATCCAGCTCGTCCAGCCAGAGATCCTGTGTCCACATTTCCGGATGTCCGTCCAGGTAGGAATTTCCGCAGCCGAGCTGGTCGTACATTACGATCATACGATCGTCATCATCTGCTACGTTGTCCAGTACTTCGAAGTAGTTGTGGGTGGATCCCGGACCGCCGTGCAGGCAGATCAGCGGAGCCTTTCCGTTGTCCTTCTGCTCTCCAACGATTCTGTAATAAGTCTGATAACCTCTGAAAGGCATGTAGCCTTCTGTAATCTTTGCCATTTTTTTAACTCTCCTTTGTAAATTAAAGTGCCACAGCCCGCAGACCGCGGCACTTTATCGTTTCCGTTTTGTTCCCCCGGAAGTGTCTGCCGAGGCGAACTTATTTTTATGAACGATTATTCTCCGTCCGGAACAACGACGATTTCGTCCTTCGGATACTCGTTGAGTACTTCGCATCCATCTTCGGTGATGTACAGGATGTCCTCGATTCTTACGCCGATGCCCTCGTCGTAGAGGTAGATTCCCGGCTCAACGGAGAAGCACTGTCCCGGTACGATGATTTCGTCGTTAGCCAGGGATACGTCACCCACCTCGTGGTCTTCCAGACCGATGGAGTGACCGGTTCTGTGTGTGAAGTATTCACCAAAGCCCTGCTCGGTGATGTAATCTCTCGCAGCCTTATCTACGTCGCTCATCTTGTTGCCCGGCTTTGCTGCTGCAATACCTCTCTTGTTGGCTTCCAGAACGATGTTGTAAATCTGCTTCTGTCTCTCGCTTACTTCGCCGATGAATACGGTTCTGGTGATGTCGGAAGCATAGCCCTTCCACATTCCGCCGATGTCCAGGACAACGGAGTCGCCGTGCTTACCCTTGCTGTTGTCGGTGATGTGGTGCGGATCTGCGCCGCCCTTGCCGTATGCAGTGATTGGGTCGAAGGACATGCCGCTGAAACCAACTTCCTTGCACAGTTCTGCAGTCTTCTGGTTCAGCTCGATTTCGGTGAGACCCTTTGCAACCCATGGAATCAGCTTATCCATAACCTGATCGATCTTCAGAGCGGATTCCTTCATGATCTTGTGCTCATCTTCACCCTTAACCTGTCTAACTTTATCAATTACGCATGCGTTGTTTACGAAGGAGCTGCCTGCGCCCAGTTCCTGAAGTCTCAGAACGAATCTTGCCGGCCAGGTCTTGTCGATACCCATCGTCTTCTCTTTGTCGACAAACTGGGACAGAATTTCAACGCCGTCCTCTACGTCGTCGTAATAGGTAATCTCCACGCCAAGGTCTTCTACCTGTGGGAACAGCTTGTTCAGTACAAAGTGAACGGTACCGTCAATATTGATGTACAGCGCACCCATTCTTTCGCCGAAAACAAATGTCTTGTCCAGCAGGTAGTACAGAGCGTACTGGTCGGAAACGAGCATCTGTGGGATGTCCTTCTCCTTCATCTTGGCAATGGTTCTCTCCAAACGATCTTTCTTCAACATGATGTAATCCTCCATTTCTTAAGTCTTTCCGGATTGTTCCGGAAATCACATCCATAAACCATTATAGCACGACCGCCGGCACATTGATAGAGAATCTACATTTATTCTATAAATGATTTTCATAAAATAAAATTTTTCTAAATTCTAAGTGTCCGGGCAGTCTGTCGGTGCGGGTTCGCACCGGGCTTCCGTTCTCCGGAAGCGTTGTATTTCTAACTAGATGGCTCTGGTGTACTCCTTGAGCCATTCCTTCTCCTCTTCGGTGAGGAATGGGCTAACCTTCTCGTAGCAATCCTTGTGGTAATCGTTGAGCCATTCTCTCTCGGAGCGTGTCAGCTCTTCCGGATCGATACCGTCCAGATCGATCGGTACGAAGTTCAGTGTCTCGAAGTGCATGAACTGGCCGTACTTGTTCTTCTCGCCCTTTACGGTAAGCAGGTTGTTCTCGATACGGATACCGAAGTCGCCTTCTTCGTAGATTCCCGGCTCGTTGGTGATTACCATGCCTTCTTCGAACTGGTGGTGCTCATTCTTGGACGGAACGATGTACCAACGGAATCCGGTTGGCGGTTCGTGAATGCTGCCCAGGTAACCGAATCCGTGTCCGGTTCCGCACTGGAAGTCCTTGTTCAAATCCCAGATTGGCTGTCTGGCCAGTACATCCAGGGACCAGCCGTGGTTTCCGTACAGGAAGTTTGCCACGCTCAGGTGCTGCATTGCTCTGTATACTGCGGTGTAGTATTTCTTCAGCTCCGGTGTGATATGACCCAGAACGGTGGTACGGGTGATATCCGTGGAACCTTCATAGTAGCCGCCGCCGGTATCGCTCAGCAGCATGCCGCCTTCTTTCAGCGGAACATCGGATTCCTCTGTTGGGGAGTAGTGCATCATCGCAGCGTGTGCACCAAATGCCTGCAGAGGTTCAAAGGAATCCCGAATGTATCCTTCCTGTTCCGCACGGAGGGATGTCAGCTTGTCGGATGCGGACAACTCGGTGATCTCCATCTTGTCGTAGTTCTTTTTGATCCAGTACATGAACTTGGTGAGGGCAACGCTGTCCTTCAGCTCTGCTTTCCGGATGTTTGCGATTTCCACTTCGTTCTTTATCGCCTTCATGAGGATGGTTGGGTTGGCACCTTCTACCACCTTGCACGGCAGGCTCTTGTAAAGCGCGTAGTTCATCTTCATCGGGTCGATGAGAGCTACTTCGTCTTTACCGATATTCTTGGCATCTTCGTAGATGTCGTTATATGGGTGAATCTGAACGTCGTTCTTCGCCAGCTCTTCGCGGATTCTGTCGTTCAGCTTGCTTTCGTCGATGTACAGGTGTGCATCGTCTTTGCCAACGATTACATAATCCAGAACCAGTGGGAAGAAGTCGATATCGTCACCACGGAAGTTCAGCAGCCACGCATTGTCGTCCAGGGATGCAATCAGATGTACGGTAGCACCGCATTCTGCCATCTTTGCCCGAACTCTTGCCAGTTTGGACGCAACGTTCTCGCCGGTGTACTTGTCTTCCAGGAAGAAGCATGGCTTCTTGGACTGTTCCGGACGGTCGGTCCAAATCTGATCGATCAGATCTACTTCGTATTCGATGGTGATGTTCTTTGCTCCCAGAACTTCTTCGTATTCCTGGCCTTCGCCCATGGAGAGCACACGACCGTCGAAAGCAACCTTGCCGCCTTCCGGAATCTTTTCTGCCAGCCACTCGGTGGTGGATGGAGTGTCATCAACGAACATCTTCATCAGACGAACGCCGCTGCCTTCCATTTCGGTCAGGGCCTGGGTGAAGTATCTTCCATCCGTCCACAGACCGGCATCATCCTTTGCGATAACAGCTGTTCCATAGGATCCGCTGAAACCGGTGATGAACTGTCTGGCTTTGAAATGTTCGCCAACATACTCGCTCTGATGGAAGTCCGCAGTCGGAACAACGTATGCGTCGATGTTCTGCTCTGCCATCAGCTTGCGAAGCTGTTCAATGCGCTTTGCAACTTCTGTCATTTTGTTTCCCTCCTTAATAACACGCGGTAGAACTCCGGAGCATAGACCGTGTTCTATACCTAGTCAAAATTGTAACACTTTCAATAAATAATTCAACCAGTCCGGCTACTCAAAAAATTAATACTTCCACCGGATAGTTCTTGTTTTTTTTATGGATACAATTTTAATTTTCGATTGCAATTGTCAAAAAGGGCTCATTTTTCGCTTTTTGTGCCCCGACTCCCTACAAATTTCGATTTGAACGGGGGTGGATGAAGGCTTTGCCGGCGGGGGGCGCCAACATGGGCAGGCGGCGAGCGGGATAAAGAGGAAAAGTGATGTTGGATTCCTTATTTTTCCACCTCATGCATCAACTCCACTTTCAGAGTTAATGCATGAGTGCTCGTTTTTCCATCCCATGCATCACTTCTAATCATTTTTATGTTATTTTTCTTCTACTTTACTTTCATTTAGGAATTAAAGTGATGCATAAGCAGCTGTTTTCAGCATTCCGACATCACATCCTGCCATTTTCGCCGGGCATCTTTCCGCTAATCGACCCGGCGACGGAAAGTCAATTGATGCATGAACCGCTTTTTTTAGTGTTCATGCATCAATTTCCCGATTTTGCACCCGCGGCCCGGATTAGACTCGGGCCGCGCTTAGATGAAAAGAGATGCACGAAGGGCTTTCACGGCCTTCGTGCATCTCTTCCCAACATCTGAAATTCCAAAGGAATAGAATTGACGACGAAGCCCCTATCTTCCCCCGTTCGTCGTCAATTCTAATCATCTCCTCATACCGCCTGCTCTAATCTGCATGCGGCGTCACGAAAAATTGACGACAGCCCTTCTGTTCCGGGTAGTCTGTCGTCAATCCAACGATTTCTTCACGCTTTATGCTCTAATTTAAGTTAATCCTGAGTCAAAATTCCCTGGATTTAGCACAGATTTTCTTCGTCCGGGACCTCATCCTGCTCTTTCTTCCGGATATTCAACTCTAATTCACACAGCGGCCGCAGGAGGATTGACGACGAAGCCTTGTTTCCGAGCGTTTCGTCGTCAATTTTCGAAGATATCTCGGAAGCAGCCCGAATTAGAACCCCGGCCGGTGTGCCCGAGGCCTTTGTGTGCTAGTCTTCCCGGCACAGTTTTCGACTATGGGCTTTTGCCAATTCCAATCCTTTCCGATTATACCCTTCCCGGAATTCATCACGGATAATTTCCGCCGGGCGGCCGCCCGGTTCCAGCTTGCGCCACTGGAAATCCAATGCTTCCCGGATATATGCCCACTCGGCAGAGCCTCCAACAGGCGCGGAGCCGCCAACGGATGCGAAGCCATCAACGGGGGCGGGACCGCCAACAGGGACCGCGCCCCCCTCAAGGGCGGAGCCGCCACCTTCAAAGAACTCTTCCATTTCCTGCAAAGCCTTCTCCGCATTCTCCCGGATGCTAAGGCCGTTGGAAAGGCAAGCGGAATCATCGAACAGTGCGGCGCGCTTCATGTCCCGAAGCGCACGGCGCTGCTTCGCCTCCGGGAACGGCTTCGGCGCCCGGCTCGCCAGATACACCAGCAGAAGGTGCAGAAACCGCACGTCCTCCCGGAAAATCCCGATTTCCGAGTACGGGTTTTCATCGATAATCCGGATTTCGATGTGGCTCACCCCTTCCTGCCGCAGGCGCTCCAAATCATACAGCCCCGCCGGCTTCAGCCGCACCGGATAGTACAGCTCCGCCGGGGACATCAACGTCCCGTCCGCTGTGTATTTTAGGATGGAATTCACGTACCCCTCCAGGCTTCGGTAATCCAGCATCGGCTCGAAATCGTTCCAATAGCCGATTTCACTGCTCCGCGGGCTGGCATACTTCAGACAAGGCGTACCGTCTTTTTTCCCCGGACAAAAATAGCTTTCATCCAGCACCGGACTCGCCGCTAAAAGGTACACAATCAGCCACGCATACCGGGTGGCCCACGCCGCCAAATTCAAATAGGCCGCGTCTTTATCCGTGCCCGGAGAAATCGTGCTCCAGAACGCCTCCGGAAAAGACAGGTTAAAGTGGATCCCGGAATACAGCATGAGCTGGGTTCCGTACCGTTCCTTCAAGTGATTCCGGTACTCCGTCTTCCAGGCCTTCTCCCCATAAAACTCCATCGGCGGATTCTCTCCTTCCGCCTGCACATAGGGCGGGTTGCTGAAAGGCCACAGGTACTCCGGCCCGGTCTCCCGATTTTTCAGCACCCGGGCCGCCTTTCGGTGCAGCCGCCGCAAATCCTCCCAGGCCGCATCCGCAGAATCGCAAACACCCGTGATAAATTCCAGCTGATTCCCGCTGAAATCCACATCCAGTTCCGCATCCTCCGGAAACGGGTGAGGCGTCTGAGCCAACCGGCCGCGTCGGTCTACCCGAAGACTTTCTTTTTCCAGCCCCATTCGCGCTGCCAAAATATTTTTATCCAATCGTTTCATATTTTTACTCCTACCCCAATATGGAAACGATTTTATCACGGCAAAAATTCCATCGCAAGGAAATTCAGAGTGATTTGATAGGAATTTGCATGAAAGATTTGTGAAAGGTGTTGCATTTCCTTGAAATCAATGGTATTGTAACTTTCGTAGAAAATTTTTCCTAAGGAATATGAAGGGAGTTACATACATGGCAATTACGAAGGACAACATCATCGGCGAAGTTATCACCGCACATCCGGAGCTGATCGAGACATTTTTCCAGAACGGAATGATGTGCATCGGCTGCCCGGCTTCTCAGGGTGAGTCCATCGAGCAGGCTTCCCAGGTTCACGGCATCGACGCGGACGTACTGGTGAACGCTCTGAACGACGCATTAAAAGCAGAATAGTCCGCGGCTCCGGACGTCCGGCTCGGCGAGCTCGACCGGCGGGAGCGACGGCAGGGACCGGCTGTGCCGGTCCGACATGGAGATGTGAGGATTCCGGCGCAGCCGGAATCTTCCGATTATTGGAGATGAAAAAACGGATGCGGCTTGCCCGGCGCAAGCTGCATCCGTTTTCCTTTGCCCGAATTCCTTTTCCGCGCCCCCGGCCGCTCCTAGGCGCCTTTTCCCCCGCGCTCTTTGCGCCTCTCTCCCCACCCTAAAAAATTTTTCCGTTTTTGTATTTTAATCCTTTAAGTTGGCTTAAGGTTTCTGCATATAATAAGAACTGTAAACAGAAGAGATACTGTTTACAGAATTCTATCACCACCCAATCTCAAACATAAGTTAACACGAAGGAAAAGACAAGGCACCCCCCATCGCCTTGTCTTTTTCGTTATATCCTTTTCCATCAGAAATCCCGTCCCGGAACGCGTGCGTTCTCGGGACGGGGTTCTCTTCTTACATCTCAATGGAATGGCGGAGGCTGCCCCACTTGGCAGCGCCCTTCCACTCGCCGGCGGCTATCTCACCTTAATCGTGCAAACGGCTTTCAGCTTCCGGTTCTCCTTGGCGCGGGCGGTGACCCGGATTTTAGCGCCGCGGCGGGCGCTGCTCCGAATCGTCACCTTTCCGGATTTGCTTACCTTGGCGTACTTCCGGTTGGACACCTTCCAGGTGACGCTGCGGTTGGTGCCGTTGGCGGAAGCCTTCAGCTTTATGCTCTTTCCCCGCTTCAGGCTCACGGATTTCCGGTTGATCTTCACCTTGGTGCAGATTTTTCCGAAGTGCACCGTAATCGTGGCATTCTTCGTGGCCTTCAGCTTGATGCTCTGCCCCTTCTTTGCGGAAGCCGTCGGCTTCTTGAAACTCTTCTTTTTGCCGTAGCGGCTGATGCTGTAGGAGTAGACGTAGGAGCCCTTCTTCGGAGTGATTTGCACCGTGGTGTTCTCCCCGTTCAGGACGCCGGTTGTGCCGGTGACCGTGCCGGAGCCCTTGCCGGTCTTCTTCACCTTGAAGGTGCGATATGCACTTTCTACCGGGATGCTCTTGAACGTCTCATAGCTGGTATCGTCATCGTAGGTCAGGTATTCCGCATAGAACCGGTTTCCGGATGACGAACCATAAGCCGCCGTCTCCTGTCCCTTGCCCCAGAGGGTGTAGCTCAGGGCCTCGGTTTTGCCGGTTCGGGTGTTAAATCGGTAGGTATCGCCCTTGCCGTCGGAGGAGGCCCCTCCGAACACGATGCCCTTGGCATCCAGGCCCACGGCGCAGCTTACCAGATTCTGTTCGAACACATCCTGTGTAAGGGTTGTGTTCAGCACCTTCGGCAGAGTGCCCGCCTTCTGCCACTTGCTGCCGTCGAAGGCCATCACGTCGTAATTGATGTCCTTGCTGTTTCGGCCCAAGACGTAGTACAGCTTTCCGTTCTGTGCGAAGACCTTGCCGTCGTACAGACCCTCCGGCAGGCTCGCCTTCTTCTTCCACACGGCGCCGGATTTTACCGGGCAGCTCCAGGTCTCACCGGACGGCGTAATCTTCTTGCCGTCCTTCTTCGCACCGCCTACCAGATACAGGTTCCCGTTCATTCCTGTCAAGGCGGTGCAGCCGGCGCTCTCCTCATCGACAGTGCTCGGCATGTTGCCATTGTCAATCAGCGTATCGGAGTATACCGTCCAGTTCTTCTTGCTTCCGGTCACATCCATGCCCACCAGCATGTAGGACTTCCGGTCGCCCAGGTCGCAGCTGATAATCTCGTAGACACTGCCTCTCATATATACTGCGTTGGTTACCAGCGTGATTTCCGGGCTTTCCCCCTTCTTAATCTTCCAGAGGAAATGCTTCTTCTCCCGGCTCTTCGCGTACTTCTTTACCGCGTCATCCAAGCTCTGACCCACCTGGTCGTAGTCGTCCTTGTCCACGGTATACAGATTTCCGCTCCCCGCATCGTATCCCAGTTTCCGGATATCGTTCGGGATCCACTGGACATTATCGCCATCGGAGCTTGCATCCTCATCGTCGTCGAGCAGGTCCTTGGACGAGGCATCCTTGCTGCGGGCGGCCGCGTCGCTTTTTTCTTCCGCTTCATCCGACAGGACGAATTCTTTCTTGTATTCGGTATTTCCTTTTACCAGGTAGAAGGTGCCTCTGCCCGTCTTCTCTCCGTTCTTTATGCTAAAAGCAATACTGCTTCCCGCCAGGTTGTACGAGGATGCATTGGAGATGGTGATTTTGCTGCCGTCGGAGGCCACATCCTTGGAAGCGATATCCCGCTTGGTGTCCTGAACCGTATTGGTCACCGTGATTTCCGGATTGGTTCCGAATCCGGCGCCCTCCAGAATCACCTGATTCTTCTTCGGATCCACCTTGGCCGACCGGACGGCCGGTTTGGCGGAAACGCTGTCGGCGGTGTATTCGTCGAAATCGATTCCGCCGCCGGTGGATACTTCGTTCTTATACTGATTGTTGGTGGTCTGATACAGGATGGATTTCAGCTGCTTCGCATCCGCAGTCGGGTTCATCGCCGCAATCAGGGCCACGGAACCGGTAACCACCGGAGTAGCCATGGAGGTTCCGGAGTACAGAGCGTATTTGCCGAATCGATCCGCATCCGCACCGGCTTTGGAAATTCCCAGGGAGCTGATTTCGATGGTGGCATCCCCCTCTTCTCCCACCTGATAGATGAATCCCAGGCCGAAGTTCTGACCCTTCGCATTTGCGGCGGAGAACAGGTCCGTATTTCCTTCGGCTCTCCACACGTCGTTCATGCCGGAATCCGTCTGGTTGATATCCTCGGAGGCCACGTTCAGGGACTGGATGGTTCCCTGATCCGATACGTCCGCCGCAATGTCGCCCGCGATAAAGAATCCGGAGGCGCCGCCCCGGGTGATGGTCCGGTAAGCGATATTGCAGTAGGTGTTGGATCCATCCGATTCCCCGTTCTTCTCATATGGGAAGTACAGCAGGAACATGTCCCCGTTCTTCGCACCGGTAATCTTCCACTTCAACGCGGTTTTGTCGCCGGAGGCGCGGAAATTAGCGTCTTCGGATTCGTCGATGGACAGCTCCGCTTTTCCCTTGCTGCCTTTGCTCAGCTTCTTTCCGGTCACCGCGGCGCCGAACTCCTTCATGCCGTCGATGGATTTGCCGGAAGCGTCCGTTCCGGTTACCGGGGTGATGCCGTTTTCTTTTATGGAGTCCTTATTGAATTCTCCGTAATACTCCGACAGCTGTTTCACCTTATCGGCGGAGTACAGCCACGGGGTGTAGTTCGAATAGCTCACTGAGGAGAGGATGTTGGTGCCCGGCGCCATCACGTCCACGTTCCGCTTTCCGTAGTTGGAGTAGGATGCCAGGGTGCCGTCCTCGCCGGAGGCCGCCACCGAAACGCCGTAATCGGAGCCGGTGTTGGCCGGGGCGCTGGCGATTACGTCGTTGTCCGACGCCTCGTTTCCGGCAGCGCAGATGGTGAGAATGCCCGCTTTGCCTGCTTCGTCGATGACGGAGTCGTAAATGTCGGAATCCACTTCCCCGCCAAAGGAGCAGTTGATGGCTTTCAGGTTCACGCCCAGCTGCTTGGCCCGGATAGTATAGTAGAAACCTTTGAGGATTCCGCTCAGGGTGCCGCTGCCGTCGCTGTCCAGCACCCGAACGCCCATCAGCCGGATGCCGCTGCTGTCACCGGATTTGTCGCTGCCGAATACGCCGGCGGTTCCGGTGCCGTTGTTGGCCTGTGCCGCGATGATACCGGCGCAGTGGGTGCCGTGGCCGTTCTGGTCCATGGGATCGATGCCGTCCGGGTCATCGGAAGTATTGCCGCCCAAGAGGATGTCCCAGAAGTCCGCCTCTTCCTCTACAAAATCGTGGCCGTAGGTGCCGGTGAGCTTAAAGCCCTTCGGGGCCTTCCACATATGGCTCTTCAGTTCCTCGTGCTCGTAATCGATTCCCGTATCCATTACCGCAACCACCACGTCCTTTGCGGATTTCTCCGGGGTTTTGTCATAGGCATCCCAGCCGGCGGAGGCGTGGATGCCGTCCAGCTGCCATGCGGTGCGAAGGTACTCGTCGTTCCATCCCGCCTGAGATTCCGTATCCTTCGCCTCAAAAATATAGTTCGGCTCCGCGTTCTCGATTTCCGGGTTCTTCTCCAGTTCCTTTGCCAAGGTCTTGGCGCTTCCGTCCTTTGAGGACACGATGCTGATGACCGTCTCGTCATCGGAGGATTTCGTCGGGGTCAGGGCGATCGTATCCTGAATCTCGTATTTGTTCAGGGATTTCTCCAGGATTGCCGCCTGCTGCCCCAAAGTGTTCTCCGCTTTCTTCTGCCGGTCGCCGGATTTCTCTTTCATGGCACTGCCGAAGGAATCCGCCGTAGCGGCCCGGCGCGCCATCTTCTTTTCTTTGGCCGTCGGCGCATCCGTGGTAACGGCGCCTTCCTTGTACTGTACTACCACTTGATTCGGTACGCATTCCGGATACTTCTTCCCGGAATTGACGGATCCGGTGAGGCGGCTCCCCTTGGCGGAGGCGGCCAGGTTCGGCAGCTCCGATTCCGTCGCCGCTGCGGCTTGGAACGGCATCATGCTGATGGTCATTCCGCACGCCAGCGCCAGCACCGTCAGCTTCTTCCCTGCGGTCTTCATTCGGTGAGTCTTTTTCTTCATTGCTCTTACCCCTGTCTGTGTTGATGTGTTCTGTTCGGTAAAAATAAATTGCGAATCCGGTCCTGCGGGTTTGCCGAGCGTTCGAATCGGGGGGAGATGAACACCCGCCTGCAGTTCCGGCATCCGCAATTTATCAATATTGTACCATAAGAAAAAGCCGTGAAATCTTAAGATTCCTTAAGATTCCACGGTTTTTTCGTCTGCGTCCTTCCGGCGCACCGCCTTACTCCGTCACCAGGTAGCTGGCCACGTTTCGTTCGCTTCCGTGGGAGGCGATAATCGTCCCCCGCGCTTGCCGGGTGAACACCCCGGCGAAATTTCCGTTGTAGGAATACAGCCCGTTCATATTGATGTAATCCCAAGTTCTTCCGTCTCCGAACATGAAGTCCACATTGGGAGTGGCGTACTGCTCTGCGTATTCCTGGCAGATAAAGCCTTTGTTGTAGTACGCCTCGCACACCTTCCGCCATTCCTCCGGCGACCGGCCCCGGCCGTCCGCCACGCTGTCGGACCCGTAGGAATCGTTGGGTTTGAGGATGTATTTGTCCTTGTTTCGAATCACTTCCGCCAAATCGATGCCCTCATCCCCGAAGTCGCAGGTGTACGGCACGTGCTCCCGCACGAACCGGTTCTCCTCTGCCGTGAGAATTTCCCGGGTTTCTTTCCGGTGCAGCATGCTGAAGAAGGTTTTGGCATGGGCCACCTGGGTTCGGAAAGAACCGCACAGAAAAACGTTTCCCTCTCGATAAGCATCCAGCAGCGCCGTGACCGAATCATACGCCTCCATCACATCCGCCGTCACCGCCCGGCGGTAGATTCCGTGAATTTCGTAGCCCTCCGGTGCCAGCAGCCGCCCATCCTCATAACGGAGCGCCCGGATGTCGATGACCTGGGCGTAAATTCCTTTTTGCCGAAACCGTGCGGCGAACTCGTAGAACTCCGGCACGTTCCCCTTATCCAGAAAATCCACGATGGCCACCGTCGGCACCAGCGGCATCTCCGGATGTTTTTTCCGGTAGTGGGTGTACAGCTCCAGGAAAGTCTCCACCCAGCTGTCGAACAGCTCGTAGCTCCGGAGCCGGTACTTCCGGCAGATGGCCTGGTGGGCCGGGTTCCGCAGGTTCAGCTTGTCCAGATGGAAGTCCTCGTTCATGGCGCTGGTTCCGTCCGTGTTAATCTCGCAGAACTTAAAGTCCCCGGTATCCTCGTGATAGAAAATGTCGAAGCGGGCCATGGGCAGTTCGTCCGGGT
Source organism: uncultured Clostridia bacterium (assembly GCA_934234035.1). GTDB lineage: Bacteria > Bacillota > Clostridia > Peptostreptococcales > Anaerovoracaceae > Mogibacterium_A. Next base: position 85,437 of record CAKQHH010000003.1, on the reverse strand, counting down.
ATCCCGGATCCGCCAGAATCAGCTCCTCCAGCTTCTCCGAAAAGCCGAAGCCCTTCCGGTATTCCGGATCCGCCACATAGCGATTAATCACCTTGCAGCAGATTCGGTGGGTCATCTCCACGATATCCCGAAACCGCCGGTCGTCCTCCCGGGTGTACACCTTCTGCATCGCCAGGGGCTTGTCGATCAGGCGGCCGCGGGAAATCAGCGGGGTGTGCTGCAGCTCCTCTTTCATCACCTCTGCCGCCGCCCGATTTTCTTCGTAATGTTCCTTCAACTCGCAGATGTAATCCGCATATATCTGTTCCCGTAAATTCATTGCTACCCCTTCATGATGACTTCGTAATCCTCATCCACGTATTTGAAACCGTGCTTCCGGCAGACCTCAGCATACGCCCGGTCCGTCCGAATCATCACCCGGCTCTCTCGCCGGCGATGCTCCCGCAGGTAGTCGCCCAATTCCCGAAAGAGGTTCTCCTCCAAGTGCCGCTCCCGGAATTCTTCCGCCACCATGATGTCGCACACCAGGTAGTACAGCACCCCGTCTCCGCAGATGCGGCCAAAAGCTACCAGCTGCTCCTCTTCAAAGATTCCCACGGTAAAAAGACTGTTTCGTATCGCTTCATGGGCCGACTTCAGAGGGATTCTCGCGCCACACTTCTGCGCCAGTGCCGCAAAATCCGCCGGAAGCGTTTCGTTATAACGATATTTCATTTTACAACCCTTTCCTTATCCTTCCAACGACCCATTTCTTCCCGACAGGCTCCACTCCACCGGTGCTTCGCCGTGTTCCTCCAGGAACTCGTTGGCCCGGGAGAAGTATTTTCCCCCGAAGAAGCCCCGATAGGCGGACAGCGGACTGGGATGTACCGATGTGATGATGAGGTGCTGCTTTCCGGTGATCAGCGGCACTTTGGACTTGGCGTTGCTGCCCCAAAGGATGAACACGATGGGTTTCTCCCGCTCATTCAGCAGCTCAATCACCCGGTCCGTCAGCTGCTCCCAGCCCTTCCCTCGGTGGGAGTTGGCCTGATGCGCCCGCACCGTCAGCGCCGTATTCAGAAGCAGCACGCCGGACTTGGCCCAAGGAATCAGGCAGCCGTTTCCCTTTGGCGGAATTTCAAACCCGACATCTTCGTGAAGCTCCTTGAAGATATTCTGGAGGGACGGGGGTTCCGGAACACCCGGCTGAACGGAGAAGGCCAGCCCGTGGGCCTGTCCCGGTTCGTGATACGGGTCCTGTCCCAGGATGACCACCTTTACATCCTGATACGGGGTGTACCGAAAAGCGTTGAAAATATCGTTCATCGGCGGATATACCGTCCCCTGAGAATATTCCTTCTTCAGGAACTGCCGCAGATTCAGATAGTAGCCCTTGCTGAACTCCTCCCGGAGTACGTCGTCCCAATCATTTCCAATATTTACCATTTTGAAAGCACATCCTTTCGTTCATAGAATCGGCATACCAGCAGCGCAATGATGGTTCCGCTGAGAGCTCCGCAGAGCACATCCAGCGGATAGTGCACGCCTACATACAGTCTGGACAGGGCGATGAGGAATGCCAGGGTCAGCGCCGGCACGCCGTACTTCCGGGGAAGTTCCCGGAACATCACCACCGCCGTCACAAAAGAAGCCGCCGAGTGGCCGGAGGGGAAGGACCAGTCCGAGGGTTTTTCCACCAGCCGCTGAACTCCGGTGAACATATCGTACGGCCGGATTCGACCCACCAGGTTCTTCAGCATCAGGTTGTTCACCACAAAGGAGAGAATCAGCGCCGTCACCGCAATGACTCCAACTCTCCGGGTCTTCTTGAAGCACAGCATCAGCAGAATCAGGGCAATCCAGATACTTCCGGCGTCCCCCAGGTGGGTGATGAATTTCACCAAAGGTGTCAGTCCTTCGTGTATGACAAAATGCTGAACTTCCATCAACAGATTTCCATCCCATTGGGTAATTGTGCTGCCCATTCTTCCTCCGTTTCCAAGCCGCTCCGGGCGGCCGTCCTTCCTGTAAAATCCTTTTCTTAACTATAAAAGCCTGCGGCCAGGCCGCAGGCTCTCCGCTCTATTCCATATTATATACGATGAATGGAGTCTTTATATGAATGTTCTGTATTTTTTACCGGAAAATCAGTTCGTCTCTTGCCGGACCGTTGGAAACCATGGTAACCGGAACGCCAATCAGCTCTTCGATGCGCTCCACATAGTCTCTGCATTCCTTCGGCAGATCTTCGTACTTCGTAATTCCGGTGATGTCGCACTTCCAACCCGGCATGGTCTCGTATACCGGCTTTGCCTTCTCCAGCTGAATGGTGTTCGGGAAGTCGGTGGTGATCTTTCCATCCACGTCGTAGCCCACGCAGATCTTCAGCTCGTCCAGGTATCCCAGTACATCCACAACGGTGAGTGCCACTTCGGTTGCGCCCTGCATCATGCAGCCGTACCGTGTTGCCACGGCATCGAAGTTGCCCACTCTTCTCGGACGTCCGGTGGTAGCACCGAACTCTCCGCCGTCACCGCCGCGTCTTCTCAGCTCATCCGCTTCCTCACCGAACAGTTCGGATACGAATGCGCCGGCACCGACGGCAGACGAATATGCTTTTACCACGCAGATAATCTGCTGAATTTCGTACGGCGGAACGCCTGCACCGATTGCACCGAAGCCTGCCAGTGTGGAGGAAGAGGTTACCATCGGATAGATACCGTGGTCCGTATCCTTCAGCGCGCCCAGCTGACCTTCCAGGAGAATCTTCTTGTCGTCCTTCAGCGCCTGGTGCAGCACAGCGGATGTGTGCGCCACGTACGGTCTCAGAATTTCCGCATTCTCTTTGATTTCCTTGTAAATTTCTTCCGGATCCAACAGCGGCTTGTGGTACAGATGCTCCATCAGCGTGTTCTTAATCCGGCATACGTTCTCGATTCTCGGCATCAGGGTCTCTCTGTCCGCGTACAGCTCACCCACCTGGAAGCCGATCTTCGCATATTTATCCGAGTAGCACGGCGCCATTCCGGCCTTGGTGGAACCGAAGGATTTGCCTGCCAGTCTCTCCTCTTCATACGCATCCAAAAGCATGTGATAGGACATTACCACGTGCGCCCGGTCCGAAACGATCAGCTTGCTGTGCTCTACGCCGGCGTCCTCCAGCGTCTTCAGCTCCTCTGCCAGAATTTTCGCATTTACCGCCACGCCGTTGCCGATTACGCTGACTGCGTCCTTGCTGAAAATTCCAGATGGCAGAAGGTGCAGTGCGAACTTGCCCCACTCGTTCTTGATGGTGTGTCCGGCATTGCTGCCTCCCTGAAAACGAACCACATAATCTGCGTCCTGTGCCAGACGATCGGTAATTTTTCCCTTACCTTCATCGCCCCAATTTGCTCCTACAACTGCTGTAATCATATTTCCTCCTTTAATGCAGCACTCTGCTCTCATAAAGGCTTTGTGACCTCGTCCAATGAATGACCTTCTGCATCGCCCAATTACCGTTGTAAAAATAGCTTTTTTGAATCGCATGGGCTTCCGGCTCTTCCAAAAAATGGAGAATCCCCGAGCCACATACACAGGTCATTGTATAACAATTTCCTGTGCAATGCAAGGCTTTCGGGGATTCTGCCGCACTTACGCGTTATTTCGTCTTTGTATTCTTCGATGCGGACCAAGCGGAATAGTAGGTGGTCTTTCCTACCTTCTTATATGCCCGAACCCGTACGTAATACCGCTTCTTTGCTTTCAGTTTTGTCAGCTTCTTTGTGGTGGTCTTCGCGGACTTCACCGTGTACTGCTTTGTCGCCGATTTCTTAAAGGTCTTGGAAGTGCTCCGCTGAACCTGGAAACCGGTTACCTGTGCCGTCTGCTTTTTCCAATAAACCTTGATGGATTTCCGTCCCTTCTTCAGCGACTTCATCGCCGGCTTCTTCGGAACAATCCGGTATTTCACGGATACGGTTCCCTTGACGCCCTTGTATTCCTGCTTAAAGGTCGCCTTTACGGTATAGGTGCCCACGTTCTTCTTAGCGGTGGATCCGGAAAGTGTGTAATACTTTGCCGGTACTTTCCCGCCTCGAATCGTCACGGAAACGGACGGTTTCTGCGTCTTGCCGTTGTACGTGAGGGTCGGCTTCTTCACCGTCATCACGGCCTTCGTGCCGCCGATGGCTTCCTTATAGAAGTTCAGGCTCTGGAGCATGTGTCCGTTAAAGTCGAACAGGCCCATATTGTCCCATGCGCTGGCACCGGCCGTCGGCTTGTCTTCATAGAACATTTTGAAATCCGGAGAATATCCTTCGGCCGCTCTTGCAGCCCATCCGTTGCCGTATTTCTCCGAAATTTCTTTATTTTTATCCCAATTGTGCTGTCCCGGAACGGTCGGAATCCATGCCGGCTCCCAGTAGTACGCACCCAGGCCGTTGTAGCTTGCGCCCAGCACTTTGTACATGTCCGTAAGGGAGTCCACCTGTCCCTGCGGACCCACCTTGTAGTTCACGTAGCTGCTCGGTTTGCCCACCTGGTTGTTGGTTCCGTCGGAGTCCTCCGAACTGCTGAGCCAGGATGTTTCCATTACCACAAACTCTTTTCCGTATTCCTTCGCCAAATTCTGTACGTCCTTCAAATCCGACAGTTTGTTTCCGTTTCTTCCGGCCCAGAATGGGTAGTAGGACGATCCCAGCACATCGTAATCCACGTGATACTTCTCCCACGCATCCATCACGGTCTTGTATTTATTGCGATTCGGCGTCTCCAGCTGAAGGGCGATCTTGGTATCCGGTGATACCTTCCGTACAGCGGATGCCGCAGAATTCAAGAATATGCAGGCAGTTCTCGGACGGTTCTTCACCTTGCTCTTGCTGCCCCATGCGTCCTTGTAATTCTGGTTCCAATCAAATGCGCCCGGAATTCCGTCGGTAATCTCATTGCCCAGCTGAACCATGGTGACCGGAACGTCCGCATCTTTGAATTTCGTGAAAATCTCTTTCGTGTAATCGTAATAATCTCTTCGAAGCTGTTCGGTATCGTCAGCATCCTTTTTCCAGTCCTTCGGCAGAATCTGCTGGGTTGGATCGGCCCAGAAATCGGAGAAGAACAGATCCAGTGTAACGCTCATTCCGTACTTCTTAGCTTCTTTTCCAAGCTCCAGCGCGCGGTCCGGATCCATTCCGCCGCCGCCGTAGGTGGTCTTGCTTCCGTCTTTGTTGTGTTTCCACGGATCGTTCCACACGCGGATTCGAACGGAATTTACACCGTGATCGCTGAGAATCTTCAGCAGCGGTTCTTCCTTTCCTTCCTCGTTGTAGAACTTCACGCCGGCATCCTGCAGTGCTTTGTAAGATCCCACATCCACGCCTCGGATCATATCCTTGGTCATGCCGTCGATCTTTTTAATCTTCACCTTCTGGGCTTTCAGTCCCGGTTCACCGCCGTATTCGTACGGATTGTACCACTCCGTCACATCCACTTTCGTGCCGTTTCCGTATGCAAAAGCAGCGATGGATTTCTTCAGGTGACCGTAGTTGTCCACCAAAGCGGAAGAGTTCCAGCCCAGAAGCGCGCTGTCGTAGATCATGCCGCCCTCGTTGGTCCCGCTTACGGTAGCTTTCAGAACATCGTAAATCTGAGATGCCTGTTGGTCTCTCGTTTCCGAAGTGTCCTTATCCTCTTTCGTGGAAAAGGAAATTCCCGCAACGTACAGGTCTTTACCGGTAACCTTCGCCTCTCCTTCATCCTTTTGGAAGGCATCTCTCAGCGCCGCAATGTACTCCGTGCTGTAATAGCTTCCATACAGCATCACGCCTACCTTGTCGTACTGAACGCCGTTCCATTCCTTATTCAGTTCCTGGAGAATCCATTTGATATCGCTTGCATCCGAAGCTTTTTTCGCATCTCCCGGTGCCGCAATACCGATTCCAACTTGAATATCCTTGTTGTATTCCTTGATGATACCGGAGATATCGCCCATGGCCTTCCAGCCCTTGTAAGCATCATTACCGCTGTATCCCAGGAAATTGTAATTCACGTTGTTTCCGATGGTAATCATGTCCGGAGTCAAACCGGCTTTCGTTAATCCCGCCAGAACGGTATCTTTGGTATACGCCTTTGCCGCAGTGTCCGCATCCTTTCCGTCCCAGGATTTCGACGGAGTCTGGTCATTTTTGTCCGTCATCCAGTCGCAGAACAGAAGCACCATGTTGGTCTTCAGGCCTGCCGCTTTGGCGGCCTTCAAGGTTTTGATTCCGTCTTCCAAGGTACAGAGACTCTTCTGTTCCCGATCGCCGGCGCTCGGATTTACCGCCACCTTAACGGTTACCGTGTTCACGCCCTGCGTCTTGAGGAATCCCATCAAATCCTCCACCGGCTTCTGCCGATAATTTGTAAATTCCTTTTTCCACTCCACATTCTTCTGATACATGGAGAGGTCCACCCCGCGGATAGTGCCGTCGGTGATGTTCTCAATCTTCGAAAACTGATTCCATGCCGAGTCCTGTGCCGAGTCCGCCCCAGTGTCTGCGAACACAGCGCCCGATGGCATCGAAAATACCATAGTCAGGCACAAAATCATCGCCACGGCGAATCGTTTTCCGCATAATCGATTTAACATTTCGTTTCCCCCTTTTTTAATTTTCGGTTTTCTCAATACCTTCATTAAATTTTACTATATATAGAGTTCTTAGAAAATGAACCCCTGGTTTACTGTCTGTTTGAATTTCAGAACATCTCCCCGGTCGCCTCCGCCGAAAGAATCTTATTTTTGTGGGCGTATTTCTTGAACAATTCCCCGGCAGGTGGTATATTTATTGAGTCAAGTCTTATTATGCATAATAAAGAATGGAGTTATGAAAATGAAGGAATATACCCCGGTTAAAGAAGGTAAAGTTCGTGAGCTCTACGATGCAGATGACAGCCTGATTATGGTTGCTACCGACCGCATTTCCGCGTTCGACCACATTCTGCAGAACGATATCGTAGACAAGGGCGTGGTTCTGACCCAGATGTCCAAGTTCTGGTTTGATTTCACCAGCGACGTGGTTCCGAATCACATGATTTCAACAGATGTAAATGATATGCCGGAATTCTTCCGAAATGAGAAGTTCGAAGGCCGCAGCATGATGTGCCGCAAGCTGGAGATGCTCCCGCTGGAGTGCATCGTTCGCGGATACATCACCGGAAGCGGGTGGGCAAGCTATCAGGAGTGCGGCGAGGTCTGCGGAATCAAGCTGCCGGAAGGACTGCAGGAATCCCAGCAGCTGCCGGAGCCAATCTTCACTCCGAGCACCAAGGCGGAAATCGGCGATCACGACGAGAATATTTCCTATGAGAAGAGCATCGAGGTTCTGGAGAGAGATTATCCGGGACACGGCGAGGAGTACGCTTCCAAAGTTCGGGATTTTACCATCGCCGTATACAAGAAGTGTGCGGACTACGCACGGGAACACGGCATCATCATCGCCGACACCAAGTTCGAGTTCGGTCTGGATGAGAACGGCGAGATCGTTCTGGCAGACGAAGTGCTGACACCGGACAGCTCCCGTTTCTGGCCGCTGGAAGGCTACGAAGTGGGCAAGTCCCAGCCGTCTTACGACAAGCAGTTCGTTCGTGACTGGCTCAAGGCAAACCCGGACAGCGACTATAAGCTGCCGCAGGATGTCATCGACAAGACCATCGCGAAGTACAAGGAAGCTTACACGCTCCTGACCGGCAAGGAACTGTAAAAACAAATGCATTCTGTTCGGGCGATACCGATTCATCGTTGGTGTCGCCCCCATTTGTCTCAGTAGCTCAGGGGACAGAGCACCGCTCTCCTAAAGCGGGTGTCGGAGGTTCGAATCCTCTCTGGGACACCATAAAAGGGGCTGTAAAAAAGGCACCGGACAAACAGAGCGACGTTGGCTGCGGCCAACGTCGCTCTTGTCTTAGTAGAAAACAGTCATTTTCGTTTTAATTCCATTCCTCTGCCAACAGGAAATCGCGGATATTGCGGTGCTTGATTCCGTTTCTGCTCATGTCGAACTCATCCAGAGAGACAACGTATTTCGGGTAGTTGTCGCGGATATTGTCATACGCGCCGAACTCACGCCGGACGGTCTCATCGGATGCCAGCAGATAGGCAACCTGAACATATAGTTTTTCTCCACTCTTGTCGCATACAAAGTCGATTTCCTTGTCTCCGGTTCTACCGACTGTCACTTTGTAGTCCCGGCGCAGCAGCTCCAGATACACGATGTTCTCCAAAATGAGGTTGATATCACGCATATTGCCGCCGACCACAGCCTCCCGGATGCCGTGGTCGGCAATGTAATACTTCTCATTGGAGGCAAGGATCTGCTTCCCCTGCAAGTCCTCACGCTTGACCTGATAGAACAAATATGCGTCGCAGCAGTATTTAATGTAGTTCAGGATGGTCTCCGGTGCAACGGTTCGCTTCTCGTTTTTGAGGAACTTCGCCAGAGAAGTTGCGGAGAAGGTCGTGCCCACATTCGCAATCACATAAGCGATGATGCGTTCCAGCAAGTCCACGTCACGGATCTTGTTCCGCTTCACAATGTCCTTGAGCTGGACAGAGTTGAACAGGTCATGAAGGTAGAGTTTGGAAGGAGCATCCTCGTAGCGGATGTTGGCAAGGTACGGCATACCGCCGGATAATAGATACTTCTGAAAGCATTTCTGAATCGGCTCATCCGGTGCGATGGGACGGTACAGTTCCAGAAATTCCGCGAAGGAGAATGGGTAAATAACGAACTCCACAAAGCGTCCGCCGAGATAGGTGGAAAGCTCACCGGACAAAAGTTTTGCGTTTGAACCGGTAATATAGATGTCGCAGTCAAGGGATACACGGAGGGAATTGATACACTTCTCCCAGTCTTTTACCTCCTGAATCTCATCAAAAAACAGATAGACCTTGCCGTTGATCTCTGCAGCTCTCTTGGTAATCTCATCATGCAGTGACTTTGCGGTTTGCAGATGAGAGAAGTTCAAATCCTCAAAGTTGATAGAGATGAACTGATCAGAGCTGATACCGGACTCCACAAGCTCCTCTTTTATAAGCTCCAGCATGACCGATTTACCGCACCGGCGAATACCGGTCATAACCTTTATCAGTTCCGTTCCGATAAACGGACGGATTCGCTTCATATACATTTCACGTTTAATCATAATCATAAGCCTCCTTGCCTGTGGTTGAACATAGCGTAACACATTTACGGCTGAAGCTCAATGGTATATTCCGGAAATTGTAAGATACAACTGATAAAATCTATATTTCTGCGAAACCGACAGTTACGAACGAAATTTCCCGGAGGAGCTTGCACGATGAAATCCTAAAAAGCAGGTGCGAGAGCTTTTGCCCCCGCACCCGGTGTCCAAATCTTCAATTAGTCATCTTCATGGGCCTCAATCAGTTCCATGTATTTATCATACAGCTTTGAATCCACGCTCTTCCGGATGTCCTTCCGGACACCGTCACTGGCTTTAATCATTTCCTTTCGCGTCTTTCCGTTCACTTTCAGGATTTTCGTGCCGCTGTCCCGGATGGTTTTCATCCGGTCGGCAATTCGGTCGTCCGAGGCCTTCCGGGAATATGCCGTCGCAATAGCTGCCGCCTGTCTCATGATCTTCCGATCTTTCGCCGGCATGTTTTTGTAGAAGTCATCGTTCATAATCAGGGTGATCAGATGCGGCAGATGGTTGGTCTCCACCACGTAATCCTGCTGTTCGTACAGTTTGTTGGAGACGATGACCTCATACGGATTCTCCTGTGCATCAATCGTGTTCTGCTGCAGTCCGATGTACACCTCGGAGAAACTCATCGGGGTCGGATTGGCTCCAATGGATTTCCAGAATTTCAGATGGAACGGATTCTCCATCGTCCGAATCTTCTGCCCCTTGAAATCCTTGATGGAATGCACGGCTTTGTTCGTGCTCATCACGCGGAACCCCTGATCCGAAATCCCCAGCAATCGGTATCCGCCCTTTTCGTACACCGTATGAATCATGCTGCTAAATTCCGAATCGTCCATCACTTCCCGGCATTCCGTGAGGTTTTCAAAAGCACAAGGGACATCGAATACCGCCAGGTCCGGCATAAAGGTTACTTGGGGTGCCGTGTTCTGTACCACAAAAGGAATATCGCCGTCCTTGCAGGATTCCAGCAGTTCCCGGTCCCCGCCCAAAGTGGAGTTAGAATACACCTGAATTTTAATCCGTCCGTCGGAGAGCCGGTCCACCTCTTTGGCGAATTTTTCTGCATAAATCTGTGTCACGGTATCCTCCGGGCTGGCGGTTGCCAGAGGATACGCATATCGCTGTCCCTCTTCTTCTTTTCCGCATCCGGTGAGGAACGCCGTGCATACCAATAACAGGAGCGCTGCAGCGGCCGGAAGCTTATGCAGAATGCTTCTTTTTTTAGGTACCTTCATACAGCACCCTCCTTTCTACAGCAGTGCCAGCGAAAATGCCGGGACAAAAGTAAATATCAGCAATGCGATCAGGAACAACCCGATCATCGGCAGGGCTTTTCGGGCGATTTCCATCACCGGTACGTCCGTGAGGGCGCTGGCCACGAACAGGTTGACACCGATTGGCGGGGTGACGAAGCCGATGGCCAGGTTCACCACCATGATTACACCGAACTGAATCGGATTCATGCCGATGCCCTGTGCAATCGGGAGCAGAATCGGCGTGAGAATCAGAATCGCCGGTGTGGTATCCATCACCATGCCCACCAGAAGCAGGAAGGCGTTGATGACCAGCAGGATGACGATTTTGTTGGAGAAGTTCCCCAGAATAAAAGAGCTTACTTCCTGCGGCACCTGCATCAACGTCAGCACTCTGGAGAATGCGGTGGAGGCCGCCAGTATAAACAGAATGGGGGTAAAAGTCTTAATCGCCTCTACCAGAATCCCCCGGAGATCGCGGAATTTGATTTCCTTGTATATAAACAGGCTGACAATCAGCGCGTAGTACACGGAAATCACCGCCGCTTCCGTCGGCGAGGTGATGCCGGAATAGATGCATCCCAGCACGATAATCGGACTCAACAGCGCCCAGAAGCTGTCTTTGAATACTTTGCCGAATCCCTTCTCGTGGAGCTTGCCGATTTCTGCTTCGATTCGAACCCGATCTTCCCCGTTCCTCTTGCAGTAGCATATCGCATATCCCATGAGCAGCGCCGCAATCACCAGTCCCGGTATAATTCCGGCCAGGAACAGGTCGCTGACGGAGGCGCCGGAAGCCATGCCGTACATGATGAACGGAATGCTCGGCGGGATGATAACACCCAGGCCGCCGGCAACGGCTACAACGGAGGTAGTGAAGGTTTTATCGTATCCCAGCCCGATGAGAATCGGTGCGGTCATGCTTCCCACGGCGGCAACGGTTGCCGGAGCGGATCCGGAAATGGCACCGTAAAACAAGCAGGTGACGATGACGGCGCACGGCATTCCGGCGGTGAATCGTCCGAAAAAGTAAGCGAAAACGTCAAAGATTTTGCGGGAAATCCCGCCCTTGGCCATGATGATACCGGACAGGACGAACATGGGTACCGCCAGAAGCGGAAAACTGTCCAGCCCGCCGAACATGGCCCGAACCAGGTACTTGGCTCCCACCGTAAAGGAGGGGTCGAAGATGTGCGGAAGTACCGCTGTAATTCCCAGGGTAATCCCCACCGGTATTGCGATGATCAGGAATACCACGAACAGTATGAACAAAACTCCTACCGACATGAGGACTCCTTTCCGGTCTCCGCCGAAGATGCGGACTGACCTGCTTTCACAAAGGATTCCGGGGTATTGCGCTCCGGATGAGCCGGATCGTAGACATTCTGTCCCAGTGATACTCTGAATTCAATAATCCATCGCTGCACCGTTCGGAATGCCACCAACAGAAAGGATACGAACGGCGCGGCCTGCACATACACCATCGGCATGCCCAGTGCCGGACTCACCTGTCCGCTTTCCACCGCCGACATCATGTACATAAACGTATACGGTATCATATAAAGGAAGAAAGCCAGCTCAACGGTATGAGTGATGACCTTGATGATCGCCTTGGTACGCCGGGAGAATTGCGCCACGAATTGTTCAATTTTGATGGAGATGCACCGCTTGCAGCAGTAGCTGAGGCTGAGGAAGCCCGCCCAGATGAACAGGTATCGTGTGAGTTCTTCCGTCCAGGACAGGGACTCCTTCAGTGCGAACCGGGAGAATATCTGGATTCCCATGATGACCGCCATTCCCAGCAGCAGGAGAACCAGCAGGAATTCTTCCAGATTGTCATCCAGCCATTTTAACGCTTTTCTCATGGCCTTGTTCCTTTCTTGCATCGCACGCATCATACCTCATCCCGGCGAAAACGAACTTCCACCGGGACGCAGGCTTCATTGAAATTGTTTTTACAGTGCGCCGTGAAGCAGTGTGAGAACCTGCTTCAGATCTTCCACGCCCATCTGACCCGGAGCGGATGCTTTTGCGGCTGCGCCGAATGTCAGTGCGGATCCGAACACCTCTCCGCAGAGGCGGCTGATAACACCGGTGCCCGCCATCGACATGGTGATGATCGGACGGTCCGCGTGAATCGATACCATCTCTTCCGTGGCTGCCAGGAGGGTCAGCACGTCCTTCTTGTTCTGCGGCATCACGGCAATTTTCGGAATATCCGCACCCATCTCCTGCATCTTGCAGAGGCGGCGGACGATGTCGTCCTTCTCCGGTGTTTTGAAGAAATCGTGGTTGGAAGCTACAACCTTCACGCCGGCAGCATGGGCGCCCTCGATGATTTTCTTCACAACTTCATCCCCGGTGAAAATCTCCACATCGATCATATCCACGTAACCGGTCTGAGCTGCTTTAATGTTGATATCCGCATAAACTTCATCTTCGATGGCCTTCTCGCCGCCCTCTTTGGAGGTCCGGAAGGTCATCAGCAGCGGCAGGTCGCCCAGCACTGCGCGAAGATCCTTCATCACATCTTCCAGCGCCGCGAAGTCGAACACGTTCTCGAACCAGTCGATTCGCCATTCCACCACGTCTGCCGGAAGCCGGGTGATGGCTTTCGCCTCCTCCAGAATGGCTTCTTTCGTGACCCCCACAATCGGCACGCAGATCTTCGGCATGCCTTCGCCGATTACCGTATTTCTAACCTTTACAGTGTTCATTTCTCTCATCCTTTCCATTCCGTCCGATTATGCGGATTTCTCAGCAGCCTCCAGCATCTTGGAGTAGTTCTTGTTGACAAAGATTCCCAGCAGCAGACCGATTACGGTGAGCACGATGTTCATCGTCATAACGGCGGACGGCGTCATCGCTGCGGCTGCAGTCAGAATCGTGTAGTTACAAAGCGAAGATGCAATCATTACCAGCGCGGTAACGGTTCCCTTGATCTGCGGGAAGAGCATGTTGCACACGGCGGTTGCAATCTGCAGCAGTCCGCCGGCGCCGGCCCATCCGATTACGAAGGATCCCACCTGGCACATCGCCTGAGACGGTACCAGTAAAACCACAATCATCATTGCGGCACAGATTGCCGGGTATACCATGATGAATCGTACGTCTTTAATTTTCTTTGTCAGCGCTGCGGTGATAATCAGACCGATCATGGTTCCTGCGGAATAGAAGGTCTGCATGATCGCCGGATCGGCCCAGCCTACAACATCTTTCGCGTAGTTCTGTGCGCAGTTGAGCCACAGCTGGAAGGTACCGGTGCAGGTGAATCCGATGAGAATCATTGCGACGGAACCGGCCGAGAAGTTGGCCTTCTTGATTCCCGCAATCAGACCTTCCTTCTTCTCGCCCTTCTTCGCGTCGGCATCCGGCAGCGGGAAGAACAGAATCAGTGCCATCAGAATGAGGTATCCCACACCCACTACATAGAACAGTGCGTTGTAGCTTACCAGTCCGCCGGTGGTCTGTCCTACGGCAATTCCCAGGAAGAACGGCAGGAGCAGCTGCGATCCGGAGATGGCGAATTTGATTCCGATGGTTGCAACGCCCGGGGCCTTGTCGATAATCTCTCCCACTGCCGGATAGATTCCGGTATCCAGGAAGGAGTTGGCGATACCGCCGATTACGGCGCAGACATATGCCACCTTGTATCCGGTGCCGCCGCCCATGTTGAATGCCAGAGCCAGTCCGATCAGATATGCGGCATAGGCAAATCCGCCGATTGCCGTGGAGAATCTCCGGCCCAGCTTATCCGAGAGCGGTCCGGCGAACGGAAGTGCAATCAGTCTTCCGAAGCCCAGGGCTGCGGAAATTGCGGTGATTGCCATGACTTCCACGTTCCAGCTTGCGGAAAGTGCTTCCTTAATTGCCACCTGTCCCAGGATGGAGCAGCCGATTCCGTGGAGAAAGTAGTTCAGATAAAGAACGATTACGCTCGGTAAATATTTTTTGTTCGTCATAATACTTTTCCTCTATTCTACGATAATCCCTTGTTAATTTCTAGATTTTCGATTGCATTTTTCCCTTAGTCGTCGTAGCTGATGCCCAGAACTTCCTTCATGTGTTCAATCGGCATCTCTTTTCCGGTCCAAAGCTTGAACGCCGCTGCACCCTGGAAGAGCATCATGCCCAGTCCGTTCATGGTCTTGCAGCCCACTTCCTTGGCCATCTTTCTCATCTTGGTCAGAAGCACTCCGTACGGAACGTCTACTACAATCAAATCCGGATTGAAGAAAGACTTGTCCGGAACAACGCTGACATCCTCCAGCGGCTTCATGCCGGCACCGGTGGCGTTTACGAAGATGTAGCTGTCTGCCATCTCTTCTCTCAGCTTCTCGGTGTCCGCCAGATCGTAAATTGCCGCCTTGCAGTTGGTCTTCTCGTTGATCTTTCTTACGGTTTCTTCACCGGCTGCGAAGAACTTATCCTTGATGTTGAAGATGGAAATCTCCGCAACCCCGTCCAGTGCCGCCTGAATTTCAATGGCGGTTGCCGCACCGCCGGCTCCGCAGATGGTCATCTTCTTGCCGATCGGGTCGATGTTGTTGTCCTTCAGTGCAGCCATGAATCCGATACCGTCGGTGATGTAGCCCTTCAAGTGTCCGTTGTCGTTTACGACGGTGTTAACGGCTCCGCAAAGCTCGGCCGCCGGATCCAGTTCGTCCAGGTACTGACCCACCAGCGTCTTGTTCGGCATGGAGATGTTGGACCCTCTCATCTTCAGAGTGCGAATTGCTTTTACCGCATCTTCGATTTCATCGGCGCCCACTTCAAATGCCAGGTATGCGTAATCCTCGCCCAGTTCCGCAAATGCTTCGTTCTGCATTGCCGGCGAGCTGGAGTGACGGATTGGGTAAGCCATAAGTCCAACGAGTTCGGTGTGTCCTGTAATTCTTTCAGCCATTGTTTTTCTCCTTTTGTATAATCCCGGGCAGCCTTCTGCATGCCCCTCTGTGATGTCTTTGCTTTACCACAAGCCAGAAGACAACTTTGTTAAAACACTAACTATTTGATTTGTTTATATTTTAACGCCGGATTTTGATACTGTCCAATGCCATCTATTGCGAAAAACGATAGCTTGAATGTATCAATCAAAATTGAATTATGTTATTATCTATTATATGGTATGTGTTTTTTGCAAGGTAAAAAAAAATACGCGAGGCTCCAACGATGACACTCAATCAACTAAAATATTTTCAGGCGGTCGCACGGACCATGAATTTCCGGGCGGCTGCAGAGGAACTGTACATTTCTCAGCCGTCCCTTTCCCGCTCCATCGACACCCTGGAGCACGAGCTGGGCGTCGTCCTCTTCGAACGAACCGGACGGCACATTGCGCTGACCGGAAGCGGCCGGCTCTTTCTGGAATACACCAACCGCATTCTGGACGAATGCGACCGAGCAACATACAAGATGAAGGAGCTGTCCACCAACGGCGGAAGAATTGACATCGGCTACGTCTTCCCCCTGGCCAACTACTACATCCCCCACAAAGTGCGATCCTTCCTGGACATGCCGGAGAACGAGAAGGTCACCTTCGGCTTCACTCAAAATCGCTCCTCCTCTATCATAAAGGAAATCAAGAACGGCAACCTGGACGTGGGCTTCTGTTCTTTTTCGGAGAATGAAGAGGAGCTGGAATTCACCCCCATCCTGAAGCAGGAAATGGTAATCATCACTTCCAAGGATCACCCGCTGGCGGAGAAGGACGATCTGTCCATCCGGGAGCTGACCCACTATCCGGTAATCGGATATGACCGAATCTCCGGATTAGGCGGCTATACGAAACGCCTCTACCGCAACCTGGACATCACACCGAACATCATCTGCGAATGTTCCGATGAGAACGCCATCCAGGCGCTGGTGCGGGAACAGTTCGGCATCGCCCTCGTGGCACGGGTGGACGTTCTGAACGAAGAGCATCTGAAAATTCACAGCATCTCCGATGTGGATTTGATTCATTATGTGAACATCGTATGGCTGAAGAACCACTACCTGATTCCGGCGGCAAAACGCTTCATCGACTTTATGATCAAGGGCTCGGACCTGGATTCTTCCGAGCTGAAAACAATTCTGTAACGCATTGATATTTTCTTATCGATACGTTCAAGCTATCAATTACGGGCAAGAAAGATATTTTTCTTTTGCCCGTTTTTTATTTATCATATAGGTACCACAAGGCAGAGAGATAACCCTCGATTATTAAGAACAGTGAATTTCAAACAGGGTGAACAGAACCCGTAAGGGAGGAAATACAATGAAGAAGGATTATCCAAACATTTTCAAACCGATTACCGTAAACCGTACTACTTTCAAGAACAGAGTTGTAATGACCCCGATGGGAACCAACTACGGTGAACCGGACGGCCAGATGAGCTATCAGCACATCAATTACTACAGACTCAGAGCCAAAGGCGGCACGGGTCTGATTATCGTCGAGAACGCAAACGTGGATTTCCCGACCGGATCCAACGGCACCAGCCAAATCCGTATCGACCACGACAGCTTCATGCCGAGACTTTACAAGCTTACCGATACCATCCATGACGAAGGCGGCATGGTTGCCATTCAGATCAACCATGCCGGTGCCTCCGCATCTTCCGCTCGTACCGGAGTACAGCCGGTATCCGCATCCAACGTTCCATCTAAGGATGGCGGCGAGGAACCTCGTCCTCTGACCAAGGAAGAAATGGAAGTTATCGTAAAAAAATACGGCGAAGCCGCGAAGAGAGCCGTAACTGCAGGATTCGATGCCGTAGAAGTTCACTGCGGACACTCCTACCTCATCAGCCAGTTCCTCTCTCCGATCTACAATAAGAGAACAGACGAATTCGGCGGCAGCCTGGAGAACAGAGCCCGCTTCGGACGGATGGTTCTGGAAGAAGTGAGAAAGCAGGTGGGACCGTTCACACCAATCCTCTGCAGAATCAGTGCCGACGAGATGCTGCCGGGCGGCAACACTCTGGAAGATTGTCTAGAATATCTGCAGTACTTCGATGAATTCGTCGACGTATACAACGTTTCCGCCGGCCTGAATCAGTCCCTGCAGTATCAGATTGACAGCAACTGCTATGCCGACGGATGGAGATCCTACATGGCAAAGGCCGTAAAGGAGAAATACGGAAAGCCGGTAATCACCATGGGCAACATCCGAAGCCCGAAGGTGGCCAACGAAATTCTGGAAAGAGGCGATGCCGACTTCATCGGAATCGGCCGTGGACTCATTGCCGATCCGGATTGGGTCAACAAGGCAGAGTTCGGCTGTGAAGACGACATCCGCAAATGCATCTCCTGCAACATCGGATGTGCCGGCAACCGTATCGGCAACAACCGTCCGATTCGCTGCACCGTGAACCCGGCAGTTCTGGAAGGAGAAGAATATAAAAAGCTGAAGGTCAACAAGGCTTGCAACGTCGTTGTCATCGGCGGAGGTACCACCGGTATGGAAGCCGCATGTACCGCAGCAGAAGTAGGCTGCTCCGTATTCCTGATTGAGAAGGCGGATCACCTGGGCGGACTGGCTGTGGAGATCTCCAAGTTCCCGGACAAGAACCGACTCAGAGATTTCCCGGATTACCTGGAGAGAAGAATGGCAAAGCTCCACAACCTCCACACATTCCTCAGCACGGAAGCCACACCGGAGTTCGTAAAGAGCCTGAATCCGGACGTGATTGTCAATGCCACCGGTTCCCTGCCACTGATTCTTCCGATTCCGGGACTGAAAGAGAATGTGAATAAGGAAGGCGGAAAGGTAAAGACCGTACTGGGCGTCATCGATAACCTGCCGAACTATCCGGAAGACCTGACCGGCAAAAAGGCCGTTATCGTCGGCGGCGGTGCCGTAGGCCTGGACGTTGTGGAATACTTCGCACCGAAGGGCGCCGATACCACCGTCATCGAGATGATGCCTGCCATCGGTGCCGGACTGGATCCGATCACCAAGGTCAGCATCGCCGATCTGATGAAGAAGTACGACGTACATCAGAGACCTTCCACTGCACTGCAGGAAGTAAAACCGGATTGCTTCGTCGTTAAGAATCCGGATGGTGAGATTGAAGAAGTACCGTTCGACTACGGATGCATCTGCATGGGTCTGAAGTCCAACAACCCGGTACTGGATATGCTCAACGAAGAATTCGGGGAAGAAGGCTCCATCGAGATTATGAACATCGGGGACTCCAAGCGTCAGAGAAGAATCATCGACGGAACCGAAGAAGGCCGCAACATCATCCGGGTATTGGAGAAGAGAGGCTTTATCGACTAATCCTCCGTTCCGTTATCAATCACTTTCACATACAACATGACATGATTTTCCTACATAAAGAAGGGGGCAGCCTGCACGGGCTGTCTCTTTTCTTTTCCTCCCCTTGCACCGGCTTTTCCCTTTGTGTTACAATCCCTTCGTACACGGAGGTATATTATGGTTAAACTAAATGAAAATGCCGTTGCATACATGAAGAAGCGGGGCTTTCGCCACGTCCTCCTTTCGGTGGAAACCATCACCAGCTGATGCGCGCCTCCACGATTGGAGATATCGGTAAGGTTTACCGATGAGGAGAAGGAGTCCCTGCTGGCACAGGGGTACACCCTGGACTCCAGCGAGCTGGGAAATGTGTATTATCCGGCGGAGGGGGTCATCATCGACGGAGAGATTACGGTGCGGTATGAAGAGCATCCCTGGCTCACCTGCTTTGAGGTGGACGGCCTGCTCCCCGCCAAAGACGACGAGGAAGGCGGACACCCCGAACTTTAGCGAAACTGTTTTTATTGGAAAGGAATGATTGTTATGAACGCAGAAAATACAAGAATCGGTATTATCGGACTGGGCAGCATGTCCTCTGCCATCGTGAAGGGTTTTATTACCTACGGCGGAATTAATCCGTCCCGGATTACCGCCAGTGCACGGAACCGGGCGCGGCTGGAAAGCAACTGTGCGGCGTTGGGCATCCACCCGGGGACTACCGCTGAGGTGGTGGAAAATTCCGACATCGTGATCGTGGGCGTCATTCCGACGCAGGTGGAGAACGTTCTCCGGGAAGTGCGGAATCTGCTCCCGGGCAAAATCATCGTTTCCATCGCTTACGGGATTTCCCATCAGCGCTATACCGAACTTCTTCCGGAGGGCTGTCACGTGATTTGCGTGGTGCCGAACACACCGATTGAAGTGGGCAAGGGTGTTCTGGTATGTTCCAAAGACCATTCTCTGACGGAAGAACAGCTGGAGATTTTCAACGAAGTGTTCGGCCGCATCGCGCTGATTGAACTGCTTCCGCCGGAGCTGCTGGACCTGGGCGGCATCGTGGCGGGAAGCACGCCGGCCTTTATGGACATCGTCATCGAGGCTTTGGCCGATGCGGCGGTTCTCCACGGAATGCCTCGGGCCACCGCATACCGTCTGGTCGAGAAGATGATGGAGGGCTCTGCGGCCTATGCCATGGAGACCGGCTCCCATCCGGCCGCACTGAAGGACGGCGTCTGCTCCCCGGGTGGCGCCACCATCAAGGGCGTGGCTGCGCTGGAGACCAACGGCTTCCGCGGCGCACTGATTCAGGCGATTGTGGATATTATGAAATAGAGTAAAAATCCCCACCCATCGGAGTATCCGACAAGGTGGGGATTTTCGCAATCTACATCATTTTATTAAGCGCGTTTATTTCCCTGCCGCTTCAAAATTCCGATGCAGCAGCTCGTGGGTCTTTCCCTTCAGCAGGCCGTCGTACAGCGACTGAACCAACGGGTTCTCATTGGACTTCTTGATCTGCGTGTTGATGTCCGTGTTGTAGATGCCCTTGCTTCTCGCAATTCGGCTTTCCGGATCTACCGGTACCGGCTGTCCGCCGCCCATGATGCATCCCCGTCGGCAGGCCATGACTTCCACGAAATCGTACTGCACTTCGCCGCTCTGAATTCTCTTCATCAGGCTGTTCGCATTGCCCAGACCGTTTACAACCGCGGCACGGATGGTGCGTCCGTTGTAGTCGAACGCCACTTCTTTGAGTCCGTCTTCGCCGCGAACGCCGCTGAATTTAATCTTCTCCATATCCGCACGGTTGTGGCCTTCCCGGAGGCGTCTCAGAACCGCTTCCGTCACACCGCCGGTAACGCCGAAGATGACGCCGGCCCCGGATCCGATGCCGAACGGCATATCCGTTGCCTCAATCTCCAAATCTTCGAAACGGATTCCGGCTTTTCGAATCATGCCGATCAGTTCCGTTGTGGTCAGGACATAATCGATATCCTGTTTTCCGTTGGTGGTGGACTCCGGTCTCAGAATTTCTTCTTTCTTAGCGGTACACGGCATGATGGAAACCGACACGATTCTCTTTCCGCCGCTCTTCTCCGGATCCTTATAGTATTCCCGCACTACCGCACCGAACATCTGCTGCGGCGAGCGGCAAGTGGACAGATTCTTTGCCAGGTCCGGATAGCGTTCCTCGCAGAATTTCACCCATGCCGGACAGCAGGAGGTGAACAGCGGAAGGTTCTCGCCGGCTTCCAGACGGTTCAACAGCTCTTCGGATTCCTCGATGACCGTCAGGTCTGCACCGTAGGAGGTATCATATACTTCATCGAAGCCTAGCCGGTGCAGCACGTTTACCAGCTTGCCCATCACGTTTTCACCCTTTGGCAGACCGAACCGATCTCCTACCGCAACGCGCACTGCCGGAGCAATCTGCGCCACGACCTTCGTGTTTTTATCCGCCAGAAGATCCCAAACAGTGTCCGTATTCGTGTGAATACTGATGGCGCCAGTGGGACATACCACGCGGCACTGTCCGCAGTTGACGCAGTCCGTTTCGGCAATTTTCTTGTTAAAAGCAGGTGTTACCAACGCCCGAGTGCCCCGGTATGCAAAGTCGATGGCGTTCACCGACTGCACGTTGTCGCACATGCGGACGCAGTCTCCGCAGAGGATGCACTTATTCGGATCCCGCACGATGGACGGAGAACTGAAATCCAGCGGATGCTGCTCTTTGGTATTTTCAAATCGAATGGTCTCCACGCCCATGCGGTGCGCCAGTGCCTGCAGCTGACACTCGCCGCTCTTGATGCAGGTGGTGCAGTCTCTGCAATGCGCTGCCAGCAAAAGCTCCAGGATGAGCTTCCGGTACTTCATCAGGCGCGGCGTATTGGTGTAGACGATCATTCCGTCTCTCGGCGGCTCGGAGCAGGAGGCGAAGGTCTTTCCTCGCTCATTTTCCACCGTGCACAGACGACAGGCGCCGTACACGGACAGCTCCGAATGATAGCAAAGTGTTGGTATATCGATATCTGCTTTACGAATGACGGCGAGCACATTCGGCTCATCGGTAAATTCTACCGTCCTCCCATCAATTGTCATATATCCCATAATCGTCCCTCCTACTTTTCGATGTGAATGGCCTTGAATGGACACTGCTCCATGCAGGCACCGCACTTGATGCATTTTTCCTGATTGATGTGATACGGCGATTTCAGTTCGCCCTCAATTGCGCCTGCCGGACAATTCCGTGCACACTTCGAGCATCCCTTGCATACATTCGGGTCAATCTGGAATCTCCGCAGGTTGGAGCAAATTCCCGTTCTGCATTTTTTCTCGTTGATGTGTTCCAGATACTCGTCTTCAAACGCATTCATGGTACTGATGACCGGCTTCGGTGCGCTCTTGCCCAGTCCGCAAAGGGCGGTGCATTCGATCATGTCCGCCAGCTCCCGGAGTTCGTCCATATCCGACGGCTTTCCTTTTCCCGCAACAATCCGTTCCAGGATTTCCAGCATACGCTTCGTTCCTTCCCGGCACGGCACGCACTTTCCGCAGCTCTCTCTTTGGGTGAAGCTCATGAAGAACCGCGCAACCTCCACCATGCAGGTGTCCTCGTCCATGATAACAAGACCGCCGGATCCAATCATGGCACCGATCTTTGCCAGAGAATCGAAATCCATCTTGCTGTCCAGCTGGTCTTTCGTCAGACAGCCGCCGGACGGTCCGCCAATCTGTACGGCCTTGAATTCTTTATCGTTCTGCAGTCCGCCGCCGATGTCGTAAATGACTTCCCGCAGCGTAATTCCCATCGGCACTTCGATGAGACCCGTGTTTCTTACGTTGCCGGTCAGGGCAAACGCCTTAGTACCCGGGCTGTCCGGCGTACCGATTCCCCTGTACCAATCCGCACCGTTCAGCAAAATCATCGGCACATTGGCATAGGTTTCCACGTTGTTCAGAACCGTCGGTTTTGCCCACAGTCCCTGAGCAACGGTACGCGGCGGCTTAACTCTCGGCATGCCTCTCCGACCTTCAATGGATGCGGTCAGAGCACTTCCTTCGCCGCATACGAAAGCACCGGCGCCTCGATTGATGTGGAGGTGGAAACTGAAATCCGTTCCCAGAATATTGTCGCCCAGCAGCCCAATCGCCTCTGCCTGTTGAATGGCGGTCTTCAGTCTTTCGATGGCCAGCGGATATTCCGCACGAACGTAGATATATCCTTCCTGTGCCTGAACCGCGTATGCCGCAATCATCATGCCTTCGATCATGCGGTGCGGGTCGCCTTCCATGATGCTTCGGTCCATAAATGCACCCGGATCGCCTTCATCACCGTTACATACCACGTAACGAATCTTTTCCTCCTGGGATGCCACCTGCTTCCATTTCTTTCCGGTCTGGAAGCCTGCACCGCCGCGGCCCCGCAGCTTGGAATCGTAAATGCACTGAATGACTGCTTCCGGCGTCATTTCAAAAATAGCTTTTTCGATTCCCTTGTATCCGCCCACGGCCAAAGCGCCTTCGATGTGTTCCGCATCGATGTGTCCGCAATGCTTCAGCACCAGTCTCGTCTGCTTTGCATAGAACGGAATCTCTTCCTGGGACGGGTAAGTTACGCCGTCCATCTTGTACATCAGGCGCTCAATCGGTCTTCCTCCCAGAATGGTCTCCCGGTAAATCTCTTCGCAGTCTTCCAGCTTTACTTTGATGTATAAATAATTGTATGGCTCGATTCGTACCAGCGGGCCCATTTCGCAGAAACCGTGGCAGCCGCTCTTCATCACCTTTGTATGTACGTGCTCGGTACCGGCATGGGCAATCTCTTCCCCGATTTTCACTTCCACGCCGGCATTTTCCTTCGTCAGCTCCGTGAGCTTCTCATAGATTTTCTCGGATCCGCTGGCCAGGCATCCGGTTCCGCCGCAGACCAGCACCCTGCAGTCGGCGCTTTGCTTCTTCTGACATTCCGCCCGATACTCTTTCAGTTCCGTTCTGTTTTCAAGCTTCATCCTATTCACCTCTCAGTTCTTCCAGCAGATCCATTGCTTTCTCCGGCGACATCTTCGGATGCACCTCATCGTTCACGGTAATCGCCGGTGCCAGTCCGCAGGCGCCCAGACAGGAAACCGTTTCCACGGTGAAAAGCATATCGTCCGAGGTATGTTTGTGTTCGTTCAGTCCCAGCTCTTTGTTCAGCGCATTCAGAATCGGAATAGACTTCCGCACGTGACAGGCCGTCCCGTCACAGACCTTAATCACGTATTTTCCTTTTGGCTCAAAAGAAAAATTCTCGTAGAAGCTGGCAACGCTGAAGGCTTTGGCTTCGGTAATTCCAATCTCTTTCGCCACATACGTCAGCAGCTCCGGCGGAAGATACCGATATTCTTCCTGAATGTCCTGAATAATCGGAATCAGTGAGCGTTCTTCTCTTGTATGGTTGGCGATGATTTCATCTGTCTTCTCATAATATTGTGCGTCTAGCATACCCTTTCCTCCTTTGTTGGTTTGCACAGTTTTTATACTCGCGTGCACGTTATTTTTATGACATTATACCACGCAGCTTTACCTTTTATTATATTTTATGAGTATATTTAAAGTATCTAATTAAATACAGCATAATATTTTGTGCAAGACCGGCGACAAAAACCGGCGGCGCGGAAACCGCGCCCGGGGCGGGCGCGCTGTTGGCGGGTAAAATCCGGGCCCTGTTGGCGTGGCGAGACGAAGGACAAAGGCTTTGCGGGGAGGCCGACGCCAACATGGATGACCGCCGGCGCGGGAAATCCGGGCCCTGTTGGCGTGACGAGGCGAAGGACAAAGGCTTTTCGGGAAGGCCGACGCCAACATGGGCAGCCGCCGGCGCTGAAAATACGGGCCCTGTTGGCGTGACGAGGCGAAGGACAAAGGCTTTGCCGGGAGGCCGACGCCAACATGGGCAGCCGCCGGCGCGGGAAATCCGGGCCCTGTTGGCGTGGCGTGGCGAAGGACAAAGGCTTTGCCGGGAGGCCGACGCCAACATGGGCGCCCGCCGGCGCGGGAAATTCAGGCCCTGTTGGCGTGACGAGGCGAAGGACAAAGGCTTTGCGGGGAGGCCTACGCCAACATGGGCACCTGCCGGCGCGGAAAATCCGGGCCCTGTTGGCGTGGCGTGGCGAAAGAGAAAGGCTTTGCGGGGAGGCCGACGCCAACATGGGCCGTCGCGCGCCGAGGAAAAGGCGCCGGTGTTGGCGTGCCAAGAAAAGTGGATGATCTATTTTCTCTAAAAAAGAGAATTCTCTCCGAAAACGTGATATTATAT
This sequence comes from uncultured Clostridia bacterium, assembly GCA_934234035.1. Lineage (GTDB taxonomy): Bacteria > Bacillota > Clostridia > Peptostreptococcales > Anaerovoracaceae > Mogibacterium_A. The sequence goes on along the minus strand of CAKQHH010000003.1, from coordinate 60,473 downwards.
ATGAACCATATGCCCCGTTGGCACATGGTTCTGCAAATGCATCGGTAACGATGGGAAATTAATCAAAGGAGGTAAAGCAAATGAAATTCTTAGTATGTGAGCACTGCGGCAATTTGATTGGCATGATCCGCGACAGCGGTGTTCCGATGGTATGCTGCGGACAGAAGATGACGGAACTGATTCCGGGAACTTCGGACGGCGCAGCGGAAAAGCACGTGCCTTCCTATGTGGTTGATGGAAACAAGGTGAAGGTAACCGTCGGATCGGTGGAACATCCAATGGTAGAAAATCACTATATCGAATGGGTTGCCGTGGAAACGGAGAAAGGGGCTCAGCGGAAGACCCTTCAGCCGGGCGACAAACCGGCGCTGGAATTCGCGCTGACGGAGGACGATTCCGTCGTTGCGGTATACGCTTACTGCAACCTGCACGGACTTTGGAAAGCATAATGCAAAGTGAATTACGAGAGCCCCGAGCGATTTGCCCGGGGCTCTTTTCATTTCTATCTAATCTACACTTCCTCCAGCCGGTACAGGTCCGTTCTTCTGGCGCTCAGGAACGGCAGGTTCTCCCGAGTGCGGTCAATCTCATCCAGATCCAGCTCAGCGATGGCCACGCCTTCCTTCTCGTCCAACTGCACCACCACGTATCCCCACGGATCCGCGATGATGGAATGGCCCCAGGAGGTGTACCCCGCCTCCGGATCCCGGGCCGGCGCCGCCCCAATCATGTACACCTGGTTCTCCACCGCCCGCTGCCGGAAGGCCAGCTCCCAGTGGGCCGGGCCGGTGGTCATGTTGAAGGCCCCCGGATTCATGAGGATTCGCGCCCCGTGGAGGGTTGGGATTCGCGCACTTTCCGGGAAGCGGATGTCGAAGCAGATATTCACGCCCATTTTTCCAAATTCCGTATCGAACACTTGGAAAGCATCCCCCGCCGTCAGGGTGTCGGACTCCTTGAACACCTGTCCTCCTTTTACGAAAATATCAAAGAGATGCACCTTCCGATATTTTCCGATGCGCTTCCCCTCCCGGTCAAACGTATAGGCGGTGTTGTACACGTGTCCGGCATCGTCCACCTCCGGAATCGACCCCGCCTGGAAATACACGTGATGCTTCTTGGCCAGTTCCGCGAGGGCCCGGACGAACTCGCTGTCCTCTCTCTCCGCATAGATGGGGAAGTTCTCCGTCTGATACGGACAGTTCCACATTTCCGGAAGGGTCACCAGGTCACAAGCGGCCACATCCTCCCGCGCCATCAGCGCTTTCACCTGCTCCAGATTCTCGTTCTTGTCCGCAAACACTTTGGTCTGCAGCACCGCAACCTTCATCTTCATGACAACCTCCTTTTACGAAACTAAAAATAACTGATCAATGCCGTGCCCACGATCATGACCGCCAGTCCGATGATTTTGCGCAGGGTCACCGACTTCTTCGGAATTCCCAGGAATCCGGTGGCGTCAATCACCACGCCGGCGAGTGTCTGCCCCAGAATATTGAGGATGGCCGCCAGTCCCGTACCCATGAGCAGCTGCAGGATGACGTTTCCGCCCACAATGGTAAAAGAACACAGTCCGCCGGTCCACATCCACCAATGTCCCTTGATTTTCGGGAGGGTCGGGTCGATGATGCTGCCCGGTCCTTTGGTCAGCCGGAGGAAAAGAATCACCGCCAGTGCCCCCAGTAATCCCATAATCATGGAGATGATGGTGGCCCGGAAGCTGAGTCCCGCCACGATGCCCAATCGTCCGTTCACCGCAATCTGCACGGAACAGGCCACGCCCGCGATGAAGTCTAGGAATCGGTAGAAGTTCACGCCCTTGGCTTTCTCCGGTGCGTCCGATTTGATGTTTCCGGAAACCGCTACCACGCTGGCAAAAACAAGTACCGCCCCCACCGCTCTCAGGAGGGTCATAGGGATTACCGCAGATTCAAACACACCGAAGTGGTCGATGTACAGTCCGGATACAATCTGTCCCAGCACCAGGAAAACCACGGTCTCTACGCTTCCCAGCTTCGGCAGGCACAGAATGCTGAAGATGACGATGATGTCTCCGCAGATACCGCCCGTCCAGATCCACCAAGGTTCCTTGGCAATTGTCCCCAGTGGAATGTACAGATTGCCCTGAAGCACCAACAGCACGCAGCCGGTGAGAATCATCGCCAGTATGAATGTTGTACAACTCGGCAGAAGCGGCGACCGCAACCGCTGGCTGAGCTTCGTGTTCAGACTCGTCATGATGGGCTGGGCGCAGCCTACCACAATACCTAGAATAAAACCAATCATTACCTATAATGTCCTCTCTTTTTGTTTCTTCCTTTGAAGTCTACCAAGGGGGTTTTCACTTTGCAAGGATATTTTTCCACTGGCTTTCAAACCATCACATTTTCTCATTTGTTTCCCCGTTTATGTTTAAATCCCAATGGTTCTATGATATTATTTTAAAGGTTATGGTTTTTGAAATAAGCCCTGTTTTTCAAGCGATTGGGGCTTTCAAAAAGACAGATATACACAGCGAGGAGTGGAAAAGTGAATTATACCGAAGCCAGGGAATACCTGAATAACGTGTCCGCGTCCGGGATTATCCTGGGCCTGGACTCCATACGAGCGCTCATGGAAGAGCTGGATAACCCGCAGGACGATCTTCGAATTGTCCACATTGCGGGCACCAACGGAAAGGGTTCCATCCTTTCCTACACTAAGAACATACTTATGGATGCAGGATACCGGGTGGGCTGCTACAGCTCCCCTTCCGTCTTCGGCTACCTGGAGCGCTTTCAGATTGACGGCGAATGGATGACCGAGTCGGAATTTCCGGAACTGGTGCAAAAGGTAAAGGATGCGGCGGACCGAATGACAGCCAAAGGCCTGAACCATCCTACGGTTTTCGAACTGGAGACCGCCATCGCCTTTGAATATTTCAAGGAGCGAAACTGTGACTACGTAATGCTGGAAACCGGCATGGGCGGTGACCTTGATTCCACCAACGTCATTAAGAGTCCGCTGGTGTGCGCTTTTGCGTCCATCAGCATGGATCACATCGGCATCCTGGGAAACACCCTTCGGGAGATCGCCACCTGCAAGAGCGGCATCATCAAGCCGGGCGCTGCCGTGGTAACCGGACCTCAGGATCCGGAGGCCATGGAAGTCCTGGAAGCGGCGGCCAAAAACATAGGCTGCCCGATCACCTATACCGCGGAATGCATCCGAGAAGAAAATTCGCCGGAGGGTCAAACCTTCTTATATAAAGGAAGAGAATATTCCATCCGACTGTTGGGCCGCCATCAGCTCCGGAATGCGGCGGTGGCCATTGAGGTTGCCTCTGCCCTTCAGAAAACCGGTGCGGCCGTTACGGAAGAGAACATTCGAAACGGACTTGCGAAAACCCGCTGGCCGGGACGGCTGGAAATCATCCGAAAGGACTCCAAGATCTGGATTCTGGACGGCGCCCACAACGCAGCGGCGGCGGAATGCCTGGCGGAAACGCTCCGAGAATGCTGGCCGGACACGAAGTTCACCGCCGTTACCGGTGTTTTTAGGGACAAGGAGTATTCGAAAATCGCCGAGATTCTTAGCGGCGTGCTGAACCATGCGATCTGCATCGACCTTCCGGAGGTTGGCCGCAGCCTTCCCAAGGAGGAGCTGGCTGCAGTGTACGAGAAGGTGGGTGTGAAATCGGACATAGCGGACTCCATTGAGACCGCCATAAAAGAAGCGACAAGCGACGCGGTACTGGTGACCGGATCGCTCTCCCTGCTTGGGTCGGCCAAGGATGGGATTGAGAAATTTTATTTTTAGGAAATTATTGCGAAACTGTGAAAAGAAGAGAGGAGCACGGAAGTGGATACAGAAAAAATTAAAAAAGCAGTTGTTATGCTACTCGAAGGAATCGGGGAGGACCCTGCCCGAGAGGGGCTGGTGGAGACGCCGGATCGAATTGCGAAGATGTACGAGGAGATTTGCGGCGGAATGACGGTGAATGCCAAGGAGCATCTGTCGAAGGTTTTCACAGTTGACAGCGATGAGATGGTGGTAGAGAGGGATATACATTTCTATTCCATGTGCGAGCATCATATGCTGCCGTTCTTCGGAAAGGTGCACATCGCCTACATTCCGAAGGGCGAGGTTGTGGGGCTGTCCAAGCTGGCCCGAACCGTGGAGGTCTATGCCAGAAGGCTGCAGCTGCAGGAGCGCATGACGGCGCAGATTGCGGATGCGATTATGGATTGCCTGGAGCCGGCGGGCGTGATGGTAGTGTGCGAGGCGGAGCACCTGTGCATGACCATGCGGGGCGTGAAAAAGCCGGGCACGAAGACGGTGAACGTGGTGACCCGCGGCGTGTTCTCCGGGAACGACAGTCTGCAGAACAGTTTTTTCAACCTGCTGGGCATCCGTTAGGACGAAGCTATGGACGAAAGATATAACCGAATTGTGCGAAACGAAGAATTTAATCGGCTGCTGGACGAGATTGAGGCGCTGGAAGCGGACCGCATTTACTGCCGGCACGGGCTGGAGCACCTGCTGGATGTGGCGCGGATTTCCTACATTCAGGTGCTGGAAGACGGATTGGATTACGACAAAAATATCCTCTATGCCGCCGCACTCCTCCACGATATCGGACGGGCCGCCGAGTACCGAGGTGCCGGTTCCCACGACGAAGCCGGTGCGGTAATTGCGGAAGGAATTCTTCGGGACTGCGGATATACGGAATCGGAAATTAGGCTGATTCAGGAGGCCATTCGGGGGCACGGAGAAGAAGGTGGTTCGGGGCTGGGCGCCCTGCTCCACCGTTCGGACAAAGCCTCCCGAATGTGTTTTCGCTGCAAGGCCGCAGATACGTGCAAATGGAAAGTGAAGAACGAAGGGATAGAAAAATGATTATCGGCAACAAAGAATTTGATCTTAAGAATCGAACTTATGTTATGGGAATCCTCAACGTGACACCGGATTCCTTCTCCGACGGCGGCTGCTGGAACAACTTGGACCGCGCCCTCGCCCATGCGAAGAAAATGAAAGAGGAAGGTGCGGCTATCATCGATGTGGGTGGCGAATCCACCCGTCCGGGATACACTCAGATCAGCGATGAAGAAGAAATCGAGAGAGTGGTTCCGGTGATTGAGGCCCTGAAGAAGGAAATTGACCTTCCAATTTCTATCGATACCTACAAAAGCACCGTGGCAGATGCGGCTCTTTCCGCCGGTGCCGACCTGGTAAACGACATCTGGGGATTCCTGTACGACGAGAAGATTGCTGCGGTGACCGCGAAATACGATGCGGCGTGCTGCCTCTCCCACAACCGAGAGGTTCCGGTATATGAGAATCTGGTGCCGGATGTAATCGGCGACCTGACCAAGAGTGCACAGCTTGCACTACAGGCCGGCGTTCGGAGGGATGCCATTATTCTGGATCCGGGCGTGGGTTTTGCCAAGAGCTATGAGGAGAACCTCATCATCCTGAAGCATCTGGATGAGTTCACTAAACTGGAGTATCCGATTCTGCTGGGCACCTCCAGAAAATCCGTCATCGGCCTGACACTGGATCTGCCGAAGGATCAGCGGGAGGAAGGAACGCTGGTGACCACGGTTCTCGCCGCGCAGACTCACTGCGGTTTCGTCCGGGTACACGATGTAGAGAAGAATGTAAGAGCCATCAAGATGATAGAAGCGATTAACGGGGTAAAATAAAATGCACAGACAAGATACCATTCGAATTGAAGGGCTGGAGATTTTTGCAAACCACGGGGTGCTCCCGGAAGAGAACGTTCTGGGACAGAAATTCCTCGTGTCCTGCGAGATGGAGGTGGACATCCGGCCGGCCGGTCTTTCCGACCGCATTGAGGATTCCGTCAACTACGCGGAAGTCTCCCAGCGGATTAAGCAGGTCATGACCGAAAATACTTTTAACCTGATTGAAGCCTGCGCCGAGCACGTTGCCAAAGCCGTGCTGGAGATGGATGAACGCATCCGCGGCGTGTGGATTGAAATCAGCAAGCCCTGGGCGCCGGTGGGCCTCCCCCTCCGCACCGTTGCGGTGAGCTGTGAACGCAGACGCCACGAGGTGTTCGTCGCGCTGGGTTCCAACCTGGGCGACTCCCGGGCGCTGATTGAAGATGCGGTGGACAAAATGAATGCCACGAATGGCATTCATGTGGAAGCGGTTTCTACTCTGATTGAGACGGAGCCGTACGGCGTAACGGACCAGCCGTCCTTCCTGAACGGCGCCGCTCGAATCACCACCCTGCTCACCCCACACGAACTCCTGGATGAGCTTCACCGCATCGAAGCGGCGGCCGGCCGGGAGCGAATCATCCATTGGGGCCCGAGAACTCTGGACCTGGATATCATCTTCTACGATGACCTGGTGATGTCCGACGACGATCTGTGCATCCCCCACGTGGACATGCACAACCGTTCCTTCGTCATCGAACCCATGAAGGAACTGGCTCCGTACAAGATGCATCCGGTGCTGAAGAAACGGATGGTGGAGCTGTAAACGGAATTTGGGATTCTTCACTTTTTCTGTTCCTGAATCTACATCAATATAAAAATATCTCCATCATTTTACTTGAAATGATGGAGATATTATATTAAATGCGGACATAGCCGGTAGATGGACCTGCACCAACTTTTGCGATATAACCACTCTTAACCAGGTTAGTCAAAGTCCTTTCCACGGTAACTTTGCTTATATCAGGACAAAGCTCCATGATTTCTTTCTTTGTAATCTTGCCAACCTTGTTATCAATAACTTCTTTAATTCTATCAGGCTTAGACATACTGCGATGCTTTAAATGCTCTACACGGCTTTCAAATTCATTGTATGCTTTCAGCATGATGCCCAGATAGTACTTAACAAAAGGCTCATAGCTGTTTTCACCCTCATGCCAGCCGTTAGAACTTGCTTGAAGGGCTTCGTAATATGTTTCTTTAGTCTTTTCAATCAGCATTTCCATACTGACATATTTCCCAACGATGTAACCTGCCTTGTAGAAAAGAAGCAAAGTGAGCAACCGGCTCATTCTACCATTTCCGTCATTGAAAGGATGAATACACAAAAAGTCCAGAATAAACATGGGAATCAGGACCAGTTTATCAATGCGGTCAGCTTCCCACGCTTTAAGGAAGCGATTGCAAAGTTCTTCCATCGCTTCAGCAGTCTGAAATGCGGGAACCGGAATAAAACGTGCTTTCTGATGGCCCTCGGCATCTGTTTCTGCAATTATGTTATCGGAGTTCTTATAACTTCCACCGGCAGTCCCCTGTGAATAGGAGTACAGATCTCGATGTAACTGCAAAATAATGTTCGGTCTGGGATTGATATATTCATAGCCTTCGTGAATTGTGGAAAGCACTTCACGATAACCGGCAATCTCCTGCTCGGATCGATTGCGAGGTTCTGTTTTTTGGCTTACCAATTCTTCCAACCGCTTATCACTTGTAAAAATACCTTCGATTCGGTTAGATGCTCCCGTACTCTGAATCAAAGCAACTTCTAAGAGCGTTTTCAGTTCATCTACATTGGCTTCGAGAAATAATTCCTGTTTGCCTTTATGTTCGTGAATGCTGGTAATCATCTGAACAATTTCAGGTGTCAGCAACTTCGCAGGACTTGCAATATAATCAAAATCTCTCATAGGTATCTCCTTCATTTCTGGCCTATCTCCATCATTTTATCCTTAAATGATGGAGATTTCAACAAGTTTACCTGAATCCGATCCATAGTCTCTCCCAGATTTCCATGGCCGTAGCCCATATGGTGATTCGGCTTATTCTTGCCGTGGTAGTCCGAACCGCCGGTGCGAATCAAGCGGTACTTTTCGGACAGTGCTTCCAGGTAACGGGTATCCGCCGGGCGGTTTTCCGTGTAGTAGGTCTCTACCCCTTGCAGACCATCCTCTGTGAATCGGCGAATCATTTTCTCCAATTCCGGATGGTTCAGGAAACGATACCGCACCGGATGGGCCAGTACCGGGATACCGCCGGCGTTCCGGATCAACTGTATGCACTCTTTCGCCGGCGCCTTTTCCCGATTAACATAACAGGGCTCTCCCGGATTTAGGAAACGGTCAAAAGCATCCCGGATGGATTTGGCATACCGGTGCCGAACCAGCCACCGGGCAATATGGGGCCTGCCCACCGCCTCGTTTTCCCGCGTGCTCAGCTCCTCTTCCGGAATTGAAATTCCCATGTCTCGGAATTTCCCCAGAATCCGCTGGTTCCGGCGCTGCCGCTCCCCTCGGTAATATTCCAGTCCCGACTGCAGTTCTTTGTTTTCCGAATCCACATTGTAGCCCAGAATGTGAATCTCATGACCTTGGTAATCCGAGGAAATCTCCACACCGGGAATAATTCGGACGTTTTCGAATAGCCGTGCCGCCTTCTCAAATGCGGGAATTCCCGCCAGCGTGTCGTGATCCGTCAATGCCATAATGTATTCCCGGGGTTCTTCCGAAATCCATCCCTCCGACAGAGCCAGGGCCGTTTCCGCCCGGGCAATTTCAATCAGCTTTTCCGGCGGCGTCGTTCCGTCGGACGCCGTGGAATGCATGTGCAAATCCACAAATCTTCTATTTACTCCCATCTTGCATCCCCCACTTTATTCCATGCAAATGTTATACCTATGCAAAAGCACGCAGCGCCGCGTCGAACAACTGCGGGTTTGCGTGCTCTTTTTTTTTATTAGTTCCACTGATGCTCTTCCAAAGCCAGCTGAATCAATTCCTCCAGCAGCTGCGGTGCCGGTTTGCCCATGGCTGCCCAGAGCTGCGGATACATGCTGATATTGGTGAAGCCCGGAAGGGTGTTGATTTCGTTGAACACGATTCTTCCGTCGTTGCTGTAGAAGAAATCGCAGCGGGACAGGCCTCTGCAGTCCAGTGCTTTGAAAATCTCCACCGCGTAGTTCCGAACCTGATTCAGGGTTTCCTCCGGAAGATCGTCGATGACCCGCGTCCGGGATTCCGGATTGTTGTACTTCGCATCGTAATCGTAGAATTCGTCGGCAGACAGGATTTCTCCCACGCAGGAAGCCTTCGGCTCCTCGTTGCCCAGGAGTGCCACCTCGATTTCCCGGCCGGCGATCATCTCTTCCACCAGAACCTTGTCGTCATAGAGGAATGCATCCTCGATGGCCGGGCGAAGATCCTCTGCCTTCTTCACCTTGTGGGCACCTACAGAGGATCCGGCAGAAGAAGGTTTTACGAAAAGCGGGAAGTTTCCGTCGTCCACCGCCTGAGCGCGAGCAATCTGTTCCTCCGGATTTTTGTCGTATTCATATTTCTTCAGTACACAATACTTGGCCATATCCACTCCGGTTACCGCGGCCAGCTTCTTGGTCACGGATTTGTCCATGGCATTGGCCGATGCCCGAACCCCCGGTCCGCAGTACGGAATCTCCGCCAGCTCGAACAGGCCCTGAATATCTCCGTCCTCTCCGTGGTCGCCGTGGAGCACCGGAATGATGCAGTCGATTCGGTGAAGTTCTGCATGGTCCGCTTCGTCAAAAATCAGGAAACCGTGAGCCACCGGGTCCGCCGGAATAACCGCCTGTCGATTATCCGCTCTTTTTTCCCAATCCCCGTTAGCGATTTCTTCATGGGAGGCCTTGGTCGCGTACCAACGTCCCGCCTTGGTAATTCCGACCACGAGCACGTCGTGTCCGCTCTCCTCCAAAGCCGTCAGCACGTTGACCGCCGAGTTTCTGGACACCTCATGCTCATCGGATTTTCCCCCAAAAATAACTGCTAGATTCATTCTCGTCCCTTCCTTTCCGCTATCACAATTCGATCCAAATGATTCAGATCCTTCAGCACCACTGCCGTGCTGTAATTTTCATTTTCTTTCAACAATTGACGAACCGCCTCACCCTGATCGCAGCCGATTTCCATCATCAGGTATCCGCCATCCGCCAGATGTTTCTCCGCATTTTCCGCCAGGATGCGGTAGAACGTCAATCCGTCCGCTCCGCCGTCCAGCGCCAGTCTCGGTTCGTGGTCCTTCACTTCCGTGGACAATGTCTCGATGACATCGCTTTCAATATACGGCGGATTGCTGAGAATCATATCGAAGCGCTTCTGCTCCGGAATCGCATCGAACATATCTCCCTGCAGAAAAATACACCGGGAGAACACATCGTTAATCTGCGCATTCCCCATTGCCGTACTCAGCGCCTTCGGGCTCACATCCGTCATCGTCACTTCCGCATCCGGAAATTCGTGGGCCATGGTCACGCCGATGGCACCGCTTCCGGTGCACATATCCAGAATAAAAGGATTCTCCCATTCTTTCGCCTTCAGAATTCCGATGGCCTGATCCACCAGCACCTCGGTATCCAGTCTCGGAATCAGCACGTCCGGATTCACCCGGAACATCAATCCCATAAATTCCTGCACGCCGGTGATGTACTGCAGCGGAGTCCCGCTGAGCCGCATCTCGATGCGCCGCTCGTACTCCTTCCGGTCATCCTCCCGCAGCACCTCTTTGTCCCGCAGAATCAAATCCGTGCGGGTATATCCCAGAATATACTGCAGAATTTCCTGTGCCTCGTTTGCTCCGTTCTCCACCATAGAGAGACAGCTCTTTCCCCAGTGCAGCAGGTTCCCCAGCGTAGCGTCGTCGGAATCATATCGAATTCCGCGAACGTAGGTCTCGTTGGCCTCTTCTTTTTTCGGAATTTCGTCGGTTTCGGAGGAAACAGTTTTACTTTCCATAAAATCAGCATCCGTTTCGGCCGCCGTTTCCGGCTCATCTGACCCTTCCGATTCTTCCGGTTCTTCGTTTTCCTTCACAATCAGTTTGGCATCCGTATCCACCACACCGTCGATTACCGGCGCGTCGGCATCCACCAGCACCGCCTTCAGGGCCACGATGGCGATTTCCAGCTGGTGGTCCGTCGGCTCCTTTGTGGTGAGCTTCTGCATCATCAAGCCCGGATAGCTCAGCACCCGAACTACGACGTTGTCGCTCTTTCCCGCCAGCCGAAGCACCTCATAGCTCAGTCCCGCAATGACCGGAATCAGAAGGATTCGAGAGGCGATGCGCATCCACACGTTGGGCCATCCCAAGAATGAGAACAGCAGCAGACTGATAATCATGACGAAAATCAGGAAACTGGTTCCGCAGCGGGGATGCAGTGTGTAGAACTGCTGAGCGTTGGCCGGCGTCAGTTCCAGGCCGTTCTCGAAGCAGTGGATGGTTTTGTGTTCCGCCCCGTGGTATTGAAACAGGGTCTGGATGTCTTTCATCCGCGATATCAAATAGATGTACAGAACGAACAATATAATTCGAAATATTCCTTCGCACAGATTCAACGCGATGCTGTTGGAAATCCACTTCCCCAGCCAGTTGATGGCAATGGTGGGAAAGATGACGAAAATACCGATGGAGAGTACCACCGCAAAGAGTACCGAAAGGAACAGCATCGCATTCCATGCCGCCTTCTCCCCGAAGCGGTTGTTGATTTTCTGTTCCAGCGCCGAGGGTTCTCCCCAATCCTCTTCCGGGAAGTTCTCTTCCAGAATGTCCGCCGATTCCATCAAGGTGCCCATTCCCGTAAGCAGGGAATCCGCAAAGGAAATTATGCCTCGGAGAATCGGAATTTTCCGAAGCTTTCCCGCCGGCTTCAGCTTCTTTGTCCGCAGATAGATTTCATCTCCGGGAAGCCGCATGGCAATCGCCGTGCGATCTGCCCCCCGCATCATAACGCCTTCCATAATCGCCTGTCCTCCGATGGATGTGGGGCAGGCTTCTTTAATGAATATCTTCTTGTAGTCCAATTGTTATGCTTCTCTTTCCTTTTTCTTGAAGATTTTATCGGTACAGTTTCCGAGTAATCAGCTCCACAAAGTCGTGATTGTTCTTCGTGTGGGTCATATCGTCGATGATATCTTCCGTAATCTCCGCCACGCTGCCGTTGGACATCTCCCGGCGAATCATGTACATGGCAGTGAACTCCTCCGGTGTCAGCAGCAGATCCTCCCGCCGCGTTCCGGATTTGTACAAATCGATGGCCGGGAAAATTCTTCGTTCACTCAGCTTTCGATCCAGGTGAAGCTCCATGTTGCCGGTGCCCTTGAACTCCTCGTAGATAACATCATCCATTCGGCTTCCCGTTTCCACCAGTGCCGTCGCCAGGATGGTGATGCTTCCGCCCTCTTTAATGTTTCGAGCCGCACCGAAAAATTTCTTCGGCGGATGCAGTGCCCCCGGATCCAGTCCGCCGGAAAGCGTTCTTCCGGAGGACGGTACTTCCATGTTATAGGCTCTTGCCAGTCGGGTGATGCTGTCCAGCAAGATTACCACATCCTGACCTTCCTCCGCCAATCGCTTCGCTCTCTGGATAACCATCTCCGCCACCTTGATGTGATGGGCCGGCAACTCATCGAAGGTGGAATAGATGACCTCGGAACGCTCCAGAGATTCCTTCATATCCGTTACTTCCTCCGGCCGTTCGTCCACCAGAAGCACGATCTGCTCCATCTTCGGATATTTCTTTTCGATGGTCTGGGCAATCTTCTTCAGGAGCACAGTTTTTCCCGCCTTTGGCTGGGCCACAATCAGTGCTCTCTGTCCTTTTCCGAGCGGAGCCACCAGATCGATAATCCGGGTGGAAATCTCGATACTGGAATCCTCCAGCGAAATCCGCTCGTTCGGGAATATCGGGGTCAGCTGATCGAAGTGGGGACGCCGTCTGGTGTTCACCGGGCGATTTCCGTTTACCGTCAGCACGTACAGCAGGGCACCGTTTCTCTCCCCTTCATTCGGCAGACGGGTGATTCCCCGAATCTTATCTCCGGTTCGAAGGCCGAAGCGCCGAATTTGGGTCGGAGACACGTAGATGTCCTTCTCCGAGGACAGGAAATTGTTGAACCGAAGGAAGCCGAAGCCCCCTTCTGCGATTTCCAGAATTCCTTCCATCTCCGGCCGTTCTTCCGGACTGTAGGTTTTCTCCCCCGCATCACGACTCTCGCTATTCCCTGCGGACGTCTCCTGCGATATTTCTTTTTCTTCTGTGTTGTTTTCTTTCATGATAATCCTTTTACTGCAAACTATAACTCTTCCTGGGAAGTGATGGTGGACAGAATGGTATCGTCCTTCTTGTCCGTCTGGCTCACTTCCAGCTTGTCCACATCCTCCGGATCGATCTTCTCCTGAAGTCCCAGCAAGGTCGGACTCAGGTAGATGGTTTTCAATGTCTCCCCATCCATGCTGATCTTGCTTCGCTCCGTGAAGTTCTTTCCCTTGATGTAATAATCGTCGCCGATTTTTACAATCTTATCGATCTCAATATCCTTGTATCCCATACGCATCTTGGTCTGCTTGTACGGATTCTTTCCGCCGAAAATGTAATCCTTCCCGTACAGCATGTCGTACGCCAGCGCCTTCTGGTCGCTCAGGTAGTCGGACGACTTCTGGGAATTGCTCTGCTGATAATCGAAGAGCACACCCTGGTGGGACAGACCCGCATCCTGAAGGAGCTTGGCACCGGCCTGATACGAATAGAGCTTTCGATCCTTCTCCGACAGTCCGATATTATCCCAGATTACGTACCGGGTCTGATACAGATTGCCGTCAGCATAATCCGCGCTCTTCACATCCAGCGCCGGAATGTGGTCGCCGTAGATCAGCACGATGGTCGGCTCGCCGCTTTCCTTGATTTTGCTCAGAAGATCTCCGATAAAAGTATCCATCTGATGCGTTTCGTTTACGTAGTATTCGTACTTCCACTTGGTCTCTTCGTCATCCGCCGTTACCGTGGTGTACGGATCCTTAAATACCTGCTCCGTCGGGTAGCTTCCATGACCCTGTACGGAAATGATGTGCATAAAAGAAGGATTTTTCGTGTTGGTCAGGATGTCCATGATGTCACCGGTCATGGTTTTATCCTGTGCCCATCCGGTTGGCGTCAGTTCGATGTTGTTCATGTATTCCACCGAGGTGAAGCTGTCGAATCCCAGGTTCGCATATACCTCGTTTCGGTTATAGAACAGCGCCCGGTGATCGTGCATCGCATAGGTGGAATAACCGTTGTTCTTCAATACGTAGGCCATGCTTTCCAGGGTTTTCTTCCGGAGCTCACCCTTGTACGGATATTCTCCCGGACCGAAGAACTTCGCACTGATTCCCGTCAGCACCTCGAATTCCGTATTGGCGGTACCTGCACCGCAGGCCGGCACCTCAAACCAACCGGAAGTGTAGTCTTTCATTAATTTTGTGAAATTCGGCGTCGGGTCGTTGGACACCTTAATATTGTGGAAATCCTGGGCATAGGCAAAGGACTCCATCTGAAGCACGATGATGTTCGGCTTGGTATTGTCCGTCTCTTTCTTCGTCGGCGTGGTATCCGTGCCGTTCTTCGTTTTTTTCAAAATCTTCTGAATAGAACTCTTGGAATAATCCGTCGGCTTGGAAATGCCCTTGTTGATGGACGTGTTGATGAAACAGTACGGGAATCCGTAGTCGGTATACGCATAGTTCAGGTTACCAAAGAAGGTGGACAGCGTGCCCAGTCGGATCAGGCCGAAGGTGCTTCCCATCGCTGCCGCTACGGAAACTAAGACTACAGCGAAACTTCTTTTGTAATTCACATTGTCCCATCGGTAACTGCTGATGTAATACAGCACGATAATTGCAGCGCCGACTGCCAATGCCGCAAATCCGAGAATTATCTGCAGTTTCGAATAATAAGTGGTGAGCAAGGTCATTCCGTCGCCCAGGTTCTGCATGTCGTACAGGGTAAAAGGAGTCATTCGCTTAATCAGAATGCATCCGTTCACCGTACCCAAAGCGCCCCATATGATCATGATGAGGAGCGTGACGAAACCCCGCTTCCGGAACAGAAGCGTCAGTGTCAGCGTGGAGAAAATAATCAGCCAGTTGTACAGGAACACCACCGGCTGCTTCCAAAGCATCATCACACCGTCGAAAATTCCGTCGGTAGCTCTGGCGAAGGTCTCGATGTAGAGATACATCAGAAAGGACATCGCTGCCAGCCGAAGGATGTAGCGCGTCTCATGGAGATCCGCATCGTGGAATCGCGGCTTTTTCTTCGGGAATTTCTCCCGGAATTTGGTCTGAATCTTGTCCTTCACCGCAATCAGCTTGGAAAAAATCTTCCCCGGATTCTTTTTCTCTTTACGATTTTTCTTGAACAACTTATTCTTAATCAACTATCTCTGCCTCCAAATTGCATCGGATAATTCGGAAAATTCCTCCATGGTCAGGCTCTCCGCCCGGCGTTTCGGGTCAATCCCGCATTCCTCCAAAGCCTTCTGAATTCCTTCCTTCCCAAAATGATAGGACGCGTCCAGCGAATTCAGTGCGGTCAACGAATTCAACAGTGTTTTTCGGCGCATCATGAAACCGGCCTTGATGCACTGAAAAAAGAATTTTTCACTGGCCGGGGTGACCGGCGGTTCCTTCCGTAAGTTCAGCCGCAGAACGACGGAATCCACCTTCGGCGCCGGATCGAAGCAATTCCGATCGGCGTCGCAGATCTTATCCACGGTGCAGCGGTACTGCACGCCGTAGGTGATGGCACCGGTATTCTTGGTTCCCGGTTCGGCAATCAGCCGCTCTGCCACTTCCTTCTGCATCATGATGGTGATGTTTTCAAATGGAATTCCGGATTCCAGAAGTTTCATGATAATCGGAGTGGTGATGTAGTACGGCAGGTTTCCAACCACCTGCACCTTGGAGACACCAAACTTCTCCTTTCCTTCCCGAACCATTTCTTCCAGATCGATTTCCAGAATATCCCCGTGAACGATTTCCACCCGGTCGTTCAATGCAAACCGGGTTCTCAAATACGGAATCAATCGGTCATCCAGTTCCACCGCAATCAGTGCACCGGCGTAATTCATCAATTCGTCGGTCAGCACGCCCTGCCCCGGGCCGATTTCGATGACCAGCGTGTCCTCATCTGCCAGGCTTCCAATGGCAATGTCCTCCACCACTCCGTGGTCCGTCAGAAAATTCTGTCCCAGCTTCTTGGAATGATGAAATCCTGTACTTTTCTTTTTACTCTTACTCAACTCTGCCCTCTTTGTTCAGCGCCTCCAACAGCGCAGCTCGGTCAATGCCGAAAGCATTGACCTTCTTCAGAAATGTCTTACTGTTTCCATAGCCGATTCCGAGAACCGCTGCCGCCTTCTCCCGGCGTGCGGCGGAACCTTCACCGCCCGATAAACCCAGCTGCTCCAATTCCTCCATGGTAATGGGATCCGCGGTTCTCTTTGCCGTTCCGGAATGAACCTTCTGCAAGGCCCGGATGATGGCTTCCGGGGTGGCGTTCTCCACTCCGATATCTCCGTCCCGAGTCGCTTCCTCCTGTGGCAGGTAGGCCTGCTTCGCATCCGGGAAGCGGGCGGTAATCTTCCGCCGAATTTCCTCACCGGAGAAATCCGGGTCCGTAAATACGATGATTCCCTTCTCCCGATAGGCTTTCTCCATCAGCGTCCAGGTTTCTTGCCGAATCCCGAATCCGTGGGTTTTTATGATCAATGCATCCACTGCTTTCAGCAGGGCAATTTCATCGTCTCTTCCTTCTACTACTATGGCTTCGTCTATCGCTATCTTCTTCATTCTATTCCTTATCTTCATCCGGGAAGGTAAAAATAATCTCACCGGGATTCACCAGCCGAAGCTGCTCCCGGGCCCTCTTCTCAATATATTCCCGGCTGTTCACGTTTTTCAATTCTTTCTTTAGGTCGTCCCGCTTTTCCGAAAGCTTCAGGTTCTGCTTCTTCAATCGCTTATTCTCCGATTGAAGCTTGGTGATGTTCCGTACAGAAGCAAACAGACCGATTGCAATTACAACCACCAGAACCAAAACCACTTTGTTGGGTTTCCGTCGCCGCTTCTTTCCGGAGGCCATCGCTTTTCGGCGGTTGGCCCGCTTCTGCGCTTTCTTCTGTTTCTTTCGGGCAGCCACCCGATCCTTCCGTGTCCGATTCAACTCTTCCACGGAAGGGTCGAGGAACTCTTCGTATGGGTTTCTTTCCATTCAGAAAACACCTCTCTACTCGTTATTCAGCTGATTTCCCTTATTACTGCCGTACAGATACGGATATGGATCCACATATTCGCCGCCGTGTGGGTGAATCTCGAAGTGCAGGTGCGGTCCGGTACTGTTTCCGGTATTTCCTACCAGTGCAATCTTCTGACCCTGAGCAACCTTATCGCCCACCTTGCACTTCACAGCACTGCAGTGTCCGTACCGGGTGAAGGTGCCGTTGTTGTGGGTCACCTCTACGCACAGACCGTAGCCCGCAAAGTAGCTTGCCCGGGTGACCGTTCCGCCGTCGGAAGCGTAGATTGGGGTTCCGATTGGCATACCGAAGTCCAGTCCGCCGTGAATTCTTCCCCATCTGGATCCGAAGTAGGATGTAATGACCTCGTTCTTCACCGGAATAATGTAATGACCGGTCGGATACCACTTCGGCTTGTCGTTGGTACCCACCAGAACCACTTTGTCCACGGACTTCTTGAGCACTTCCTGATCTCGAATGTCTCGTTTTACTTCTTTGCCGTTCTGATATACCACGGTACCGGTGATAATCTGTCTTCCGTTCACACCCTTCTGGGTAACTTCTCGGTCGCCTCGGTACATTTCCTTGGTCTTCTTTTCGATGGTCTTGTATTTGATGACCTCCGACATGGTACCGTCTTCCGTCATCTCTACGGTAATCGGTTCCACCTTCCGGTCGATTTCGATTTTATCTCCCGACTCCGGTGTTCGAATGGAAGCCGTAACGGCAGACAGTGCGGTGGCCGCATCTGTTTTTTCACCCTTGCTGACATTCTTGTCGCCCTTTTCCGTGGTGTCCGCGTCTTCCTCGTCTCGGTTGGAATCGCTCTGACCGATGACACGGATTTCCTGATTGTCGGCACTGTAGATTTCCTTCAGCTTCTCGGTGTCCTCGTCTTCCATCACGATGTGCTGCAGGGACATCTTTCCGCCGTTCTCCAGAATGTCTTCCGCTTCACTTCGGGTCATCACGCTGGTGAGCATGACGTTCACCGGCTTCACCTCTACGTGATGTTTAAATCCGATTTTCTGAATCTGCATTCCTTTATCCGGCGTCCGGTAGTAGTTCACCACGTCGTCCAGCACCTTGTCGGCAACGCTCTTGGATTCAACCACGGCCAGCAGCCGGTCTTTTTCATAGATTCCGTAACCCACTACGTCGATTTCCGTCATATAGGTGAGTTTGTTCAGCGCCTGGTCGGCGGTATCGATATCCTTCTTAGAGCTGGACACCTTTTTAAAGGTAATGTTCTGTCCCACCTTGAAACGAATCTTTGCGTCATTTACCTTGGACAGCTTCTCTCCGGCGATATTCAGAATATTGTACACCTGCTCTTGGTCGTCGACATATCCCAGAATTCTTCCGTTGTAGGAATATTGATAGGATGTTTCGTGGTCAAAAACAAGAAGCATAGCGCAAATGATGACGATGGTACCGAAGAATGCGGTAAGCATTCCGGTGGCGTTGTGCTTATAGCGGTTCCGGGCATCATTCATCTCATAAACCAAGCTGTACTTCATGGCAGCGAAAAAACGATCCACGGAAGCCTGAATTCGGTCATGGGTGGAAATCACATCCGCTGCTTCATCCACGATGATTTTTCCCAGGGTGATTTTTCCTTCTTTCGCCGCTTTCTTTGCTGCCTTTTTCTTTCTCTTCTCCGCAGCCTTTGCCTCTGCTTCCGCCGCTTTCTTCGCTTTTGCTTCCGCCTTTTTTCTGGCAGCCGCTTCTTTCTTCGCGTTCTTTTCGTCTCTCTTCTTTTCTTTTGAGGATTTCTCTTCCTCTATATTGTCTTCCGGATTCACCGTTTCCGGCATCCGGTTATTCTCATTCATGCTTTCTATCGGTTTCTTTTCAAATTCCATTCATATGCCTCATTTATCCGCTGTCTCTTGCAGGAGCAAAACGTTCCGTCATCGGTAATTCCGGTATCCCTGCACTTCTCGCATCGGTACTTCTTCTCCAGATAGTCTTCCGGATATCCGTTCTCCAGAAGCAGTTCCCGTTTCTGCCTTTCCAGTTTGTTCCGTTTCTCCATCTGAATCTTTTTCTTTTCTTTTACATTCGTTCCGAACTCAAAGGTCATCATGGCCTTGTTCAGCTCGTTTTCCAGTGCCAAAATATCGGCCATCTTTGGAATTTTCCGAGCTTCATCCAGATGCTCCTGGTACTCTAACTCGGATTGGTTTCGAATATAATCGTAATAGGCGCCCAGCACTCTCCGGCTGACCGTCTTCTGGTAGCTGTCCCCTTTTTCGCTGTTGTTTGCGGAAGCTTTCGAGGACTTCTTCGTGTCGATTCCCCCCGCTTCCTTCATCTTGTTTTCCAAAACCCGGTTCACATAGCGCAGAGACGGTTCCCGCATTCCCGCAGTGGTCTTGCACGCCTCCAATATTTCGCTCATCTTAAACCCCCAGCTGTCCAACCAGGTATCCATCATCTCCCGGTCGGCCGGACTCGGGATTCGATTGAAGCCCACCTCTCGGAAAATCCGGTTGTATTCGGAATTTCTTTTACTCTCGCTGTCCAGCAGCGCTTTTACTTGAGCAATATCGTGGCATCCCTCTTCCGTCCAGCGGATGGCCACCTTGGAAATATAGTCCACGCTGTACTTCTCCAGCTCGCTGCAGTATTGAATCGCATAGGAATAGACATCCGGCGTTACCCCGTAAATATTGACGGTATCCCGGATTTTGTTCGCTTCCTGCGTGGAAATCGGCGTTCCCTTCGCCTCCTCCAAATTGGTGTACAATGCCCGAATTTCCAGGTCTTCCAGCCGCGCCACTTCTTCCGCCATCAGTTGCTCCGGCGTCTTTTCGGCCGATGCTTCCGGTGCGGCCTGCGGCGCTGCTTCCGGAGATACCGGAGCTGCCTTTGCCGGCTTCGCCTCGTCCATCGGCGTTCCGAATATCTCTTCGATCTGGCTGATAAAATCAATTCGATAGGACCGGGTTTCCGGGTCGTATACCTGCTGCACTGCGCCTTTATCTTCCCAGTAGGCCCACGCCTTTTCGATATCTTCCACCGGCATATTCAGCACGTTGGAAGTTACTTTTATATCTTCCGCACCGCCAAAGCCCGCATTCATCAGTCCAAAGAGGTATACCTTCACGTATTCTCCCGGAGCTGCCGGAAGCAGCTCGCTGATGAACAAGTTCTCCACGCTGGTGCTGAACAGCAGCGGATTTCGAGTGTTAATTTTTTTAAATCTTATCTTCGCCATTGTACTCCTGTTATGTGTTGATATTGTAATCCTACAGTATGCTTCTTTCTAAATTTCCGAACTTGGTGTATTTTCCGATCCATGCCAGCTCCACGACGCCCGTGGATCCGCTTCTGTGCTTTGCCACGTGCACCTCGCAGGTATTGCTCTGTCGGCTCAGATCCACTTCATCGTCGTCTTCCGCATAGTAATCTTCACGCTTTAGGAAAATTACGATGTCCGCATCCTGCTCGATGGATCCGGATTCTCTCAAGTCGGAAAGCTGTGGTTTGTGGTTCGGTCTTTTTTCAATGTCTCGAGATAACTGAGACAGCAGAATCACCGCGCAATCCAGTTCCTTCGCCAGAATCTTAATCTGACGGGTGATTGCACTGATTTCGTTTACACGGTCGCCGGACTTGAATCCCTGCTGGCTCATGAGCTGCAGGTAGTCGATGACAATCAGGTCCAGCCCCGCTTCCGCCTTCCGTCGGCGGCATTTATTCTTAATTTCCAAAACCGAAATATCCGATGTGTCATCGATAACGATTTTGCAGTTTTCAAAGCTATCTTGGGCCTCGCTGAGGCTCATCCATTCATCCTGGGTCAGGTTTCCCCGCTTCAGATGCTCCATCTCCACGGAAGCAGCCGTTGCGAACATTCGCTCACCCAGCTGTTCCTTGGACATTTCCATGCTGAAAATAATGACGGATGCGCCTTCTGCCGCCGCATTTCCGGCCAGGTTCAGCGCGAACGCCGTCTTTCCCATACCCGGACGGGCTGCCAGTATAATCAGGTCCGTCTTATGAAGGCCGCCCAGCAGCTTATCTAAATCCGTGAATCCGGTAGTGATTCCCGGAAGCTGTCCCTTATTCCGTTCCAGCTCCTGAATCTGCTTGATGTTTTCTACCAACACCTCGTTGATGTCCGTGTAATTTCTCTTCTGGGTTTTGTGGGCGATTTCGAAAATGCGCTGCTCTGCATGATCCAAAATAATATCCGCAGAGTTCTGCCCGTCGTACGCCTGCGCCCGCATCTCGTCCGCTTCTTTTATCAGCTGACGCATGTTGGACTTAGCCAATACGGTTTCCGCATAGTATTTTGCATTTCCCGGGACGATTGCGTTATCCGACAGGCGACTCAGGTACACCATTCCTCCCACGAAATCCGCCGTGTGCCGACTCCGCAGCTGAGAGTATGTGGTGTTCAAATCGATATTAACATTTCTTCGGCACAGATCCTGAAACGCCTTGTAGATTTCCTGGTGTTCCCGCAGGTAGAAATCCTCGGCGCGAAGCCGATCTGTCACGTCCATCACCGCATCTTCCGATTGAAGCATGGATCCCAGGACGGCTTTTTCCGCCTCTATATCCTGGGGCGGTTCCAGACTGGTGGTTATCTCCCTTTCTTCTGCCATTTCTCGTCTCTTCTATCCTTTATATACAGTTCCGCGATATAGACTTCCGCATAATTCTATTCTTCGGCAATAACGACCTTAACGGTTGCGGATACTTCCGGATACAGCTTCACCTCTACGGTGTGTTCGCCAATTTCCTTAATCGGCTTGGAAAGAACGATTTTCTTCTTGTCGATTTTGTTTCCAACCTGCTTCTGAATTGCATCGGCGATGTCCATGGAAGTGATGGAACCGAACAGCTTACCGTTGTCTCCCACGCGGGTCTTAATGGTTACCGTCTTGGATTCCAGCTTCTTTGCCGTTGCTTCTGCCGCAGCCTTTTCTTCCGCGTTCTTCTTCTCGATGAAGGCCTTCTGCTTCTCCGCACTCTTTACGTTCTGATTGGTTGCCGGAACTGCCAGGCCTGCCGGAATCAACCGATTGTTGGCAAAACCGTCACTTACTTTTACAATATCTCCGGCCTTTCCGGTACCTTTTACGTTTTTCTTCAGAATTACTAACATGTCTTATTCCTCCTCTGTGTTATCTTCATCGGTAAATTCCGGTAAAATCTCTTTGAGCTGTTCAATGACTTCTTCCGGATTTTCCTCCACTTGTGCGCCGGCGGACGTGTGATGTCCTCCCCCACCGAAGCGCTCCATCAACATTTGCACGTTCACATCTCCCAGCGACCGGGCGCTGATGACGGTCTTGTTCATATCGTTTTTACCCAATGCGATTGCAGCACGCACACCCTTTACGGAAAGCAGCGAATCCGCAACCTGCGCATTGATGATCTGGGCTTCTGTGGAATAGCCCTGGGACGTAGCGATTACCACGCCGTTATCCAAGTATTCCGCATTGGCAATAGCGTCCGCTTTGGACTGGAAGGTGGTGGCTTCGCTCTGGAAGAACCGCTTTACTTCCGATGTGTCCGCGCCGGCTCTCCGCAGCCATGCAGCCGCTTCGAAGGTCCGCACGCCGGTTTTGCTGGAAAAACTGTTGGTGTCCACGGTTATTCCGGCCAGCAGTGTCTCCGCTTCGAACTTGTTCACAATCCGGCGGGTCGCCGTATACTGAATGATTTCCGTCATCAATTCGCTGGCGGAAGAAGCGTACGATTCGATGTACGCCAGCGTCGGATTGGCGATGGAATCGTCAGACAGGCGGTGGTGATCCACCACAACCACCCGAAGGTTTTTCTCCAGGATATCGCTGCACTCCACCATGCTCGGGCGATTGGCATCCACGACGATGACCAGGGTCTTCTCATCCAGAATTTCTTTCGCCTTATCGCTGTTAATGATATTGTAGTTCTCCGTTTCCACCGCCTGGGTGTACACGGTTTGAAGGGCTTCGTTGTAATTGTCGATTACGATATAGGCGTCTCTCTCGTAATATCGGCAAATCTTGTAAGCGCCGATGGCCGAACCGAAGCAGTCCATATCCGGCCAGCGATGGCCCATAATAACGATTTTCGAACTTTCCAGAATCAGCTGCTTCAACGCATGAGCGATAATTCTGGATTTTCCCTTGTTGTTTTTCTCCAAAGACTGCAGCTTTCCGCCGTAGTAATGGGTGCGGTCTCCATTCTTTACAACCGCTTGGTCGCCCCCACGACCCAGCGCCAACTCCAACGCAGCCTCGGCCAGTTCCTTCGCATTCTTTAAGGACTTCATTCCCAAAGCCATGCCGATGCTCAAGCTGACCGGAAAATCCACCTTCGTATCGATTTTTCGCACGTCGTCCAGTACGGAGAAACGGCTTTCTATAATTCTATCCGCGTCTCTCCGGTACACGGTCATCATATAAGAATCCGCTTCGATGGAATCGATGGAAGCATCGTACTGTGCCGCCCATTTCCGAACGATTCGATCCACTTCCGTCGGAACCGCCAGCCGGCTGTCCTCCGTCGTGCTGGACATCATCTCATCGTAGTTGTCGATGCTGATGTACAGGATGCACACCTGCTCCTGCTTTCTCTCTTCCCGCAAGGTATCCCTTTCCGTCACATTGATGAAGTATACGTAAATATCTTCATCATCCTTCGGGTCGTTGTTCGTCCGAAGGACAAAGGACTGAGAATTTCGCTCAATTTCAATCTCGTCGGCCTCTTCATCCCGAGCAGCGGCCACCAATGCCTTTCTCTTTACACCGGTCAAAGCAAAGAAATTCTGCTCCGCAATGCCTTCATAAGCAAATACATCCTTCATCAGTACATTTGCCGCTTTGATGCATCCATCCGGTGCCAGTATGCAGGCGGGGAGTGGGATATCCGCTAAGTATTCGTTTGCGCTTGAATTTTCTGTTACTTGTATCTGTTCCATAGTATTCTCGCAGTCTATTGTTCTATCCTTAATTCTTCTTTAAACTATTTCCCAACCGTTCTCAAAAGATCGATCAGTCGGTTTAATTCATCGACGCTGTAATATTCCAGTTCGATTTTTCCCTTTTTCTTACCCTGAACGATGGAGACCTTTGTACCGATTAAGTCTCTCAGATCATTTTCCACCGTAATTATTTCAGAAGACTTCGCCTTCTCCGGCTTCTTCGGTTCTTTTTTTCCGCCCTCTTTCAGTTTCTTTACGATTTCCTCCACCGTACGCACCGAAAGCTCTTCCTTTTCAATTCGCTCCGCCAGCATCCGCTGTTTTCTCGGATCCTCCAACGACAGAAGCGTTCTTCCGTGAGCCGCGGAAATCTTTCCTTCGCTCACCTTTTTCTGAACATCTTCCGGAAGCTTCAGAAGACGTACGGAGTTTGCGATATATGCCCGGCTCTTGCCCAGGGATTCGGATACCTGTTCCTGGGTAAATCCGAATTTATGAATCATCTGCTGCAGTCCGTTGGCCTCTTCAATTGGGTCCAAATCCTCTCGCTGCATATTCTCGATGATGGTTACAATCAGGTTCTGCTTCTCATCAAACTCCCGAATCAAGCAAGGAACTTTCTTCAGTCCTGCCAGTCTGGAAGCTCTCCATCGCCGTTCACCGGCCACCAGCTCGTAGCTGGAGCCCTTTCGCTGTACTACCAGCGGCTGAATTACGCCATTGTCCTGAATGGATTGGGACAGTTCCTCCAGTCTCTTTACGTTGAACTTCTTTCTCGGCTGATTTGGATTCGGTTTAATATCGTCGATATCGATGTAGTGCACCCGGTCTCCCGAATCCACTTCTTCTTCCTTCTCAACCACTTCATCTATCACCGCGGTATTCTCTTCTTCCAATACCGGTGCTGCATCTGCAAAAAGTGCATCCAGTCCTCTTCCCAGTCCTCTTTTCTTTGATGCCATTCATTATCTCCCTTCTCGCTGTACAAATTCATCGGCCAGTTTCTTGTATGCCTTGGCCCCCTTCGACGAAGGGTCATAATCTACAATGGAAAGTCCGTAACTCGGAGCCTCCGCCAGACGAACATTCTTCGGGATCACGGTCTTGAACACCTTGTTGCCAAAGAATCTTTTTACCTCCTGCACCACCTGCAGTCCCAGATTCGTCCGTCCGTCGAACATGCTGAGGATGACCCCGGTAATCTGAAGATTTCTGTTCATCTCCCGGCGAACCAATTCCACCGTTTTCATCAGCTGACTCACGCCCTCCAAAGCGTAGAATTCACACTGAATCGGAATGATTACTCCATCCGCAGCCACCAACGCGTTCACGGTGAGCAGCCCCAGAGATGGCGGGCAGTCAATAAAAATAAAATCGTATTCGTCTTTCACTTGCGCCAATACATTCCGAAGCAAAATTTCTCTGCCGAAGATCTGAATCAGTTCCACCTCCGCACCGGACAAGTCCACACTTGCCGGGATGATATCCAGGTTTTTCGTTTCGGTATGGTACACCGCCTTGTGGACGTCGTACTCTTCCATGGTCAGCGCCTCATAAAGCGTATCGCGAAGTTCTCTCTTCACCAGCCCCAATCCGCTGGTTGTATTTCCCTGGGGATCGATGTCCACCAGTAACACACGCTTTCCTTTGCGTGCCAGGCAGGCCCCCAGATTGATATTCGTTGTTGTCTTCCCGACACCGCCCTTTTGATTAAAGATTGCGTATGATTTTCCCATTCATTTTCCTTCCTTCTGTAATTAAAATCATCTGTTTATTATATAATAAAAGCACTTTCATTTCCAGTTTTCAGCACCCGCTATTGCCATATATCACCGAATCTTCACGCTTTTTTCTTTCTTTGTTTCACGTGAAACAATATATTGTATTTATTTTCTCCGATGCCACAAATTACGAAATATTGTGTTGTGTTTCACGTGAAACATCATATAATGGTTCTATAAAAGGAGATAACCATGAAGTAAGGGAGTGTGTTTCACGTGAAACACACTCCCCATTTTTCTACAGCTTTGTTACAGCGGTTCTTTCCGAGCCGTTCCGGATTTTCTCGGGAATTTCGCCGGCGTCTTTTTAATTTTCTTTATATACACTAACGCGTGGTTTTCCGCAGATTCATCTTCCAAATTCACCGTTTCGATGCGGTCAATTTTTCCGCCCAGAAGACGGATTGCTTTTTCCGCCTCTTTAATTTCCTCTTCTGCCTTTTCCCCCTTGTATGCCACAAAGGTTCCCCCTACTTTCACCAAGGGGAGGCACCACTCTACCAGAACATTCATGGAAGCAACCGCTCGAGATACGCATAGATTGTACTGCTCCCGATGCTCCTTACTCTGTCCCGCCTCTTCGGCGCGAAGATGGAATGTAGTGGTATTCTGAATATCCAGAGACCGGGTAATATCGTCAATTACCCGCAGTCTTTTTTGAAGGGAATCGATAAGAGAGATTTTTTTCTCCGGCGCCATGATGGCCAACGGAACTCCGGGAAATCCGGCACCGGTACCCACATCGGCAATCGCATCGGCCTTCTCCCATTCCGGGGAGCCCACACATCCCAGAGAATCCAGCAGATGCTTTACGATAAATTCCTCCGGATCCCGAACGGCGGTAAGGTTAATATGCTCATTCATCCGTAAAATCTCATCCATATAGTGAATCATCAACTCCGCTTTTGCTTCCCCTACCTGCTGCTCCAGCCGCTCATAGGCTTTACTCATTTGTCGACCTCTTTCTGTTCTCTTTCTCCAGATATACCAGAAGCACATTGATGTCCGCCGGGGACACGCCGGAAATACGGCTGGCCTGTCCCAGATTAATCGGACGAATCTCTGTCAGTTTCTGGCGCGCTTCCAATCTCAATCCGCCGATGCTGTTGTAATCGATGGAATCATCCAATCGCTTACTTTCCAGCTTCTTCATCTTTTCTACCTGAGCAACCTGCTTCTGAATATATCCATCGTACTTAATTCTTACTTCTACCTCATACCGCTCGTTTCGAGTCAGCTCCGGTCTGGTTTCATCGTCAATTTCCGCCGTATCGGCATAATGAATTTCCGGACGACGCATCATTTCACCGAAGGAGAGCCCCCGGTCGCATTCGGCACTTCCGTGTCTGGAAAGAAATTCATTCTGAATCTTATTGGGAACTGTTTTTTTCTCGATGCGCGCAAGCTCCGCATCCACGTTCGCCTTCTTTTTCAAGAATTTCTGATAGCGCTCCTCGCTGACGGAACCGTATTCATAGCCCAGCGCCGTAAGACGCCGGTCCGCATTGTCCTGACGCAGCAGCAGACGGTATTCCGCCCGAGAAGTCATAATACGATACGGCTCGTTGGTGCCCTTGGTCACCAGGTCGTCAATCAGCACACCGATGTACGCCTGATCCCGGCCCAGCACCAGAGGCTCCTTCTCTTGAAGCTTCCGAACCGCATTGATTCCGGCCATCAGTCCCTGGGCTGCCGCTTCCTCGTAGCCGGAACTTCCGTTAAACTGTCCGGCGCAGAACAAGTTCTTCACCACCTTGCTCTCCAAAGACGGCTTCAAACTCTGAGGGTCGATACAATCATACTCAATGGCGTAGGCCGGCCGAACGATTTCGCTGTCCTCCAGCCCCGGGATGGAATGGTAGAACTCCCGCTGAATATCCTCCGGCAAGCTGGACGACATCCCCTGAATGTACATCTCGTCCGTATCCAAACCCTCCGGCTCCACGAAAAGCTGATGCCGCTCCCGATCCCGGAAACGGGACACCTTGTCCTCGATGGACGGGCAGTACCGCGGCCCCACCCCAACGATGTTGCCGGAATACATGGCCGACTTATCCAAATTATCCAGAATAATCCGGTGCGTCTCCTCATTTGTATAGGAGAGCCAGCAAGAAATCTGATTCGTTCCGATATCCTTCCCTTCATTCATAAAAGAAAACGGCACGATTTCTTCATCTCCCGACTGTTCCTTCATGCGATCGTAATGCAGAGTTTTTCCCAGCATTCTGGCCGGCGTGCCGGTTTTAAACCGCCGCATCGGAAATCCGTATTCGTAGAGTTTTTCCGCCAAATCCGTAGAAGCAGCCAAACCGTTTGGACCGCTTTGAAATACGGAATTCCCGATAAATATTTTTCCTCCCAGAAATGTTCCGGTGCAGAGAATCACCGCTTTTGCATTGTAACGCGTGAACGTGCGAGTGATGACACCCTGAACATTTCCGTCCTCAATGACAAGGTCGATGACCTCCGCCTGTTTCAGATGCAGGTTCGGTTCCTTTTCGATGGTCTTCTTCATCTCCAGGTGATACTTTGTTTTGTCCGCCTGTGCCCGAAGGGAATGCACCGCCGGTCCTTTGGAAGTATTCAGCATCTTGCTCTGCAGGAAGGTTTTGTCGATGTTCAGTCCCATCTCACCGCCCAAAGCATCGATTTCACACACCAAATGGCCTTTGCCCGTTCCGCCGATGGACGGGTTGCACGGCATCATGGCCACGGATTCCAGGTTGATGCACAGCAGCAAGGTGTTCATTCCCATGCGCGCAGAAATCAAGCCCGCCTCGCAGCCGGCATGTCCGGCACCTACCACGATTACATCGTATTCTCCCATTACCGGAATTGTATCTTTATTAATCTCTTTTGATGTCATTTAAAACTCCTGTTACTTACCCAGACAGAATTTGGAGAACACCGTATCCAAAATCTCATCACCGGCTGTTTCTCCGATGATTTCACCCAGTGCCTCATATGCATTATGAACTTGAAGCTCACAGATTTCAATAGATTCCCCCATTTCCAGGAGATTCATTCCATCTGCGATGGATTCCATTCCCCGGTTCAAGGCATCCCGATGTCTTTCACTGGTAACGATATTTCGTTCCTGCATATTCTGAATGCCTTGCAGGAACATCTCCTGAATTCGATAAGTTACCGCATCCGCACCGCTCAAGCGAAGAAGAGACGTCTGCACAATTTCCGCTTCCGGAAGAATATCCTTCACTTCATCTTGAGAGACCGCCTCCCCCAGATCGTTCTTATTCAAAACAACGAGAACTCGCTGTCCTTCATTCTGCTTCAGAATTTCCACATCCTCCGGAGACAGTGCCCTGCTTCCGTCCAGAACCAAAACCACCAGATCCGCCGCTTCCATCTCTTCATGGGATTTCTGAATTCCCATCTGCTCAATCACATCATCCGTTTCTCGGATTCCCGCGGTATCCGTCAATACCAGAGGAAGGCCATGAATAGTGGCGCTCTCCTCAATGGTATCCCGGGTGGTTCCCGGAATGTTCGTCACGATGGCCCGGTTTTCTCCCAGCAGCGCATTCATCAGAGAGGATTTCCCCACATTCGGCTTTCCCACAATGGCCACGCGAATTCCTTCTTTCGCAATTCGACCGTTATCGCATGTATCCAGAAGATTTTGAACCTTTTCTTTCACCTTGCTCAAATCTTCACAGAATCTCTGGGATTCCACCTGCTCTATATCCTCGTCCGGAAAATCAATGTTCACGGCCATCTGCGCCAGCACATCCCTCAAACTTTCCCGAATTTCGGAAATCTCCGTACCGAGACGCCCCTTCAGTTGACGCTCGGCAATCTGCAGGGGCATTTCGCTTTTTGCTTTTATCACATCGATGACCGCCTCCGCCTGGGCGAGATCTATCCGGCCGTTAAGAAATGCCAGCTTCGTGAATTCTCCCGGCTCCGCCATGCGAGCACCGCAGTCCAGCACCGTCCGCAAAATCAACCGAATGGAAACGATGCCGCCGTGTGCCTGAATTTCCACCACATCCTCACAAGTATAAGAGTGCGGGGCCTTCATGTACAAACAGATGGCTTCATCGATGACATTCTCGTTTTCCGGATTCACGATATTCCCGTAATAAGCATAGCGAGGCTTCACCTCCGCCGGGCAGGGACGGAGAATTTTCTTCATGATATTCAGTGATTCATCTCCGCTGATTCGAACGATGCCGATTCCGCCTTCACCTTGCGGCGTGGCGATTGCTGCAATTGTGTCTCCCATTTTCTCTCCTTTAAAAAAAATCTCGGTCATCCGGAGATGGACCGAGATTCCTTCATTTTACTTTTTCTCGATGATTACCCGGCGATACGGTTCCTTTCCTTCACTGCGGGTCGTCACATACGGATGATCCTGCAATGTGGAATGGATTACTTTACGCTCATAAGGATTCATCGGTTCCAGCGTAATGCTTCTTCCGGAACGCTCCACCTTGCCGGCAAGTCTGTTTGCCAGATTCATCAGTGTACGCTCCCGCTTGGAACGGTAATTCTCTGCGTCCAGAATAACTCTCACGTATTCATCGCTTTCCTTATTGGCAACGATGCTGGCAAGATACTGAATCGCATCCAGGGTCTGACCCCTTTTTCCAATGATGGTTCCGGTATCCTTACCGGTGATGTTTACATAGACGATTCCGTTTCCGCTCTTCACGGTGAAATCCAGATCGATGCCCATCTCTGCGGTCACATCCCGAAGGAATGTTTCCACCGGATGACCTTCTGCCGGCTCCAGGTTCTTCATATCGGCGAACATGGAACTTTCTGCGCGATGTTCCTTATGCTCTTTTCTCCGATTTCCCCGGTTGTTTCTGGATCTATGTCTTTCTTTCTTCTTTGCTTTTGCACTTGCTCGAGCATCTTCCATCTCTTCCTGCTCGAACTTATCATAATCTTCTCTGATTTCCTCAGGAACTTCTACTTTCTGATTTTCAGGTAAAGAAGCCAGGATTCTGTCGATATCATCAAAGGAACTCTTCTCCTTCTTATTCGACTTCTCTTCCCTTGCTGTAACTCTGACCTTTGCCAGTTTGGAACCTATGCCGAGGAAACCTTTGGAGGATTCTTCCAGAACTTCGACATCGACTTCATCGATGGTGAGTTTGAGTTCCTTGAGCGCAAGCTCTACCGCTGCGTCAACATCTCCTCCCCATTTTTCTGAAACTCTCATTTTCTAACGATTTCCTTTCAATTTAGAAGTTGCATTCAGTCTTCTTTTCAATTCTTTTTCCGCACGGGCAACAAGCTTTTCGTGATCCGCCTTTTCCTTCAAATCCTTCCGAACCTTATTCATGCGAATGTTCAGGAAAATCTGAATGGTCTGGCCGCCGGCCCAGTAGATTGCAAGACCTGCCGGGTACGATCTGGCGATGACCAGGATACTGAGCGGAAATACATACTTCATCATCATGTTCATGGACTTCATCTGTGCATTTTCAGCACCTGCAGCAGTGGTAAGCTGCTGAGTCATGGTGAACGAGAAATATGTCGCTACTGCTGCCGCAATTGGGAGAATCCAAAGGTCCGGCTGAGCCAGATCCTTGATCCAAAGAAAAGATTCGTGTACAGCGAACAGCATATCTTCGCTCTTCAGGTATTGCATCGGATTTCTCAGCAGTGCAAACAGACCCATGATAATCGGAAACTGAATGAGCATCGGCAGGCATCCACCCAGCGGATTGAATTTCTCCTTGGTGTAGAGCTCCTGCATCGCTTCGTTCATTTTCTGCTGATCGTGTGCATACTTCTGCTGAATCTCCTGCATCTTTGGCTGCAGTTCCTGCATGTTGGCAGTGGATTTAATCTGCTTTACATACAGCGGGAACAGCGCAAACTTAACGATTGCAGTCAGAATAATCAGTGAAATACCATAATTTCCCACGAAATTATAAATCAGTGTAAGTAGGTATCCAAGAGGTACCGCTATTACTCCCATATAATTCTCCCTGTCTATGGAAGAGGATCGTATCCGCCGGGATTTCCCGGATGACATCGCAGAATTCTCTTGATTCCCAGCCAGCTTCCTTTAATCGGCCCGTACTTCTCCAGTGCCTGTATAAAATAAGTACTGCAGGTAGGAGTAAACCGACACGCCGGCGGGAACAGCGGAGATATAAACAGCTGATATCCTCTTACCATTAAAATTAAAATTCTTTTGATAAAATTGCTGATTGCTTTCATCGCGGTAATCACTTCTCTTCAATTAATCCGCAAGACTTCAGCGACTTCACTAAAGTTCGCTGTACTTCCGGACACTTCTTTCCGATAATTGAATTTCGTGCAACGAAAATGATGTCATATCCCGGTCGGATTGCCAGTCCCATCGTACGGATGGATTCTCGCATCAACCTTCTGGCTCTGTTTCTGCATACGCTGTTGCCCACCTTCTTGCTGGCAACAAATGCAATCCGAGAAACCGGCAGTCGGTTCTTCTTATACAGAACGACTACGTATCGGCCTCCTCTGGAAGAACCTTTCCGATAGACATTGTTGAAATTTCTCTGATTACTAAGAATTTCTTTTCTGCACTTCATTTTGTTCTCGAATAACCGCTTCAAGCATTCAAGGGAATTAAGCAGTCAGCTTCTTTCTGCCTCTTGCTCTTCTGTTCTTCAGAATCTTTCTGCCGTTTGCAGTAGCCATTCTCTTTCTGAATCCGTGTTCCTTCATTCTCTGTCTCTTCTTAGGCTGATATGTTCTCTTCATCTTCCTTTTCTCCTTCCGATATTACAATATCTCTAAGTTGATATAAAATTCCGTACCTTCTAAATTCCAAGGGTACATACATCAAAATATTATACTGATTTCCGCCTTCAAAGTCAATGAAAGTCTGAATTATATCGAAAAATGAAATCTTTTTCTTTAAAAAAAGTGTCAAAAATGTTTATTACCACAACATTTAGTGTTTCGAAAAAGTTATGCATAATTTTTTCCACAACATGTGTATAACATTCTTTTTGTACCCCCGAATATTTAGATTTTTGGCGTTTCTGACCACTTGTCATTGTGGAAAATTTTATGTAAAATATGTTATCAACAAGGAGAAAGAGCATTTTGGATACTAACAAGATATGGGAGCAATTCCTGCAATTCATTAAAGCAAATACCACTGAGGTCAGCTACAACACCTGGTTCACATCCCTCTCCATCTACCGCATTGATGAAGATGTGAACATTATTTATCTTGCAACAAAAAACGATATCGCAGTCAATCTGATCAAAAAGCGTTATATGCACCTGATTGAACAGGGCTTTGAAAACGTCACCGGCCAGAGCTACCGCGTACTGGTAAAGTTGGAAGAAGAATATCAGGAAGAGAGCCGGCCGGCTTTGGCTGCCCGAAAAAGAATACAGAAGTTCGAAGATACCAATAAGCTGTTCAATCCGCGGCTGAACTTCGACAATTTTGTGGTGGGCAATAATAATAAATACGCCCACGCCGCTGCCCTGGCCGTTGCGGAATCCCCGGCGGAAGCATACAATCCTCTTTTCATATACGGCGGATCCGGCCTGGGAAAAACCCATCTGATGCAGGCCATCGGCATTCATATTATCAAAAATGATCCGGAATCCCGCGTCGTGTACGTATCCTCGGAAACCTTCACCAATGAATTGATCAAGGCGATTTCCGAAAACAAAATGCGTGCTTTCAAAAATAAGTATCGAAAAGCCGACGTTCTCCTCATCGATGACATCCAGTTCCTGGAGAACAAGGATAAAACTCAGGAAGAATTCTTCCATACATTCAATGCGTTGTACGAGGACGAAAAACAGATTGTCATCTCCAGCGACCGCCCGCCGAACCAGCTGGTAAATCTGGAAGAGCGGCTGCGTACCCGTTTTGCGTGGAACCTGATTGCGGATATCACGCCGGCAGACTTCGAAACCCGAGTGGCCATTCTGAAGAAGAAAGCGGAAAATGCGCAGCTGGAATGGGACGACGACCTGTACGAAGTATGCTGCCTCATTGCGGAAAAATTCACCGACAACATTCGAGAGCTGGAAGGTGCCTTTAACAATATCACCGGCTATTCCAACCTTCTGGATGAACACATCGACGTGGCTTTTGCAAAAAGAACGCTGCGGAACATCATCAAGGATTCCGACGGCGGCATCGCACCGGAACGCATTCGCTCCATCGTGGCGAAATACTACAAAATCAAGGTTTCCGATATGGATTCCACCAAGAGAAATAAGGAAATTGCCTACCCTCGGCAGGTGGCCATGTACCTTTGCCGGGAGAACACCGAGCTTTCCCTGCCGGAAATCGGCGAGCTCTTCGGCGGAAAACACCATTCCACCGTCATTCATTCGGTGAACAAGATTACCGCACAGTATGAAAACGACGAAGAGACCCGGAAGGATATCGATGCCCTGAAGAAAAAAATAAAGGAACACCGATAAAAGCATTTTTGGCAGCGGCCGAAAAGTTATACACATTTGAATAACAGAGTTTTTGTATGGGGTTTTCCTCAGTCAAAAAGTCCGTTACTCACACAAATTTAGGAATCCGGGGAGTTTTCCACAGTATCGACACCCCCTACTACTATAACTATATTAATTTATATTAATAATAATGCTCTCGCGAAAGGAATCGTTATGAAAATCTATTGCAATAAATCCGAACTTTACCGTGCACTGAACAACGCCATCCAGGCAGTTCCGTCCCGGTCCACTTCAAAAATTCTGGAAGGCGTACTGATTGAAACAAAAGAAGATGAAATGATTATCACCGGTACCGACACCTTCATGGTGGTGGAATCCAAATTATCCGCAAAATGCGACGGCATTGCGGATTTCGTGGCACCGGCCGCACTCTTTGCAAATATCATCGGAAAACTTCCGGCAGAAGATGTGATGATGGAATACGATTCCGTAAAAAGAGTTCTTTCGATTCAGAGCGGACGCTACCGGTCGGAAGTCATCTGCTTCGATTCCGCAGAGTTTCCGAAAGTACAGATGAAGGAACCGCAGAAGAGCATCACGCTGAACAAGGAATCCGTTCGAAAGCTGATTCGGAAAACCGCTTTCTCTGCCAGCGCCGATGAAATCAACGGAATTCTCACCGGCGTTCTCTGCGAAATCGGTGACGGCAATTTCCGCATGGTTGCGGTGGATGCTTTCCGAATGGCAATCTACAACGAACCGCTGGAGGATTCCATCGATGCATTTAAGGTGGTCATCCCGGCAAAGCAGCTTAACAAAATGTCAAAAATCATTTCCGACGACGGAGATGAAACCATTCGCATGGAGCTGGTAGACGAGAAAGCGGTATTTTCCTTTGATGGAACCAAGGTTACACTGAATACCATGAACGGAAGATACATCGATTACAAGCGAATCATCAAGGTGGACAGCACCACCGAGGTTCGAATCCAGAAAGATGAACTGATTCGAAGCATCGACCGTGCATCCATCCTGACTCAAAAAGAAAACAACAATATGATTAAGTTCGATATCCAGGATAATCTCCTTGAAATCTCGGCGTTGGACAACCAGGGAAATATGAACGAAAAGATTGAGATTATCCAGAAGGGCGAGGATCTGAAAATCGGATTCAACTCCCGCTACATGATTGATATCCTCCGGAACATCGATGATGAAGAAGTGGTTCTCTACATGAGAGATAATGTGAGCCCATGCATCTTCCGCCCGCTTCAGGGAGAACGCTATTTGTACTTGGCACTGCCGATTCGAATCAACTAGTGAGAATTTATGATAGTCAAAAAAGTAGAACTCCACAACTTCAGAAATTACGAAAATCTAGAGCTGTCCTTTGACAGCTCTAGAAATGTTTTTATTGGGGAGAATGCTCAGGGAAAAACCAATCTCATCGAAGGCATCTATCTCTGCGCTTTCGCCCGATCTTTCCGCACCCAGAATTCCGCCAACATGATCATGCTGGATCGACCGCGGGCCAGCGTGACGGTGGACCTGGTGAGCGAGGATATGGATAAAAGCATTTCCGTGATTCTGGACCGTACCGGCAAAAAGATGATTAAAAAGGACGGCAAGGTCATCCGCAAAACCGCCGAGCTGCTGAACAATCTGGTGGTAATGGTTTTTTCACCGGAAGACCTTCGCATCATCAAAGACAGTCCGGAGAAGCGGAGAAATTTTATCAATAAGGAGCTGTCCCAAATTCGGCCCCGCTATTACGAATGCCTTCGCCTCTACAGCGAAGCCCTTCGCCAGAAGAACAGCATGCTGAAGGACAATCTGAAGAATTCAAAAATCGACGAAGACATGTTGGACATCTACGACCTGCAGCTGGCGAAGTACGGAACGGAAATCGTCAAGTACCGGAGAAATTTCATTCGCATGCTTTCGGAAAGAGCGGCAGAAATACAGAAGAGCATTTCCGGCGGAAGAGAAGATCTGGAAATCCGGTACCTGTGTTCCCTTTCGGAAGAGAATCAGTACGACGCGCTGGTGGCGGCGAGGGACCGAGATCTGTACAGCGGACACAGCAGCTTGGGACCGCAGCGGGACGATATGGAATTTCTGATCAACGGAAAAGATGCCAAGAAGTACGGGTCTCAGGGACAGCACCGCACCATCGCTTTGGCACTGAAGCTGGCGGAAATCGGAATCGCCCGGGATGTAATCGGCGAAAACCCGGTGCTCCTCCTGGACGATGTATTGTCGGAACTGGATGAAGAACGACAGACCTTTCTTTTTCAGGAAATCGAAGACGTGCAGCTTTTTATTACCACCACGGATGTGAACAATCGGATTCTGAAAAAAATGCCAAAGGGAAATGTTTATTCTGTGAAGAGTGGTACTGTGTTTAAAAACACCTTGAAATGATTTAAAATCAAGCCCAAATGAGCCAAAATTATACCTTATGATGATTTTGGTATTCTTGAATAAAAGGCGTGAATATGGTAAAATAAATCGGTTATGTAAATAACCGATTTTTTGTTTGTTTTAATCATAAAAGGAAGGTTTGAATGAGCGCAGAAAAAAAGAAAAGCGACTATACAGGCCAACAGATTCAGGTACTTCACGGACTGGAAGCGGTTCGTGTCAGACCGGGTATGTACATTGGCAGTACCGGATCTCAGGGTTTGCATCATCTCGTATACGAAATCGTGGATAACAGTGTGGACGAGGCACTGGCCGGATTCTGTAAACACATCGAGCTGTCCATTAATGAAGATAATTCCATCACGGTGTGCGATGACGGCCGTGGAATGCCGGTGGATATGCATCCGACGGAGCATAAGCCGACGGTTGAAGTTATTCATACACAGCTCCATGCGGGCGGTAAGTTCGGCGGCGGCGGATACAAGGTGTCCGGCGGTCTTCACGGTGTAGGTGCATCGGTAGTAAACGCCCTCTCCACGCACATGATTGTTGAAGTAAAAAGAGGCGGAAAGCTGTACGAGCAGGAATATTTCCAGGGAAAAAGAACGACCGAGCTGAAGGTTCTGGGAGAGGCCGAGGGTTCCGGTTCCAAGACCACCTTCTGGCCGGATCCGGAAATTTTCGATGAGACCGTCTATGACTACGATATCCTGCAGAATCGAATGAGAGAGATGGCCTTTTTGAATAAGGGCCTTCGGATTACCATCGAAGATAAGAGAGAGGGACGGAAGAAGAAGGAAAGCTTCTGCTACGAAGGCGGAATTCGAGAATTCGTCACCTTCATGAATCGAAACAAGAAGGTCATCAACGAAGATGTATTCTATTTCGAGAACCACAAGAAGGACGAAGCCACCGGCAAAGAGTACGAAGTGGAAGTGGCACTCCAGTACACCGGAAACTACAACGAAACGGTGATGTCCTACGCCAACAACATCAACACTATCGAAGGTGGTTTTCACCTCCAGGGACTGAAGGCGGCGATTACCAGAACGCTGAACGACTACGCGCGCCGCACCAAGCAGCTGAAGGAGAAGGACGATTCTCTCACCGGCGATGACTGCCGGGAAGGCGT
This sequence comes from uncultured Clostridia bacterium, assembly GCA_934234035.1. GTDB lineage: Bacteria > Bacillota > Clostridia > Peptostreptococcales > Anaerovoracaceae > Mogibacterium_A. The sequence goes on along the minus strand of CAKQHH010000003.1, from coordinate 22,776 downwards.
TACCGCAATTGTCAGCGTGAAGCTGACGGATCCTCAGTTCGAAGGTCAGACCAAGGCAAAGCTGGGAAACAGCGAAGTTCGCGGTTTCGTGGAAAGCAGCATGAACGAGTACTTCAACTTCTATCTGGAGGAGCATCCGGCCCAGGCCAAGAAAATCGTCACAAAGTGCATTAACGCGGCCAACGCCAGAGAAGCGGCAAGAAAGGCTCGAGAGACCTCGCGTAAAACCAATGTACTGGAAAGCACATCGCTTCCGGGCAAGCTGAAGGATTGTTCCGAGAAGGATCCGGAAATATGCGAGATTTTCCTGGTAGAGGGAGACTCCGCCGGCGGTAGTGCGCAGGAAGGAAGAGACCGAGCACGCCAGGCGGTGCTTCCGCTGAGAGGTAAAATTCTGAACGTAGAGAAGGCAACCCGTGCGAGAGCGTTGGATTCTCAGGAAATTCGGAATATGATTACCGCTTTCGGCTGCGGAATCGACGACAACTTCGATATTTCGAAATTGCGCTACCACAAAATTATCATCATGACCGATGCGGACGTGGACGGCGCTCATATTCGGACGCTGCTCCTCACCTTCTTCTATCGTTTCATGAGACCGCTGATTGAGGAAGGCTATGTATATGCCGCACAGCCGCCGCTGTTCCGGGTGAAGAGAGGCAAAGAGACCTGGTACACCTATTCCGACAAGGAGCAGGAAGACCTGTTGGCCGAACTTCGGGAGAAGGACAGCAAGACAAAGGTGGAAATCCAGAGATACAAAGGTCTTGGAGAGATGGACTACACTCAGCTGTGGGAAACCACTATGGACTACAACCATCGTACCTTGATTCGGATTTCCTTGGATGATGCCGAAAAGGCGGATGAGATGATCACCACATTGATGGGTGACAAGGTTCCGCCGCGGAAGAAGTTCATTGAGGAAAACGCGCGTTACGCCACATTGGATTTATAGTCGGTATCCGGCGACATGCGAAATTCTTTTTATGGGAAATCGCGAAGAGCTGGAGATACTGAAGAAGTATAGATAAAGGAGATTGAATGTCAACGAATTTATTGGAAGACAGCAAAATAATCACCCATGAGATGTCGAAGGAAATGAAGACTTCCTATATCGACTACGCCATGAGTGTTATTGTAGGACGTGCCCTTCCGGATGTTCGAGACGGTTTGAAGCCGGTTAACAGAAGAATTCTCTACGGCCTGAGCGCTTTGGGAATTACGCCGGACAAGCCGCACAAGAAGTCCGCCCGTATCGTCGGTGAAGTAATGGGTAAATATCACCCTCACGGTGACAGTTCTATCTACGATGCCATGGTTAAGATGGCACAGGTTTTCTCCACCAGATATCCGCTGGTGGATGGTCACGGTAACTTCGGTTCCGTGGATGGCGACGGGGCAGCGGCTTCCCGTTATACCGAGGCCAGAATGTCCCCGTTCTCCCTGCAGATGGTTCGGGATATCGGCAAGGAAACCGTGGATTTTGCGGATAACTACGACGGTGAGGAACAGGAACCGGTGGTTCTGCCTTCCCGTGTGCCGAATCTGCTGATCAACGGATCCAACGGTATCGCGGTTGGTATGGCTACATCCATTCCGCCGCACAATTTGGGCGAGACTATCGATGCGTGCGTCAAGATGATTGACGACGATGAGTGCACGGTGGATGACTTGATTAAAATCATCAAGGCGCCGGACTTCCCGACCGGTGCGCAGATTATCGGAAAAGAAGGTGCCCGGGAAGCCTATCGTACCGGTACCGGCAAGGTGCTGGTGCGCTCGGAGTGCGAGATTGAGGAAGGCAGCCGGGGACGTACCCGAATCGTGGTAAGTTCCATTCCGTACCAGGTGAACAAGGCTCGGCTGATTGAGTCCATGGCAGCGCTGGTAAAGGACAAGAAGATAGAAGGCATTTCCAACATTCAGGATGAGTCCGCTCGAGGAAATCTGCGGATTGTCATCGACCTGAAGAAGGACGTGAATCCGAATGTCATCCTGAACAGATTGTACAAGCACACTCAGCTGCAGACTTCCTACAGCATGATTATGCTGGCGCTGGTAAACGGCGAGCCGAAGATTCTGAACCTGTATCAGATTCTGGACGAATACCTGAAGCACCAGAAGGAAGTGGTAACGCGGAGAACCCGGTTCGACCTGAGAAAAGCAGAGGAACGGGCACATATTTTAGAGGGTTACGTAATCGCGCTGGATAATATCGACGAAGTGATTAAGGTTATCCGTTCCGCTTATAACGATGCGAAAGAAAAGCTGATGATTCGGTTCAGCTTGTCGGAAGCGCAGGCGCAGGCAATTCTCGATATGAGACTGGCCAGACTCCAGGGTTTGGAACGTGAGAAAATAGAGGAAGAATTGGCGGAGCTGCGGAAGAGAATCGCATACTTCAAGGAACTTCTGGCAGATGAGAAGAAGCTGATGGGCGTAATCAAGGATGAACTTCTGGAAATCAAGAAGAAGTACGGAGATAAGAGAAGAACTAAGCTGGTGAACGGCGACGGAGAGCTGGATGAAGAGGCTCTGATCGACGAAGAGGATGTGGCAATCACCCTCACCCACATGGGTTACATCAAGCGAGTTCCGGAGAATACCTATAAAGCACAACGCCGCGGCGGCAAGGGAATTCTGGGACTGACCACCCGGGATTCGGATTTTGTCAAAGATCTGATCATCACCTCCACCCACGACGATTTGCTGTTCTTTACTGATATGGGTAAGGTGTACAAGATGAAGGGATACGAGGTTCCGGAAGCATCCAGAACCGCAAAGGGTACTCCGGTCATCAACTTCCTGAATCTGAATTCGGGCGAGAAGGTCAGCGCGGTGATTCCGGTGAAGGAATTCTCCCAGGACAATTACCTGGTAATGATCACCCGAAGCGGAACCATCAAGAAGACGCCGATGTCGGAATTCGACAGCATTCGGAAGAACGGTCTCATCGCCATCAACCTGAAGGACGGCGACAAGCTGATTTCCGTCAGCCAGTCCAACGGCGACGAGAATATCTACGTCATCACCAAGCTGGGTAAAGCCATTGCCTTCAACGAAAACGACGTTCGAAGCATGGGCCGAAATGCGGCCGGCGTTCGCGCCATCAACCTGGATTACGGTGACGAAGTCGTTTCCATGGAGCTGGATATCGACGGAACCCGGGAGATGCTGGTGGTTTCCGAGAACGGATTCGGTAAGAGAACCTCTCTGGATGAGTATCGCCTCCAGACCCGAGGCGGCAAGGGTATCGCTACCTACGACAAATCCAAGTTCAGCAAGACCGGTACGCTGGTGGGCGGAATGCTGGTTCGGGACGAGAACGAAGTGATGCTGATTAACTCCAACGGCGTAATCATCCGAATTCGGGCAGAGGAAATCTCCAAGTCCGGAAGAACCACCCAGGGCGTAAAGATCATGAAGGTGGAGGAAGACAGCCACATCGTATCTTTGGCCAAGGTTGTGGATGATGAAGAGAACGCACAGAAGCCGAAGGTTTCATCGAAAAAGAAATCCGAAGGCGAGCAGCTTTCTCTTCTGGATTAATGAATAAAAAAAGAATGGCGCAAAGTCGGAAACGTCCGGCTCTGCGTCCATTTTTTTTGGGTCCTTATTTTTTTGAAATGAAAGGATAGGATACATTAAATCTAACAAAATTATATGCATTTTAAACGTATAATCTCATATTCCTAGAAAATTGAGAGAGATTCACGCTTTTTGAAGGAAAAAACGGATTTAGCGTGAACGAAATTCGCTTTCTTTGAGAAATTCTAATTTTGGAGCGACGGAGTATCCTCGGTTGTTCACGCCAAAAGGATGTTTTAATTAAAAAAGCGTGAACTATTTCAAAAGACGGGAATATTGCATGGCGAAACCATGTATAGACCTCAAATATATTCACGCTAATCAGCCCAAAATGTAAAAATAGCGTGAAGTCACTTCTGAATTCTAGGCATATTTAATTACAATTATTTTAATGATTCTAATTCTTGGATGGCACTTGGTGCATCGTACTCCATCTTTTATATTTTGGAAAAATTAGCGGATGATGATGTCCTGCAGTTTTCTTTTTGGGACGTAATGAACGTCGTTGGCATCCCGGTAGTAGCCGGTGTCTCCCCCATCCTCGATTTCCACCAGGTGAATTTCCTCTGCGGATTTGCCGACGGCGATGACCAGCTTGAGGATGTATTTCTCCGGAATTCCCAGCTCGTCCCGAAGATCCTTCGGGTCATAGCCGCCTCCCAGCATGCAGCAGCGGTATCCCTTCTCCACCGCTGCCAGAGTGATGCTCTGCGCCGCGATGCCCAGGTCGATATTGGTAAAGGTGTCGCTGGTGCTGATATCCGGATCTTGAAGGATGACGATGTAGGATTCCGGTTCCTTTCCGGCATCCGGCAGGTGGCGCTCCGGAAGGCGTCCGCCCATCTTGGTTGCTTTCTGCAGGATGCCTGCGGCGGAATCCCGGTTGGCGATAAAAAATTTCAGCGGCTGCAGGTTCATGCCGGAGGAGGACAGGCGGGCACAGTCAATCATGTCCATCAGTTCCTTGGTGGAAACTTTTGCGCTTTGGTCGAATCCCCGCACGGTGCGGTTCTCTTTGATATAATCTTTCAGCATGGTACACCTCCTGTTATTTCGCATAATATTTTTTTATTAATGATAGTAATCTATTTGGCGTATGTCAAATAAATATGTTTATAAACTTGTCAAAAACGCAAAAAAGAAAAGTTTTCCACAGTTATCAACAGGATGTTGGAATGTGCTGCAACGGTTGATATATAAGCGATATGCGGATGTGAATGAATAATTATGCACAGAGATTTTAACAAATTATGGAAAACTGTGATTATAAACCAAAAGAGGCGCCGCAATGACGCCTCTTCTTCGGATAAAATGTATAGACGTCCAATTAACTCAGGAGTCTCTGCATCCCAATCCTTATAAACAAATAATTTTTTATTCTCAATCATCTCTGCTTACCTCTTGTCGCCCTGCCGCGCGTTTTAATCTGTAAGTCCTGAAGTTTTCTTCCCAGTTCATCGTCTTTGGCAATTAAGGAAAAATCTCGATCCATTCCTCCCAATGCGTGTAGTACAGCAGCATATGTTCCGATGGAAACCGTAGGGGTTCCTTTCTCAACTGCCCATAACGTCGCTCGGCTGATACCGGCTCTTTCTGCGACAAGTTCAGTTGCAAGATTTCTTCTTAGCCGTGCAAGTTTAATCTGCTCTCCCATCGTTTCAAGAATTCTCTGCGTTTCCGGCATTACCACAACTGTTCTTTTGCTCATGGAACCACCTCCTTATGTTTACTATATTAAACCGTAAATGATAAATAGTCAATTATATTAATCATAAAAGGAACCCGGCAATCGGGTTCCTTTCCTAGAGATTCCGTATTCATAACAAATAAAACTAAACGAACTCCTTCAGTCCCTCGCGGATGGTATTCTCAATCTCCACATGGGCATTGTTCTGCGTTTTCCGATCCATCTCCTCGAAATGAACCAGCGGATGAATCTTCACATGAACGGTGCACGGCTGAACCGTCCCCTTCTCCTCCCAGAAGTGGTAGCCCCCCTCCAGGGTAACCGGAAGAATCGGCACCTTCGCCTTCTGCGCGAACTTGAAGCTGCCCGCCTTGAACTCGCCCATCTCACTGCACTGGCTCCGCGTCCCCTCCGGGAAAATCACCAGGGAAAACCCTTCCTTCATCAGGGTCGCCGCCTCGTTCAATGTCTGAATGGCCGCCCGGGCGTCCCCTCTCTTCAGAAACAGCGAGCGAGTGTAGTTAATCGCCTTTGCCAGCGGCTTGAAACCGGTGAACTCCGATTTGGCAATAAAACCGATCTGGAACTTCCGAATCACGTAGATCATCGCCAGAATATCCACATAACTCTGGTGGTTGGCCACAATCAGCATCGGCCCGTGGTCCGGAATATTCTCCTCCCCGTGAATATCGAAGGTAATTCCGATTTTCCGGGATACGGTATCGGCGAACCGACTAGTGCCTTCCAGAATAAGCGCCCGTTCCTCCTCGAACTTTCCCTCCTTCCGAAGGGCTTCGAACTGCGGCGCCATTTTATTAAAACGATTTATTTCCGACAGAATCGCCAGTCCCGCCGGAATGCTTTTGAATGGATTCATCATTTCGTAAAAATATCCTCCGTCCCTCCTGCGCTTCCGACTTCATCACCGGACTTGCAGGCGTTCATACAATAGGTTAGAATCTATTGTAAAATAACGCCATGAAAAAAGCAAGGAAGGGATTACGAGAATGAAACTGGTAATACAGAGAGTCACCCACGCAAGCGTCACCGTGGATAACAATGTCATCGGAAAAATCGGCAAGGGATACATGGTTCTGATCGGAGTATCCGATACGGACACGAAAGAAATCGCCGACAAAATTCTGGATAAGATGATTAAGCTTCGGATATTCGAAGATGAGAACGGAAAGACCAATCTTTCCTTGGCAGATGTGGGGGGAGAACTTTTACTGATCTCACAGTTCACCCTGTACGCAAACTGCAAGAAAGGAAACCGACCTTCTTTTATCGAAGCGGGATCTCCGGACCATGCCAATGCCCTTTATGAATACATCATCGAGAAGTGTAAAGAGCGTGTGGACGTGGTGGAACAGGGAGAATTCGGCGCGGAAATGAAGGTCGAGCTGCTGAACGACGGCCCATTTACCGTAATTCTGGATTCGGAGCAGATTTGCGGGTAGAAAACGGAAGAATTCACCGGATTTTCAAGGAATTTCGGAAATAAAAGCTTGCAATCCGGCTATTTTTCTGTATAATAATTGGGTATGGTCTGAATAAGCAGGCCAGAATCCTACATCGCAAGATGTCATTAGGCCATAGGAGGTGAAAACAATGAGAAATTATGAATTATTGTTCATTCTTGATCCGGCTATGGATGAAGCTGCAAGAAACCAGATGATCGAGACCGTAAAGGGCATCATCAACGCTGACGGTGAAGCTGGAGAAGCGGATCTGTGGGGCGCTAAGAAGCTCGCTTACCCGATCAACAAGAAGAAGGACGGTTTCTACGTGCTGATTCCATTCAAGGCAAGTGCAGAACTGCCAAAGGAACTGGACAGAAGACTGAAGATTTCCGATAATTGCATGAGACATATCATCGTTTGCCAGGACGAGAAATAAGTATCGTTCACAGCGTTCGGAAAGGACAGGTGAAACATGAATAGTGTAATTTTAATTGGAAGATTAACAAGGGATCCGGAGCTTCGCTACACACCGAACACTCAGACTGCCGTAGCGCATTTCACGCTGGCAATCGACAGACCGGTGTCCGCCGGCCAGGAGCGTCAGGCTGACTTCATTCGAATCACCGTATTCGGAAAGCAGGCCGAGACCGTAGACAGATACCTGAAGAAGGGCAGTCAGGCAGCGGTAAGCGGACGGATTCAGACGGGAAGTTACAGAGACAAGAACGGTCAGACGGTATACACCACTGACGTCATCGCGAACCGCGTAGAGTTCCTTGGCTCTAGAAACAACAACGGCGGAGGCTCCAACGCGAACTCCGGCTTTGGCGGCAATGACAGCTACCAGGGCGGTCAGCAGCAGAGCGCGCCGGCACCGCAGCAGGACGCTTTCGGAGGTCAGGATGATTTCCCGGATGCATTCCAGGCAGCGGATGACGACATCCCGTTCTAGACATATCTTAGGAAAGGAGATTAAGTCGAAATGGACAATAACAACAGAAAGCGCGGCATGAGAAGAAGAAAAGTATGCCAGTTCTGTGCAGACAAGGATAAGAAGATCGATTACAAAGATGTAGAGACTCTGAAGAAGTTCACTACCGAGAGAGGCAAGATTCTCCCAAGAAGAGTAACCGGTACATGTGCAATGCACCAGAGAGCAGTTACCACTGCTATCAAGAGAGCTCGTGTGGTAGCACTCCTTCCTTTCGATGCAGATCTGAACAACTAATCCGCAGAAAAAGAAATTTGAGAACGCTGGAGGTTTCCTTCCGGCGTTCTTTTTATTATAATGAAATAAAAGTATTGGTACTATTGTTCCGGGTTGTCCGTTCAAGCGGCGGGCAGCGGGAAGCAGAAAGGAAAAAAGAAATGACAGAAGACCAGAAGATTATCGATTTCCTGAATGAGCTGAAGTCGGCAGCACCGGCTCCGGGAGGCGGTGCGGTTGCGGCACTGACCGGCGCACAGGGCGCGGCCCTGATTATGATGGTGGCAAACCTCACCGTGGGAAAGAAGAAATATGAAGAGTACGAAGAGCTGAATCAGCAGACGCTGAAGGAAGCTCAGGAAGTTCTCACGAAGCTGATCCGGGGAATCGATGAAGATAAGGAAGCTTTCACCGGCGTTTCCGATGCCTATGCCCTTCCGAAATCCACGGAGGAAGAGAAAGCGGCTCGCAAGGCGGCGATTGCAGAGGCATCGGTAGCCGCAGGTCTGGCTCCGCTGAACGCCTGCCGGGCCGCACTGGCGGGACTGCACCTCACCCGAGAGATGATCGGAAAGTCCAACAAGCAGCTGGTGAGCGATCTTTACGTAGCGGCCCTGAACCTGAACGCCTGCATCCAGGCGGCGAAGATGAACGTAGTAGCCAACACCCCTGCCCTCACCGACCGCAAGCAGGCCGAGGAATGGAACCGAGAAATCGCTTCCATCGTGGAAGAAGCAAATAAATTGACCGGAGAAATTCTGAAAGACGCCTAGTGACAATATAGAAATATGAGGAAATGTGCGGATTCAATATAAGAATTTTCAATAAAAAACCGGTTGAACGCAAGCCCTCAATTTGTTAGAATAAATCGATTTTCGCTGTTAGTGAATTCTAACAGCGTTTTTTATGGATTATTTTATTTATTTCTATACAGTAAAAAGGAAAGGACAAAACATCATGCACAACGGTACAGGACTGTTTTTCTGGGGATTCCTGGTGATATACGGCATCGTCATGTTCGCCATCTCCCCGAAGGCCGTTACAATCGGCGGCTTTTTCAAAGGAACCGACAAGAAGGGACGCGCAGCATCTTCCCTGATGGTCACCTCTTCGGTATTTATCGCTTGGATTTTCGCAAAATCCGTATATAACTGCGCCAATATGGGATACAGCTACGGTATCGTGGGCGGCATCGGCTACGCGGTGTACTGGCTCTGCATTCCCCTCACCGGATTTGCAATCTACAGACTGCGCCGCCGTTTCGCCGCAAAGTCCATGACCGACTTCCTCACAAGCAACTACGGTGTGGCAGCGGCATTCTGTTTCAGTGCAGCGATTCTGGTTCGTCTGTTCAACGAGGTATGGTCCAACACCTCGGTCATCGGCGGATACTACGGCGAGTCGGGCAGCAAACCCTTCATCATCGCCGCACTTCTTTTTACCGCAATCACACTGGGATACAGCTGCTGGGGCGGACTGCGTTCTTCCCTGATTACCGACGTGCTGCAGGCAGGACTGTTCGTGGTACTGCTGGTATTCACCCTTTTCTGGATTCTGCCGGCACACCCGATGAGCGCGTACCTGACCAGCGGATCCTGGAAAATGGATGCCGGCGTGGACTTCGTTCTGGGCGCACTGCTGCAGTGCCTGTCTTACGGATTCCATGATGCGGTACTCACCGATAGGGGATTCATCTGCGAGGAAAAGAAAATGCTGAAGTGCTTCACCGTTGCAGGTCTTCTGGGATTCCTGGCGATTACCCTGTTCTCCCTGATCGGTGTGGATGCCATGCTTTCCGGCCTGGAAAATGTGACGGATGCGGCACAGTCGGTGGCACAGGGCATGGGCATTGCGGCCTTCTTCCTGATGGCCATCATGATGGTAATGTGCGGCGGTTCCACTCTGGACTCCACCTTCAGTTCCCTGGCGAAGCTGACCGCGCGGGATCTTCCGGCCATTCTGGGCAAAGACCCGCATGAAAAGGCGCGCTGGATCGGCATCGGATTCATGGCATTTTTCGCGGTTGTGGGCAACCTGCCGATGATTATGGGAACCGATATCCTGGCGGCAACCACCATTTCCGGAACCATGATTATGGGTCTGGGTCCGATTTTCCTGCTCCACGGCGCAGGTCCGATTAAGCCGACGAAAATCGGCTTCCACCTCTCCTTTTGGATTGGTATGATTCTGGGAATCGTGGACACCGTAAGCCCGGACAGCCTGGCATTTATGAATATGGGAAACGGTGCCTACGCCAACTTCCTGGGCGTGAACTTCTGGGGTGCCGTGCTGTGCTGGGGTTCCTATGCGGTATGCGGCGTCGTGGCTTCCATGGCGGAGAAGACCGAAGGCCGTCCGGCATGGAAAGGCAGAACCGATGAGGAAATCGCGACTCTGGATGCAGAGCGCAGCGCCGCCGGATGGGAAGATATCGATCCGGAAGGCATCGAGTCGGCAATCTAATTGAAAAAAACAGCAATAGATATTAGAATATACCTATCTGTGCCGGCGGGTGCAGGTAGGTATATTTTGTAGGTTAATTATAATAGCGATAAAATCATTCGAATACAGGAGGACAGACAGATGGAAAAATATGCGATTTTGTTCAGCAGCAGAACCGGAAATACCCGGATTTTGGCGGATGCGATTCGGGCGGCGCTGCCGGAAGAGGATTGCGAATTCTTCGGCGAGACCGGCACGGAGATTCCGGAAGCGAAGACGGTATACCTTGGATTCTGGACGGACAAGGGCAACGCGGACGAGGCAGCCTTAAATGCCCTGAAGAATCTGAGAAACAAAAACGTATTTTTATTCGGAACAGCCGGCTTCGGCGTGGAGGATGCGTATTTTCAGCGGGTGCTGAATAACGTGAAGGCATCGATGGATGAGAGCAATACCCTGGTGGGCGAATTCATGTGCCAGGGAAAGATGCAGCAGGCGGTTCGGGATCGGTATGTGAAGATGAAGGCGCAGCCGGATGCGGCACCGAATCTGGACCAGATGATTGATAATTTCGACCGGGCCCTGTCCCACCCGGATGCGGCGGATCTGGAACACCTCCGTCAGGCAATTTTGAAGTAGAGAAAAGGAAAGAAGGAAAAAATGGCAAGTTGTACAACTCCGAGTTACGCGAGACATAATTTCAAAGATGCGGGAAGAGCCTGTCCGGTGGATTACCGCCTGGACCCTGCGGTATGGGCCGCGGCCCCTTCCCCGGCGCACACCTTCGATACCCTGCTGGTGGTGGGCGGACTGTACGGAAATCCTTTTGCCATGGATGCGGTACAGGCGATGTTCGTAAAAGAACAGGAACGATTGGGTGAAGGCGGCCGGGTGGGCATGGTGTTCAACGGCGACATGCACTGGTTCGACCGGACGGCAGAAGAATTTGCCCGGGTGGAAGCCGGTGCGGAGAAATATATTCCAATGGTTGGAAATGTGGAAGCGGAGGTTCGAAGAACGGAAGATGTGGGCGTAGGCTGCGGCTGCGCCTATCCGGATTGCACCGATGATGCCAGCGTGAGCCGCTCCAACCGAATTCACCACATGATGAAGGAAGAAATCGGGAAGCATCCGGAACTGATTGCGAAGCTAAAGGATCGGCCGGCGCACATGGTCGCTCAGGTGGGCGATTGTAAAATCGGAATCACTCACGGGGATGAGAAGCTGCTGGGGGGCTGGGACTGTGCCATCGAGCAGTTGGAGGATGTGCTTCGCCAGGGAGAGCTGTCCGATTTTATGGAAGAAAACGGAATCGATATCTTTGCCACCACCCACACCTGTGCGGCAGTGGCCGGAAAACTCCGGGGCGGCGTGGTAATCAATAACGGTGCGGCGGGGCTGCCTACCTTTGAGGGACAGCAGTTCGGCGTGCTCACCCGAATTGCGGCAACGCCGAAGGAGGATGCCATCTACCGGGCGGAATACAAGGGACTTTATGTTGAAGCGGTTCCCGTTCGCTACGATCAGGCGGCCTATGTGGAGTGGTTTGACCGGCTGTGGAAACACAACTCTCCGGCAGAGGTTTCCTATCGCAACCGTATTCTGAACGGTCCGGCCTGCACCATCGGAAACGCGCTCCTGGGCGGATTCGTGGTTTTACCCGCGTACCGGGAAGAGGCGTATCCGGAAGGAAAACCGGCGTCACCGCAGGATCTGGAAGATGCGATGGCGCGGATTATGTATTTTGAGGATATGGTTCCGAAGGCGGAGTATCTGGAGACGCGGCCGGAGCTGTCCACGATTCAGGTGAATGTGGGAAAGAAGTGCAATCTGTCCTGTGAGCACTGCCATGTGGGGGCCGGCCCGAATCGGAAGGAAGTGATTTCCCGGGAGACGCTGCAGGCGGTGCTGGATGCGGGGAAGCGGTATGACTTCAAGGTTATCGATATCACCGGCGGGGCGCCGGAAATGGCGCCGGACTTCCAGTGGTTCATCGAAGAGGCGACGCGGCTGGGATTCCGGGTGATGGTTCGGACCAACCTGGTGATTCTGAAAGCGCCGGCATATCGGGACTTGATTCGGAAATATTGGGAGCTGGGGGTAACTGTTATTGCCAGCCTTCCGAATTTCAGCGAATCGGAGGCGGACAGTCAGCGGGGCAACGGCGTGTTCCGTCAGAGCATTGAGGTGCTTCGGGAGCTGAATGCTGTGGGCTACGGTGCGGAACGCAAGGCAGCGGCCGGAACAAATCCGGAGCTGAACCTGGTGTTCAATCCGCAGCGGGATATTCTGCCGCCGGATCAGGAGGAGCTGGAGGATTTGTACCGGAAGGAGCTTCGAAAATACGGGGTGGAATTCAATCGTCTGTATGCGGTGACCAACAATCCGATTGGACGGTACGGCTGTCACCTGCTCCGGAACGGAATCTACCAACAGTACATGGATATGTTGCTGGATGCCTTCAACCCGGAAGCCTGCGAAAAAATGATGTGCCGGGATCAGATCAGCGTGGGTTATGACGGAAGAATCTATGACTGCGATTTCAATCAGGTAATGGAAATGCCGTGCCGGAACGAAGGTCGGGATTTGACCATCTATGATCTGGCTGCGGGAAAAATAAATTCGCTTCAGCGGAAGATCCGGTTCGGGGCGCACTGCTACGGTTGTACCGCCGGTGCCGGTTCCAGCTGCGGCGGCACGCTGGTGCAGGGATAGACTCACCTGCGCAGCGTCACCAGAACCACGGTGCCGGCCTCCGAGCTTTCCTCCACCGTCACCGCGCCGCCGTGAAGCGCCGCGATTTCCCAGACCAGAGAAAGACCCAGTCCGACGCCGCCGTGTTCCCGGCTCCGGGACTTGTCCACGCGGAAGAACGGCTGGAAGATGCTTTCCCGGTACTGCTCCGGAATTCCGAAGCCCGTATCTGCCACGCGAATTTGAATGAACTTTTCATCCTTGAAGATGGAAATGGTAACGACGCCATCGGGACGATTGTACCGGATGGCGTTTTCCGTGAGATTGAAAAGCATCCGGTAGACCAAGGTGTCGCTTCCGATCATTCGGGCATTCCCCTCGCATTTCAACGATACTCCTTTTTCCTCGGCCACCGGCGCAAGGTCGGTATAAATCTCTTCAATCATCGGCGCCAGCTCAATCTCATCCTCGCAAGGAACAGAACGAAGTTCGCTCATTTCCAGAAGGGTTTTCGTCATCTGGGACATTCGTTCCGTCTGCTCTTGCAGCAGCTTCAGAAAATCACGAGTCTCCGGCCGTAGCACCGGATGTTCTTGGGCAAAAAGTTCCATCTGCGCCTGCATCAATGCAAGGGGCGTTCTCAATTCGTGAGCCGCATTTCCCGTAAACTGCCGCTGGGCCGAAAACCCCTCATCCAACCGGCGAATCATGCTGTTGAAGGATTTGCTGAAGGATTGAAACTCCGGAAGCACATCTTCGCTGATTTTCATATCCGACAGATTATTCGGCTGCACCATTTCAATCTGAGAGGTGAAGGTGCGCAGCGGTTTCAGCGCATGGCCGGTGACGAAATATGCCAGCACGCCGCCCAGCAGCGTCATGAAGGCCGTAATGCACCAGCCTGTGAGGCCAAAGGATTCCTGCGCGCTGTCGACAATAATCGTGAGCTCGTGATTCAGGTCGGCATTTTCGGGATTAAACGATTCTCCTGCAGAATCTGTGCCGGCGCTCGATTCTACTTTTTCATCCGACTTTCCGGACCCCGATTCACTGCTTGCATCGTTACTGCTATAGGCGGAAATCCCGCTTCCGATTACATCCATATAGTGCTTTCCGGAATAGATAATCAGGCAATTCATCACCACGCAGGTCACACAAAGAAGAATCGCCGTCATCAGCGTGATGCGCCACTGCAAAGATATTTTCTTCATTTTCGGTCCTCCATTACATACCCTTCCCCGATGCGATTGTGAATCGGATCGTATCCCAGCGCTTGGCGGAGCTTTTTTCGCAGCGCCGAAATATGCACCCGAATGGAATTGCTGAAACGATCCACGCTGTTATCCCACACGTGCTCCATCAGCTCCTCCTGACTCACCGGCCGCCCCGGGTGGAGCATCAGATATTCCAGGATTCCGGTTTCTTTTCGCGTCAGTGACAGAATCTTCTCCCCCACCGCCGCCCGTCGCGCCTTCGTATCAAAGGACAGATCGCCGCAGGTCAGGACCACATCGTTCTGCGTGTAGCGCCGCAGCGTCAGATTCCGAATGCGCGCCGCAAGCTCCTCCAGATGGAACGGCTTCGTCAAGTAGTCATCCGCGCCCCCATCCAGACCGTCCACCTTATCCGCAACATCGCACCGCGCCGATAAAATCAGCACCTTCGTGTGGTCGTCGTTTTTCCGAAGAGTCTTCAGCACCGTCATGCCGTCCGCGTCCGGAAGGTTTAGATCCAACACCACCAAATCATAATTTTCCACGGCCAGAAGTTCCATGGCACTTCCGCCGTCATAACAGCAATCCACGCTGTACGCCAACCGGCTCAAGCTGCGAACAATCGTGTCGCACAGAATCTTTTCATCCTCAACCACCAGAATACGCATAACAAATCTCCCTTTTTCAAACATTCATCCGATTGTCTACATTATACCCTACCGGCATAAAATTTCCGTTAACTTTCCTTTCTTAACGAAGATTTTATATCCGGCTTGCTATAGTGAAGGCGTAAAGAAAAGGAGGAGCTATGAGCAGAAGAAGAAAAAACGCCGCTCGTCTGCTGCTGATTGCCGCGGGCACCGTCATGATGTGCTTCGGTGCAATGCGGGGCGAGGCGGAACTGGTGCTGGGCAAAGCCATACGATTATGTCTGGAGTGTGTGGGAATTGGGTAAAAATAAAAACAACCTCTCGAGAATGACCGGCCGCATGCGCGGATGGATTCAGGCGGGCGCCACCCTCTTTTCGAACATCCACCTTTCCAACTTCTTCAAAGGTGGAATTTATCAAGGCGGCGGAAAAGCTCTTTGCGTTCCCGGACTGAACTGCTATTCCTGTCCTGCGGCTTCCGGGGCCTGCCCCATCGGCGCATTCCAAGCCGTGGCGGGATCCTCAAAATTCGGTTTTTCCTATTACATCACCGGATTTCTGATTTTGGTGGGCGTGTTTTTGGGACGATTTGTCTGCGGATTTCTGTGCCCCTTCGGCTGGTTGCAGGATCTGCTGCATAAGATTCCCGGCCGGAAGATTTCCACCGGGAGACTGAAGCCTCTGACTTATTTGAAATATGCGGTGCTGATCGGAACGGTGATTCTGCTTCCGGCGCTGATGACCAACGATGTGGGAATGGGCGATCCCTATTTTTGCAAGTATATCTGTCCGCAAGGCGTGCTGGAAGGCGCCCTCCCCCTTGCGGCGGCAAATGCCGGAATCCGCAGCGCTTTGGGAACTCTTTTTACCCGAAAGCTAATCATTCTGATGGCGGTAGGAATATTGAGCGTGGTGTTTTACCGGCCATTCTGCAAGTGGGTGTGCCCGCTGGGCGCCTTCTACGGACTGATGAACAAGGTGGCCCTGTTGGGCGTTGAAGTGGATCGGGGAAAATGCGTTTCCTGCGGAAGGTGCGCCAAGGTGTGCAAAATGGACGTGGACATCACCCGGACGCCGAATCACGGGGAGTGCATTCGGTGCGGAAAATGCGTCACCGTATGCCCTGTCGATGCCCTGGCCTATGGGTGCGGCTTCGGAAGTGACGGAAAAGAAATGAAAAAGGAGACAGAAAAATGAAGACGAAAATGAAGAAAATGATGATGCTGGCGGTGGCGGCGGTTTTGATGCTGTCCCTGGCGGCGTGCAGCGGGAAAAGCAGCAACAGCAAGGAACCAAGCAATCTGGACGAGGCGGTTGCCATGTATCAGGAGCTGATGGAGCAGGAGAATCAGATTTTTGCGAAGAACAAGAAGTTGTGGAAAAAAGTCTTTATGGAAGCGGACAAGGGAATGACCCTGCAGGAGGACGGAAAGAATTACGGTGAGTTCCTTCTGGACACCATCGAATCCGCGAAGGACAAATTCACGGAGGACGAGCTGAAGACGCTGAAAAGCGGAGCGGAGGAGATTAAAAAAATTGAAGAGAAGCTGACCATGCTGGAAGAAAAATATCCGAAAGTGGCGGAGAAAGCCAAGGAAAACGGCTCGGCGTCGTGCAAGGACGGAAGCGCCAGCGTGCCGGCGGATTCCGGAAACATGGACGAGTTCCCTGCTTTTGAGGGAAAGGACCTGAACGGAAAAAAAGTTAGCAGCAAGAAGCTGTTCTCCGGCAACAAAGTGACGGTAATCAATTTCTGGTTCACCACCTGCAAACCTTGCGTGGGCGAACTGAAGGACATGGAGGCTCTGAACAAGAAGCTGATGAAAAAAGGCGGCGAGGTTGTAGGAGTGAACGCGTACACTCTGGATGGGGACAAGAAAGCCATTGCCGATGCGAAGAAGCTTCTGGAGAAAAAGGGCGTTTCGTATAAAAACATCTGGTTCAAGTCCGACAGTGCCGCCGGGAAACTGACTTCCGGGATGTACTCCTTCCCTACTACCTATGTAATTGATTCAAAAGGAAAAGTTGTGGGCAAGCCGATTGTGGGCAGTATCACATCCGGCGAACAGAAAAAAGCGCTGAACGACTTAATCGAACAGGCGATGAAATAAAAAAGTGAAGAATCAAAAAGAGGAGCGTTTGCACCGGCAAATGCTCCTCTTTCACTATATCGCAAATTTTTCGTATTCGGGTTGGGCGGCAGACCCCACGTTGTGTCCGGGATGTTTCACAGCCATCCCCATGGAATCTGCCGGTTCGTTTCCGCCGGAAACCGGCAGAACGAGTCGTATTATATCACATGTATCTTACCGTGCCAACACTTAATTCTCCCTGGCATCGTCGATCAGCAGCCGAATGCAGTGATACAGGTACGGCTTGTACTCTTCGAAGCTGACCGGATCCTCGTTAATCAGGACGCTGTAGCAGGTGGAGTTCACCATTTCAATCAGCGTATAAATCAGAATGTCCGGATTCTTCAGGTGCACGTGGTCCCGCTCAATCAGCAGGGAAATGAAATCCTTGAAATTGATGACATCGGAATTCTTCTCCTCAATGCGGCTGTTCAGGAACAGGCCCCAGCTGAGATTCTTGGATACGAATCGCAGCAGCGTCAGATCCTTCGACAGATAATTCAGAATGAAATCCGCCACGAAGATGAACCGGTCCGCCACACCCACTTTTCGGTTGGCACCCAGGCTGTCCTCCATCGCATTGACCGCCTTGGTAAGAATTCGAGACGCCTTAATCACAATCAGCTCATCCCGCACCGCCTCCTTGCTGTCGAAGTAGAGGTAGAACGTGCCCTTCCCCACTCCGGCTTTCAGCGCGATGTTCATAATCGTCGTGCTGGAGAAGCCCTTCGTGGTGAAAAGCTCATAGGCCGCATCCAGGATGTCCTGTCGTTTTTTATTTTTCTTCAAATCCACTTTTGTCATAACTACACCCTTGGTAAAAAAAGATTCGGTCGGTTCAATGTCACCGATTTTTCTATAATATACCATTAACAGAAGGATTCGTCAAGGATAAAATGACCAACGGTCAAACAAGTGAAACACTTATATATAAAGTGTTTCGAAAATTAAACAAAGAGTTTTTGTAAAAAATTTCTCGCAAATATTGACTAGTGGTCATTCCTGTGCTAGTATACTGGCAGATGAAATGACCATCGGTCACTTTAGACAAACGAAACTATTTTTACAGGGGGATGCGAGAGATGAAATTCGGCAAGGCAGTTGTGAAGCTGAGACACGCAATCCTCGTAATAGCATTGGTTCTGCTGATTCCGTCGGCAATCGGAATGGCGAAGACTCATGTTAATTACGATATGTTGTCATACCTCCCGGACGATATGGAGAGTGTAAAGGGTCAAGACCTTTTGATGGACGAATTCCACAAGGGCGGCTTCTCCATTCTCGTTTTGGAGAATATGAAGACGGATGATGTGACGAAGCTGAAGAAGGACATTGAGAAGGTGGATCATGTGGAATCCATCGTGAATTTGCAGGACGTGGTGAATCCATCCATTCCGATTTCCATGTACCCGAAAGTGGTGCAGGACAACATCAATAACAAGAATGCAACGATGCTGGTAACGTTCTACGATACGGGAATTTCGGATGAGCATACGCTGAATGCGGTGGATCAAATTCGGAAAATGAGCAGCAAGGATACGTATGTTGCCGGAATGACTTCCATGGTTCTGGATCTGAAGAACATTGCAGAGACGGAAGAAATCAAGTATGTGGCGGTGGCGGTAGCGCTGTCCCTGCTGGTGATGATGCTCCTGCTGGATTCCTATGTGGCGCCGTTCTTGTTCCTGCTGAGCATCGGGATGGCGATTCTGTACAACATGGGATCCAACATCATGTTCGGAGAGATTTCCTACATTACCAAAGCCATCGCGGCGGTACTGCAGCTGGGCGTGACCATGGACTACTCTATTTTCCTGTGGCACAGCTACATGGAGAAGCTGGATGACGGAATGGAGCCGAAACCGGCTATGGCAGAGGCCATCAATGCAACGCTGGTTTCTGTAACCGGAAGTTCCGTTACGACCATCGCCGGCTTCCTGGCACTGTGCTTTATGACATATAAGATGGGCATGGACCTGGGATTGGTTATGGCGAAGGGCGTTGTCTTTGGCGTAGTGTGCAGCGTTACGGTGCTGCCGGTGCTGATTCTGTTCTTTACAAGAACATTGCAGAAGACTCGTCACAAGACCTTAATCCCGAGTGCCGACAGATTGTCTCACAAGCTCACATCTCGGTACGGAATCTACATTCTGTGCTTTGCGATTCTGTTAATTCCGGCGCTGTATGGATATGCCCACACGAATACATCTTACGATTTGACGAAGATGGTGGTGGGAGACGGAAAGGACATCGATAAAGAGATGGTTCCGTTCTATACGGCAAATAAGAAGCTGTCGAAGGATTTCGGAATCAATACTTCATATATTATCATTGCGGACTCCAGTCTGTCAGCGAAGGACGGAAGAGCGATGAGCGAGGAAATCAAAGACGTGAAGGGCGTGAAGAGCGTCCTGGGCGTGGACGGAATGCTGGGTTCGGCAATTCCTCGGAATATGCTTCCGGATGAGCTGAACAGCTCCATGCGGTCCGACAAGCACCAGATGATACTGGTGAACTCGAAGTATCGAATTTCTACCGATGAGGTAAATCGCCAGGTAACACAGGTAAACAGTATCGTTCACAAGTATGACAAGAACGGATCGGTTATCGGCGAGGCACCGTCGACGAAGGATTTGATTCAGCTGACGTCCAAGGACTTCCAGGTCGTTAACTGGATTTCCATCGGACTGGTGTTCCTGATTATTTTCTTCGTACTGCGGTCGATTTCCCTGCCGTTTATACTGATTATGGTAATCGAGTTAGCCATATACATCAACATGGGAATCTGCGGATTCACCGGAGTGGAGCTTCCGTTCCTGGTTCCGGTATGCGTTACCACCATTCAGCTGGGTTCCACGGTGGATTATGCGATACTGATGTCCACCAGGTACAAGACCGAGCGAATGGGCGGACTGAGCAAGCGAGAGTCCATTGATATCGCCGTACGAACATCGATGCCGTCGATTATGACCAGTGCGCTGGGCTTCTTCGCATCCACCTTCGGTGTATCGAAGTATTCCAACGTATATTTGATCAGCACCATGTGTTCGCTGATGGCCAGAGGTGCGATTATCAGTATGATTACGGTAATCTTCCTGCTGCCATCCATGCTTATGGCATTCGATCGTATCATTTGTAAAACTACAAGGGGCATGAAAGGATTGAACAATGAAAAAGCGTAACAACAAAATCAAGAAAATCGGCGCCCCGATTCTTGCGGGCGTTCTGGCATGCAGCACAGCGTTGTTTTATGTGCCGCAGATGAATGCAGTCCATGCAGACACGGAGAAGTCCATCAATGAGAACTTCCCGGAGATGCTGAAGACCGCACAGACCGGCGACAAATCCGAGACCGTATATGCGGTAATGGATGCCGATGGCAATACCACTGATGTTTCGGTAAGCGAGTGGCTGAAGAATGAGGATAAGTCCAACCACCTCAGCGATTATTCCAACCTGAAGAACATCAAGAATACCTCCGGCGACGAGAAGGTGAGCCGGGACGGCAACAAGCTGGTGTGGGCCGCAAAGGGCAAGGACATCCACTACACCGGAGACTACGACGGGGAGCTTCCGGTAAACGTGAAGGTCAGCTACTATCTGAACGGCACGAAGGTTTCCGCCGATGAAATCGCCGGCAAGAAGGGCAACGTAAAAATCCGTTTCGACTACGACATCAACGACAGCGTAAAAGAAAACGGCTACAGTCTGACTCGTCCGTACGCAATCATCAGTGCGGTCGTGCTGAGCAACGACAACTTCACCAATGTTACCGTAAACAACGGTAAGGCGGTAAACGACGGAAACAGCACCGCCGTTGTGGGCATTGCGCTTCCGGGAATGAGCGACAACCTGCAGATTGATGAGCTGGACATTCCGGATCACGTAACCATCAGTGCAAAGACCACGAATTTTGAAATCGACGGAACCTACACCGTAGCGGATTCCGGTTTTATGAATGATGTAGATACCACGAAGCTGGACGATGCTGCCGGTCAGGTGGACGAGCTGGAAAGCGCACTGGATAAGCTGTCCGATGCTTCCAAGAAGCTGGTGAACGGAAGTTCCAAGCTGGCGAAGGGTGCCAATAAGCTGGCGGACAGTTCCTCTCAGATTGAGGAAGGAACCGAAACCCTGAAGGACGGCACCGAGAGCATGAAAAACGGATCCAAGGATTTGAAGGATGGAACCGGAGACCTGAAGCAGGGAACCGGAAATCTGAAGGCCGGCGTGAAGGACTTGTCCGACGGTGCGGATAAGCTGGTAACCGGCGCCCAGGATCTGTCTGCCGGGACCACTCAGCTGAAAAAAGGAACGGAGGCACTGAATTCCAGTGTGAACGGTGAGAATGGACTGGCCGGCGATAAAGGCAGTGCCAAGAAGCTGAGTGCCGGTGCCGCAAAAGTAGATGCCGGAATCAAGCAGATGGGCGAAACGATTGCGACACAGAACGCCAAGCTGGCGCAGACCGCAAAATCCATCAGCGACAATCTGGACGGAGTGAACACCGAGAAGGTGAACGCACCATCCTCCGCCGATGTGGACAGCGCTCTGGAAACAGCCATCAAAGCGGCAGAGGCTTCCGGCGATGAAGACACCATCAACGCATTGAAGAATGCGAAGGAAAAGCTGGGAACATACGAGACAAACGTAAACGATACGGTTTCTTCGGTAAATACCGACAAGCAGAAGATTGCCGCAGCCAACCAGACGGCAAAGGGCATGTACAAGAGCATTACATCTTCCTCCGATGAGGACTTGAAGAAGCTGCAGGACGGTGCGGATGAATTGAAGGCCGGAACCCAGGCGCTGGATACCGCCGTCAATGTAGGAGACACAAAGGCGGACGGAACGAAGGTTCCGAGCCTGTCGAAGGCTGTGTCCGGACTGAATGACGGTGCCGCACAGCTGGATGCCGGCGTGAACGGATATACCGACAAGGACGGAAAGTTCCATCCGGGCGCACTTCTGGGACTCCAGAGCCTGCAGGCGGGAATCAAAGTCGATACTAAGGATAAGACCAGCCTGGTAACCGGCGTGAATAAGTTGGATGCCGGTGCAAATAAGCTGGATGCCGGCACTACAAAGCTGGCGAACGGTGCGGTTCAGGTAGATGCCGGAGCCGGAAAGCTGGTGACCTACATGGGTCAGCTGACAGAAGGTGCGGAGGATCTGTCCGATGGTGCGGATACTCTGGCAAGCGGAATGGCAACATTCAACAAGACCGGAATCCAGAAGCTGGTATCCACCATGAAGGATTCGGATATTAAGAGCACGGTGAACCGGGTAAAAGCAACTCTGGATGCCGCTTCCGACGGTTCCTTCATCGGCGGAAAGCAGGACGGTCAGAGCGGAGAGAGCAAGATCATCTTCAAGACCGACGAGGTAAAGAAGGCAAGCAAATCCGATAAGTAAGACCTGCCGGACAATTAAGAGAAGGTAAGACTTACCGGATAATTAAGTAAGCAAAGGCGAAGCAGCCGCAAACTCCATGCGGCCGCTTCGCCCTTTTCTTGTGGTTCTTTCGTATGCGACGGAAGTTTTCGTTGACCACTGACGGGCCACGCCAACAGGGCGCCCTGAATCCCACCTGGCGCCAGCCCATGTTGGCGTCGCCCTGCCCGCAAAGCCAATGAATTCGGTTTCCGAGCGCGAACCCCAGGCCGGAAGAAGTGGAAAAGGCGCCCTCGGCGGCGTCA
>CAKQHH010000002.1 GCA_934234035.1 uncultured Clostridia bacterium | reverse complement strand
ACACAGAAGTTAAGCTCTCCAGCGCTGAAGATACTTGGCGGGAAGCTGCCTGGGAAATTAGGAAGTCGCCGGTTTTTCTAAGGCCCTATGGTCAAGTGGTTAAGACACCACCCTTTCACGGTGGTAACCCGGGTTCGAGTCCCGGTAGGGTCACCACTACCCCGCTTGCAAAAGCGGGGTTAATTTTTACAAAGAATACTTTTGCGCGCGACTGGCGGAATTGGCAGACGCACTAGATTTAGGTTCTAGCGGGAGACCGTGGGGGTTCAAGTCCCTCGTCGCGCACCAGTAAAACCCTTGAAACAAATGAGTTTCAGGGGTTTTTTTAATGCATTTTTCGTCCGTTTCTCTTTTTTCATGAATATATCTGTGTATTTGGCGGAAAATTGGGTAACTATTTTCCCAATACGATTATTTTCATCAAAAAGAAATTCCAATGATTCAAATCCGGTGCTACAATATACTCAAGTTTAATACAGATGAACGGAATAAGAATCATATGGAGGGATTGAAATGGATAAGATTTATTTTACAATTACCGGAACCAGCTACCGTTACGGAACGGAATTGTTTGAAAAAGGAGATCGGGTGAAGCTGAAAAAGGAGCCGGATAACAAATACGATCACGAAGCAATCCAGGCGAAGGTCCCGGGATTGGGGGTGATCGGATATGTGGCGAACAGCGTTCCGACCGTTCTGGGGGAATCTTACAGTGCCGGACGTCTGTACGATAAAATCGGCGATGAAGCGGAGGGCAAAGTAATTCGCATTCTGCCGGAGGCGCTGCTGTGCGTGCTGTGCGACGAATGGGAAAATATGAAATAAAAATACCGTCAAAATGCTAGTTGTCATATATTTAAACTCTCTTAACGGATGACCTGTCGGAAACCGATTCGGCAGGTCGTTTATTTTGCAAAAAAAGCATGAATTTGATTATTTAATATTGCATTTTGCAAAATCCGATGATATAATCATAACATCAAATCCGGATATAAAGTTACAGCAAGGAATATAGATTTTAGGAGGTTTGCAGCGATGAGTTTACATAAATGGCCTTATGCAAATGAAATCGGTCAGGAAGAGCATCTGGAATGCGATGTTCTGGTACTGGGCGGCGGTCTTGCGGGATGCTACGCAGCAATTGCGGCAGCGCGTAAGGGACAGAAGGTAATCCTGATGGAAAAGGGTGCGACAAAGCGTTCCGGTTCGGCGGGAAGCGGATTCGATCACTGGGAATCCGCATGTACCAACCCGGGGAGTCAGGTGACACCGAAGGAGGTTGCGGAGGCCTATATCGATGAACAGGATCATTACAGCAACGGAATTGCCCACTACATCGAATGTCGGGAAGGCTGGGACCGTCTGCTGGATATGGAAAGTTTCGGCGGAAAAATCCGCGATATGGAAGATGAGTTCAAGGGTGCAGAGTTCCGCGATGACGAGACGAAGCTGATGTACGCTTACGATTATACCAATCGCTACACCCTGAGAATCTGGGGTTCCGGATTCAAACCGGCGCTCTATAAGGAATGCAAGAAGCTGGGTGTGAAGGTTTTGGACAGAACGGAGGCCACTTCTCTTCTGACGAAGAAGGAAGGGGATAAAATTATCGGCGCAGGCGCCTGCGGTATGAATGTGCGTACCGGTAAGTTCTACAGCGTTTCGGCGAAATCCACCATTCTGGCGATGTCCCGTCCGGCCAGAGTATGGCTGTTCAATGCGGATCTTCCGGGCCTTTGTGAGTTCCGTCCGTTCAACAGCATCGGAAGCGGACATGCGATGGGTTATCGTGCCGGTATGGAATTTACCATGATGGAGAAATCCGTTCGGGGAGAATTCTCTGCGGCAGGAAGAAGCTATCCGCCGTACAGCACCGGAAACAACCACAACACTTGGTACGGTGCCACGATGGTGGATGCCAGAGGCGTGGAGATTCCGTATCTGGACAGAGACGGCAATGAACTGAAGAGCGTTTCGGAGCGTTTTAATCCGGTAAAGGGACAGAAATTCTTCCTGAAGGGCGGCGTAATTGACGAAGCGAAATACGAATACCGGGGACCGGAAACCATGCCGTTTGAGGAATTGGCAAAGAGAGGATACAAGCTGCCGTTCTACGCCGACCTGAGCAAAATGCCGGAGATGGAGAGAAAAGTCATCTGGGGTATGATGGTTGGTGAAGAAGGAAGAACCAAGATTCCGGTACTCAAGTACTACACCGAGAAGGGATTTGATCCGGAAAAGCATATGCTGCAGAGCTATGGAACCGGCTGGCAGTCTGCGAACTTCCTGGGACAGGAGAGACAGTTGTTCGGTGCGCCGGGCGGCGTAATTACCGACTGGAACCTGATGACCAATATCGAAGGGGTGTATGCGGCCGGAGATCAGCTGTACGCAATGGATTGCGGCGGTGCGGCATCCGCTACCGGTTACTATGCCGGACGAAAAGCAGCGGCGCACGCTTCGGAAATCGCTCCTGTGGAGTACGATAAGGCACAGGCGGAGACGGAAAAAGAACGCCTGCTGGCACCGCTTTATACCGAAGAAGGATATTCCTGGAGGGAACTGAATTTTGCGATTTCCAAGTGTATGCAGAATTACTGCGCAGAAGTGAAGTGCGAAGAGCTGCTGAATGAAGGCTTGGATCTGCTGAACACCTACAGCAAGGACATCGTACCGAAGCTGCACTGCGAGAATCCGCACGATCTTATGAGAACCCATGAAGTGCTGGATATTTTGGATGTATCCAAGATGATTCTGGAAGCATGCAAGATGAGAAAATCCAGCTCCGCACCGCTGTGTTTCCAGCGGAGCGATTATCCGGAAATGGATCCGGAAGAGGATAAGAAGTTCCTTACCATCCGTCTGGAGAACGGAAAGGCCGTTCGCGGGGAAATTCCGCACGACTATTACGGCGACGTAGAGGAAATGTACGAGAAATATAACCGGGATTATATCAAGGAGGAGGCACCGAAGTATTATGAGTAATAAAGAGCTGTTTGCATCGGAAGTACCATGCAGTGCAAATCCGATCACATATAATAAGGAACTTTGCATCGGCTGCAATTCCTGCACGAATGCATGCCCGATTGACGTTCTGGTTCCATCGGAGAAAAAAGGACAATCGCCGGTTGTAATGTATCCGGGGGAATGCATTTACTGCGGAGCCTGCGTGATGGAATGCCCGGTAGAGGGCGCCATTCATTTGGAGCATCCGCTGATTAACCGGACGAAGTTCGTCCCGGTGAAATAGTATTTTTATCAATACCTTCACTTATACCTACATTTGCAAAAGAGTGGAATCGAGGAAGATTCCGCTCTTTTTGCTTGTGTTTGAAAAAAGAAACATGAAAAACGGGTTTTTCTGTAAAAAAAGCCAAAATAACTATTGCATAATCATGCGAAAACATCTATAATTATGAAAACGATTAAGAACATGTTTGAGAACATTTAAGATTATGTTGAGGAGGATGGAGAATATGAAAAAGAAAGTAACTTTGGTGCTGGCAGCCCTGCTGTCCGTAGGAATGATTATCTCGTTGACAGCATGCGGCGGTGGCAGCGATGAGGAAACGGTAAGCTATAAGGTGGGAACCGAACCGACATTCCCGCCGTTTGATACCACCGATGAAGATCAGAACATCGTGGGATTGGATATGGACCTGATTAAGGCCATCGGCAAAGACCAGGGCTTCGAGGTAACCTTTGAGAACCTGTCCTTTGACGGTCTGATTCCGGCACTCAAAGCCGGCAACATCGATATCGTCGCAGCGGGAATGAACAAGGACGATAAGGAAAGACAGAAACAGGTAGATTTCAGCGATGCATACTATGAATCTCAGCTGTACGTTGTGGTAGCGAATGACAATAACGACATCAAAAGCATCGATGATTTGACTCCGGATATGAAGGTTGCGGCTCAGACCGGAACCACCGGTGCGGAGAAGGTGAAGACCCTCAAGAAGGAAGGCAAGATTAAAGAAGCGGTAATCGTCGACGGCCTGGATACGGCGATGATGCAGCTGATTAACGGAGACGTTTCGGCCGTAATCAACGACAAGCCGGTAAACGAAGCGTACATGAAGAAGCAGCCGGACAAGGTAAAAATGGTAGGTGAAGCACTCAACGCAGAGAACTACGGTTTTGCCGTTGCCAAGGGAAATGATGAACTTCTGGAAAAGATCAACAAGGGCCTTGCCAACATCAAGGAAGACGGCACCTACGATAAGCTGGTAGATGAGTGGTTCAACAAGTAGTCGATGAACAAAGCACTCGAATTTTGAAAAATTGCAATTGGCCTTCTGGCCCGAAGAACCATTCGGGGCAGAGGTCAATTTCTGTTCAGGAGGAATTATTTTGGCAGATTATTTACACGGAATTGCGGTCGCGGCCCAGGGCGTGCCGACCACATTGATCATTTCATTGGTAGCGGTGCTGGCCGGATTGGTTATCGGTCTTTTTGTCGCTATTGCAAAAATGTCCAAACATCGAATTTTGCGGGGAATTGCAACGGTCTACGTGGACGTGCTGAGAGGCACCCCGCTGATGGTGCAGGTGCTCATTCTGGCATACGGCTTACCGCAACTGCTGAAATCCAACTTTGGAATTCAGTTCAATTGGACCCATTTTATCATCGTTGGTTTCATCGCCTGCGGAATTAACAGTTCCGCGTATATGGCAGAAATCATCCGAAGCGGATTGCAGGCGGTGGATATCGGTCAGACGGAGGCCGCTCGCTCTCTGGGCATGAGCAGCCGTATGACCATGCGGTACGTCATCGTCCCACAGGCTTTCAAGATCATCGTTCCGGCCATGGGCAACGAATTTATCGCCCTGATTAAGGAAACGTCGATTTTGTCGGTGGTAGGCATTGTGGAGGTGACACGGCGGGGAACGCTGTGGGCGTCCTCCAGCTTCATGTCATTCCAGGCGTATATCGGAGTGGCTGTAATCTATTTAATTATGACGCTGACGTTGGCGAGACTGGTATCGTATGTAGAGAGGAGGCTGGCACAAAGTGATCGAGGTTAAGAATCTTGAAAAATCCTTCGGGAAAAACCACGTGCTGCGGGGGATTAACGAAACAATCAATGAGGGTGAAGTGGTCTGCATCATCGGACCTTCCGGTTCCGGTAAAAGTACGTTTCTTCGCTGTCTCAATCTTCTGGAGCAGCCCACATCCGGCGAGGTGATTCTGGATGGCGAGAAAATCAATGCACCGGATCGGGATATCGACAAAATCCGGGAGAAGCTGGGCATGGTATTCCAGAATTTCAATCTCTTCCCGCATATGAGCGTGCTGGACAACATCACGATGGCCCCGATTAAGGTAAAAGGTCAGGATCGGAGCGAAGCGGAAGCGGAAGCCCGCCGTCTTCTGGATGTGGTGGGGCTGCTGGACAAAGCGGAAGCCTATCCGTCTTCCCTTTCCGGCGGACAGAAGCAGCGTGTGGCCATTGCTCGGGCACTGGCGATGAAGCCGGAAATCATGCTGTTCGATGAGCCGACTTCCGCGCTGGACCCGGAAATGGTAGGCGAAGTACTGGCGGTTATGAAGCAGCTGGCGGAAGACGGCATGACCATGGTTATCGTTACCCACGAGATGGGATTTGCCAGAGAGGTGGCGGACCGCGTGCTGTTCATCGATGGAGGCGTGATTCTGGAGCAGGGAACGCCGGAAGAAATATTTGGAAATCCGCAGAATGAGAGAACACAGACTTTCTTGAGTATGGTATTATAAGGACATAATACAGAGCTCATCAAGGAGGTATATGTTATGCATCCATTCACTGAATTGATTCGAAACGACATGAAGCCGGCGCTGGGCGTAACGGAGCCGGGGGCCATTGCGTTCGCCGTATCCACGGCGGCATCCTATCTTACCGGCGGCATCCGGGAGGTCACCCTTCGGATGAACAGCGGCATGTACAAAAACGCCTTCACCTGCGGAATCCCCAACAGCAGCCATTACGGGAACCTGTATGCGGCGGCCCTGGGAGCGGTGGCCGGAAAGCCGGAGCTGGGGCTGGAGAGCTTACGGGATGTGACGGAAGAAGACAACCGGAAGGCAGAGGATTTGGTGGCACAGAATCGGGTACATGCGGAAATGTCCGAAATTTCCAGCCGAATCCACATCGAAGCCACGGTTCAGACGGAATCCGGCACGGCCACGGTGAAGATTCGAGATTCTCACACCAACATCTTGTGGGTGGAGGTGAACGGAGAGGTGGTTTTTGGCCAAAAAGAAAATCATTGTGCAGAGGATTCCGAGGCACCGGAGGAAACCGAAGGGGAAGAGGTTCCGCTGATTCACCGGCATACCCTCCGGGAGATGCTGGAATACGCAGAAACCGTTCCGGCGGAAGAGATTGCATTCATTCGGGATGCTTTTGCCATGAATATGGAGCTGTTCCGAAAGGGGTTGGACAGTGACCGGACGCCGTACCTCCATTATTTATTGAAAGCTAACGGGGATGCGCTCTTCTCGGAGAACGAGTTGGCGACGGCATCCCTGCTGTGCAACGGTGCCATTGAATCTCGAGTAATCGGATTGGATGCACCGGCCATGAGCATCACCGGATCCGGTGCTCACGGAATCATCGCCACCATGCCGCTGTACGGGGTGGCAAAGATTCGGGGTCTTTCGGAGACCGAGCTGTGCCGGGCGACGGCGCTGAGCTATTTGATTTGCATGTACATCAAAGAATATTCCGGACGACTTTCCGCATTCTGCGGCTGTGCGATTGCAGCCGGAAGCGGGATGGCCTGCGGACTTGTTTTTATGAACGGAGGCGGCGCGTCGGAAATGGACAAATGCCTTCGGAATATGGCGTCCAGCATTACCGGAATGATCTGTGACGGCGGAAATCATGGGTGCGCTATGAAGGGAATTGCGGCTTGCGATGCGGCATTCCGGTCGGCAGATCTGGCAATGGCCGGCATTTCCATTGAGGACATCCACGGAATTAACGGGAAGACGCCGGAGGAAACCATGAGAAACATGGGGCGGATTGCGTCGCCGGGAATGGTGGGCACCGAGAAGACCATCGTGGAGATTATGAGCGAAAAATAAGCTGTGAGAATGTATGCGCGCGATTGCAGAACGAACCCCGGGACGAATGCGTCCCGGGTGTTTTTATGGGGGCGGTTACCGTTTAAGCGGATTATGCCACCGTTCGTGCAGAATTCGTTGAATTTAGCGGCTTGTATGGTATAGTGCGGCTATAAGAAAGCTATAATTTCAAGAACAATTATAAGGAGTTTTGTTATGGAAAAGAAAAAATTCAAAGTATCCTTAACAACGCAGATTCTAATTGCAACTGTTGCCGGTATCATCTTCGGTGCCCTGGTGGGACCGTGGGCGGCAAACCTGAAGTTCATCGGGGACATTTTCCTGAGACTGATTCAGATGTCGGTTGTCATCCTGGTAATGACCGCGGTAGCCGGTGCGGTAGGCAGCGGTGACGGTCAGGATGTGGGAAAGATGGGATTCCACACCTTTAAGTGGATTATCATCTTCACCATCGTATCTGCCGGACTGGGTGTGGGACTGTCCCTGCTGATTAAGCCGGGAATCGGTGTCAGCCTTGCCGGTGCGGCCGATGTGGCAAAGCAGAGCGTGGAATCCACCTCGCTGCAGGAAACCATTCTGAACTTCGTGCCGACCAATGTAATTCAGGCGATGTCCGAAGGATCCATGGTACCGTGCATCGTATTTGCGCTGTTCTTCGGCGTGGCAATGGGTGCATACGCAAGAGAGAGCGGCAACAAGGTTGTTGTGGACTGGATTGTCGGTCTGAACGGAACCATCACCAATATCATCAAAATCGTGATGAACGTGGCTCCGATCGGTATCTTCTGCCTGCTGGCAAACGTGGCCGGTTCGACCGGTTTCTCGGTTATCGTGCCGATGCTGAAGTTCCTGGGATTGCTGTTGATTGGCGATGCAATTCAGTTCCTGCTGTACACACCGCTGACTGCTGCGCTGACCAAGTGCAATATTGCTAAAATGCCGAAGAAGTTTGCAAAGATGTCCATCATGGCCGTAACCACGACTTCCGGTGCAATCTGTCTGCCAACCAAGATTGAAGACGAAGTCACCAAGTTCGGCGTGAGCCGCAAAGTGGCAGACTTTACCGGTCCAATCACCATGTCCATGAACAGCTGCGGCGCGGCAATGTGCTACGTTTCCGCCATCTTCTTCATGGCACAGTCCACCGGAATCCACATGACCGCAACGCAGATGGGAATGGCCATTCTGCTGTCCTGCCTGATGTGCCTGGGAACCATTTCCGTTCCGGGTGGTTCGGTAATCGTCTACACCTTCCTGGCATCCTCCCTGGGACTGCCGCTGGAAAGCATCGCCGTTCTCATCGGAATCGACTGGTTTGCCGGAATGTTCCGTACCCTGATGAACGTAGACGTGGACGTTATGGTTGGAATGCTGGTTGCCAGCAAAATCGGCGAGCTGGATCACGATGTATTCGACGACAAGAAAGTCGTTACTTACTAATGCTCAAACTCTTTTGAGAAAAATCATACATAAATCTTCAGCCGAAAACCCGATGCACTTGCGTCGGGTTTTTGCCTTGTGTGAAATAAACAGAGATGATACACTTTAAGATAACAGTCGATAGAAGGAGAATGAGATATGGAAATGCGGATGATGGTGTATTCGCTGATTGTCAATATTGCGGTGCTGGTGATTATCGCCAACATCCTTTCCCACGTGCCGGCGTTTCAGCGGAGCATCCAGCGGGAACACCGAAGCCTGAGGGAGGATTTCAACCTGTCCATCGTGTTTTTTGCCATCATCGTCGTATCCACTTTGATGGAGATAAAAACAACTTCATACAGCCTCAATACCCGGATGATCGGAACCATGGCGGCCGGTTTGCTGGGGGGACCGGTGACCGGATTTTTCGCATCCATACTGGGAGGCATTTTCGTCTTCTTCTACACCTTCCCGGCATCCTTGGCTCGTTCCATGGCGTTCTCTACGGTGTGCTGCGGCCTTCTGGGGGCCGGATTCTATCCGTACTTCCAGCGAGGACACTGGAAATACAAGGATATGGTGCTGCTGGGCGCTTTTGCGGAGGTGTTTGAGATTTTCTCCCTGATACGGCTTACCGTTTCCCTCAAAGTCGCGGTGAACGCGATTATGGGAATTGCCGTTCCGATGATTTTAATCAATTCGATTGGTCTGGTTCTTTTCATTGCCAATTTCAATTACGTGTTCCTAAGGCAGGATGCGGAGACCAGCAATCAGCTTCGGAGATTCGCCGAGGCCGCGGAAAAACTGGTGCCGCTTTTCGACGCGGGTCTGGACAATACGGAGAAGCTGCGGGAGTTCGCGTCCGCCATGCTGGATACTTTCGGATACAGCGGAGTGATGATTACGGACCGCAATAAAATAAAAGTTTGGGAGCATCACGAGTCCGGATTTCCGGAGAAGTTCCCGGATGCACTTCCGCGAATCGCGGTGGACTGCATGGAGTCCGGGACCCTGTTTCGGATGTATGAACCCTATGGGGACAATACGGTGTGGAGAAAGGTGCTTCAGGAGAATTATTCCGCCGCCATTCCGTTGACCGTATTGGATGAAACCCGGGGAAGCCTGGTTATCTGGGTCAAGCGAAAGTGGTATCAGAATACCATTGATATGGAATTTCTCCGGATTCTGGAGATGATGATTGGATTCCGCCTTTCTGCCCGTGAGCTGAAACTGCAGCAGCAGCTTCGGAATCAGGCGGAGTTCAAAGCACTCCAGTTCCAGGTGAACCCGCATTTTCTCTTTAATGCGCTGAACACGATTTCCTTTGTATGCCGGGAAGATTCGGAGAAAGCTCGGAAACTGATGCGGGTGTTGGCTTCTTTTTTCCGGTACAATTTGAATGCGGACACCTATTTCGTGCCGTTCTCCGGAGAGTTGGAGCACGTGCGGGATTACCTGCGAATTGAATCGGCGCGCTTTGAGGAGAAGCTGCAGGTGGAAATTGAATTGGATCACCGCAAGGACATTGAGGTGCCGGTGCTGATTCTGCAGCCCATCGTGGAGAATGCGGTGCGGTACGGAATCGGCAGGGATGGGGTGCGCTATGTGGGCATCACGTCTCAAGATAATGCAGAGGGCATGGAAGTGACGGTGGAAGATCACGGAAAAGGGTTTCCGGAGGATGTGCTTCAGCGGATTCGGGCGCATCGGGATCCGGGAGATCATATCGGTCTGGACAATGTGAATCACCGTCTGATCAGCATTTACGGAGCGGATTACGGACTCCTAATTGAAAGCAGTGAGAAGGGAAGTCGCGTGACGCTGCGTTTTCCGTTTTCCCGGGAAGAAATGAGGAATAGTTATGAGAATCGGAATTATTGATGATGAACGTCCGGCCCGGAGCGAACTTCGGTTTCAGCTGGAAGATATGAACCCGGAGCTGGAGATTTTGGAAGGGAATTCCGGTACGGAGGCTATTCGGATGGTTACGGAGGAACCGCTGGATCTTCTTTTTCTGGATATCAACTTGGGGGATATGAACAGCACAAGTTTGGTGCCGGCGCTTCAGAAGCTGCAGCCGGAAATGATGATTTGCTTCGTGACGGCGTATTCGGAATACGCGGTTCAAGCTTTTAATCTGGAAGTGGACGACTATGTGATGAAGCCTTTTGAGCCGGAACGAATTGAGCGGGTGGTACGAAAATGCAGGGAACGAAATCTTGCTGACGAAGAGGAAACGGAATTGCAGCCCAAGCGTATTTCCGTGGCCTGTGCAGATCGTACTGTCTATATCAATGTGGAAGATGTGGTATATATCGAGACATACAACCGGGGCTGCCGAGTGTATACGGCCAAACAGGTACTGGAAGCCCATCAGACCATTGGGCAGTATGAGAAGAAGCTTTCCGAATTTTTTCGCATTCACAAGAGCTATCTGGTGAACGTGGATCGGATTCAAGAACTGTTCTTATGGAGCAAAAATAGCGTGGCGCTGCGAATGGAAGGGTATCCGGAGAACGTGCTCTCGGTATCCCGAGAGAAGGTGAAAGAATTGAAGGACCGGCTGGAACGGTAGCAATTGGTTTATGACGACGACAAAACCCGGGATGTACTGGCATCCCGGGTTTTGTCTGTTAAAAGAAAGGTTGCTTTCGCATGGTTATGTTTCGAAGGGCTTTTACTGGTAAGCCTTCGAGATTCTATCATTAGTATGAAAGGAGAAGTTTCAACTAATTTCGCTATTATAATAACAAATGATTAAAAATAAGTCAACCCATTTTTTATAAAAGATTGTGATTTTTTCCCGCAAATGCATAAGAAGGATTAATAAGTCCGGGACGGCCCAATCGGTTAACCTTTTCGGGGAACTGTGCTATAATGACCCTAGTTTTATTGAAAGCATAAGGAGGCAGATTATGAAAATTGTTCTCATGGAACCCCTCGGAATTTCGCAGGAGACGCTGTCCGCATTGTCGGAAAAGCTTACTGCAGAGGGACATACTTTTACCGCATATGACACGGTGACGACGGATACGCAGGAGCTGATCGAAAGAGCCGGAGATGCGGAAGTGCTGATTATCGCCAACCATCCGTTGCCGGGAGACGTCATCCGGGCAGACGAGAATCTGAAGATGATTTCGGTGGCGTTCGTGGGCATTGATCACGTGGATGTGGAAGCCTGCAAGGAGAAGGGCGTTCTGATTTCCAACACCGGCGGTTATTGCAACGATGCGGTGGCAGAGCTGGCCGTGGGACTGACGCTGGATTGCCTGAGAAACATTACTGCCGGAGACGCTTCGGTACAGGCCGGCGGCGGCAAAGCGGGACTGCAGGGTCACGAGCTGGCCGGCAAGACCGTGGGCATCGTGGGCACCGGTGCCATTGGATGCAGAACGGCGGAAATCTTTAAGGTGTTCGGATGCAAGCTGATCGGTTACAGCCGCAGCGAGAAGCCGCAGGCAAAGGAACTGGGCATCGAGTACATGTCATTGAAGGATGTTATGGCGAAGGCGGATATCGTCTCCGTGCACACGCCGCTGACACCGGAAACTCGCGGCCTGATTGGGGCAGAGGAAATCGGTGCCATGAAGCAGGGCGGAATTCTGATCAACACGTCCAGAGGTCAGGTAGTGGATACGGATGCGTTGGCGGCAGCGCTGAAAGAGGGAAGAATCAAAGCGGGAACCGATGTATTTGAGAAGGATCCGCCGCTGCCGGAAGATCATCCGCTGCTGGGTGTTCCGAATCTGGTATGCACACCGCATGTGGGCTTTGATACCAGAGAATCCATCGACCGCCGCGCGGAAATGGTTTTTGAGAACATCACGGAATGGATGAACGGAACTCCGGTTCGGAAAATGCTGTAAAATGGTGGGAAATCTGCAGGAAAAAGGTTTCCGGGATACCCCGTATGAAGACTAAATCATGAAAAGAAAAATCGCTTGCCGTATTCACAGTTCCGGCAGGCGATTTTTTGGCTTGATAAATTCAATGGCGGGTAAAAACTCCGAAGGAGAAATTACCATCTTTCGGCATGCACTTTATCACAAGGCAGCTCCGGCAGCTCATGTGCAGTCGGTGCTTCGTCGATGTGACCCATGACCAGCAGTGCTTCCACTTTTTGACTGTCCGGTGCACCCAGGCGGCGATTTACGAATTCTTCCGCAGAAACGCCTTCCTCGTTGGACGGACGGAGTCTCAGCTGCAGCCAGCAGCTGCCCAGTCCCAAGTCGGAAGCCATCAGATGCATCCATCCCATAACCAAGGAGCTGTCCTCGATGAAGGTGTCGGTGACATCACTGTCGGAATATACCGCAATCGCAGCGGCTGCGGTTTCCAGCATCTTGGCGCCGCCCTTTCGGCAGTTTACCAGATCTCTCAGTGTCTTTTCATCCCGAATGGTGACGAAAGACCATGGCTTCAGTCCTTTTCCGTTCGGAGCAAGCATTGCAGCCTGGAGAATTTTGTTGAGTTCCTCGTCGGTAACCGGTTCGCTGTTGAACGCACGGACACTGCGACGATTTTCCATCATTTCAATCAGACTCATAATCCTACTTCCTTTCATTTGAATTTATTTGGTTGATTTATTAGGCAAACTCATTGTATCACAAAATTTGAAAATTGGTTGACACATTTTCAAAAAACACAAAGAATTCACATTTCGACTTTAACGGGCGAAGTTGTCCAGTACCCACAGCATTCCGCACAGGGTGTCGATGCCGGAAGAATGGCCGATGTGCAAGAAGGATTTGGCATAGCCGGTAATCTCGCCGATTCCGCGATCGGCCGCCTGCAGCAGGTGAATCGCCGGTTCGCTGTATTCTCCCCGCAGTGCGGACTGGAGAAATTCGCCGCTGATGTCGTTGGTGGCGAACAGATTCTGCTGAATCCGGCGGGAAAGCATCCGTGTAAAAGGATTTTTCTCCTGCCCCGTCGTCCGGAGCATGGCCAGCACGCCGCAGAGGAAATCATCGCCGGAAGGCGTCAAGCCGGTCCCAAGTCCCAAAATGCGTCCCAAAGAGATGGCGGCCTTTTCCGGTTCTTCGTTATTCAGAAATTCTTCCGTTTCCTGAAGGTACTTCCGGGCACCCTGGAGAATGAAATCTCCTTTTAGGTGAGGGTCATCGTTGAAAATGTAGGCAAATCCGCTTTTGCCGGATTCCTGAATCACCTTGCCGATGCAATCACGAAACGTGCTGCCGATGGTGACGTCAGAAATGGATGCGGAATAATGATCCGCAGTCTGCTCAACATGAATGAGAATCAGGGAATCCTTGCAGTGGATCTCGATATGATCCGGATAAATAAAGCAAGGAGCGCTCTGTGTCACCGATAGTGCGTCCATCTGACTTCCGTTCAGGGGAAGGGTCAGACTGATGGGCGACAGGGGAGAATCCGCGCACTGCAATGCCAGCAAACCGTCCGGAAACTGCAGATTGATAGTGTGCCGATACACGGAATGGACCCGCCCCCGATAAGGGGCGCCGTGCTCCCGAATTTTTTTCAAATGGCGAAGAATCGAATCTGAAGTTTTCAATACATCGATACGAGTAGGAGTATTCATGTTGCGATTGCCCTTTCAATTTATTTCGTAATGTTAGATTTTTTTAAATAATTCAACTATGTTTATAGTACCATTCCATAGGGGAAAAATCAAAATATAAAAAAACTTAATGGAATATGAAGCTGGCATTCGTTTTTTGGAATGATTAATATCACAAAAATAACACATTTCTATTGATTATTCGAATTCACTCATGTAAAATATAACCATCAAAAAATTAAAATTTGGTTGACCAAATTTTGGTATTTTTTAAATAGTCCGCTGAAAATTTTTACAGGCGGTAAAATCGAATGAGGGAAAGAGGAAGACCTCATTCAGTTTGAAGATATTGATCTTTTTAGAAGGAGGATTGTATTATGTATGATCTGCTGATTAAAAACGGTAAGCTGGTAACACCGGAGCTGGTACAGGAAGGAAATGTTGCGGTAAAGGATGGAAAAATCGCGGCAATCCTGGCAGTCGGTGAAGAACCGGAAGCCACTCGAGTAATCGATGCACAGGGTAAGTTCGTATTCCCGGGCGCAATCGACACTCACGCACACTTGAACGATCCGGGATATGAATGGAGAGAAGACTACGAGCACGGTACGGCAGCGGCGATTCTGGGAGGATATACCACAGTAATCGACATGCCGCTTCAGAACGAGCCGGCGTTGACCACACCGGAGCTCTTCGACAAGAAGGAAGCAAAGGTTAGCCCGAATGCATACTCAGACTATTGTTTCTGGGGCGGACTTGTTCCGGATAACTTCGATCAGCTGGAAGCATTGGATGAGAAGGGCGTTGTAGCGTTTAAGTCCTTCCTGGGACCGGTATCCCCGGATTACGCTTCCCTGACATACGGACAGGCATACGAAGCAATGAAGATTATCAAGGGATTTGGCGGAATGGCCGGATTCCATTGCGAAGACTACAGCATGATTAAAGAAGGCGAAAAGGCAATGAAGGAAGCCGGCAGACTGGATTGGCAGGGATTCCTGGATTCCAGAACTGTTGCCGCTGAAATGGTTGCCACTGAAGCGGTCATCGCCATGGCAGAAGAGCTGGAGTGCCGTGTACACATCTGCCACATCAGCCACCCGGCAGTAGCCGAAAAGGTATTTGAAGCTCAGATGGAAGGTTATCCGATTTCTGCGGAAACCTGCGGTCATTACCTGACCTTCGTGGATCAGGATACTCTGGACAACGGTCCGATGTTCAAATGCGCACCGCCGCTTCGTTCGGAGGACGCTCGCGAAGGAATGTGGGAGTATGTTGAGAACGGAACGTTTGCCGGACTGGCATCCGACCACTCGCCATGCTCTTATGACGAGAAGTTCAACGAGATTCTCGGAAACAAAATCGAAAACGTATTCGATGTATGGGGAGGAATCAGCGGAATTCAGAGCTGCGTACAGGCCATCTTCTCCGAAGGCGTTGTGAAGAGAGGCGTTGATCCTTGCGCTCTCGCAAACGCTTGGGCAAAACTTCCGGCAGAGGCATTTGGACTCTACGGCAAGAAGGGTGATATCAAGCCGGGCTTCGATGCCGACCTGGTAATCATCGATCCGGACAAAGAATGGGAAATCACCGCAGACTCCCTGCTCTATGTGAATCCGATTTCCGCATTCGTTGGTCTGAAGGGCCAGGGCCTGCCGGTATGCACCATCCTGAGAGGAAATGTGATGGCAGAGGACGGAAAAGTTGTTGGTGCAAAGGGCACCGGTGAACTGGTTAAGCGAATCCGCTAGGATTTGATGATATTAATTAAGGAGATTTAAAGTATGAGTATTGTAGAAAACAAGAATTTGAACCCGGAGCTGGTTGCAAATGTCAATGAGGATTTGCAGCCGACCAAGGAGAGAATCATGGGTTCCCTGTCCTACACCGCGTCTTTCCTGGGCGGTTGTGTATCCATCGGAACCTTTTCTATGGGTGCCAGCCTAATCGGTGTGCTGACCATTACCCAGGCAATTCTCGCCATGGCAATCGGCTGTCTGGTAATCGCCGTTGCGCTGGTTTTGATCGGTAACTGCGGACACAAGTATGGAATTCCATATATCGTTCAGCTGAGATCCTCGTTCGGTACCGCCGGCGTAAAAATACCTGGCGTGCTGCGTGGTCTTCCGGCAATTGTATGGTTCGGCTTCCAGTCTTGGGTTGGCGCCGGTGCCATCAACAGCTGCTTCAAGATTCTGTGGGGATTCGACAATCTTCCGGTGATCTTTGCACTGTTCACCATTCTGCAGGTTTCCCTGGCAATTAAGGGATTCCACGGAATCAAATGGCTGGAGAACTTCTCCTGCGTATTCATCGTGGCAATTCTTGCGTACATGCTGTACATTGTAAATACGAAGTTCGCAGTAGATATCAGCGCTTCCTTCGCCGGAATTAAGGGAACTTGGGGAATGCCTTTCTGGGCAGCGACCACATCCTTCCTGGGAATCTACTCCACAATGATCATCAATGCTTCGGACTATTCCAGAAATCTGAAGGATGAAATCCATTCTGTTAAAACCGGAAGCATCTATGCTGTCGCAATTCTTCCGGTAACCCTGTTCATGGGTCTGATTGGATTGCTGGTAACCGCTGCAACCGGAAACTCCGATCCTGTCGTTGTATTCTCCACAACCATGGGAAGCAAGTTCCTGACTGTTGTAACCCTCTTGTTCATCGCATTTGCACAGGTTACGACAAACGTACTGAACAACATCGTTCCGCCGGCATACGTTCTGATGGAGTCCTTCAAGATGAAGTGGACTCACGCAACCGTTCTGGTTGGTATCCTTTCCGTATGCGTAATGCCGTGGAAGCTGGTAACTGCGGACTCCGCTGCCGGACTGTCCCTGTTCACCAAGTTCTACTCTGCATTCCTGGGACCGATCTTCGCCGTAATGGTGGTAGACTACTACATTCTCAGAAAGAGTCAGCTGGACATCAACATGATGTATGACAAGGAAGGTCCGTTCAAGGGCATCAACTGGGCGGCAGTAATCGCTATCGTCCTGGGATCTCTGACCTCCGTATTCGTAATGGATTTGTCCTGGTATGTCAGCCTGATTCCGACCGGAGTTGTATACTACATTCTGATGAAGGTGATGAAGAGTGCGGCTCCGTTCCGTACCGGAACCATCTTTGACAAATAGACATCCATAGGCATTTGACACATATTAAGAAGGGGCTGTAAAAAACTCCCCCAAAACGAAAACAGCTATGAATTCGCGTTCATAGCTGTTTTCGTTATAATTAATTATAATACCAATAACAATGACCTAACACCATAATTTGTAGATTCACTATTACAGGAACGACTAAAACCGATGATAGATATTGAAAAAACGAATTATTAAAAGAATTCAATAATGAAACTATTGCTTTAAAAAGAGAAAACGAATTGTATGAAAAGGAAAGCTTTTTAGGTATTGCATTCAATATGTAATTCATGTATTATTTATGTGAAATTGTTTAAATATGGGTTGACCAAAATTTTAACCCCTATTAAAAAGATATTAATTCCGATTTCAGAATTAATAGAAGGAGAGATAATATGTATGATCTTTTAATCAAAAACGGTCGTCTCGTAACACCGGACCGTATCTTTGAGGCGGAAATCGCCATTCAGGATGGAAAGTATGCAGCATTCCTGGCACCGGGCACGGAAGTGGATGCAAAAGAAGTAATCGATGCAGAGGGAAACCTGGTGTTCCCGGGAATCATCGATTGCCATGCGCATCTGAATGAGCCGGGATTTGAGTACAGAGAAGATTTCGAAACCGGTTCCAGAGCCGCAGTTGCTGCGGGCTGCACCACGTTAATCGATATGCCGCTTAATAACGATCCATCTCTGATGAACAAAGAAATTTTTGATATGAAGATGGGCAAAATCAGCAAGCATTCCTATGTGGACTTCGGCCTTTGGGGTGGTCTGGTAGGAGATTTCGATGATGCACCGGATTCGGTAAAAAATAATATGGCAGATCTGGAAGATCTTCAGAAGCTGGGCGTTGCCGCATTTAAGGGATTTACCTGCCCGAACGGACCGCTGTTCCCGACCGTGAATCTGGGTAATGTTCGGAAGGCGCTGGAAATCCTGAAACCATACAATGCGCTGTGCGGTTTCCACTGCGAAGAGTACGGCCAGGTTCTGGAAATGGAAAAAGAAGCGAAGGCAAAGGAAGGTCTGAGCAGAGATGAAAAAATCCGTGCATTCCTGGATTCCCACGATGTATGGACCGAGTATGTAGCAACAAAGAATGTCATCGATATGGCAAGAGCCACCGGCGGCAGAGTTCACATTTGTCACGTCAGCCATCCGATGGTTGCGCAGGTAGTCAAGGATGCGCAGCACGAAGGTCTGCCGATTACCGCAGAGACTTGCCCGCACTACCTGGGACTCACCGAAGATTTCGTTTTTGAAAAAGGAGCTCCGGCAAAGTGCACTCCTCCGATGAGAAAGAAAGAGGATATGGAGAAGCTGTGGGATTACGTTCTGGACGGAACCCTGTCCTGTGTCGGCAGTGACCACTCTCCGGCAGCCGATGAGGAAAAGGACAATGAGACCAGAGACATCTGGAAGGCATGGGGCGGTCTGAACTCCATTCAGTACTTCCTGCCGATGATGTTCGACATGGTAGTTCATCAGAAAAATCTGAGTCCAACGCTGATCGCAAAGGTCATGGACTACAACCCGGCGAAGATTTTCGGATTCTACGGACGCAAGGGTGCGTTTGAACTGGGATTTGACGGCGACGTTGTAATTCTGGATCCGGAAAAAGCATGGAAGTGCGAACAGGATAAGCTGTACACAAAGGGTCACGTGAGCTGCTTCGACGGTTTCGAAGGCAAGGGTGCACCGACCTGCACCATTATCCGCGGCCGGGTAGTTGCGAAGGATGGCAAGTATCTGGAAGAAGCAAACGGCTACGGCGAGTACGTAACACCGATTCAGTAATTTACCGATTTCCTTTCGGAGAACGGAAATTAAATATGTATGATTTTATTTGAGGAGATTAAGTAATGAGCAACGAAAAGAATCAGGAAGTTGTCCAGAAGAAACAGGACGACAGCATTCGCCCGATTCCTTGGGAAAAGAGAACGATGAATTGGGGATCCAACACCATGCTGTGGCTGGGTGGATGTATTTCCATCGGCACACTGGCAATGGGATCCGCGCAGATGGAGACAGGACTGAACCTCCTGCAGCTCTTCCTGGCAGTGCTGATCGGTTCCACTATTTTGGTAATCGGTATCGCAATGAACGACCAGTTCGGTTACACCACCGGTGCACCGTATTCCGTTCACTTAAAGAGTGCATATGGAACGAAGGGCAACATCCTTCCGTCTATGCTGAGAGGTCTTCCGGCTATCGTATGGTACGGATACCAGACATGGCTGGGTGGTGCCGCAATCAACAACATCGTTAAATTGATTTTCGGTTATGACAATATTTGGCTGTGGTTCATCGTATTCCAGGTGGTACAGATTCTGCTGTCCATCAAGGGATTCCAGGGTGCAAAGTGGGTTGGAAACATCGGCGGAACCGTAATCGT
This sequence comes from uncultured Clostridia bacterium, assembly GCA_934234035.1. Lineage (GTDB taxonomy): Bacteria > Bacillota > Clostridia > Peptostreptococcales > Anaerovoracaceae > Mogibacterium_A. The sequence goes on along the minus strand of CAKQHH010000002.1, from coordinate 115,620 downwards.
TTTCGCAATGATTTATCTGCTGTACATCTGCCTGACCACACAGTGGGATGTGATTTCCACGAACCTGATGAACAAGTCCGGAACTTGGGGTCTGCCGTTTGTTGCTGCAATCATCGCATTCTTTGGAAACAGTACAACCGTAATGCTGAACGCTTCGGACTACTCCAGAGAGATGAAGCAGGGCTACAGCGCTCCGGTAAGAGGATTCTCTTACTTCATGGCAATGGTACCGGCTACCGTAATGCTGGGAATCATCGGTGCGATGGCTTCCACTGCAACCGGTATCGCAAACCCGATTAACGCATTTGCTGAAATGGTAGACAACAAAGCGATCCTGGTTGTAACACTGGCATTCATCATCTTTGCACAGCTGTCCACCAACCTGGCAAGTAACGTTATTCCGCCGGCATACGTATTCATGGACACCTTCAAGATAAAGCACAAGACAGCGGTTATCCTGATCGGTATCCTGGCAGTTGCAACATGCCCATGGATTCTGACCAACGATAGTTCTGCAGCAGGTCTGTCCCTGTTTGTTAAGATCTATTCCGCATTCTTCGCTCCAATCTTTGCCGTTCTGATTGTGGACTTCTTCATTCTGCACAGAAGAAAGTTTACCGAAGAGCAGCTGGAAGATTTGTATGACGACAACGGATCCAAGAAGGGAGTGAACATGGCAGCAATTATCGCTACTGTAATCGGTGCGGTAATCGGACTGCTGAACGTAGACCTGTCCTTCTTCACGGCGACGATTCCGACCGGCATCGTATATTATCTGCTGATGAAGAACATGAAATCTGTAGAAGGATTCCGTAAGGGAACCGTCTTGGAGAAAAAGTAAGCCATCAAAAATCATTTTTTCATACACCTGCAGAGAAATCTGCAACCCGAAAAAGGCTATCGCATGGTTATGCGGTGGCCTTTTTAGGCAATTTGGGTGAAAGTGTTCGAATTCGAACACTTTCACTTTTTTGTCTAGTTAAATTAATGATAAAGTGCGATAGAATCATGACAAGAGATAAGAGAATTATCAAAAGAACTGCTAGGAGGTAGAAATCATGAAACTCGTACATTCATTAGAACAATTTGGTCTGGATCGGGCGATTGATATGGCATATAAGGATCCGGATAAGAATCTTATGAAGATTATGGACTGGGCAGATAAGTTTGCGGGAAACGATTTTGTCGGCGCGAGAAGAGCAATTCGGAAAGAACTGGAGGATAAGAACAGTCCTTATCAGAAGTATATTACCCATATTATCAACGACATCAATCCGGATGTAGCAAAGACACTTCTGGGAAATTTTTTCTTGAACGCATGCCTGGCCGGATGGAAGAGAGAAGATGAACTCAGAAACAAATTGGACTGCAATATTCCGTGGGCAATTCTGATGGATCCCACCAGTGCCTGCAACCTGCACTGCACCGGTTGCTGGGCGGCGGAATACGGCAATAAGCTGAACCTGTCTTTTGAAGAACTGGACGACATCATGTGTCAGGGAAAGAATATGGGCGTGTACTTCTATCTTCTGACCGGCGGAGAGCCGATGGTACGAAAGAAGGATATCATCAAGCTTTGCGAGAAACACGATGACTGCGTAATTCTTGCTTTTACAAACGGCACGCTGATCGATGATGAATTTGCCGAAGAGATGCTTCGGGTGAAGAATTTTATCCCGTGCATTTCGATTGAAGGTTTCAGTGAGGCGACAGATAGCCGAAGAGGCGTGGGCGTATACGATAAGGTAATGAATGCCTGCGATGTTCTTCGCCGCAACCGGCTTCCGTTTGGATTCTCCTGCTGCTACACCAGTGTCAACTTCAAATCCATTACGTCGAAGGAATTTCTGGACAGCTTGAAGGATGTGGGTGCCTTCTTTACCTGGTTCTTCCACTACATGCCGGTGGGCAACGATGCTTCTCCGGAGCTGCTGCCGACACCGGAACAGCGGGTGGAAACCATGAACCGCGTGCGGAAGTATCGTGCGGAAAATCCGTTGTTCATCATCGATTTCCAGAATGACGGCGAATACGTTAACGGATGCATTGCCGGCGGAAGAAGATACCTTCACATCAATGCGAACGGCGACATCGATCCGTGTGCCTTCATCCACTATTCGGATTCGAACATTCGGGAAAAAACATTGCTGGAGGCTATGCAGAGTCCGTTGTTCATGGCATACCACAGAAATATGCCGTTCAACGACAATTATCTGAAACCGTGTCCGATGCTGGAGAATCCGGACAAACTGCCGAAAATGGTAAAGGAATCCGGTGCGCACTCCACGGATTTGGAATCTCCGGAAAGTGCGGAGCATTTTTGCGGAAAGACCGTCGCTTATGCGAAGAACTGGGATCCGGTGGCAGATAAGCTCTGGGCGGAAAAGCAGAATAAGTAGTTCGTTTTTATTCCATAATGTCATCCATAATGCGTATGTATAACTTGCATATATACGAGAAAAGAGGTGAGGGGGATTGGATAAAAATAAAATCGCGCGGCGCGGGACGATTATAATCGATATCGTGCTCTATGCCGTTACCGCAGCGTTAATTCTGAATCTTCCGGTGATGAATATTCTCTTGGGAAGGATATTTGGAATTATATTGGCTGCAAACGGCGTGCTGAAGATTTTCGGATATTTCTCGAAGGACTTGTATTGTTTGGCTTTTGAATACGATTTTGCGCTGGGCATACTGATGATTATTATGGGCGTGGCCTTCTATCATTTTAAAGAGCAGCAGCTGATACTGCTGATGATTGGAATCGCCTTTCTGGCGAACAGCCTTTTTTCGGCGCAGATGACGCAGGATGCCAAGAGATTCGGGCTGAAGGAGTGGCACAAGATTCTGATTCTTTCTGTCATCTGCGGAACAGCAGCGACAATTCTGATATTCAATTGCATGTTCTTCGATGACCGATGGAGATGGATTCTCGCATTGACGACGGGAAGTGCCGCTTTGCTCAGCCACTACGTGATGGTGGTGACGGACATGAAAGCTGAAAATTAAAAGTGAAATGAAGCGAGAATATTAACAAAATGAAAAAGAACGACCATGCAGGCGCATTCGAATGCCCTTGCATGGCCGCTTTTTTTTTACAAACGTTTTTCCATAAATTGAATCGTGGCATTCAGCAATTCGTCAGTGAAAGGACTTTCCTCATCCCGGTCGAAATCGTGATCCCCGGCGGCGGCGATGTATTTCTCCGGTCGGTACTTGGCTGCCAGCGCATTGAATTCCGTGAAAGGTACATCGTTATCTCCGGTACTGTGGGCACAGAACAGCGGACCCTGAAGCGCGTCCTTGAGCCGGAGGGAGTAGTCGATAAAGAAGAATTTCTCCCGGCCGCTGTAGATCAAATCCTTCCAAAGCCCCTTTTGCCGGGCGTACACGTATACGCTGTAATGGGTTTCCAGCGGTCCGGTGCAGTGGGGTTCCGAAGGAATCGCCTGAAGACAGCTTTCCGGCACTTCCGGCAGGGAATTATACCAGAGACTGGAAGCATCATACCACCCGTCCGTCAGGAAGCCGTATCCGTAATAGGACAGAATGCCGGCGGGTTTGACGGCAAGCTTTTCCGAGGCGCCGGCCAAAAGTGCCAGGTAGGCGCCGGCGGAGCGTCCCCACAGAAAGTACGGAATCTTTCCCGGCAGAAAAGCATTCTGCGTTTCGGCTTCCGCCACCAATCCGGCGGCAGTCAGCACTTCTTCATAGCGGTTGACGGAATCCAGCACATCCTCCAATATTCCAGGCAGGGTCACCGCCGGAGCGAGAGGGTAATCCATTGCGGCAATCACATATCCTTTCTCGGTAAAAGTACGCAGGTGTTTTTCCGGCAGGTCCTCCCGGTTTCCGTAAAGGAGTCCGCCGCCGTGAAAATACAGCAGAACAGCCTTTGGTGAGACGGAATCCTCGTGATATACGGTGGCTTTTTTTGTGAAGCCGTATGAAGCGAACTCCGAAAAATCAATAATTTGTTTCTGAAGCATAGAAATGTCCTCCCGATATGCCGAGAATTTGTAAAAAACCATCGGCGCGTTATTTTTAATAAACCTATAAATTTTTATGATATTTCTTTTTCAGAATTTTACTCCATTTTATCGGTAATTGTCAAATAGTTCGAAAAAATGGTTCCGGTAACGAAGAATATGGGGAAAGCTGTAAAACTACACAATATGTTGAAAAACAAGGGGTTTAAAAAGAAAAAAACCTCATATTAAAAATAGGTTGTCCAAATTTTAATGCAAAAATAATTAAAAAATAGCTTGCAAAATGGGTTGAAAGGTGGCACAATTGAATTGTAAAAATTGGTTGACCACTTGCGGTTTAAAAGAAGAAAACCGCGGAAAGGGTCAACGGAACATTTTTTAACAGAGATAATGAAAGAGAGGTTATTTCAATGAGTTATCTGAACAACAACACAGGCTACAGAGAAACACTGCTGTCCACAAGATCCGTATGCAAGAAAGAGAATTACATCATTCTGGAACCGGACGGCATCGTAAAGAACGCAATCCCGGGATATGAAAACTGCGACACCACAATTCTGGGTTCCCCGGCAATGGGCGCAGATTTCGCAGATTACATTTCCACCGTTCATCCGGGCGGCAAGAACGACGCAATCGGCGGAAACGGCATCGAGTCCTTCCTGTATGTAATTAACGGAAAACTGACCGTTAAGAACGCAGACGAGGAAGCAGAGCTCACCGAGGGCGGTTACATCTACTCCCCGGCAGACAAGCCATTCAGCTTCGTAAACAACAGTGACGAAGATGCGTTCGTATACATCTACAGAAGAAGATACGTTGCAGTAGAAGGCCTCAGCGCACATACCGTTGTTGCCAACATCAACGACACCGAGTGGAAAGAGTATGAAGGCATGGCAAACTGCCACAGCAAGGACTTCCTGCCGGCAGCAAACGATTTCGGTTTCGATATGAACATGCATCTGCTGAAGTTCAAACCGGGTGCATGCCACGGATACATCGAAACTCACATCCAGGAGCACGGAATGTACTTCCTGCAGGGCAAGGGAATGTATCGTCTGGACGACGAGTGGGTTCCGCTGCAGAAGGGCGACTACGTATTCATGGATTCCTATGTACCGCAGGCTTGCTATGGCGTAGGTACCGAGGACTTCATCTACATCTACTCCAAGGACTGCAACAGAGACGTTGCTCTCTAGTTCAATTCTAAAGACGTTAATCCGGGCTTGCGCAGGCAGGCCCGGATGTCAATAAAAACAAATTACATTGGGAAGAGATTCCCGAATAATGGGAGGTATCATAAGTGAAATTATCGAGAGAAGAACTGAAAGGCCTGATGAAGGGTAAGCTCATGCAGGCAGGTCTGCACGAAGACCATGCGGAAACCACTGCAGAAATTCTGATGTGGGCACATGAGAGAGGTTATTATTCCCACGGCGCAGTTCGTGTAGAGTACTACAGCGAGAGAATCTTCAAGGGCGGCATTACTGTTGAACCAAACATTACCTGGAAGCAGACCGGACCTTGCTCCGGAATTCTGGATGGTGACAACGGCATCGGCTTCGTTGTTGCAAAGAAAGGTATGGAGAAGGCCATCGAGATGGCTAAGGAAAACGGTATTGCAGTAGTGGGAATGAGCAATCTGTCCCACAGCGGTTCCATCGGTTACTACACTGAAATGGCTGCGGATGAGGGTCTGTGCGCAATTTCTTTCTGCCAGTCCGATCCGATGGCAGTTCCTTACGGCGGTGCAGAACCTTATTATGGTACCAACCCGATTTCTTTTGCAGCACCGACTGCAGACGATCGTAAGGTTGTATTCGACATGGCAACAACCGTACAGGCATGGGGAAAGATTCTGGACAAGAGATCCAAGCATCAGGAAATTCCGGCAGATTGGGCAGTAGACGAGCACGGTGCTCCGGTTACCGACCCGCACAAGGTAAACGCTCTGGTTCCAATCGCAGGTGCAAAGGGTTATGGTTTGATGATGATGGTAGACATCTTCTCCGGAATTCTGCTGGGTGTTCCGTTCGGCGGTCACGTAAGCTCCATGTATCACGATCTGTCTGAAGGCAGAAGACTGGGTCAGATGCACATCGTTATCGATCCGGAAAGATTCTGCGGTGCAGAGCAGTTCATGAAGACCATGTCCGCTTGCCTGGACGAAATCGGCGAAATCAAGCCGGCTCCGGGATTCGATAAGGTAAATTATCCGGGCGAGAGAGCAAAAATGAGAATGGACAAAGCGTACGCAACCGGCGGTGTGGACGTTGCGGATGAACTGGTAGAATACCTGAAGGGTGAACCGGTACATTTCGACAGATACGATCACAAGAACCGTTTTGCGGACTAATTATAGATAACATTGAAGCCGTAACTTTTTTACAGAGAAACAAGGAGAGATTTAATGTTAAAGACAATCGTTAAAGCCGGAAGCTATCACGATTCTGTAACTCTGATGCTTCTGACCAATGAAGTTTCCACCGTTGAGGGTGTGAACAAGGTTTCCATCATGATGGCAACTCCTGCGAACAAGGACATCTTCAAGCAGGGCGGCCTGGAAACAGAAGAGCTGATGGCAGCTACTCCGAACGACATGGTAGTCGTTGCAGACGTGGAAGAGGAAAGCGTTCTGGACGCACTGATGGAGAGAGTGGACGAGTACTTCGCAAAAGAAGGAAGCGCCGATGCGAAGAAGCAGGGTGCTCAGGCTGCAAAGTCCTGGGATCAGGCACTGGCTCAGATGCCGGATGCTAACCTGGCAGTTATTTCCATTCCGGGTGCATATGCTGCACTGGAAGCGGAGAGAGCACTGGACGAAGACATGAACGTATTCATGTTCTCCGACAACGTAACCATCGAAGATGAGAAGAAAATTAAGGATAAGGCACACGAAAAGGGCCTGGTTGTTATGGGACCGGACTGCGGAACCGGAATCATCCAGAGCGTTCCGATTGCTTTTACCAACACCGTTAACCCGGGTTCCATCGGAATCATCGGTGCATCCGGTACCGGAATTCAGGAACTGACCACCATCATTGACCGTCTGGGCGAGGGCGTTACCAACGCAATCGGAACCGGCGGAAGAGATTTGTCTGCAGAGGTAGGCGGAACCACAATGCTGGACGTAATCGATGCCATGGAAGAGGATCAGACCGTTAAGGTGCTGGTTGTTATCTCCAAACCACCGGCAAAGGAAGTGGCAGACAAGGTTGCTGCAAGACTGAGCGTTTGCAAGAAGCCGGTTGTATGCCTGTTCCTGGGCGAGAAGCCGGAATACTACGAAGAAGGATTCTATCAGACCTATACCCTGGACGAGTGTGCTCGTCTGGCAGTAAGCCTGGTAAGAGGTCAGAAGGTAGAAGAGGGAACTGTTGACTGTGACAGAAGCCAGTTCTTCAAGAAGGAAGACAAGAAGACCATCAAGGCATACTATTCCGGCGGTACTCTGGCCGGAGAGTCTGCAATGCTGATTAAAGAAGCACTGGGACTGCAGGACTGCGCTCACCAGGAAGGCTTCAAGCTGAACGCAGACGGCAACGTGGTAATCGACCTGGGCGATGACGTTTACACACAGGGTAAGCCGCATCCAATGATCGACCCGAGAACCAGAGTAGAGTGCATGGAAGAGGCTGTGGACGATCCAAGCACCGGCGTTATCCTGTTCGACGTGGTACTGGGATACGGTTCCCACGAAGACATGGCCGGCGCACTGATTCCGGCTGTTAAGAGCCTGCAGGAGAAGGCTGCCGCTCAGAACAGAAAGGTATTCTTCGTTGCAGAAGTATGCGGAACCAGAAACGACTTCCAGGGTTACGACGAATCCGTTGCAAAGCTGAAGGAAGCCGGTGTAATCGTTGCTGAGACCAATATGCTGGCTGCAAAGACCGCACTTCAGGCAATCGGATACGATTTCGTTCCGGAACAGAAGGAAACTCGTCCGAAGCAGGTAAGAGAGTGCGAAGTATCCGCTCCTTCCGAGAAGCTGGTGAAGATGCTCTCCAATAAGCCGAAGGTGATCAACATCGGACTGAAGAGCTTTGCCGAAGTAACCGAGAAGTTTGGCTGCGATGTGGTTCAGTATGACTGGATGCCACCGGCAGGCGGAGATATCACTCTGATTAAGGCACTGAACTTCCTGAGAAATTACGAAGGATTCGATATCGACGAAGCAAACCGCAAGGTAATCGCAAAGGTAGTTGCGGCACAGCCGGTACTGAAGGACAACGTTCCGGCAAAGAGCGTAATTCCGCAGCTGAACGAGAACAACGGCAAGGTAATCCTGCACGCAGGTCCGCCGATTGAATACAAGGATATGCCGGCAACCGTACAGGGTTCCTGTGTCGGTGCGGTACTCTTCGAGGAGTGGGCAGACAACGAAGCAGATGCTCGTAAGCTCCTGGAGTCCGGTGAGATTCAGTTCGTTCCATGCCACCACTGCAACGCAGTAGGTCCGATGGGCGGAATCACCACACAGAACATGCCGGTATTCGTTGTTCAGAACGAGACCGATGGTAACTACGCATACTGCCAGATGAACGAAGGTATCGGAAAGGTACTGCGTTTCGGTGCATACTCTGAAGAGGTTGTAAACCGTCTGAGATGGATGAGAGATGTACTGGGACCGACACTGGGAAGAGCAATCCGTTCCCTGGAAGGCGGACTGGCAATCAATCCGCTGATTGCAAAGGCAATCGCAATGGGCGACGAATTCCACCAGAGAAATATTGCTGCGTCCCTGTGCTTCTATAAGGAAATGGCACCGATTATCACCGATATGGATATGCCGCAGGATGAGAAATCTTCCGTAATGAAGTTCTTGGCAGACACCGATCAGTTCTTCCTGAACGTCATGATGGCAACCGGTAAGGCAATTATGGACGGTGCAAGAACACTGACTGACGGAACCGTTGTTACCGCAATGTGCAGAAACGGCGTAAACTTTGGTATCCGTATCGCCGGAATGGGAGACGAATGGTTCACCGGTCCGGTAAACACACCGCAGGGTCTGTACTTCACCGGTTATGACGGTGAGGATGCTTGCCCGGATATCGGTGACAGTGCAATCACCGAAACCGTTGGTGTTGGTGGAATGGCAATGATCGCTGCTCCGGCTGTAACCCGTTTCGTCGGTGCAGGCGGCTATGAAGATGCGCTGAACACCAGTAACGAAATGACGGAAATCACCATCGACAGAAACCCGAACTACATCATTCCGAACTGGAACTTCAGAGGTACCTGCCTGGGTATTGATGCAAGACTGGTTGTGGAGAAGGGAATCACTCCGGTTATCAACACCGGTATCGCCCACAAGATTGCGGGATTCGGTCAGATTGGTGCCGGCACGGTACATCCGCCGATCGAAGCATTCCAGAAGGCCGTTCTGGCTTATGCAAAGAAGCTGGGTTTTGAAGAATAATCAAATTTAATGAAGCTATTGTGGCGGCCTGAGGAATCAGGCCGTTACGTATATCAGAGTATATGGAGGACTAAACAATGGGCAAGAAAATTGTCATCGCACTGGGGGGAAATGCACTGGGAAATAACGTAGAAGAGCAGCGGAAAGCAGTTGCTCACACTGCCGGTGTAATCGTGGATCTGATTGAAGAGGGTCATGATCTGATTGTCACTCACGGAAACGGACCACAGGTTGGCATGATTCAGAATGCAATGGATATGCTGGCAAGATCCAATCACCAGTACGGAGAAGTTCCGCTGGCATCCTGCGGCGCAATGAGCCAGGGATATATCGGAATCGATCTGCAGAACGCAATCAAATATGAACTGAAGAAGAGAGGCATCGACAAGAAGGTTTCCACAATTATTTCTCAGACATTGGTGGATGAGAATGATGATGCCTTCAAGAATCCGACCAAGCCAATCGGACGTTTCCTGACCAAAGAGGAAGCGGATAAGCTGGAAGCACAGGGTGTTTCTGTGGTAGAGGATGCCGGAAGAGGTTACAGAGAAGTGGTTGCTTCTCCGATGCCAAAGAGAATCTGCGAACTGGGAACCATCCGGACCCTGTTTGAAGCCGGTCACATCGTTATCACTTGCGGCGGCGGCGGTATCCCGGTAGTGGATCATGACGGTGCACTGGTGGGTGCTCGTGCCGTTATCGACAAGGACAATGCAAGCAGCCTGCTGGCATCCACTTTCGGTGCCGATTACCTGGTAATTCTCACTGCTGTTGAGAAGGTTGCCATCAACTGGGGCAAGGAAAACCAGGAGTGGCTGGCAGACCTGACCGTGGATCAGGCAAAGGAATACATTGCAGAAGAGCAGTTTGCAAAGGGATCTATGCTGCCAAAGGTAGAAGCGGCCATCCGTTTCGCAGAATCCGGAGAGGGCAGAAATGCGCTGATCACACTCCTCGAGAAGGCAAGAGAAGGTATCAATGGAGAGACCGGAACCGTCATCCACAGATAATTCTGCTTTTACCGCAATACGAGATTTGAGAAAAAGAGGAGTACTTTCAATATGAATATACCTGTAAATTTCTTAACATGGATAATGGCGTTTCTGCCGATTATCGTATTAATCGTATTAATGATCAAGTTTCACTGGGGCGCCACCGAGGCAGCCCCGGTTGGCTTGCTTATTACGATTTTTTCCGGTCTGCTGGTGTATAAGGCGGACATTACCACCATCGCGGTGGAGAGTGCCAAGGGCATTTGGAGTGCCTTGGTCATTCTCTTGATTATTTGGACGGCAATTCTCATGTACCAGGTGGGCGATGAGGCGAAAGCGTTCATTGTCATCAAAGAAGGCATGAGTAAGCTGCTGCCGAATGAACTGCTGCTGGTGCTGGCGATGGGCTGGATTTTCGAGAGTTTCCTGCAGGGCATCACCGGATTCGGTGTACCGGTTGCAGTAGGCGCACCGCTTCTGATCGGAATCGGCGTGGCGCCGATGTACGCCATCGTTATTCCGCTGCTGGGTCAGGCATGGGGAAATACCTTCGGTACCTTGGGTGCCGCGTGGGACTCCCTGGCGGTATCCGCCGGTATTCAGGCAGGCAGTCCGGAGTATTACAGAGCGGCGTTCTGGGCAGCGGTATTCCTTCTGGTATGGGATTTCGTGACCGGAATCATCATCTGCTGGCTGTACGGAAAAGGACAGGCTGTAAAGAAGGGGCTTCCGGCCGTGCTGGTAATGACCGTTATCGGTGGCGGCGGTGAGTTGGTGCTGAGCCAGGTGAACACCACCCTGAGCAACTTCGTTCCGGCTGTTATTTGTCTGGTCGTTCTCATGCTGATGGGAAGAATGAAGATGTACCGGGATGCGTGGAGAATCGAAGATTCCAAGATTATGGTTCGTACCGAGAGCACCGGAGAGACCTTGGATGCACCGAAGGATATGACACTGGTACAGGCATTCGTACCGTACGTACTTCTGTCCCTGATGACCATCATCGTGCTGACGGTTGCACCAATCAATGCATTCTTGAGCAAGGTTCAGCTGAGCATTTCCGTTCCGGAAACATCCACCGGATACGGCTTCGTCAATGCGGCATCCGATGCGTTTTCTCCAATCGTTCCGTTTACCCATGCCAGCATGTTCCTGTTCCTGTCCGCAGTAATCGGATTGGTATACTACAAGAAGCACGGCTGGATTCAGGCCGGCGGAACCAAGGCGATTTTCGGCCGCTCCATCACCATGACCATGCCATCCGGAATGGCAGTAATCGGACTGGTAATCATGTCCAAGATTATGTCCGGAACCGGACAGACCGTCGTTCTGTCTCAGGGAATTGCCGGCGTACTGGGCAATAAATACCTGATTCTCGCGCCGTTCATCGGACTGCTGGGAACATTTATGACCGGCAGCAACATGAGTTCCAACATTCTGTTCGGAGACTTCCAGATGACTACATCTTCTCTGCTGGGTGTGAACGCACCGGCGGTACTGGGAGCACAGACCGCAGGCGGTGCAATTGGTGCTGCGGTGAGCCCGAGCAAGATTATTCTGGGAACCACCACTGCAGGATGTCTGGGCAAGGAAGGTGAAGTGCTGAAAATCATGCTGACATTCACCATCCCGGCAACGATTGCAATCGGACTGTTCCTGTTCTTGGTATTCGGCCTGTAGAAAGGGAGATAAATATAATGGAAAAGAAAAGTTTCTGGACGACAAATGCAGGGGCACTGACCATTGCATTTATCATAACCATGATTGGTTTTGCCCTGATTCTTCTGGGGGTAAACCATGGAATGAACGGATTGGCGATAGGGGGATTCATTGCGGTTGTCGTAGCGATGCTGATCTCACCGATTAAGGTCTTTATTATTGATAGAAAAAACTAGGAGGACGTAAGATGGAAATCGAAAAAATCACAGGAAGAATTGCTCAGGATCTGGAGTATTTAAAGAAGTTCACCGCTACCCCGGGAGAAGGCTGCACCAGACTTCCTTTCACCAAGGAAGCGAGAGATGCTGTGAATTATCTGAGAGAAACCATGGAAGAAATCGGTCTGGAAGTGCACGAGGATGAAGCCGGAAACGTATTCGGTATCCTGAGAGGTACGGATCCGGAAGCTCCGTGCGTAATGTCCGGTTCTCACTACGATTCGGTTATCCACGGTGGTAACTACGACGGCATTGGCGGCGTGGTTTGCTCCATCGAGATGGCTCGTCAGATTGCAGAGAGCGGAATGGAACACAAGAGAGATCTGGTCGTAGTTGGCTTCAACGATGAAGAAGGTATGCGTTTCGGTACCGGATATTTCGGTTCCGGTGCGATGCTGGGTCACCGTGATGAGGCATATACCGAGCAGTTCAAAGATGCAAGCGGAATTTCCATTGCGGAAGCGATGAAGGAATACGGGTTGGATCCGGCGAAGGTGGGTGATGCCGCTTGGAAAGAGGGTTCCATCGGTCATTTTGTAGAAGCGCACATCGAGCAGGGGCCGGTACTGGATCAGAAAGAACTGGAAATCGGTCTGGTAACCGGTATCGTCGGTATCCAGAGATACATGGTTACGGTACACGGAAGAGCTGACCATGCGGGAACCACTCCAATGGATATGAGAATGGATGCCGTAGATACCGCATCGAAGGTAATCTGCAAGATTGCAGACTGGGCACGGGAGAAGGCAGACGGTACCGTTGCTACCGTTGGTTTCATGAACGTAACACCGGGCGGCATGAATATCGTTGCGGAGAAAGTAGAGTTCACGGTTGACATTCGGTCCATGAATAACGATAATATTAATGATATCGCCAGAAGAATTCGAGCTGCATTGGAGCGTGAATGCAAGATCATGGGCGGAAGCTTTGAAATTGACACGAAGCTGGTCATCGAACCGGTTGCTCTGGATGCAGGCATGCTGGACACACTGGAAGATTCCTGCAAGGAGAGAGGATACTCCTACATGCGTCTTCCGAGTGGTGCGGGACACGACTCTCTGGAAATCGGTCAGCAGCTTCCAACAGTTATGCTGTTCGTTTCCAGCAAGGACGGTCGAAGCCATGCACCGGTTGAATTCAGTAAATACAGTGACCTGGCTAAAGCCTCTGTACTGATGACCGACCTGGTTGAAAAACTTCTGAACGAGTAATCGCGAAGTTAAAGAGCTAGTGGAAAAATGAGGTACATGATGGTAGAGGGCAAATACAACTCTGTCTACAAGAAGGATAATATCCGACAGGTTCGCCGGACGCTGAAAATGACACAAAAGGAATTTTTGGAATATTTTCTGATGAAAGAGAATGGAAAGACGGCCATGAGCGTGGCGACTCTATCCAACCTGGAGTCCAAAGGGGGCGATCGCCTCAATGAGGTAATCAGTGCTGTCTCCGGCCGTTTGCAGCTGGACAGCATGATGTTCTCCCTGGAACCGCAGGAATTTCTTCAGAATCTGGAAACCTGTTTGAATTCTCATCAGGCAGATGATGATTTGTTCTATAAGAGTGAAAAAAAGGGAAATATCAGTCAGTTGGTGAATCGGCTGACCATGTATTTCGCCGATGAAATTCTGGAAGGCCGTCTAAAGAGGGGAGATCAGATTGAGTCGGACCGGGAGCTGGCAAAAAAATTAAATGTCGGCCGATCCGCTGTCCGGGAGGCCTTAAAGGTGCTGGACGTCCTGGGGATGATTGACATCCGTCTGGGACAGGGCACGTATATTACAAGCCGGGAAACCAATTTCTTCTCGGTACCGCTGTCCTGGTCCCTGTTTCTGGACGGCGCTCAGGTAAAGAGTATCCTCCAGGTTCGTGGCGCGCTGGAACTCCGGGCGGTTCAGCTGGCGGCTCAGTGTGAGGACAAGAACAAGCTGGATAAATTGACGGACATCTATTACCGGATGCAGAAAACCTTTCAGGAAAGCAAGGATTCGGATAATCTGCAGCATGCGCTGCAGGAAACCCTGGATGCGGATATTGAATTCCATACCTGCATTGCGGAATGCTCCGGCAATCCGATTATCCTGTCCATGCTGACCACAATCCGGAATTTCCTTAAGAGGGTCAGCGGAACCGGTATGGTGGACGCGGAACAGCTGCAGGCCGTTGTGGAGGAGCATCAGAAATTGTATGGTGCGATTATCAGCGGCAATGTGGAAGCGGCAACGAAAACCATGATGAAGCACTTGGCGGCTTCCATGGCACGTTACAAAATCTAAGAATTCCCGGAATATCAAGAAAAATCCTTGCATATCAAAGGAATTCGTGCTATTATAGTTGTATACGTTGGAACTTGAAAGAGTGGGCAAAGCCCACTCTTTCGTTTGTATGTGGATTATTCCGGAGGGATGATGGCAAAAGAAGATGTAGTCAGCCGTGTAAGAGAACTTGCAGAAGAGCATGTTTGCGGCAAAGATTTGGAAATTTACAATGTGGAGTACCGCAAGGAGGGACCGGAATGGAAACTTCGGGTATATCTGGACAAGCCGGCAGATAGTGAGCAGGAATTTGTAAACATTGAAGAATGTGAAGAGGTGAATCGGTATCTGAGCGAGAAACTGGATGAACTGGATCTGATTGCCCGTCAGTACACCATCGAGGTGTCCTCACCGGGAATGGATCGGGAGCTGATTCACGATAAGGACTTCGATCGTTTCGCCGGAAGAATTGTAGAAGTCAAGCTGTACGAACCGCTGAACGGTCAGAAGAGCTTTGAGGCCGAACTGGTGGGACGCACGGAAGAAGATGTAATTCAGTTGGATTTAGATGGGGAGAGATTGGAGATTCCGCACAAGAAGATTTCCAAAATCAACCTTGCAGTTATATTTTAGGAGGGTTAAATGAACAAGGAATTTCTAGATGCACTCAATGAGTTGGAGCGCGAAAAGAACATTTCCAAAGAGGACATTATCGCGGCAATCGAGAAAGCCGTTAAGACCACTTACGAAAGAAACTACAGCAAAGACCAGAAGGTGGATGTGGTAGTAGATCGGGAGTCCGGAGAGGTAATGGTTCTTCTCAGCAAGGAAGTTGTGGAAGAAGTAATGGATGATGCTACCGAGGTATCTTTGGAAGAAGCGCGGTCATATGACGAACGCTATGAAATCGGCGATGAGATTCAGTACCGAATCGATCCGAAGGATTTCGGCCGCATTGCCGCACAGACCGCAAAGCAGGTTGTGGTTCAGAGCATCCGTGAAGCGGAAAGAAACAACACCTACGATCAGTTTATCGAACTGAAGGAAAAACTGGTGACCGCAAGAGTGGAGAGAGTGAATGAAGGTAGAGTCTACGTATCCATCGGAAACGTAGAATGCTCTCTGTCCAAATCCGAGCAGGTTCGCGGAGAGGAACTGCGCCCGGGTCAGTACATCAAAGTATACGTAATGGACGTACAGAAGAAGCCGAAGGGAACTCAGATCTTCATTTCCCGTTCCCATCCGGGACTGGTTCGGAAGCTGTTCGAACTGGAAATTCCGGAGATTGCCGACGGCACGGTAGAAATCAAAGGAATCGCCCGTGAGGCCGGTTCCCGTACGAAGATTGCGGTATATTCCAACGATGAGAACGTGGATCCGGTAGGTGCCTGCGTCGGAAACAGGGGTTCCCGTGTTCAGTCTATCGTGGACGAGCTGAACGATGAGAAAATCGACATCATCGTATGGGATGAAAATCCAACGGTGCTGATTAGCAACGTTCTGCGTCCGGCAGTCGTGGAAGCGGTATATGCCGATGAAAAAGAAAAGAGCGCCATCGCTGTGGTTCCGGAACAGCAGCTTTCCCTGGCCATCGGAAGAGAAGGACAGAACGTTCGTCTGGCAGCCAGAGTCAGCGGATGGAAGATCGATATCAAGAGCAAGGCACAGCTGGAAGAAAGCGGTTTTGATTTTGATGACTACACCGATGAAGATGAAGAACCGAATGCTTTTGAAGAAGAAAATGAAATGACAGAAGATGCAGCTGTGGAGGCAGAAGTACCGGAAGCAGAAGAGACCGCTTCGGAAGAGTAGAGGCGCGGTATGAAAGACCGAAGAACACCAATGCGAAGATGCATCGGGTGCAGGGAATCCTTTCCTCAGAATCAGCTGATTCGGCTGACGTTCCACGATGAAGCCATTCATGTGGATCGAGACGGGAAGAGCCCGGGAAGAGGCGTGTATCTCTGCAAGAATCCGGAATGCATCGAGAAAGCAAGAAAAAGCAGAGCATTTCAGCGAAATTATAAGAGAGAAATCAAAATGGAAATAACAGATGCGGCTTTTGACGAAGCCAGTGCATTTGTAAAGGAGGTAGTGAATGGCGAAGAAGGTATCTGATATCATGACCGAACTGGATATTTCGTATCAGGAACTGAAACGAAATTCCGACAAGTTGGGCATTAAGGTGACCGGCGAGGGAGACAGCATGGAGGATCGGGATGCGGGTAGAATTATCAGCACCATCAATATGCTGAAAGGAAACGATCGTCCGGAAGCCCAGTCCAAGAAACCGAAGATTAAGGCAACTCCGATCATCAGCAAACCGGCACCGATGGCAAAGAAGGAGAAGGAAGAAGCTCCGAAAGCGGCACCTGTAAAGGCGGAAGCGCCGAAGGAAGAGCCGAAGAAGCGGGTTGGACTGAAAATCGTAAAGACCGCAGCCGAGGTTGAAAGCGAAGAAGCGGCGGCAAGAGCAGAGCAGAAGGCCGCAAAAGAAAAAGAAGCCGCTGAAAAGAAGGCGGCGAAGAAGACCGAGAAGAAGCCGGCGAAGAAGACTTCCGACAAGCCTGCGGAAAAGAAGGCAGCGGATCACAAGGCGGAAGAGAAGAAGCCGGCGAAGAAGGCAGAGGAAAAGAAAGAAGAGTATACCAACGCTCCGAACAAGCCGATGCGCTTCAAGAAGATTTTCGATGCATCCAAAGCACCGCAGCCGGAAGCGAAGGAATCCGGTAAATCTTCCGACGGCAGAAAGAAGAGAAACGACAGAAACGACCGCAATGACCGCAGGGGCAAAGACGGTCAGGGCCGCAAGGACGGCGGAAATCGCCGGAACAACAATGAAGGCCGGAACGATCATTCCCAGCGCCGCAGCAGCGGTGCATCCGCACCGGAAATGGCAGCGGTAGAAACCGGCAAGGGCGGCAAGGGAAAGAGCAAGAAGTTCTTTGACCACAATAAGGACAAGAATGAAGACCGCAGCAGAGGCGATCGTCACAACAAGCACGGTCGTCATGAAGGAAACGGCGGCGGAAAGAATGCTCGTTACTTCGACGAGAATTCTCTGGAAAAGCAGACCAGACATAAGAAGAAGAAGGCACCGAAGAACGTGGAGCCGGAAGTGGATATTGAAGAGCTTCTGCCGGAAGGCACCATTGCGGTAACCGTTCCGATTACCGTTGCGGGTCTGGCAGAGCAGGCAGAAATCTCTCCGACATCTATTATCATGTCCCTGATGAAGATGGGTATCATGGCGACTTTGAACCAGACCATCGATAAGGACGTGGTAGAGATGCTGGCAGAGGATCTGGGTATCAGCGTCGTGGTTACCGAAGAAGTGGAAGAAGAGCCGGAAGAAGGCCTGGATCTTCACGAAGATGCGGAAAGCGAACTGAAGCCGAGAGCACCGATCATCACCGTAATGGGTCACGTTGACCACGGTAAAACTTCCCTGCTGGATGCGATTCGAAACACCAACGTTACCGCAGGAGAATCCGGCGGAATTACGCAGCATATCGGTGCTTCCGAAGTTACCATCAACGGCAAGAAGATCGTATTCCTGGATACTCCGGGACACGAAGCATTTACCACCATGCGTGCCCGCGGTGCACAGATTACGGATATCGCCGTACTGGTTGTAGCAGCGGATGACAGTGTTAAGCCGCAGACCATCGAGTCCATCAGCCACGCGAAGGCGGCAAACGTTCCGATTATCGTTGCCATCAACAAGATGGATAAGCCGGGCGCAAATCCGGACAAGGTAAAGAAGGACTTGGCCGACAACGGCATCCTGGTGGAAGACTGGGGCGGAGACGTAATCAGCGTACCGGTATCCGCAAAGAAGGGCGAAGGCATTACAGACCTGTTGGAGATGATCCTTCTGGAGGCAGAAATGCTGGAGCTGAAGGCGAACCCGGACAGACTGGCACTGGGTACGGTAATCGAGGCCAGACTGGACAAGGCAAGAGGCCCGATTGCCACACTGCTGGTAATGAACGGTACTCTGAAGACCGGTCAGAGTGTGGTAGCCGGAACATGCTCCGGAAAAATCCGTGTAATGACCAACTTCAAGGGCGACAAGATCCGCAAGGCCGGTCCGGCAACGGCAGTGGAAATCCTGGGTCTGTCGGATGTACCGATGGCCGGCGATGCTTTCAACGCCGTAAAGGACGACAAGGTTGCCAGAGAAATTGCAAACAGCCGTGCCGAGAAGATGAGAGAGGACGTTTTGGCAAAGAATGCCAGCATGACACTGGACAAGCTCTTCTCCCAGATTCAGGAAGGCGAGACCAAGGAACTGAACCTGATCATCAAGGCAGACGTACAGGGTTCCGTTGGTGCCATCATCTCCTCTCTGGAGAAACTGGATACACCGGACGTTCGAATCAACGTGGTTCACTCCGGCGTTGGTACCGTTACCGAGTCCGACGTAATGCTGGCGGAGACATCCAATGCCATCATTATCGGATTTAACGTTCGTCCGACCACGGCCGTAACCAACCAGGCTGCGGATGCGGATGTTGAAATCAGAACATACCGTGTCATCTACGATATCATCGACGAAATTTCCGACGCCATGAAGGGTATGCTGGATCCGGAATTCCGGGAAGAGATTCTGGGTAAGGCCGAAATCCGTGATACCTTCCGCGTACCGAACGTGGGAACTGTCGGCGGTGCCTATGTTACAGAAGGAAAGATTCAGCGGAATGCACAGATTCGTCTGGTTCGGGATGGCATCGTAATCCACGAAGGCACCATCTCCTCTCTGAAGAGATACAAGGACGATGCCAAGGAAGTGGCAACCGGTTACGAATGCGGTCTCGGAATCGAGAACTACAACGACATCAAGCCGGGTGATACGCTGGAATGCTTCACAATGGTAGAGGTAGAAAGATAATTATGGGAAGAAATCATCGAATTGGACGAGTTTCGGAAGAGATTAAAAAGAGCATCAGCAAGCTGCTGGTGAACGGAATCAAGGATCCGAGACTGAACTCGAGAATTATCACCATTTCCGGTGTGGATGTCACCGCGGACGGCAGTTTCGCCACGGTGTACATCACACCGCTGACCCTCGCAGATGAGGACAAAGAGGCAGTGAACAAGGAAGTCCTGGAAGCCTTCAATCGGGCCAAAGGAACCTTCAAGAAGAACATCGGAAAGGACATCAAGATGCGCCACGTGCCGGAGTTGATTTTCAAAATCGATTCCTCTATGGACTACGGCCGGCACATCGATGCGCTGATTGATGAAATTCACAACGAGAACTAATATGAAGAATTCATACAAAGAGATAGCAGAAAAACTGGCAGGATTGGATCACATCGTAATCCTGCCGCACGTAAACTTGGATGGCGATGCCCTGGGCTCGTCATCCGCTCTTTGCGTTGCGCTGAAATTCATGGGCAAGAACGCCGTGATTGTCACCGGCGAAGCGACGCCGGCAAATCTGGACTTTCTGGCGGGAAACAATATTGTTTCCGAGCCGGACTTCCGGCCGGAGTTGGCCATCATGGTGGATTGCTGCGGGATGAACCGAATTCCGGGCCGAGAGGAAATCTTTGAGGCGGCCCCGGTAAAAGCAGTAATCGACCACCACGGCGTGACCGGAGAACAGCCGAATTTTGATTTTGGCCGAATCGAACCGGACTCGGCGGCAACGGGAGAGATGATTGAGCTTCTGATTGAAGCGATGAATGTGGAAATCGACCTTGCGATGGCGGAGGGTATTTTTACCGCACTCACCACGGATACCGGGAATTTTCAGCATGCCAACACCACGGCGCGCACCCACGAAATGGCGGCGCAGCTGCACCGGGTACCGGGGTTCAATTGCAAGAAAATCAGCAACCTGATTTACAACCGCAATTCCCTGCGGTCCATCCGCCTGCATTCTCTGGTGATGAGCAGTATTCAGCTGTTCGGAGAGGATAAGGTGGCTGTGGCCGCCGTGACGCAGGAAATGCTCCGGGAGACCGGCTGTGAATTGAGCGAATCGGAAGGTTTTGTGCAGGATATCATGAGCGTGGATGGCGTCGAGGTGGGATGTCTGCTGAAGGAAGCGGAACCGGCGGTGATTCGATGCAGTCTCCGTTCCCGGTCCCACATCAACGTGGCGGAAGTGGCCGGTGCTTTAGGCGGCGGCGGACACGTTTTGGCGGCAGGCTGCCGAATTCGGAAGCCGCTGGATGAGGCGATGTCGATTATTACAGAGAAGCTCGTGGAGCAAGTGGAGAAAGATCAATAATATGTTTGAAAACGGAATCCTGAATATCAATAAGCCGGAGGGCTGGACCTCCCAGGATGTGGTGGCCAAACTTCGGGGACGGCTTCACATTCGCCGTGTGGGGCATACCGGAACGCTGGATCCCATGGCCACGGGGGTGCTTCCGGTGTGTTTTGGGAAGGCGACTCGAATTATCGAATATTACGACGACGATTTTAAGACCTACGAAGCGGAAATGAAGCTGGGCATGGTGACGGATACGCTGGACGTTACCGGCACGGTGCTGGAGACGAAATCGGTAGACGTGTCGGAAGAGGACGTGATTCAAGCGATTTGTTCTTTTAGGGGATGGATTACTCAGATACCGCCGAAATATTCCGCCTTGAAGGTGAACGGAAAACCGCTGTACAAATATGCCCGAGAAGGGGTAGAGGTGGAAATCAAATCCCGGGAAATCTACGTAGCGGATATTCAGCCGCTGGAAGTGAAGCCGGCGGAGAACCGGGTTCGTTTTCGGGTGACCTGCTCCAAAGGAACCTACATCCGCACCATCTGCGACGATATCGGGAAAAAGCTGGGCTGCGGCGGCACCATGACCGCCCTTCAGCGAACCCAATCCGGATGTTTTCGGGTGGAAGATGCGCGGACGCTTCCGGAGATTTTGGAGATGACCGATGAGGAGCTGGAGCGCTGCGTGATTCCCATGGATGAGACGCTGGTGCATCTGGGAAAAATCGAACTGAAGAGCATGGAATCCGTGCCGTTCTACTACAACGGCCGGGAAATTGATACCGGATACGTGAACGTGCTTGCCCTGCCGGCGGTTCCGGAGGCACTGCAGGAAGGATCCCGCTTGGGGGATAAATACCGGGTGTACGACCCGGAAGGGAAGTTCCTGGGGATTTCGACTCTCCGGGAGAATACGTTATATCCGGAGAAGGTGATACGATAAGATGAAAGTAATACGTTCGTTAGACGATGTTAAAATCGATGGGCAGACGGTGGTGGCACTGGGCAATTTCGACGGGGTTCATATCGGCCACCGGGAGATTCTCCTGAGTGCGGTGCGAAAAGCAAAGCGGAACAACTGGACGCCGGTGTGCTTTACTTTTTCTACCCACACCCGCAAAGAGGTGAGCCTCATCTGCACCGAGATGGAGAAAATGGCGCTGCTTCAGTCCCTGGGGATTGAGGTTGTGGTGGATATTCCATTTGACGAAAGAATTCGAAATACCTCGGCAGAGGATTTTATCCGGTGCATCTTGGTGGAGACCCTGCATGCCGGAGCGGTGTGCTGCGGATTCAATTTCCGGTTCGGAAAGAAAGCGGCCGGAGATGTGGATCTGATGCGCCGCATGGGCCAAGACCTGGGGATGAAAGTTCTGGTGAATGAGCCGGTGTATGTCGATGATATGGTGGTCAGCTCCACCCTGGTTCGCCGGCTGATTACGGAAGGGGATATGGAACGGGCATCGGTGTGCCTGGGCCGGAATTTCTACTGCACCGGAAAGGTGATTCCCGGCAAGCAGCTGGGGGGCCGAATCGGTTTCCCGACGGCCAACGTGGTGTTCGAAGCCTACCGAATTGCGCCGCCCAATGGGGTGTACTACACTTTGGCGGAAATCGACGGCGTCAAATATCCGGGAATTACCGATGTGGGGGTAAAACCAACCGTCGGGGAGTTTGAGAAATCCATCGAGACCCACGTGTATGGGCTGAATCGGGATCTGTACGGAAAGAATATCCGAATCGAGTTCCTGAAGTGGGAACGGCCGGAGATGAAATTCGGTTCCGTGGAAGAACTGCGGGAACGGATTGCGTCGGATTGTGAAAAGGGGCGGCAGTACCATCGGGAGCACGGATTCCCGGAACTGTAAGCGGAGAGAAATTCCGAAAATATTTTTAGCAGGAGTTAAAATAGATGATACAGGAAATCGGCGATAGAATATTTGATAATCACTACAGACCGGACATCCGGATGCGGGAAGAGGATGCGCTGTTCCTTTTCGATGAGAAGAGCGGCGAAATCGGCATGAAGGAATCCGAAGACGGAATGCTGGAAATTCCCAAAGCGAGAGATGCAGGACTTGCGGAAGAGGATTGCGTCTACCTGTTCTCCATTGACGATACCCGGTTTTTTATGCCAAAGAGCGAATGCAGCGTAACCCTGCCAAAGGGCTATGAGTATCGGTCCTCTCGGATTCTTCGGAAGGGAAAACCGAAAGACCTGTGCTTTGCCGCTATGACGGCGGGGCACCTGAACGCGTGGTACAAAAACAATCGGATGTGCGGAAGATGCGGAACCCGGACGGAATACGGCGAGAAGGAACGACTGATGCGCTGTCCGAAGTGCGGAAATCTTATTTTTCCCCGCATCAACCCGGCGGTAACGGTGGCGGTAACCCATGAGGACAAGCTGCTGGTATCTCGTTACAACGGCAGAAAGCAGACCAACTTGTATGCACTGATTGCCGGCTTCGTGGAAATCGGGGAGTCCGCAGAGGAATGCGTGGCCCGGGAGGTCATGGAAGAAGTGGGGCTTAAGGTCAAGAACATCCGGTACTACGGATCCCAGCCGTGGGGTTTTGCGGGAAACCTGCAAATCGGCTACACCGCCGAGGTGGACGGGGACGACCACATCGTCCTGGACCAAGAAGAGCTGGAGACCGCCTTCTTCATTTCTCGGGAGGAACTGGAAATGAACCCGGTTCGGCCGGCGCTGACACAGGAAATGATTGAAGCGTTCCGGTTGGGGAAGATTAGGTAGAGGAAAGGGGGAGCAATTACAAAGTATAGGTAATTGCACGATAACGTGACAAAGCGAAACCTTTTGATAGTTCTGGTAATGTTCGGATGCCTTATTCCAATCCTATGTATCCTTGGATGCACCGGAGTGATACAAAACGGAATATTATTGTCATCTTTAATAAAAGTGCTCTTGGTTTGTATTCTCGTTGTTGCAGGAATTTATTTCTTCAAATTCAAAAATTGCAATTATCTTATGCTTGCGGCAATAGTTGCTGCATTCGCTTGTGCGTTTGCGCTTGTTGTAAAGTGAAGAGCCTTTTTTCTCCGTCATGTCACGCCAACACGCCCCGGATTATCTCGATTTGCCGACGCCAAAGAATCGGGGCCACCCGTATAACGGGTGGTTCGCCCTGAGGCTATAAGCCTTTATTACCGGCTCGCGTCTAAAGGCGCGGGCCGTTCACTTCGTTCAAGCCTCATTGCCATTGCTTCTTTGGCATTACCCCTAAAGGGGCTTAACTACTTGAACGGGTCTTCGTACTCTTTAACACTAAGCTCATCTTTCAATATATCCTTTTTATCTTGTTTCTGAATATACTTTCTGATCGTACTCTCATTCAGACCAACAGTGCTTACATAATATCCTTCTGACCAAAAGTGCCTATTCCCGAATTTGTATTTCAAATTCGCATGCTTATCAAACAGGAGATTTTTTTGGTATAACCTCCAATGCGCACCCACATAGCGGGTGGTTTATTTGTTTTGCCGGATAAACCCGCCAAAACCCGCCAAAACAGGCTTGAAGCCATACAATGAAAGAACCTGCATCCGGAAAGCAATCACATCTTCAAGATTGGATTGCTTTCCGGATGCAGGTTCCTACTTTTTGCCTCGGAATCGGCTGAGACTTGGTGCAAGAAAGCCTGGAAACGCATTGATTGCGTCGGTGATGCACCAAGTCCCCCGGGAGAATTGGCTCGGAATCGGCTGAGATTTGGTGCAAGAAAGCCGTGAAACGCATTGATTGCGTCGGTGATGCACCAAGTCCCCCAGAAGAATTGGCTCTGAATCGGCTGAGACTTGGTGCAAGAAAGCCTGGAAACGCATTGATTGCGTCGGTGATGCACCAAGTCCCCCGGGAGAATTGGCTCGGAATCGGCTGAGATTTGGTGCAAGAAAGCCGTGAAACGCATTGATTGCGTCGGTGATGCACCAAGTCCCCCAGAAGAATTGGCTCGGAATCGGCTGAGACTTGGTGCAAGAAAGACGTGAAACGCATTGATTGCGTCGGTGATGCACCAAGTCCCCCAGAAGAATTGGCTCGGAATCGGCTGAGACTTGGTGCAAGAAAGCCGGGAAACGAATTGATTGCGTTGACAATGCACCAAGTTCATCAGAAGAATTGTCTTGGAAGCGGCTGAGACTTGGTGCAAGAAAGACGTAAAACGCATTGATTGCGTCGGTGATGCACCAAGTCTCCCGGAAGAATTGGCTCGGAATCGGCTGAGACTTGGTGCAAGAAATCCGTGAAACGCATTGATTGCGTCGGTGATGCACCAAGTCCCCCGGGAGAATTGCCTCGGAATCGGCTGAGACTTGGTGCAAGAACGTCGCCCGCTATTCGATGCTCTTCAGGGACTCCGTCATGCTGATGTTCTCCAGCCGCCGGGACATGGCAATGCTCACGATGAAGGCGAAGACGAAGGTGAGAATCACCGCCAGTGCGTAGCTGAAGCCGGTAATCCGGGTATCGAAGGAAATCAGGTCTACGTTAATCTGGCTGATGATGAATCCCAGGAGAATCCGGCCCAGGCCCAGGCCCAGCAGGGCGCTGATTCCCGTGAGGAAAATGTTCTCCCGGAAGACATAGGCGGCGGTTTCGCCTTTTCGGAAGCCCAGCACCTTGATGGTGGCAATCTCCCGGATTCGCTCGGTGATGTTGATATTGGTCAGGTTGTACAGCACGATGAAGGCCAGTGCGCCGGCGGAGAGAATGACCACCAGAACGATGGCGTTCAAGCTTTTCATCATGTTGTTGACCCGGTCCCGCATGTCCATGTTGATGGAAACTGCGGCCACCTCATCCCGCTTCAGAAGTTTTGTGGCGGATTGGTGCACGGACTTGTCGCTGCCGGAAGCGGAGCGGACCATGGCAGATTTGATGGAGGCTGCGGTTCCGAACAGGTCCAGATAGGTCTCCGGGGTGATATATACGTAGTTGTAGATGTAGTTCTCGCAGATGCCGCTGACTTTCACCTTGCCTTGGTGGTGATTCTCGTCTCGGAGGGTGATTTCATCCCCTACGGAAAGGTTGTAGGTGCGGGCCAGCTTTTTGCAAATCACCGCCTGTCCCGTTTTCGGATAGGAAATGGCTTTGCCGTCGTGGTTGTGGAGATCCACGAACTGCCGGAAGCCGTTGGATTCCGCAGCAATCAGGGTGACGGATTTCACCTGATCGCCGTGGAGGATGTCGGCACTGTTTTTATGGACAAAGAGAATATCCTTGTAGTCGCCGGCGGTATCCTTGCGGAAGGCCTTCTGCTTCTCGGCGGTCATGTTCTTGTCGAAAATGACGTCGTAATCGTATTTCTGGATTTCGTCGAACTGGAAATTCACCACGTTCTGGATGGAATCCCGGATGCCCAGGCCGGCCACCAGGAGGGCGGTGCAGCCGCTGATTCCGATGACCATCATGAGAAAGCGTTTTTTGTAGCGGAAGATGTTCCGGAAGGTGACCTTCTGAAGGAAGCTGAACCGGTTCCACAGGAAGCCAATCCGCTCCAAAAGAATTCGCTTGCCGTTCTTCGGTGCCCGGGGGCGAATCAGCTGCGCCGGCACTTCCCGGAAATCCCCCAGACACGGGAGCAGGGTGGCGCTGACGGCGCAGAGCAGGGAAACTCCCACCGCCGCAACGGACAGCTTCGGGCTCAGAACGTACTGCAGGTGGGCGTTGAAATCGTACATCATGCCGTAGCCTTTCCAGATGACCTTCGGGAAGATGTAGGCGCCGGCAAAAAGCCCGACGACGGCGCCGATGAGGGACGCGCTGCAGGAATAGAACAGGTATTTTCCGATGATGGAAGAGTTGCTGTATCCCAGCGCTTTCAGCACCCCGATTTCCGTCCGCTGAGCGTCCACCATTCGGGTCATGGTGGTCATGCATACCAGGGCGGCGACCAGGAAAAAGAAGATCGGGAAGACCTTGCAGATTCCGTCCACGATGGAGGAGTCGCTCTCAAAACAAGCGTAGCCCGTATTGGTATTTCGGTCCAGCACGTAGGTGTCCGCCTTCTTGATGTCGGAAATCTTCTTCTTCCCGTCGTCCAACTTCACCTTGGCATCCGCCAGCTTCTCCTCCGCCTCGCGGAACTCCTTGTCCGCCGTGGCAACGGCTTTGTTGTATTTCGCAAAACCCTTTTGAATCTCCCGGTTGCCTTTCTTGATCTGACTCTTTCCCTTATTCACAAGGAGGAGTCCGTCCTGAATCTTCCCCTTCTGATTCTGAAGTTGTTGCTTCTGCGCCAGGAGCCGATCCACCGGCGCCCCCGCCGCTTTGCTTTGCTCAATGGCGCCGTCCACCTGCCGGATACCGCTGTCTACCTTCTTCAGGTTGGATTTCAGAGATTTTTCCTTGCTTTTCAGCTCCTTGCTCTTCTTCTGAAGCTTCACTTTGTTGTTCGTCAGCTTCCGATGGCTGTCTCGGAGTTTCTGTTGGGTGTCCGCCTTTTCTTTTAGGAAATCGTTGTAATTCTTCGCGTATTTGGCTTTGTTCTTCTCCCACTTTCGAGTGGCTTTGGCCACGATATCCTTGTACCGGATTTCCGCCCGGTTCTCAAGGAGATCCTCCATTCCGGAGGTGGTGGCATCGATGTAATTCTTGTACTTCTTGGAGTAAATCGGGTAGGTCTTCTTCAGCTTCACGTCAATCTGGGTGAAAACATCCGTGTCAAAAGCATCCCGGTTCATATACACGAAGCCGGAAACCTTGCCGTCCCCCAGCGAGGTGGTGCCCCGCTCAAAGTTCAGGTACACCGGAGAGGTGACGGTACCCACCACCTTCAGCTCCTTCCGATAAAACAAATCTCGGGTGTGCTTGCTGTTCCGGGAGGAGATAAGGATTTTCTTGCCAATCAGGTCGTTCCCCAGATAGTAATCCACCACGCACTCATCCTTGGCCTTCGGCAGACGGCCTTTCATCAGATGGATGGTATTTACCTTCGAGGTGATGGAATGGAAACGGAGCACCTTATCGGATTCTTGCCCTTCGTAGTGGAAGAGCACGTCCTCGCTGACGGAACCCTCCGCCGCTTCGACATCGTCCTGTCTGGCGACGGCCTCCGCATCCTTTTCCGTCAGTCCCAAAGTAGATTGCAGCTGGTAATCGTACAGCTTGTTATCCTTTAGGTACTGATTGGCGGTGGCAAGCATGGCGGGTTTGGTGGATTTCAGGCCGCAGAAAAACCCCACTCCCAGCATGACGATTGCCAGGATGGCCAGGTATCTTCCCAGACTGGACCGTATTTCACGCAATGTTGATTTCTTCAGCATTTTTCCGTCCTACCATTCTATGTCTTCCACCGGGGTGATGTGCTCGTTCTTCTCCACCGAGGAGATGTGTCCGTTCTTGATGTGAATAATCCGATCGGCCATGGCGGTGAGGGCCGTGTTGTGGGTGATGATGACCACCGTCATGCCCTGTTGCCGGCTAGTATCCTGAAGCAGTTTCAGGATGGCTTTTCCCGTATTGTAATCCAGCGCACCGGTGGGCTCGTCGCACAGCAGGAGCTTCGGGTTCTTGGCCAGCGCCCGGGCGATGGCCACCCGCTGCTGCTCTCCGCCGGAAAGCTGGGCCGGAAAATTCCCCAGGCGGTCCTTCAATCCCACCTTGGTCAGAGTCTCTTCCGCATCCAACGGATCCCGGCAAATCTGCGTGGCCAGGGATACGTTCTCCAGGGCGGTGAGGTTTGGAATCAGGTTGTAGAACTGGAAGACGAAGCCGATTTCGTATCGGCGGTAATCCGTCAGTTCCCGCCGGCTGTACCGGGAAATGTCCTTTCCGTCCAACAGAACCTGCCCGTCGGACAGGGTATCCATGCCGCCCAGGATGTTCAGCAGGGTGGTTTTGCCGGCGCCGGAGGCACCTACAATGACGCACACTTCGCCTTTCTCTATTTCAAATGTAGCATCGTGGAGGGCTTCAATCAGCACTTCTCCCATGCGGTACACCTTCTTTACATTTTTGAATTCAACATAGGATCCCATGGGTCGTCTCCTTTCTTTGTACATATATGGTAGCATAGCGCGGAGGTCACCGCTACCGGAAATCGATGACAGGCGAACGAATTTTTTTATGAACGCATAAAAAAATCCCTGTGGAGCGAGTCCACAGGGATGGTTCGTGTCTTCCGGCGAGCCCGTGACGAAGGGGGCTATTTACCCAGCTCAATCATGCGGTCAATCGGTCTCTTGGCGTCCCGAATCAATTCGTCGGAAAGCAGAATCTCTTCGCCGCCTTCACCCAGCAGTGCGTTGTATACATCGTACAAAGTGGTGATCTTCATGTTGTGACATACGCAGCGGTCGGAGAGAAGGTAGAACTTCTTATCCGGACATTCGAATTGGAGGTGCTGCACGATGCTGCTCTCCGTGCCGATGATGAATTCCTTGCAGTCGCTTTCCTTTGCGTAGTTCATGATTCCGGTAGTGCTTCCGGCATAATCCGCCTGTTCGGTAACCGATGCGCGGCATTCCGGATGAACCAGAACCTTGGCTTCCGGATGTTTCTCCCGGGCAATGCGAACGTCGGTCGGAGTGATGTTCATGTGGGTGGAGCAGCCGCCCTGGAAGAACTTGAAATTCTTCTCCGGGAGCTGTTTTGCGACCCATGCGCCCAGGTTGCAGTCCGGGATGAACAGGATGTCCTTCTCCGGCATATTCTTCAGAATCTTAACGGCAGAGGAAGAGGTGACCACAACGTCCACGGCGGTCTTCAGTTCCGAGGTGGTGTTGATGTATGCAACGGTGGCATATCCCGGATTTTCTTTCTGCATCTCCAGAACCTTGTCCCGATCCATCTGCAGCGCCATGGTGCATCCCGCCAGGTCGTTGGCCAGGAGAACCTTCTTCTCCGGGGAAAGAACCTTAACGGTTTCTGCCATGAAGCGAACGCCGGCCATGATAACGGTCTTCTGAGGCGCCTTCGCTGCCTGGACGCTGAGGCCGTAGGAATCGCCTACGTAGTCCGCAACTTCCCAGATATCGTGGCTCTGGTAGGCGTGGGCCAGGATGCAGACATCCTTCTCCTTCTTCAGTTCAATAATTCGATCCTGTAATTCTCTTGTATTCATAACCTTATTTCCTTTCAGATTGTCTTATTCATTATAGTGACTGTATATTTACATGTCAAGACAGCAGTAAAATTTTTTTATTTACAACTGTCTTGTCACCTGAAAGAATATATGTTATACTTCATCACTGATAAAGGTTTGTTGTTAATGGAAGGTTGAAAACAACGGAATATAAGGAAGAAGGTTTAATAATGAAGACAGAAGTGTTAATCGTCGGTAGCGGCTGCTCCGGACTGTACTGTGCACTGCAGCTCCCTCGAGACAAGGAAATCACACTGATTACCAAAGCCGATCTGGAAAGCAACGATTCCTACCTGGCACAGGGCGGAATCTGCATGCTGAAGGACGACGAGGACTACGACAGCTATTTTGAAGATACCATGAAAGCGGGACACTACGAGAACGACCGGGAGTCCGTGGACATCATGATCCGTTCCTCTCAGGACGTGGTTCAGGATCTCCTGGAGTACGGCGTTCGTTTCCACCGGGACGAGAACGGCGAATTGGATTTCACCCGGGAGGGGGCCCACTCGGATAAAAGAATCCTCTTTCACGAGGACATCACCGGCAAGGAAATTACCAGCAAGCTTCTGGCACAGGTAAAAAAACTTCCGAACGTCAAGCTGATGGAATACACCACCATGGAGGATCTGATTACAAAGGACAACACCTGCTACGGCGCAGTGGTTCGGAAGAAGGACGGCACGCTGGAGACCATTCAGGCGGACTGCACCGTACTGGCTACCGGCGGAATCGGCGGAATTTATCGCCATTCCACTAACTTCCGTCATCTCACCGGCGATGCACTGGCCATCGCCATTCGCCACGGCATTGAACTGCAGGACATCAACTACGTGCAGATTCACCCGACCACATTCTATTCCAAGGATGATAAGACCAGAAGCTTCCTGATCTCGGAATCCGTTCGGGGAGAAGGCGCAAAGCTCTACGGAAAGAACATGGAGCGTTTCGCCAACGAGCTTCTGCCGAGAGACCTGCTGTCCCAGAAAATTCACGAACAGATGGAGAAGGACGGTACAGAACACGTATGGGAAGACCTTCGTCCGATTCCCCACGACGTGCTGGAAAACCACTTCCCGAACATCGTGGAGCACTGCAGAGAAGCAGGATATGACGTGTTCAAGGAGTGCATCCCGGTAGTTCCGGCACAGCACTATTTCATGGGCGGCATCAAGGTAAATCATGAGAGCAGAACTACCATGAACCAACTGTATGCCGTGGGCGAAACCGCCTGCAACGGCGTGCACGGAAAGAACCGTCTGGCCAGCAACTCCCTGTTGGAGAGCCTGGTGTTCTCCAAGAGAGCGGCGCAGGATCTGACAGAGCACTATTCTGAGTTCAAGGGAAATGATGAAGTGGTGGCCAATACGGATCTGAAAAAGTATGAGGATCGGGAGACCATAGAGAAGGAAAACATCCGCCTGGTGGCAGCGGCCATCGAGAAGGCAAACGGCGGAACGCCGATGAATTCCGAGTACCGCCACGTATAATGACGGCAGCGTCGGAAACGTATGGAAAGCGAAACTTGTTTTTACCGGAAGAGAGGAAATAAAATGTTTGATAGAGCGACAATGGAGCTGAACGTGGAGCCGCTGATTCTCGGCGCGCTGCGGGAGGATATTACCAGTGAAGACGTGTCCACCAACTGCATCATGCGGGACAAGTGCCCGGGGAATGTGGAGCTGATCTGCAAGCAGGATGGCGTGATCTGCGGTCTGCAGGTTTTTGAGCGGGTGTTCACCTTGCTGGATCCGGAGACGGAGGTTGTCACCTACGTGAAGGATGGCGATAAGGTGGAGAAGGGTCAGAAGCTGGCGGACATTCGGGGGGATATCCGGGTGCTGTTGTCCGGCGAGCGGACGGCGCTGAACTATCTGCAGCGCATGAGCGGCGTGGCGACCCATACCCGTCAGATTGCGGATCTGCTGGAGGGAACCGGCATTCGCCTGCTGGATACGCGGAAGACCACACCGAACAACCGGGTTTTTGAGAAGTATGCGGTGCGAATCGGCGGCGGATGCAACCATCGGTACAACCTTTCCGACGGCGTGATGCTGAAGGACAACCATATCGAGGCGGCCGGTGGCGTGGCCAAGGCGATTGCAATGGCCAAGGAGTATGCGCCTTTCGTTCGAAAGATTGAAGTGGAAGTGGAGAATCTGGAGATGACCCGGGAGGCGGTGGACGCCGGCGCGGATATCATCATGCTGGACAACATGGACCACGATACGATGGCAGAGGCCATTGGAATCATCGACGGCAGAGCGGAAATCGAGATTTCCGGCAACGTGGATGAGGCGAAGGTGGAGATGATTCGGGACCTGAAGGTGGATTACGTATCTAGCGGTGCACTGACCCACTCGTCTCCGATTCTAGACCTGTCGCTGAAGAATATGAGAAGAGTATAGGACCCGGCAAATGTGGGAAGAATAAATTGGAGAACAGGGGGTAAAAAATCGGAATGAAAGCGGCGGAACGAAGAGAAGCCATCATTAAAAAATTGAAAAACAGTGCGGAACCCCTGTCCGGAGCGGCGTTGGCGCAGGAACTGGGCGTCAGCCGGCAGGTCATCGTTCAGGATATTTCCATCCTTCGAGCTCAGGGAAATGAGGTGCTGTCCACCAATCGGGGATACGTGCTTCAGCACTCGGAGGAAGCCAGCCGGGTGTTCAAGGTGATTCACACGGAGGAGGAGATTCGGAAGGAATTCTCCATCATCGTGGACTGCGGCGGGCGGATTCGGGATGAATTCGTGTATCACAAAGTGTACGGTACCATGCGGGGGGAATTGAATATTCGCTCTCGGCTGGATATCGAGAACTACCTAAAACAAATTCGGGAAGGTCAGTCCCGTCCGTTGATGCGGGCGACCTCCGGGTATCACTATCATACCGTTACGGCGGAAAGCCGGGAAATTCTGGATATGATTCAGAATAAGCTGGAGGAGTGCGGTTTTCTGGCTCCGCTTCAGGATTATGAGCCGGTGAACTTCCGGAGCCAGTCGTCGTTGTAGGGAAGACTTCTTGAATTCAGGCAAGCCGGATTTGAAGATTGCATGAATGCTGCTTTTATGGTAAAATTGTGCAGTATTATGTAAGTTGAAGCGTTGTGAATGTTCTATTTGCAACGCTTTTAATATGTTTGCATTCACGAGAGAAAGGAACACACATGTTAGACGTAATAAATGTAAGCGTGAATTTCAGCGGACAGCCGCTGTTCAAGGACGTTAATCTGAAATTCACACCGGGAAATTGCTACGGCGTCATCGGCGCCAACGGTGCGGGCAAATCCACTTTCCTGAGAGTCCTCTCCGGAAATCTGGAACCGACCACCGGAGATGTGGCCATCAAGAAGGGGGCCAGAATGTCGGTGCTGAAGCAGGACCACTTTGCCTACGATGAATACACCGTTCTGGACACCGTAATTATGGGAAACAAGCACCTTTACGATGTGATGAAGGAGAAGGATGCCCTGTACATGAAGCCGGATTTCTCTGATGAGGACGGAATCCGTGCGGCAGAGCTTGAAGGAGAGTTCGCCGAGATGGACGGCTGGGAAGCGGAGTCCAACGTGAGCCGCCTGATTCAGGGACTGGGACTGTCCAACGACATCCTCTATTCCCAGATGAGCACGCTCACCGGTAAGGAGAAGGTGAAGGTTCTCCTGGCGCAGGCGCTGTTCGGCAATCCGGACATCATCCTCCTGGACGAGCCGACCAACCACCTGGATATCAAGGCCATCAACTGGCTGGAGGACTTCCTGCTGGATTATGAGGGTACGGTCATCGTGGTATCCCACGACCGTCACTTCCTGAATACGGTCTGCACCAACATCGTGGACGTGGACTACGGCAAAATCAAAATGTACGTGGGCAACTACGAGTTCTGGTACGAATCCAGCCAGATGGTTCAGAAGATGATTCGGGATCAGAACAAGAAGAACGAAGATAAAATCAAAGAACTGCAGACCTTTATTCAGCGGTTCTCCGCCAACAAGTCCAAATCCAAGCAGGCCACTTCCCGCCGGAAGCTGCTGGACAAGCTGTCCGTAGAGGAAATGCCGGCATCCTCCAGACGGTATCCGTTTGTTGGTTTTACCATGGACCGAGAAGCGGGCAAAGACATCCTGACGGTGGACGGAATCAGCAAGACCATCGACGGCGTAAAAGTACTGGACAACGTATCCTTCATGGTGGGCCGGGAGGACAAAATCGCTTTCGTGGGCGAGAACGAAATTGCCAACACCACCCTGTTCAAAATCCTCATGGGTGAGATGGAGCCGGACGAGGGTTCCTTTAAATGGGGTGTTACCATCACGAAGTCCTACTTCCCGATGGACAACTCGGAGTTCTTTAACGACTGCGAGCTGAACATGATCGACTGGCTGGGTCAGTACACCTCCGAGACCACCGAGACCTTTATGCGGAGCTTCCTGGGCAAAATGCTGTTCTCCGGGGATGATGTGTACAAGCAGGTAAAAGTACTCTCCGGAGGAGAGAAGGTGCGGTGCATGCTGTCCCGGATGATGCTCTTCGGATCCAACTTCCTGGTGCTGGATCAGCCGACCAACCATTTGGATCTGGAATCCATCACTGCTGTGAACGATGGTTTGAAGGCGTTCAAGGGAAATATCATCTTTGCGTCCCATGACCACGAGTTCATCAGCACGGTTGCGAACCGGATTATGGAAATCGATGGGGAAGGCCACCTCACGGATAAGCTGTGCACCTATGACGAGTATGTGGAAATGCAGGCATAGAGGATATAAGGATATAGCAGAGGAATAAAGAAATAGAGAAACCCCTGCAGCGGTTCGGAACCGCTGCAGGGGTTTTACTTCTTTGAAAAGGCGGCCCGGGTGCCGGCCCGGCCCGGCCGCCTTTTCCTATTCTGCGAAAATCCGCAGGATTTCCAGCACGATTTCCACCATTTTATCCATTCCTTCCACGGTGAGGTGTTCATACGGTCCGTGGAAAGCATAGCCGCCGGTTCCCAGGTTCGGGCAAGGGAGCCCTCGGAAGCTGAGAATGGCCCCGTCCGTTGCCCCCCGAATGGGAACGGAAATCGGCGAAACGCCGCAGTTCCGGCAGGCCTTTCGCGCCACGTCCATGACCTCCGGATAGTCTTCCAGGATTTCCGCCATGTTTTGGTACTGATCCTGAATGGTAAGTTTCACCGTCCCCGCACCATACTTTTCGTTCAGCCGCTGGGCCGCCAGCTCCATCCCGGCCTTCATGGCCGCGAGCATGTTCCGGTCGTGGTCCCGAAGGATGTACCGGAGCCGGGCTTCCGCCACGGAACCGGTCATGCCGGTAAGGTGGACGAAGCCCTGGTAATTCTCCGTGTATTCCGGGCGCTGAGCGGAATTCAGCATCTCGTTGAATTCCATGGCCACCAAAGCGGCGTTTACCATCACGTTCTTTGCGGATCCGGGATGCACGTTGTTGCCCCGGAAGGAGACTTCCGCTCCGGCGGCGTTGAAGCTTTCGTACTGCACTTCACCTTCCGCCTCACCGTCCAGGGTAAAAGCATATTTCGCCCCGAACACATCCGTC
This sequence comes from uncultured Clostridia bacterium, assembly GCA_934234035.1. Taxonomy (GTDB): domain Bacteria; phylum Bacillota; class Clostridia; order Peptostreptococcales; family Anaerovoracaceae; genus Mogibacterium_A. The sequence goes on along the minus strand of CAKQHH010000002.1, from coordinate 80,135 downwards.
CGAAAATCATCGGTACCGCGGCCGATTTCTTCATCCGGCGTAAAAGCAACGGACACCGGGCCGTGGGGCATTCCGGCAAGCTGCTCCACGGCGGTCATGATTTCGGCGATTCCGGATTTATCGTCGGAGCCCAGAATGGTGGTGCCGTCGGTGGTAATCAGGGTACGGCCCTTGAGCTGAGACAGGTGAGGAAAGTCGGAGACCCGAAGCAACCGTCCGCTTGTTCCCAGCGGGACATCCATTCCGTCGTAGTTTTCAATAATCTGAGGGTTCGGCGCGGCATCGCAGAAATCCGATACCGTATCCATGTGAGCAATCAGTCCGATTGCCGGCACATCCTCCTTCCCCGGCGTTGGGGGAATGTGTCCGTATACGTAACAGTTTTCATCTACAAAAGCATCGGATACGCCAAGTGCCTGCAGCTCCTTGACCAATTCATGGGCAAGATTGAACTCGCAGGCACTTGAAGGATGATCTTGGGAATTTTCATCACTTGGCGTCAGGATGCCGATGTAGCGAAAGAATCGTTCCATTCCTTTCATCGGTAACTTCCTTTCAATATGTATTTTTCTTTATTTCTACCATTCTTCTTCGAAGATAAATTCCCGTGCGGAGTATTTGTCCACCAGCTCAATTGCGCATTCCACGTCGTGCTTGGAGATGACGGAGCTCTGGCTGTGCGGATAACGGTCTACGATGGAAATTCCGGCCACGCGGGTTCCGTAGTAGGCCTGGTTCATGCTGGAAGCGTCCGTGCCGCCTCGGTCCATGACATCCCGCTGATAGTCGATTTCGTTCTCTTCACAGGTTTTCACCATTTCGTCCACCAGATATTCATCCAGCATTGCGGATGGGTTTCCGAAGGTAACGCCTACGCCTTTGCCCACTTCGTTGCAGCCCTTCAAATCGCAAGGGTAGTAGTGATCCGGCGTAACGTCTACGGAGACACCGATTTCCGGCTTGATTCGCTCTGCGGCAACCACGGAACCGCGGCAGCCCACTTCTTCCTGAACGGTGAATACATAGTAGATGTCGTTCGGATACTGTCCCTGATTCTTCTTGATGGCTTCAATCAGCACGTAGCAAGCCACCCGGTCATCCAGGGATTTGGCGCAGATGCGGTCGTTCTGCAGCTCGTAATACTTGCCGATAAAACCGCAATAATCCCCCGGCTGTACGTACTTCATGGTTTCTTCCTTGCTGGTGCAGCCGATGTCGATGTAGAGAGCCTGCGCCTTGTTGTGGGCTTCTTCCACCGGACCGTCGCAGCCTACGACGCCGATGACACCGTTCTGGAAAATAACCTTATCGTTGTAGATGGAGCTGGTCCAAGTCCAGCCCACACTGTAGACTTTGATTCTTCCGTCGCCTTCAATATGAGTAACCTGGAAACCGATTTCGTCCATGTGGGCGGTGTACATAATCTTTTTGCTGTTTTCCGAATCCGTACCTTTCTTATAGGCAATCAGATTTCCCATGGCATCGGTATAACATTCATCCACATAATCCCGGATTTCTCTCCGGATGATGGCCCGAACGTTCTTTTCTCTTCCGGAGACACCCCAGGCCTGTGTCAGTTCTTCTAATAATTTCATTTTTTGAAACCCCTTTCACGTTCAAAAATGCAGGTGATTCAGTTCAACTGTCTGAATATTATCACATGAATACGGATTTTGCAACAAAAAATTAAATATTACAAAATTTGCGAAAAAGATTGACAACATATTGCAAATTATATAAAATGAACGCAACAATTCAGTTCGACTAACAAAAACTATATGTTAAATTTGTTGTTAAAATGAAATGCGTTAAAGAAAACACATTTCACGAGGGTAAAAATATGGAAAAGAGTCAAAAATTACCGATTCGAATTAAGTTTGCCATGGCCTATGGAGACTTCGGAAAGAGCACACTGAACATTCTGAACGCCTTCTTCCTTCTCTGGTTCTACACCGATGTGGCAAAGATTCCGGCAGCGGCGGCTACCGTAATCATGGTAATCGCAAAGGTATGGGATGCGATTAACGACCCGATGATGGGCGTTATCCTGGATAAGACCGTTTCAAAGGAAGGAAAATGTCGTGCATGGCTGAAGTATCTGTCCGTTCCGGCCGGCATCTGCGTGGCACTCAGCTACTGGGCTCCGCACCTGAAGCAGAGCCATCTGATCATCTTCGTTGCCATCACCTACCTGTTCCAGGGCATGGCACAGACCGCTACTAACGTACCGTTCAACACATTGCTGGCGAGAATTACAACGGATAAGGAAGAGCGAGTGAAATTGGGCCAGTGGAGAGGATACGGAAATACCATCGCCAGCGTACTGGTTACCGCAACCGCACTGCCGTTCGTAAAGCTGATCGGCGGCGGAGACCAGACCAAGGGATTCTTCATCTTCGCCATCATCTGCGGCGTAATCTATGCGACTTCTTTCCTCACCGTATACGCAGCCAGCAAGGGATTTGAAGAACCTTCCTATAAGCTGGACAAGAACAGCCAAGACGAGAGAATTAAGGAAGAGGCGGAGAAACAGAGCGTTGGCGCCATCCTGAAGGCGCTGGTTACCAACAAATACGCCCTGTTCGTATGCGTGGTAAACATCATGTTCATGATCTACAACGCACTGAACGGTGCGTCCATGGTATACTACCTGCAGTATAACCTGCACAACACCAACCTGATGGGTGTATATTCCACCATGTCGTCGGTTATCAGCTTTATCGCTATCGTGGGAATGGGATACATGGGCAAAAAATTCGGAAACGCCATGTCCTGCTCCATTTCCAGCGTTGCACTGGTGATCAGCTTCGGTCTCCGTTTCATCACCCACGATGCCAGCCTGCCGATTCTGTTCTTCTGCTGGGGCTGTGAAGGCATCGGCGTAGGACTGTTCGCACAGATGATCTATCAGTGCGCACTGGACTCCATGACTTACGGCGAATGGAAGAGCGGCGTGGACAACGGCGGAACCATCATGTCCATCTTCACCTTTGCACAGAAAGCCGGATTGGCCGGCGGTGGAATTCTGGCAAGCTCTCTGCTCACCGCATTCCACTATCAGGCATCCGCTTCCGAACAGAGCCAGGCGATTCAGAACCTGTTCTTTGCGGAAATCGTTACCATTCCGCTGGTAATCTTCATCATTCTGGTATTCGCATTCTATCGTCTGTCCAAGCTGGAGAAGCAGCTGCCGGAAATGCAGGCGGAAATTGATGCCCGCAAGGCCGCAGAGGAAAAGCTCATCGAGGAAATCGAGAGCGAAGAAGCTCCTGCCGAAACCGCGGCAGCCGAAGCACCGGAAGTTCCGGAAGAATAAGAGGATACAATATTTTCAAGAAACAGGGCGGCGGAATTTGCCGCTCTGTTTTGTTCACAGGAGGATTTTATGAATGAGATGATTGAGGCACTGCAGAAACTGGTGTCGTTTCAAAGCATTGCAAAGGAAGAAGGTCCGGAATATCCGTTCGGGAAAGAGGTCCATGACGCCAAGGAATACGTGCTGAACCTGGCAAAATCCTTCGGCATGCGGGTGACGGACGTACCGGGAAAGTACGCGTACATAGAAATCGGAGAGGGTCCGCGACTGATCGGAATCCTGTCCCACCTGGACGTGGTGCCGGCGGGGGATGGCTGGACGCAGGATCCCTTCGGCGGTGAAATCGTGGATGGAAAAATCTACGGCCGGGGCACCACCGATGACAAAGGCCCTACCATCGCCGTGCTGTACGCCATGAAGGCCCTGAAAGAAAAAAACACCATCCCGGCGCGCATCCGGCTGATTCTGGGACAGACGGAGGAAAACGGGGAGTGGCGAGATATTGAAGCCTATACGGATGCGGAAGAAATTCCGGAATGTGGTTTTACCCCCGACGGCGATTTCCCGGCCATTCAAAACGAGCTGGGGGCCATGGTTTTTCAGGTGGAAATGCCTCGGGCGGAGGCCGGATTCCTTCAGGGAGAAGGGGGGACCGCACCCAATATGGTGCCGGCGCACGCTCGGGTAAAAACAGAATTCGGTTCCTATGAGGCGTCCGGAAAGGCGTGTCACGGATGTGCACCCTGGCTGGGGGTCAACGGAATTTCGGAGCTGATGGAGAAGGTGCACCGGGCGGAGCCGGAGAACCGGTTCGCCCGGATGTATGCGGATTTGATTGGGAAAACCATATACGGAGAGAAGCTGGGAATCGCGGCGGAGGATGAGAGCGGAAAGCTCACGCTGAATGCCGGACTTCTGGAAGTGCAGGGAGATACAGCGACACTGATGGTGGATATCCGTTATCCGGCAAAGAAAAATCCGGATGAAATATCCGGATCCTTGGTTCGTCAATTCAGTTCGTACGGCGCATCCTGCGAATGTATCTATCAAGTGCGTCCGCTGTACACGCCGTCGGACAGTCCGGTGCTGGGCGCTCTTCTGTCGGCTTACCGGGAAGTGACCGGGGATGAGAGCCGGCCGATTTCCATCGGCGGGGGGACCTATGCCAAAGCCATGCCCAATATGGTGGCCTTCGGGCCGAATTTTCCGGGGCATGAGAATCGGGAGCACATGGAGGATGAATACATCCTGGTGGATGATTTCCTGAAATTGAAGGAAATCTACGAGCGGGCACTGGCTTATTTGCTGGATTCTTCCGATGCTGCTTCTTCCTCCTCCAGAATCGACAGCGCTTTCGCGTAGGAAGATCCCACGTGAGTTCGCATCAGGTCCTCCGCCCGGTCCAACCGGTTGTCCCGAATGGCATTTAGAATTTCCTCGTGCTGTTTCAGAATTTCCCGGCGGTTTTCTTCTTTAATCTCATACTGGTTCGAGAAGATGGTGGATTGGATGCGAATCTTCCGCGCCGCATCGGTGAGCCGGCCGTTCCGCGCTTCTTCATACAGGATGCTGTGAAAGGCATCGCTGTAAAAATTCCAAAGATTGTTTTCGATGGAAGCCCGGGATTTCTCCATGCACAGTTCCAGGGCCGCCAGGGTGCTGAGCCGGCGGGCCGGGGTGGTGGCCGCCCGGAGGGCGATCACATCGAACTCGGTGAGGAGCATGTAGATTTCTGCCAGGTCCTGGCGGGTGAATTCGATGACCCTCATGCCCGCATTGGAACGGTATTCAATTAAGCCATCCTGCTGCAGGCGGAACAGAGCCTCCCGAATGGGTGAGGAACTGACGCCGTACATTTCATGAAGTTTTTTGATGGTAAGTTTTTCCCCCGAAACCAGGGTTTTGTTCAGAATATCGTCTCGGATGGCGGTATAGATTCTTTCACTGACGGTTGCACTGTTGGCATTCATTTAGTAGTATTCCTTTCTTCGATGCACTGAATTAGCGGTTCTTCTTGTAGGAATCCAGAACCGACATCATGCTGAACTGGAGGTGTGCCCGGATCCGCTCGGCGGCCAGATCGAAATCCCGCTGCAGTACGGCATCGCAGATTCCGATGTGGCGCTGATGGATTTGTTCTTCCGCTCCTTCGTGGGAATACATGTGGGACATGAGCTCCATGCGGGCGCTCATGCGTTCCGCCGTCTCATCCAAATACCGGTTATCCGAAAACTTGTAGAATACATCGTGGAAGGTTCCGGATATCTTTTCCCAAGCTTCGAAATCTCCCTTTTCCAGCGCTTCCGCTTCCCGGTCCACAATGGATTGAAGACGTTCCATCAGCGGTGCCAGAGTGAAGGCACTGCTGCAGAAGCGAAGGGCCAGCACTTCCAGCTCGGCGGTGAACTGGAAAATTTCCCGAATCTCACTTTCGGAGAAGTCCGTTACCTTCATGCCTTTGTTGGGATGGTAGGTAACCAGTCCGTCGGCACTGAGGCGGGTGAGGGCTTCCCGGATGGGGGTGTGGCTCACGTTGAATTGCTTCTTCAGCATGGTGAGGGTGAGGTTCTGTCCTGGCTTCAGTTCCTGGTGGGTGATGGCCCGGTACAGCTCGTTGTAAATTTCATTGGTTAGTGTATTGTCTGTTCCCATTATTGAACCCTTTCTTTTCGCAATTATCTTCTTAAATTTTATAATATTTGATGAAATATTACAATAGATTTGATAAAATAGTGAAGGCTTCCCGGAAGTCCCGGGAGTTAGTGGGAAAATATTTTTACTTTTAATAAAAAAATTCGAGTTGGATGGGGGTTTTATAGATAGATGAAATACAAAGATACGGTGAAAAATCTGACCCAGGGCAGTATTTCGAAGGCACTGATTCAAATGTCGCTGCCGCTGATTGCCTCTCAGTTCGTTCAGATGGCGTACAATTTAATCGATACCTTGTGGGTGAGCCGGCTGGGGATTGAGGCGGTGACGGCGGTGTCCACCGCGGGGCTGCTTCTTTTTCTGGCCCAGGGAATCTGCATGATCGTGCAGACCGGTGCCCAGGTGCGCATCGGGATGCTGCTGGGAAAGAACGACCTGACGCAAGCACAGGTGGCTTCCGGGACGTCCATTACGCTGAACTGGATTATCATGCTGCTGTACGTGCTTCCGGTTCTGATATTTCGACATTCCATCGTGGGGTTTTACCATATTCAGAACGATGTCATCGTTTCCTATACCGTCAGCTACCTCACCATCACCATCATCAGCGTGTTGTTCATGGGATACAATTACGTGCTGCTGGGAATCTACACTGCGGCGGGGGACAGTCAGACGCCGTTTAAATACAATTTGGTGGGAATGATTCTCAACGTCATTCTGGACCCGGTTCTAATCTTCGGGCTGCTGGGTTCGCCGGCGCTGGGATCTGACGGCGCGAGTTATGCCACCCTGTTCTCTCAGATGGTGGTCAGCCTTTTGTATGCCCTGCGGGTGCATCGGGATCGGCATCTCTTTCGGGAGGGCAGTTTCCGCAGCCGCTACCGGATGAGCCGGGAAGAATGCAAAATCATTTTATGCTACGGCTTTCCCGCTGCCATCCAGACGATTATCTTTGCCATGATTTCCAGCGTGCTGGGGAAGATGATTACGGTGTACGGCAGTACCTATATCGGCATCCAGCGGGTGGCGACGCAGATTGAATCCGTCGCCTACATGACCGCCAACGCGTTCCAGGTGGCCATGACCTCTTTCGTGGCGCAGAACTTCGGTGCCGGAAAGGACAAGCGAATTCGCGACGGCTACCGTGTGGGGATCTATCTGATGCTGGTGCTGGGTGTGCTCACCACCTTGCTGTTCATCTGTGAGGGACGGCCGCTGATTAAATTGTTCTTTACGGATTCGCTGGCGATTGAAACCGGAACGGATTATCTTCGGATTATCGGATACTCGCAGATCTTCTACTGCCTGGAGGTGGTTGCTACCGGAACCTACCGGGGCATCGGCAAACCAATCGTACCGGCGGCCTGCAGTATTATCGGGAGCCTGTTCCGAATTCCGATGGCGGCGGCCTTCGGATGTGTCACCGGATTCTGGTGGGCGATCTGCATTTCCACCGTCATCAAGGGACTGGCGATTCCGATCCTCCTGCATTTCGAGATGAAGAAAGAATCGTTGGTTTGATTTGCTGCATAAGAAAAAGACCGGTACCCGAGTTTGAAAAGGCTCGGATATCGGTCTTTTAATATGCGGTGGTTCGCCTACACACCTAGCATTTCCCGGGCTTCGTCGAATTTGTTCTTCAGAATCAGGCGGTTCACCTTTCGCTCTGTGTCGATGCGGTTCCGTTCCTGTTCGAAGATGTCGCTGCCAAAATACTTCTTGTAGATGGATTTCCGGTACGCCCGGCCGCTCATCTCCCGCAGGGTACCGTTCTCCAGAATGAAGATTCGCTGTGCGCAGTCGGTGATGGTGAAAAAGTCGTGGGAGACCATGAGCACCGTTCCCCGGTATTCCGTCAGCGCCTTCTCCAGAGCAATCTGGGCATCGCAGTCCAGGTGGCTGGTGGGTTCGTCCAGCAGCAGGGTATCGTAGTCGCCGCGGCAGATTTCTTCCAGCTGGGCCATGTTCCGCTCGCCGCCGGACAGCTGCAGCGTGTCGTCGGATTCGGTAATCTGCCGGAAATAGCCCACCTTATCGCCGTTTTCTTTTTCCGAAAGCATGCGGTAAATGTCCCGCAGGATGCTGGATTTGCCGGTGCCGTTGGCGCCCACGACAGCGATTTTGTCCCCCTTGTTCACGGTAAAGGAGACGTCCCGCAGCAGTTCGTCTTTGTAGGCGAGGGAATAGTTCTCCACGGTAAAAGCAATTCCGTCTTCCGGGGTGACGTCCGGGAAGGCGAAGGAATGATTCGGAATCTCCAGGAACGGATCCTCGCCCCGCAGGGTCTTCATCCGCTCCACCAGTTTCTTGCGGGCCTGCAGCTGCTTGCCCTTCTTCGGGTCGGAGGTGAATTCCGCGCCCTTCCGGAGGCGGTTCACCAGCTGCTGCTGGGCTTCGATGTAATCGTCGAAATCCTTGGTCACTTCAAAAACATCGATTCGGGTCTCCAGCAGCCAGCGGCTGTATTCCGGGTAGGAGCCGGCGTATTCCTGGAGCTGCATGTTCTCGATGTGAAGGACTTTGTCGAAGCACTGACTGAGAAGCAGGCGGCTGTGGGTGATGGTGAGAACGGTTCCGTCGTAGCTGTTGATCAGATGCACCAGCCCAATCAGGTTCTCGAAATCCAGGAATACATCCGGCTCGTCCATGATCAGGAGCTGCGGCTTCAGCAGCATATTCCGGATGATGTACAGCAGTTTGTATTCGCCGCCGCTGACGGAACTCACGGAATTCTCTTCGATGGCGGAAAGTCCGGCGGTGTGAAGCTGCTTTCGGATGTTGGCCTCGTAATTGTATCCGTCCACTGCGTCGATGCGGTCCATCAAGACCTGAAATTCTTCATACAGCTTGTCCGGATTCTCCGCTTCGCCCATCTTCTGAGCCAGGGCGTCGGATTTCCCCAGCAGGTCCACAAATGGTTTTGCCAGAAAATCAAAGACGGTGGCATCGCCGGTTTCGTGTTCCACAAACTGCCCCACGTAGCCGGTGCGGAAATCGCCGCTGCGGCGAATCAGGCCTTCGTAGGTGTATTTTTCCTCGTCCATCAGCAGGTGTACCAGGGAGCTTTTGCCGCAGCCGTTGCTTCCGATGAGCACGGCGTGTTCTCCCGGCTCGATGGTAAAGGAAATATTTTCGTATAAATCTTTCTCCGGATAACCGAAGGATACTTTTTCAAATTCGATGAGTGCCATAGTGTTCCTTTCGTTGTGAAAATAGTCTGTTTCATTATATCAGATTCCGCGGAAATTGCGTACACCAAATTATCATGTGGAATGGGCGGAAATCTGTTATAATAGGGAAGTTGTTTTTATAAAAATAAGAAGGGGTTACTATAGAATGAATCGGAAAGAAATCAGGGAAATCAAGAAGCGGATTCGTCCGGAGATGGATAATTTCGGCCATGTGTACGGCTGCTACGTGAATGCGGCGCGGGAAATCGTGTCGGATATGGATATGCAGGTGATTCAGATGGATCAGGAGGAGAAGGAGATGTACTCTCAGCTGTTCCGGAAGACCCTGTCCGGCGGCCTGGGACGGAATCTGATGAATATCGATTTCACCACGGCGCAGGTGGAAAGCAGCGACGAGCACCGGCTGCTGCAGGGGCTGCGCATGAGCGGGCTGAAGGATGAGAACCTGCGGCAGGTGCTGTATCGGAGAATTATCGATTCCCTGATGCTGGAAGAGACTAGCTACGTGATTCTGCTTTTGGCGGATACTTACGATGTGCCGTACAAAGCCGGAAACAATGAGGAATGGGATGAGGATTCCACGGATCAGTTCGATTACTTCATCTGCACTGTCTGTCCGGTGAAGGATTCCAAAGCGGCCCTCCGGTACATGGCGGAGGACAAGCTGTTCCGAGGTGCGGCGACGGGAAGCATTCTGTCCAATCCCCAGATGGGATTCATGTTCCCGTGCTTCGATGACCGTACCACCAATATTTACGGCGCCCTGTATTACAGCAGAAGTTCCTCGGAGATTCATGAGGAGCTGATTCAGGCGCTTTTCAATGCGGCCCAGCCGCCGATTGCGCCGGAAAAACAGAAGAATGCCTTCGGCGGCGCTCTGAGCGAGGCGCTGGAGGAGGAGTGCAGCCTGGAGGTGGTGCAGGCGGTGACCAATTCGCTCCGTCAGCGAATCGAGGAGCACAAGGAGAGCCGGGATCCCAACGCGCCGGTGATTCTCATCAACGAGGTGAATGAAATTCTGAAAGACAGCGGGGTTTCGGAGGAACGGATTGAGACCTTCGGCGAGACCTGCCGGAAGTACTTCGGCGAGGAAGAGGCGCTGAATCCCAACAATATCATCGAAAAAAGAAAATTCCGGGTGCACACTCCGGAGGCGGATATCGCGGTGGATCCGGAGCAGATCTACTCGGTGAAAACGCAGGTCATCGACGGCCGGGAGTACCTGTTGATTCCGCTGTGCGAAGGGGTCACGGTGAACGGCGTGGATGTGAGCGTGGAAGAATCGGAAGCGCAGGAATAAAAAGAAGGAAGTGTTTTGCGGCGGCAAAACACTTCCTATTTTTATGAGATAATTTCCGGCTCTTCCTCGGCCCCCAAGCTGTAGGAAGCCAGACGGCCCACGTTGTTGTTGGAGCCCATGACCCACAGCACATCGCCCTTCTGGATTTTCAGGTAAGCGCTTGGCATCAGCACCGGGTAGCCGTCCTTCTGAATGCCCAGAATCATGCAGCGGGCTTTGCTGAGGATTTTGGAGTTGATGATGGCCTGACCGCAGTACGGCTCGGAACCGTTCACTTCGATGGCCAGGCAGGCCAGTGCGTGCTGGGTATCCGGGTAGTCACTTTCCATGAACTGCTCCAGGGTGCGGATTCGGCGATCCACATCCGGGAAAAGAATTTCCTTAATCTGCAGGATGTCGTTCATCTGACCCACCAGGTACAGCTTGTCGCCGGCCTGGATCTTGAAACCGCTGTGAGGCAGGGTGTAGGTGTGCTTGCCCCGGCGGATTTTCGTTACCAGGATGTTGTTGTACTTACCCCACGCCAGCTGTTCCAGCGTCTGACCGATGTACTCCGCATCCTTCGGCACGTAGTAGGACACGATGTGAATGTCTTCGTCCAGCCATTCCTGCGGTCCCTGGCTCTGAGCCACATGGGTCAGGGTTTTCTCGTTCAGATTCCGGAGGAACCGAGTTTCCAGCTGAAGGTAGAAAGTCGCCACTACGTCTGTCTTGCTCATGGTGAGGATGGCGATGAGGGCAACGCCCAGCAGCAGCATTCTCCGAGCACCGAAGATGTGGTGAATCGGGATAAAAGCAATATACGCGATGGTCAGCACGTTCAGCAGGGCCAGAATCACCAGCGGCGGCCGGTTGGCTTTGCGGTCCAGCCACAGCTTGGTAAAGGTGGTGTCCCGAAGGCGCAGCATCGGCCGGGCAAAAATCGCGATGACGATGTACACCAGCAGGCAGGTAGCGATGCCGGAGAATTTCTTCGGCATAACCTGAAGCAGGGACGGATACAGCAGGCGCACTCCCGCAATGGCGGTCACCAGCATGATGATGCCGTACAGGAGAAGGCTGGAAAAGAAGTTTCGAATCATCACCAGCCAGTCGTGGGTGTGGTCCGTCTCGTCCTGTTCGTTGGAGGTATATTGATCGATTTTCTCCAGGATCTTTTTCGGAAGGTGCTTCCGCATAAACGCCGCTACCTTGGAGGAATTCCGGATGAGCACCGGGGTGGCCAGGGTGGTGAGTATGGAAGCCGCCACGATAACCGGATAGAGGTATTCATCCATTACCCCCAGGGAGATTCCCAGCGCCGCGATGATGTAGGAGAATTCTCCGATTGGCGCCAGACTGAAACCGCTCTTCAAGGAGGTTTCCATCCGCTGTCCGGAAAGAATCATACCCAATGTGGCGAAAATCAGCTTGGCAATCACCGCGATAATCGCAATCGGGATGATGGAGGTCCAGTGCTCCGCAATGACAGATGGATCCACCTTCATGCCCACAGATACGAAGAAAATTACGGCGAACATATCCTTAATGCTTTCGGATGCGTGCTCCACTTCCTTCGCGTGGTTGGTTCCCGCAAAGAAGGATCCCGCCAGAAACGCCCCCAGCTCCACGGAGAATCCCAGCTGTTTCGCCAGGAGGGACAGGGTGAAGCAGATGCCCAAAGACAGGGCGATGAGCATCTCCCGGTTGAGAAGGTGCATGACGCGGTTCAGCAGGGTTGGCAGGAAGTAGATTCCCACAATCAGCCATACCAACAGGTAGCAGCCCATGAGGAGCAGCTTGCTGACAACGCTCTCGCCGCCGCTCTGACCCACGGACAGGGAGGCCAGGATGACCATCATGAACACGCCGATCAGGTCTTCCATAATCAGCTCTCCCATAACCAGGGACGTGTATCTCTCCCCGGTGACCTTTAGATCCTCAAAACATTTCTGAATAACCACGGTGGAACTGATGGCCAGCATGGTTCCCAGGAAAATGCAGTTCATCTGGGACAGCCCAATCAGGTCCCCGAACAGGTATCCCACCACCAGCACGCCGCCCATCTTTACCAGTGCAGTGACGATGGCGGTACTGCCCACGCTGAGCAGCTTGTGGAAATCAAATTCCAGACCGATGTGAAACAGAATGATAATTACGCCGATTTCGCTGAGGGTGTCGATGGCGGGCACATCCTCCACGTTGAAAAACATGGGAAAGTACGGGCTGATCAGAAAACCCACGGCGATATAGCCCAGGATGACCGGAAGGTGTATTTTGCGGAAAATCACGCTGACAATTCCGGCGGCCAGAAGCATCATGGCCAGGTCGATTACGAGAGATGGTATGTGCATAGGACTCCTTTCGTCATTCAAGGATATAGCGAATACTTGTATACATTATACCAAAAATATACGGTTGTTGGAAAGTAAAAGAAACAACAAAGATGCCACATCAAATAAAAAGAGAATTGCCACTTCGCCCGGACTGCCGAACGACCTTAGAATTTCGTGCTTATTTTTATAATGCAATTCCAAATTGGAAAATATTGTATAAAAACATAAAAAATTCGATAAATTATTATCATTAATTCATAAAAACTATTGAAAAAGTGTATGAATTTCGGTACAATAAATTCCGTTGTTACTTTTTACAAGGTTTTGGTTAATAAGTTATTGGAGGGAAACAATGTTACATATTATTGAAGAAGTGAACAATTCGGTGAATGCTTTCATCTGGGGTGTTCCATCCATGGTGTGCATCATCGGTGTGGGAATTCTCCTGACGATTCGAACCAAGGGATTGCAGTTCCGGAAGTTCGGATACGTTCTGAAGCATACTTTTGGCACGATGTTCGATAAGAAAGAGGCGGAAGAGGGTGCACTGACGCCGTTCCAGTCCGTATGTACCGCGTTGGCGGGCACCGTGGGAACCGGTAATATCGCCGGTGTGGCCGGTGCGATTGCCCTGGGCGGTCCGGGTGCTGTTTTCTGGATGTGGTGCTCCGCACTGCTGGGCATGTGCACGAAATTCGCAGAGGTAACCTTGGCGGTGCACTTCCGGGAGAGAAATGACAAGGGAGACTGGGTCGGCGGCCCGATGTACTACATCAAGAACGGCCTTGGCAAAAAATGGCAGTTCCTGGCGGTGCTGTATTCCATCCTGGGCGTGCTGACGGTATTCGGAACGGGAAATGCGACGCAGGTCAATACCATCGTGGCATCCATCGATTCCGCACTGTTCAACTTCAATGTGTTCAATGAAGATAATGTGGGAAATGTGAATCTGGGAATCGGCATTCTGATTGCCGCTCTGGTTCTGCTGATCCTGCTGGGCGGCATCAAGAGAATTGGAAACGTTACGTCGAAACTGGTTCCTTTTATGGCCGTGTTCTATATTGCAATGGGACTGATTCTGGTAGCTGTAAATTACGAACGGGTGCCGGAAGTATTCCAGTCCATCTTTGAAGGAGCGTTCAATCCTCGTTCCGTTACCGGCGGTGTGGTAGGTTCTCTCTTTATCAGTATGAGAAGAGGCGTGTCCCGGGGAATCTTCTCCAACGAAGCCGGCCTGGGTACCGGATCCATCGCCCACGCCAGCTCCGATGTAGCACACCCGATTCAGCAGGGTATGTGGGGAATCTTTGAGGTTTTCGCCGACACCATCGTAATCTGCACGCTGACCGCGCTGGCTATTCTCTGCAGCGGAATCAATATCGAGTACGGACAGGCTGCCGGTGCAGAGCTCACCATCAGCGGTTTCACCACCACCTTCGGCGGATGGATTTCCATCCTGCTGGCGGTAGCGCTTTGCTGCTTTGCCTTCTCCACCATCCTTGGATGGGGACTGTACGGCTCCCGCTGCATTGAGTATCTCTTCGGACCGAAGATTGTAAAACCTTTCATCGTTGTCTACGCGCTGGTGGCAATCATCGGTGCTACCATGGACCTGGGCCTGCTCTGGTCTCTGGCGGATACCTTCAACGGTTTGATGATTATCCCGAACTTGATCGCGGTATTCCTGCTCTCCGGCACGGTAATTCACCTGGTAAAGGATTACTTCGGGACTCCGGAATCCCAGCGGCTAGAAATGGATAAGTAAAAGAAGATAAGGTAGATAAGGAAGATAAAAATCCCCGAAGCGGAATGCGCTTCGGGGATTTTTGGATGGGATAGGTGGCCGCCCGTGGACGGCGCCCAGACCGCCTCGACCGCCGCCCCGACCATCGCCAAATCAAAAGGAAGTGGATTCCGCCGCTGCGCGGAATCCACTCCCTTCATCTCCTACTTTTTCTCTTCCTCCGGCTTTTTCTCCGTCGGCTCCAAGTTCAAATCCAAATCCGTCTGCTGATGCAGCAAGCCAATCAGATCCACCAGCTCGTCCTTCTTGGAATCCAGGGTTTTGAAGGTAAGCTCCGGATTCCGGTTCTTCTCTGTCCGGTATTCGTCCATCATGTTGGAGAAAATCGCGGAAGAGGAAATCGGTGTGTAGACGATGGCATTGGCACCGGCCTCAATGGTACGGCGGATGGACTCGTCCGTCTTGCCGCCGCTGGCGATAATCGGAACCTTCGGGAAGTCCTTCCGAATTTCCCGAACCACATCTGCGGTATTCTTTCCGGCTGCCACGTTGAGGATGGTGACGCCGGCATCCAGCCGTTCCTGAATTCCGGTGGAATCAATCACTGTGGAAACCACCGGGATATCGATGACCCGTTTGATGAAGCGGATGTTGCTGTTGCTCATGGGATTGTTTACCACAACGCCGAAAGCTCCCTGCGCTTCCGCATCCTGAGCCATGTACACGGAGCGAAGCCCCTTGGTGGTGCCGCCGCCCACGCCGACGAAAACAGGAATGGAGGAGGCGTTGATGATGGCCTCGGAAATCACCTGCTGCGGAGTGAACGGGTACACGGCCAGAACCGCATCCGCATCGCAGTTTCGAATAATGGCGATATCCGTGGAGAAAATTAACGATCGAATTTTTCGACCCAGCACGATGATGCCCGAAGCTTCTCGAATGACGTCCGGCATTTCAATGGTATGGGCACGAAGCGTGCCGGTTATTCTTGGAATTGATTCCTTCATTGCGAACCCTCCTCTTTCTTTTAACAAAATCTGTCACAATATAACATGAAGTACTGCGCTTCTCGGAGAAGTACAGATCTGTATGTTCATAAAACCACTGGACAATTATACACGATTGCGCCGAATTCGAACATATCCATTTGTGTATTTTTGATAAAAAAATATTACACTCCCCGGCGACTTCCGGCAGTTCTATAAAAATGTGAAAAACAGTTTATAAAAATATGTAAAAATATACCCCCAATATCCGCAAGTACAGATTTCCGTCCTTGCGTTAAAAATTAGTCGACTTCCGTTATCGTTGAATTCTTCGTGGGTGCTTTTATGACCATCGGTGTCGGAGCATACGCGCCGACGTTTGCACTGGTTTCCATGATGGGCATGAACGTTCAGTCCGCATTCCCGATTATGATGGGCGGATGTGCGTTCCTGATGACCTTTGGCGCCGGCCCGGAATTCATCAAATTCGGTCGGTACGATATGATTGCCACATTGACCAACGCGACCTTCGGATCGCTGGGTGCGCTGATTGCGTACATGTTCGTGAAGAGCGTGCCGCTGACCATTCTGCTGTGGATCGTGGTGGCCGTGGTATTCTACACAGCAATCATGTTTATCCGGGATTACGCGAAGAGCCGGGAGCCGAAGAAGGCAGCCAAAAGCATTCCGGCCAAGGCAGAATAGTCCAAAGACTATTGAAAAGATTCCATCGAGATACTATAATAAGTACATTCAGGAGGCTTTCCGCGGGGAGGCCTCCTTTTAGTTGGAAAGGAGAGGGATCAATGATTGAATGCCTGGTTGTGGGCGCCGGCGGTTTCGTGGGGGCGGTGCTCCGATATCTCGTGGGACTTCTGGATATGAACCCGGAAAGCGGTTTTCCGATAAAAACATTTATCATCAATATTGCGGGAGCGTTCCTCATCGGGGTGGTGGCGGCTCTGGCATCCCGGGAGGCCTTGAATCCTCGGACGGTGCTTTTTCTGAAGGTGGGAATCTGCGGGGGTTTTACCACGTTCTCTTCCTTCGCGCTGGAAAACCATGATTTGATGATGAACGGCGCTTCCGGCGTAGCACTCACGTACATGGGGGTGAGCCTGGTATTGGGAATTCTGGCGGTGTACATCGCCCAGCGCATGTTCGGCGCCTAGGGCAAAAAACCGAAAGAAATCCGAAAACAATATCCCATCGTTTGTGCGAATGTGGTACAATGATAACAATTTATGAAACAAGACAAGGAGATTAGGTCGATATGGAATTTATGGAAGAACGGATTCGCAGAGACGGCAAAGTGGCACCAGGGGAAATCCTCAAAGTAGATACCTTTCTGAATCATCAGATCGATGTCAGTCTGATTCGTCAGATTGCAAAGGCGCTGAAAGAACATTTTGGGGACCGGGAGATTACCAAGGTGGTAACCATAGAAGCGTCCGGAATTGCCATTGCAAGCATCACGGCAGAGGAGTTCGGCGTGCCGATGGTTTTCGCCAAGAAGTCCAAGAGCCGGAATCTGAATTCGGATACCTATAAGTCTCGGGTATATTCCTATACTCACGACCGCTATTACGATATCGTGGTGAACGAGAATGCCCTGAACGATGGTGACAAGGTGCTTCTCGTGGACGATTTCCTGGCGAACGGACAGGCCATGCATGGATTGCTGGACATCTGCCGGCAGGCCGGAGCGGAAGTTGCCGGAATCGGCATCTGCATTGAGAAATCCTTCCAGCCGGGCGGAAAAGCACTTCGGGAAGAGGGATACGATGTTTTGAGCATGGCGAAGATTAAGAGCCTGGAGAACGGAACCGTCGAATTTGAACAATAGAAAAATGAATCGTCAAAAGGAGCTGCGCAGTGGGCACACTGCAGCAGCTCCTTTTTCAAATCCGAATTTTAATCTCCCACAATTACCGGTGTGCCGATGTCAACCTTTTGGAACAGTTCTCCGGCGGCGTAGACCGGCATATTGACGCAGCCGTGAGAGCCGCCGTACTGATAGATGTTTCCGCCGAAGGCACCTCGCCACTGGGCGCTGTGGATTCCGAAGGAACCGCCGATAAAAGCCATCCAGTATTGAACGGTGACATCGTAGCCCTGCCCCTTGAGGCGGGTGCCGGTGCTCATGGAATTGATATAGTAACTTCCCCGAGGCGTATCGTGAACCCCCTGGGTGCCGGTGACTACCGGCGAGGACATATTGATTTTACCGTCCACGAAATAGGTCAGCTTTTGCTTCGGAATGCTGACGTAGACGTAGGTTCCCATGGCGCCGTATGCCGGCTTCTGCACGTGGAAGGTGGCCTTCGCCTGGGAAACGTTGCCGTAAGGATCGGTGGCGGTGGCGCGCACGATGTAGTTCCGGACTTTGTGAACGTTGATTTTCTCGTGGGAGAGCTTCAGCTTCACCTTGCTGGAATTG
Source organism: uncultured Clostridia bacterium (assembly GCA_934234035.1). GTDB lineage: Bacteria > Bacillota > Clostridia > Peptostreptococcales > Anaerovoracaceae > Mogibacterium_A. Next base: position 62,191 of record CAKQHH010000002.1, on the reverse strand, counting down.
TCGGTGGCCTTGAACATTCCTTTTAGCAAATCCTGAAGTTCGTATTCCGTCAGCTCCGTATCTTTGAAAATATAAACGTCCTTCGCTTTCTTGAATTTCGGCTTTTCCATATCCTTGATGGTCACCTGATATTTCCGATAGACCTGATCCTCGTAGTAGATGGTGAGGGGGTAGGTGCCGGGACGGTCGTATTTGTGACCGGGAACCTTATTTCCATGATAGACGACGGAAGAATTCTTCTTTACGTATTTCTGTTCTTCCTTGGACAGGGAGTCCAGGTTCACGTATTCGGATATGTCCGTGGACACGGCGGTGCCGTAGTTGACACAGATTTCCGGGTGGGCGTATTTCTGATTCAGTTCCAGCAGCGGACCGCAGCCGGTGAGGGCGAAAACCGCCATCAGGCAGAGCAGCAGCGGAATCACTCGCCGACGTATTTTGCTTGGCATAAAACATCCTCCATTAATGTGCGTATGTCTTGAAATTATACTATAGAAATTACTTTGCCGCAATTAACAATACCGCAGATTGTACGAAAAAAAGTGTTTGTAAAAAACAACAAAAAATTTGAAAAAATTGTTGACAAACTTATGAAAAAAGTTATAATAAGGTAAGTCAACTGAATAGACCTGATTCGATAGAGGTTGCGGAAATCAAAAGTACGGAGTTACGGACGCAGAGGATGCGGTAACTCGGGAAAGGGAAATCCGCCGAAGGCTGAAGCATCCTACAGCGGAGGCCTGGGACATCGCAGAATATGCGATGGACTGTCACACATGTGGAGCGCTATCAATGGTATATATTTGTACAGGAAGAGTTTTTTTTGAGTACTTAGCCATGGATACGTTTCAGACGTTATTCAGGGCTTTTTTATTTACACTTTATGAGAAGTCTGCAACAGAAGGGTATTGCAGAGAAAAGAACAATGGGAGGATTAAAATGACACACTCAATTCGAACAAGGCTGAATTACATCTTCGGCCTAGCGATTCTGATAATCGCTTCTATGCCGGCACTTTGCTTCGCAGCAGAGGAAACGGCAAAGAAGCCGGCACTGTACGCAACCGGATTTTCGGTTCTGCCACCGCTGATCGCCATCGTGCTGGCGCTGATTACAAAGGAAGTATACAGTTCCCTGTTCATCGGCGTTTTCGCAGGTGCAGTGCTGTATGCCGGTGCCAACTTCAGCGGCATCATGAACCACCTGCTGCAGGACGGCATCATCGCATCCCTGTCCAGCGCCGGTAACGTCGGAATTCTGATTTTCCTGGTAATCCTGGGCATGTTCGTTGCCATGATGAACCTGAGCGGCGGATCCGCGGCCTTCGGGGAATGGGCTTCCACCAAGGTAAAGAGCAGAAAACATGCACAGTTCACCACCATCCTGCTGGGAATCCTGATTTTCGTGGATGACTACTTCAACTGCCTGACCGTAGGCAGCGTTATGAAGCCGCTGTCCGACAAGTTCAATATTTCCAGAGCAAAGCTGGCATATCTGATCGACGCAACGGCAGCTCCGGTCTGCATCATCGCTCCGATCTCTTCCTGGGCGGCTGCCGTATCCGGCTTCGTTCAGGGTCAGAACGGACTGACCATCTTTATCCGCGCGATTCCATACAACTTCTATGCGCTGTTCACCATCGTGATGATGTTCGCCATCGTTGCAATGAACTTTGATTATAGCAAGATGGCAATCTATGAAAAGAACGCTATTGAGAACGGCGACCTGCTCACCGTTCACGAGAACCTGTCCTCTCAGGACGAAGAGGTTTCTCAGAACCACAACGGTCACGTCGCAGACCTGATTGTTCCGGTAATCGTACTGATTATCTGTTGCCTGGTTGGCATGATTTATACCGGCGGATTCTTCAGCGGAACATCTTTCGTGGATGCTTTTGCCGGCTGTGATGCCGCTCTCAGCTTGTCTCTGGGCAGCTTGGTTGCACTGATTATTACCATCGTATACTACTGTGCGCGCCGCGTCCTGACATTCCGTGAATGCATGGACTGCGTTCCGGAAGGATTCAAGCAGATGGTATCCCCAATCCTGGTTCTGACACTGGCATGGTCCTTGAAGTGCATGACTGACAGCCTGGGCCTGGCCCCGTTCGTTGCCGGAATGGTTGAGAAGATGCCGGCTAGCTGGATGGCACTGATTCCGGCGGTTCTCTTCGTCATCTCCTGTGCACTGGGCTTTGCATCCGGTACATCTTGGGGAACTTTCGGAATCCTGATTCCGATTGCACTGGCAATTACCGCATCCCGTCCGGATATGATGATTCCGGTAATCTCCGCTTGCATGGCCGGCGGCGTATGCGGCGACCACTGCTCGCCGATTTCCGATACCACCATCATGGCTTCGGCCGGTGCCGGCTGCAACCACATCAGCCACGTGGAGACGCAGCTGCCATACGCAATGACCGTATTGGTTATCTCCACCATCTCCTACATCGTAGTTGGATTCACCAAGTCCGCAATTCCGGGACTGGTTGTCGGTGTGGTTCTGCTCTTCCTGTTCCTGAACATGATGAAGAAGAGACAGGCGCGCATGAACATGGTTGCCAACGCAGAAGCGTAAGAATCTCGCATTGTGAGATATCGAGACTTCCTAAAAAAACATTTTGCAAGCCGGGGCTTCCGAGGGAGCTCCGGTTTTTCGCTGGGCGAAATGGGTGGACTTATCTTCTCAAACAGAATATACTTTACATGTAATATTCCGCTGCACGGAATAAGAGGGGAGGGAAAACGATGAATTCATGGGAACAGAGCTATACCACCGATGAAATTCTGGAGATGATTCGAAATCACGACGGAAAAGAAACGCTGGATCTTCGGAAGTGCGAAATCCAAAATGCGGATATTTCCGGCTGGGACATTCCGGAAAACATCGACTTTGAGTGGAGTGTTTTTACCAATGTAAACATGACCGGAACCACCTTTCGGAAGTGCAATCTGAACCACGTATGGTTCAAGGAGTGCAGTACGGAGGGCATTCGGTTTCTGTACTGCGACGTGCGGGAAGCGAATTTCCGGTGGATGAATTTCCGGGGAGCGGATTTCTCCGGTTCCAATTTCCATCATACCTTATTTGAATATGCCGATACCGAGGATATCACGGATAACGAGGATACGAAATTCTTCCGGATGGTATGTCCGGAAACCGGGCCGTTCATCGCCTGGAAGTGCTGCACGGAGCTTCGGGTGGTGCAGCTGCTGGTGCCGGCGGATGCCAAGCGGGTGTCGGCCACGGGGGAAACCTGCCGGTGTAATAAAGCGAAGGTACTGTCCATCAAGAGCATCGATGAGACGAAATCCTATGACTGGGCCCAGTCCACGGTGGATCCGGATTTCTACTACGAAGTGGGGAAATGGGTGGAGCCGGCCAACGGATTTGAAGAGAACCGGTGGCGGGATTCCTCTCAGGGAATTCACTTCTTTATGGAACGGCAGCAGGCCGTGGATTATCAATCGAAATAGGAAAGGAATATTGTTTTTTTATGAGTTTTAACGATTACAGCGACGATATCGTATTTGGTTTTAATACCCGTACCGGCGGCGTCAGCACCGGGGTGTACGATTCCATGAACCTGAGCCTCACCCTTCCGGACGATCCGGCGGATGTCATGAAGAATTACGAAATATGGTGCCGGGACCTGGGCGTTCGTATGCAGGATCTGGTCATCGGTCTCCAGACCCATACCAACAACGTGGTTCGGGTGGATGAGCGCAACAAGGGGCAGGGCCTCTTTCGAACCCGCATGAAGGACGTGGACGGCATGGTGACCAATGTGCCCGGGGTGGCGCTGGTGACCTACCATGCGGATTGCACCCCCGTGTACCTGTACGACCCGGTGAAAAAAGCCATCGGAATGGTGCACGCCGGATGGCGGGGCACAGTAAAGGAAATTGCCGGAGTGGCGGTTCGAAAGCTTCAGACGGAGTTCGGAACGAATCCGGCAGACCTGGTGGCCATGATTGGACCGTGCATTTCCAAAGAATACTTTGAATGCGACCGAGATGTAGTGGATGCGGTGCGGACCATGGATATTCCGGCAGAGGAAATGATTTCTTACGACACGGTCAAAAATAAATATCACGTCTCCATCGCCGGAGTGAACCGGCTGGTGCTGGAAGCGGCCGGCGTTCCCGGGAATCACATCGACATGCAGGACCGGTGTACCTACGGAAATCCTAGCTTGTTTTTCTCCCATCGCCGGGATGGATTGAAGAGGGGCGGTCACTGCGCATTGCTGATGCTGCGGTAGATTTTGCGCCAATCCCATAAAGGCAGAGAATTCGGTTGAAAAAAAGCGCTGAATAGGTTATTCTAATATAAGTGTTGAAAATTGAAGTAAAGGGAGTGTTATTATGAAAATTACATGGATTGGACATTCGTGTTTCAAAATTGAAGAGGGTGGATATTCCATCATTATCGATCCGTATCAGGACGATTGCATCCCGGGACTGGCTCCGGTTCGGGAGAAGGCCAACGAGGTTCTGAAGAGCCATGAGCATGATGACCACAATGCCGCAGACAATGTGGAAATCGTAAAGACCGTGGCTTCTCCGTTCAAGATTACCACCATTGATACGTTCCACGATGAGAAGAACGGCACCGAGCGCGGTAAGAACAAGATTCACATCATCGAGACCAAGAACCAGCGGGTGGCACACCTGGGTGACTTGTGCTGCGAGCTGACGGACGAGCAGATGGGACAGCTGTATCAGGTGGATGCACTGCTGATTCCGGTAGGCGGCGTCTACACTCTGGATGCGGCACAGGCGGCACAGCTCACCGTGGATCTGGATGCCAGACATACCGTTCCGATGCACTACAAGAGCGTAGAGAGCGAATTCGGTCTGCCGGAGCTGGGCACCGTATACGATTACAGCCTGCGCCTTTCCGGCGTATGGGTGAATTCTCTGAACACCCTGGACCTGGACGAGAATTACCCGGCAAAGGTAGTGGTGCTCCAGCCGCAGAACATGACCAAGAAGTTCATGAGCATCGGCGAGCTGGAGAAGCAGAGCAATACGAAAAAAGCGAAATAGCCCCATTCGATTGCGAAAAAAACAAATTCAATGAAGCCAAAGGTGACCGGTGGAAACACAAAAAGTTCTCCGCCGCGTCACCTTTTTTATTTGGAAATGACAATACATTTACGGCAATATGTGGTATAATTCAATTAACCTAATTAAAGGAGGTCACAACTATGAAGGTTATGATTACAGCGAAGAATTATAAGCCGAGTGAACGTCTGCAGGACAACATTGAGAAGAAATTCACCAAACTGGAGAAATTCTTTGATGAAGATGTTACCGCCAATGTGATTGTTTCGAAGTTCAAGGACAAGACGAAGTTGGAAGCAACCATCAACACGAAGCAGAACCTGTTCCGTGCCGAAGAGATTTCGGACAACGTGTACGAGGCAATGGATCTCGTCATCGACCGACTGTCCAGCCAGATGAAGAAATTCAAGGGCAAGCTGGAATCTCGGTACAAGGAGAACAAGGCGCTGAAGTTCGAATTCATCCCGGACGATGACGAGGAAGAAGATAATCTCACTGTTGTGAAGAGAAAACAGTTCGAGCTGCAGCCGATGAATTATGAAGAAGCCATTCTTCAGATGGAGATGCTGGGACACAATTTCTTCGTATACTTTGACATGGATACGGAATCCACCAACGTGGTATACAAACGGAAGGGCGATGCATACGGTTTAATTGAAACATACAGATAGAAGGCAATCTTATCCCTATCCGGACGTGACCGGACAACTGAATATTGGTTTTATGGGGCTGTCATCGAGGCAGCCCTATTTTTATGAAGTAAAAATAGGTAATCCCCCGGCCTTGCCGCCCATTTTCTTGACACCGCAAAAGCCCTACGGTAATATATTGACATGAGTAGAAGAACTCCGAGGAGACAGGGCGCATCGGTGTCGAGACGAACATCTCAGCACGGAAATGCCGGCCGGACCCGGGCAGGTTCCAGGGCTTCCCGGAATGTGTCTCGGAAGAACGGCGGCGGCCGAAGACATGCAACGAAACAAAGGGCATATACCACCTCCGAGAGTCGGATACTGGATTTCCTGGCCACCATACCGGCCATGATTGTGATTCTCGTTACCCTCCGGGAGATTTTCCTGGCGGTGACGGATTCCGCAATGGGGAAGGAACAGTATACGAAATTCCCGGAGCTTTTTCAATTTGGCAATTTTATTATCATTATTGTAGGGATTCTCTATGTCGTGCTGTCCAACATGGTTCCGGTGAAAAAGAAGCCCCTCCTGCAGCGGAATCCGGAGTTCCTGTTCTTCGGTATTTTTATGATCTGCATGGCGCTTTCCACCTTGGTGAACGGCATCGATGGGAAGGCCATCCACGGAATCCCCTATCGGAATCAGGGCATCTTCCATTTTGCCTTTTACATATTGATTTATTACTTCGTTTCGTCCAAAGTCAAGCTGCAGCAGCTTCGGAAGTTTGTGCTGCTGTCCTTTCTTTTTACCGCGGATGTGCTGGGCGTTACCGCAATCGGGCATCAATTCTTCCTGAATATTTCGGCCTATTCCGGTAAAAAAGGTCTGAGTGCAATCTTCTTTAACAGCAATCACTACGGGTATTTTCTGGCCATGGCCTTGATGGTGGCGGTCACTGCTTTTATTGTGGGCGATAAAGTGTGGGTGCGGGAGTTCGGCTTCCTGTCGGGGATGTTGAACCTGATTGTGCTGTTCATGAACAACACCTTCGGGGCGATTCTGGCTTCCTTCATCAGTTTGCTGGTGGTGCTGTTCCTGTCGTTGATCAAGCTGCCGAAAAGCAAGTGGCGAGCGGTGTCGGTGGCCTCCTTGATCATCGCCATTCCGCTGGCGGGAGGCGTGTTGCTGAACGCCCAGTTCGACAATTTCGTGGTGCTGCTGCAGGATATCGGAAAAATCATGTCCGGAAGTTCCGATGCGGCATCGGCCGGAACCAATCGTTGGGGTCAGTGGGTCAAAGCCGTGCAGTACATCCAAGAGCATCCGCTTCTGGGATACGGCTGCGAGGGGATGGCGAACCGGATGATGAACGATATCGGCATTTCCAATCCCCACAACGAGCTGCTGACCTATGCGCTGTTCTTCGGCGTCCCGGCGGCGGTGTGCTATACCGTGGCGGTGCTGATGATTTTCTTGCGGCACCTGGTGAGCGGCGCCTGGAAGGATCCCTATGCGCTGATGGCGTTTTCCGCCGCATTGGCGTATTTCATCTCTTCCTTTTTCGGAGTGGCCATGTTCTATACCACACCGTTTTTCTTTATCATGCTGGGGTACAGCTCCGGGAAGGGGAAACGGTGAGACATTAAAGAAAGGTGTGTGAATTTATGAAAAAAGCGAACTTATTCTTTCTGATTACAATGATTGTTATCGGTTGTGTTTTATCGGGATGCGCCGAAAAAAATAACGCAGAAATAGTGAAAGAATCTTCTAATCTTCAAGAAATCAACCTGACTTTGTACAATGGAAAAAGTATAAATGTGACGAAATCAGAGAAAATACAAGATATAGTGAAGGTAATTAATAGTGCAGAATCTACGAATGAAGAATCTGCACAGGATGTGCCGAACGCAGATCAGTATGGAAGAATTGTCCTTGTATCGAAAGAGGATGAAAGAACCCTGTATTACTATGAACGAGAGGGTAAATACTATATTGAAGAACCGTATGTAGGAATCTATCAATGCGATCAAGATCTTAATTCGTATTTTAAATCCATTGAGGGCCTCTAATTCGGTTCACCGGTGCCTTTGCCGGCGCCTATGTTGGCGTCGACATCTCCGCAAAGCCTTTATCCTCCGTTGGGGCACGCCAACATTCTCGGGATTTTCTCGACCTACCGGCATCTTTGTTGGCGTCGACCTCCCTGCAAAGTCTTTATCCTCCGTCGAGGCACGCCAACATGCTCGGGTTTTTTCCGGCCTGTCGGCGCCTATGTTGGCGTTGACCTCTCCGTAAAGCCTTTATCCTCCGTTTGGGCAAGCCAACATGCTCAGGATTTTACCGGCCTGCCGGCGTCTTTGTTGGCGTCGACCTCCCCGCAAAGCCTTTATCCTCCGTTTGGGCAAGCCAACATGCTCAGGATTTTACCGGCCTGCCGGCGCCCAAGAATGAAAAAACCTGCATCCGGAAAGCTTCGCTAAGCTGTTGCTGACCGGTGCAGGTTTCTATTTTGTTAAATTCCAAAGAACAGAGGAAAAATCATAATCGGACTTACTTCCGGATGATGACCCGGGTACCGTTCGGAACCATCTTGTACAGCTTGCTGACCTTGGAGCGCGGCATGTTCACGCATCCGTGGGAGCCATTGTATTTGTAGATGGAACCGCCGAATTGGGAACGCCAGGAGGCATCGTGCATTCCGTAGGATTGTCCGATGAAAGGCATCCAGTAGCTTACGTGACTTACATATCCCGGACCGGTGAGATTTACGTTCCGAGATTTGTGATGCAGTTTGAATCGGCCGGTAGGCGTTCCGCATCCTCGGCCGCCGGTGACCACATTGCTCTTTAGTTTGACCTTGCCCTTGACGTAGTACTTTAGCGTCTGATCGCTGATATCAATCAGAATATACTTTTTGTAATTGTACGGACCGTAGCTTGTCCGGCGGTACTGCTTCTTAGTGATGGCACCGGTCTTCTTGTTGGGACGGATGGTGACATCATGATATTTAAATGCCTTTGTTTTCGCCTTAGCGGTGGAGTCGAAATAGTAGTAATACTTTCCGGACTTCACCATCTTCTTGGTGGTGAGCTTTCCGCCTTTATTGCAATAATAGGTAGTGCTCTTCCAGCGGAAACGACCCTTCGCCGTGCGGAGGACGCCTTTGGAATCGGAGTAGTAGTAATACTTTCCCCATTTGTATACGCCCCGCATGATGACACCGTTTCCGGCTGCCCGGTAGGTTTTCTTGCCGAGCTTGAATGTCTTTCCCGTGAGAATCTGCCCGCCGTTCTGAACGTAGCAGAGTCCGCCGCTGCAGGAAACAAAACCCTTCGTCGTGCGAATCACGCCGTTTCCGTCGGCATAATAATACGCCTTGCCGATTTTTAGAATTCCGCTTTGCAGAACACCGTCGTCGTTGAAATAATATTTCTTTCCCTCGATGGTATTCATTCCGGTAACAAAATGATTCTCCGTATCGTAGTAGCGGGTCTCATTGTTGTCCGTAACCCAGCCCAAGTTCTTTGGGGATTCCGGGATGGTCGGGTTTTCCGGGGAGGCAGAATCTTCCGGTTTCTGCTCTTGCTTTTGTTCCGGATTCTGCTCCGAAACCGCTGAATCCGATTCTTTCGAAGCCGGCGGTTCGTTGGATTCTTGCTGCACCGTGGAATCGGTACCGGTCGCAGCGGTGTCCGCTGCGAAGACGCTGTTCATGCTCAGCGCTAGGGTTAGGACGAGCAGCAGCGCAAAAAATGAAATAAACCGATTCTTACCAAAATGTTTCATCAGTATGAATTCCTTCCTTTGACTTTCTGATAAATATTCCCATTCAGTGTAGCCCTTTTCGTAAAAGAAAGCTATAACCGAATGGTTCAATTTTTGGGGACAGTATTGGGAGCTACAATGTCCAATAATTTAGATCCACCCGTCCTTTAATTCCCGGAACCTTCCCGGAGCTGGTGTACTGCCAGCATCGGTACGAACCCTTGTAGGTGACGGTGTCGTTGTACTGCGCCACCCATATCTGATAGCCGGACAGCTTCTTCATGTCCAGGTTGTTGTTGAGCCAGCTGGTGCTGGCGTAAATCATCGGGGTATAGCCTTTGGCCTTTGCATAGTCGCAAAAAGCTTTTACCGCCGCGGTTCGCTTGGACCGGCTCAGCTTTGAGGAGGAGGCCCGTCCGCCCGGGTAATTCTCGGTATCGATAACCAGCGGCAAATTGAGTTTGCAGCCGGACGCCTCCACCTGTTTGATGGCGAAGGCGGCTTCCGCCTGAGCTTCTTTTACCGTGCGTGCCTGGGAGAAGTAGTAGGCTCCTACGTCTACCCCGGCTGTGGTGGCCTCCCGCATATTATCCTTAAAGGTACTGTCTGCACAGCGTTTGCCGTTGGAAGTTCCGGAGTAGCCGCACCGAAGAAAGGCGAAACTGATGCCGCCGGATTTCACCTTCGCCCAGTCGATATCCTTCCCCTGATAATAGGAAACGTCGATGCCTTTCATATATTTCCGATTCGAAGAAATAATGGATCCGGATGCGTTCGCAGTGTAGGTGTATTTTCCCACCTTAAAGGTGCCGGTGAGGGCAGCGGCCTTCGGCCCGGCGTAGTAAATGTTGCTCCCGCTAAAATAAAAGCGATTGGTATATAGGGTGCCGCTCTTTCGGCTGTAGTAGGACTTTCCCTTCCAGGTAATCCGGCCGGCCTTCTTCCGCAGCTTTCCGCTGGAAGTGGAGTAGTAATAGTACTTTCCCCATTTGTGCACGCCCACCTTGATGCGCCCGTCGGAACCGGCCCGGTAGGTGTACTTTCCGATGCGGAAGGACTTGCTCTTCTGAATCTTCCCGCCTTTTCGAACATAGTAGCGGTTCTTCTTCCAGGTGATGAAGCCCTTGGACTTCCGAAGCCGTCCCTTGCTGCTGGAGTAATAATAGCTTTTGCCCCATTTGTATACGCCGACTTTAATTTGACCTTTTTTGCTTGCCCGATAGGTATATTTGCCCACTTTGAAAGTCTTTCCGGTTTGAATCCGTCCGCCTTTTCGAACGTAATACTTATTTCCGTTCCAGGTGACAAAACCCGCTTTCTTTCGAATCTTCCCCTTACTGTCCCGGTAAAAATAATATTTTCCCTTGCGAAGGACCCCGGCTTTGCTCTTGGGTTTGGACGGTTTCTCGGACGGCGGCTGGACTGCATTCACTTCTTTAACCGTAAAACGCATCCGGATGCTGTCTTCATATAGAATTTCCCAGTTGCCCGTTTCATCGGTGCTCAGAAGATAGAGACCTTTCGAATCCGGCTGAAGGAGGATTTCCTTAGCGGTATCCGCAGAACGCTGCCAGAGAACCGGTGCGGTGTTGGTGCCTTCCTGCGAAGAGGTGCCGGATTCAGCAGATTCGGCCGCGGAAAAACGCAGGTATATTTTTTTGCCCTGCTCAAAACTGCCCGATTGATTCGGATCGCAGTTTTGCCAGCTTTCCGCATTGGTCGGATCCGCAGTGTATTGCAGGACATCCGTTTCCCCGAAGCAGGGGAGGGGAGTGAGCATCACTGCCAGTGCGATGATGGCGGATATAATATTTCGATGGTATTTCATGAAAAAATCCTTTCATTTGATGATTGATGACGGAATTAAATCTGCATTGTCATCTTTTTATTATAATATAGGAGCTTCCGGAAGGGAAGAATATAAGGGGAAACAAAAAAGGAGATGAGGGAAAATCTCATCTCCTTTTCCGGGAACGTGATGCGGTATGTGTAGGTGGTACCGCATCAAATTCTCATGTGTATAGGTGTGTAAATTTATGATGGCGATTTAATAGTACCAGTAGTCCATATCGACGCGGGTGCTGATGCCGTTTACTCTGCCGGAACTGGTGTACTGCCAGCATTTATAGGAGCCGCCGTAGGTGACCTTCTTGTAATACTGAGCAACCCAAACATAGTAGTCGGACAGCTTGCTCATATTGAGCTGATTGTTGAGCCAACTGGTGCTGGCGTAAATCATCGGCGTATATCCCTTGGCTTTTACCTGCTTGCAGAACGCCTGAACCGCTTCGGTTCTCTTGGTTTTGGAAAGTCTGCTGCTGGAGGCTCTCGCACCGGCCAGGTTCTCCGTGTCGATAACAACCGGATAGGTGACATCGACGCCGGATTTCTTAATCTGCTTGATGCAGAAATCGGCTTCTTCCTTGCCTTCCTTCGCATTAATCGCTTCCGTAAAGAAGTAGACGCCCACATCGATTCCGGCGGCTTTCGCGCCCTTGATGTTTCTCATAAAAGTACTGTCGGTGTACAGCTTGCCGTTGGTGCTGCCGCGGTAACCGCAGCGAATGATAGCGAACTTCACGCCGGAGGCTTTCACCTTTTTCCAGTTGATTTCGTACTGGAAATAGGATACATCGATGCCGATGGCTTTGCCGGTATTCAGCTCGATAATCCGTCCCGTGGATGTGGTCTTGTATTTCTTTCCATCGACTTTGAAAGATCCGGTCTGAATAGCACCGGTGGAGGAAGCGTAGTAGCGGTCTCCGCTTACGGTGATAAACTGATCCTGATAGATCTTTCCGCCGGATGCGGCATAATAGCGTTTTCCGTCGTAATTAATCCAACCCTTGGTGGTCTTCACCCGGCAGTTGGAATCGCCGTAGTAGTACTTGGATCCGTACTTGAAGATTCCTTTTCCCAGACGACCGGTAGAATATGCTTTATAGGTGTAGCCGGACACCTTGAAGGTGTGACCCCACTCAATCTTTCCATCGGAATTCACATAGTAGCGGTTTCCGTTGTAATTGACAAATCCCGGAGTGGTTTTTACCACGCCGTTGCTGTCCGCATAGAAGCGGGAAACGGTACCGTATTTGAAGACGCCGGTCCCCAATCTTCCGGTGGAGAAAGCCTTATATCTCTTTCCTTTTAACTTCAAGGTGTGACCGGTATAGATGGTGCCGCCTTTGGTGACGTAGTACCGATTGCCGTCGTATTTCACGAAGCCGGCGGTGGTCTTTACCTTGCCGGAAGAGGCATCGGAGTAGTAGTAATTATCTTCATGAGAAAAATGTCCTTTAACGAGGTGACCTTTCTCATCAAAAAAATACTTGCTTCCCTTGATGGTGGCAAAGCGGTCCTTGTAGCATTTGCCGCTCTTATAGTAGTAGTACGTATAGGAACCGGACTTCTTCCAGCCGGTCTTACTTTTCTTGGTTGTTCCCTGAGCCGGAACCATGGCCAGCGCAAAAATAAGAAGCACCGCCAGAATTGCGATTCCGATATTAATTTTCTTCGTGTGTTTCTGAATCATAACGCTTTTGTCATTGTCCTTTCTTAAATACCTGTAAGGATAATATCATTGTTGGGGATAAAATGCAATAATATTATTTGTAAACTGGCAGAAATATTTTATCGGTTAACTTGTGACAGGGGCGGTTATGTGCTAAAATCGCACTATATTGAGGTGATACCAATGAGATATATCAGATATTGTACAAATCTTATGACCGCCGGCGTTTTTATTCTGTTGAACCGGATTATCGGCATCTTCTGTCCGGTGCGAAAGAACAAGGCGGTATTTATTTCCGACGTTCGCGGGGAGAATGGCGGAAATTTAAAGTGCGTATACGATGCCATGGGCGAAGATTACGAGAGAGCCACGTATTTCAAAGCGGATCGGCGGAATTGGAGTTCCTTCGGAAAATTCTGCAAATTGGTGTATGACATGACCACGGCGGAAGTCGTTTTTCTGGAGGATTATTTCCGTTACACATCGTACTACAAGGTGCGGGAAGGCCAGAAAATCTGCCAGCTGTGGCACGGTGCCGGCGCCTTTAAGAAGTTCGGATACAGCCGGGCGGAAGGCAATGAAAATATTCGCATTCACAAGGGGTACCGGAAGTATACCCACGTGATTACCAGCAGCGAAGCCATTAATTCTTGCTATGCCGAGGCTTTCGGCGTAACTCCGGATAAAGTGCGGGCCACCGGTGTTCCCCGGACGGATATTTTTTTCGATGAGAAATACCTAAAGGAAACGAAGGCGCGGCTGCATGAAGCGTATCCGCAGCTGCAGGGAAAGAAACTGATTCTCTTTGCACCGACGTATCGGGGCCTTCGGGCGGATGATGCAAGCTACGATTTCAGCCGGATTCCGCTGGATGAAATCTATGAAGCCCTTCACGAAGAATATGTGTGGGTCTTTAAATGGCATCCGGCGCTGTACAACAACATTGCGAACGGCAAGGTCCGGACACCGGATTTCGCAAAGTATCCGGATTTCTTTCTGGACCTTTCGGAGGAGCGGGAAATCAACGATATCCTGACGGTTACGGACGTGATGATAACGGATTATTCTTCCGTTATTTTCGATTACTATTTGACCGGCGGCCGGGTGGTGTATTATCCGTATGATTTCGACACCTACTACAACGGTCGGAGCTTCTATTTTGATTATGAAGAATACCTCTTTGGCCCGGTGGCAAAAAATCCGGAGGAACTCATTGCGGCCATTCAGGCGCCGGCGGAGGACGAATCGGAGATTCGCCGAAAGTTCGGAGAGAAATACATGTCCGCATGCGATGGCCGTGCCACGGAACGGGTTATCCAATGGGTATTTGAGAAGAACGGGAGTAAAGAATGCAGATAATGCTGAAAATCGCCATTGCCATCTGCAACGGCATCTACGGAATTCACAAGCTGTTCCCGGTTCGGAATCGCATCGCCATGGTGAGCCGGCAGAGCAGCACCTTGACATTGGACATGCGTCTTCTGAAGGAAGAGCTGGAGCGACAGAATCCGGAGGTGGAAATCGTTACGCTGAACCGGATGATTCCGCCGGGCTTGGTGGGCAAAATAAAATATCTTTGGTACATGGTGACCCGGGAGATGCACGTCTTTGCGACATCCAGGGTTGTGCTTCTGGAAGGGTACTGCATCAATGCCAGCATTCTCCATCATCGGAAGGAGCTTTCCATCATCCAGCTGTGGCACGCACTGGGCGTGCTGAAGCAGTTTGGATACTACGCGGTAGGAACGGAAGAAGGGCACAGCGAGGCCTTGGCAAAGGCGATGCACATGCACGAAAATTACGATTGTGCCATCTGCAGCAGTGAATTCTGCCGACCCTACTATGCGAAGGCCTTTCGCATGCCGGAATCTCGGGTAAAAGTATGCCCGCTGCCGCGGACGGATTTGCTGACGGATCGGGAATACCATCGCCGAAAGCGAGAAGAAATTATTCGGAGGTATCCGGAATTGGGAAAGCGTCCGAATATTCTCTATGCCCCGACGTTTCGAAACGGAGAGAATATCACAGAACATTTAGATTCTTTATTCGAAGCGTTCAATTATGAAGCGTACAATCTTATCGTGAAACTTCATCCGGTGGATCGAACCGGCATTCATCGAGAAGACATTTTTGAATGCCCGGAATTCACGGCGATGGAGCTGTTCAGCGTTACGGATGCATTGATTACTGATTATTCGTCGATTATCTATGAAGCGGCGACAGCGGAAATTCCAATCTACCTATACACGTTCGATTTGGATCGGTATCTGGAACGAAGAGGCTTTATCATCGATTTCATGAAAGACATTCCGCTGGAGAAATATCGGAAGCCGACCGAGCTTCTGGAACGGGTGTATGAAGATGTGGAAAGAAGAAGGTCGGAAGGGACGGAGAAGCGCCCGGATGCGAGCCAATCCTTCATTGAGAAATACGTACAGCCCGGGGCCGGAAACACCCGTCGGTTGGCGGAATTGGTGCTTCGAAATGTGGAACAATCCCGTAATTCTTGAACAATGACAGAATTTGGGATATAATTATACGATTAAACTCTGACAATCAAGGGAGGAAGAAAAAATGATATACGGTGTGGTTCTGGCAGGTGGTATCGGTAGCCGGATGGGAAATGTGGACCGTCCGAAGCAGTATCTGCACATTGGAAAGAAACCGATTATTGTTCATACAGTAGAAAAATTTATCATCAATGACAATTTTGAGAAGGTTATTGTTCTGTGCCCGGCACAGTGGGTGACATATACAAAGGATTTGTTCCGGAAGCACCTTCCGGAGAACAGCAATGTGGTTGTAATTGAAGGCGGAAAAGATCGAAACGGCACCATCATGAATGCCATTCGCTACATTGAAGAAACCGATGGATTGGATGAAGAGACTTCATTGGTGACACACGATGCGGTTCGTCCTTTCGTGACGCATCGCATCCTGGAAGAGAATGTGGAATCCGTTCGAAAGGGCATCGCTTGCGATACGGTAATTCCGGCAACGGATACCATTGTAGAGAGCCTCGATGGAGAGACCATCGCCAACATTCCGAATCGGGCAAACTACTACCAGGGACAGACCCCGCAGAGCTTCCGAGCAAAGAGATTCAAGGATTTGTATGAGACCTTGAGCGAGGATGAGCGAAAGATTTTGACCGATGCAGCGAAGGTGTTTGTTGTAAAGGGCGATAAGGTGGCACTGATTAAGGGCGAGACCTTTAATATCAAAGTAACCTACCCGTATGATCTTCAGTTGGCAGAAACGCTGCTGGGAGGAGAAAAATAATGCTGAATACAGTATACAGACTTGTAGAGCCGAGACGCATTGAATCGGAGTTTTCCGACGTTGATGTAAATGGAGATTCGGTATTGGTGCGTCCGACCCATCTTTCCATTTGCAATGCGGATCAGCGCTATTTTCAGGGGACTCGGCCGCCGGAAGTGCTGAAGAAAAAATTACCGATGGCCTTGATTCACGAAGCAATCGGTGAAGTAATCTACGATCCGGCAGGAGATTTTCAGTCGGGACAGAAGGTCGTAATGGTTCCGAACACGCCGATGGAGGAGGACGACATCGTTGCGGAGAACTATCTGCGCAGCAGCAAATTCCGCGCCAGCGGATTTGACGGTTTTATGCAGGATATCGTGGCCATGAGAAGGGACCGAGTTGTGGCCGTGCCGGACGGAATCGACGATTTCGTCGCTGCTTTTACCGAACTGGTTTCCGTAAGCTACCATGCCATCGATCGGTTTGACCGGAAAGCGCATGGAAGAAGAAATGTACTTGGCGTATGGGGAGATGGCAATCTTGCTTTTATCACGTCCCTGCTTCTGAAGAAGAGATTCCCGGAGAGCAAGGTATATATCTTCGGAAAACACGAATACAAGATGGACGATTTCGTCTTTGCGGACGAGACGTACTTCATCGATGCCATTCCGGAAGATTTGAGAATCAATCACGGGTTTGAGTGCGTGGGAAAGGCCGGTTCCGGTACATCCATCAATCAGATTATCGACTACATCAATCCGGAAGGATGCATTGCGGCGCTGGGCGTTTCCGAAGACCCGGTACCGATCAACACTCGAATGATTTTGGAAAAGGGACTGACCCTCTACGGAAGCAGCCGAAGCAGTGCGGATGATTTCCGCCATTTGCTGCAGTTCTACAAAGAGCATCCGGAAGTGGTGGATTATCTGTCCAGCATTATCGGAGAAATCGTAGAGGTTCGCACCATCAAGGATATGACCCATGCGTTTGATGCAGATATCCAGAAACACGGCGGAAAGACCGTTATGGTGTGGAAGAAATAACGAAAGGATTATAGAAATTAATGTCACCAAAGGTATCGGTTATTATCCCGGCATACAACGCAGCGATGACATTGCCGCGGATGCTGGATGCAATCAAGGCACAGACATTTGAAAATTTTGAAGTTGTCGTAATTAACGATGGATCCAAAGATGATACTCAGAGCGTATTAGAGAAATATCAATCGGAGGATTCCAGAATTCGGGTATTCCGTCAGGAGAATCAAGGTGTTAGCGCAGCCAGAAATCATGGTCTGGATGTTGCTCAGGGAGATTATATCGTCTTCTTTGATGCCGATGACGAAGTGCCGGAGAATGCGTTGAATGACCTCTACCATGCGGCCAGAGAGCATATGGCGGATTTGGTAATCGGGCGTCATACTATACAGTACATGACGGAAGATTATATGCCGAAATCTTCTAAAAATCTCTCAAAGGAAACTGACATTCCGAAGTATCATAAGTCGCTTTGCTGGAATTTCACCCTTTGCAATAAGCTGTTCCGACGTTCCCTGATTGAAGAATTTCAATTGAGATTCAACGGAACAAAACATGCCGAAGATGGACTGTTTATCTTCCGGTATATTCAGAAGGCAGAGAAGATTACGGGGTGTCCATCCATCGTATACAAGTATGTGAAGAATTCCTTTTGGGAAGATGCTTCTCTCAGTCAAAAGGCAAATTCATCCTCGTTCAAAGACCTTCGTCAGAATTTAATGGAAATAATTCAGGTAATTGATGAAGAATCCGCGGAAAGTTTGAACGAAGTAAACGCTTCTGATGCAACTCAGGCGGCGAAAGACGAGATGTTCTGGAATTGGAAATTGATTCGGTCGACCATGTGGAAGCGGTTCGCTCAAATTTCGATTCTGGATGAGTATTATCGTTTGCTTTGGAACAGTGACGAGGAGCTCTATTTGCTTCTTCAGGAATCATTGGAAGAATGCAGAGAGAATATGTTTCCGAGTCAATGGAAAGCTTTATTGGAAGACAATTCAGATCTTCAGATGGATGTGGGACTGATGAATCGGGAAGAGCTTGCGGAGAATCCGCTTCTTTCGGTCTTGGTAACAGCAGAACTTCCAAAAGAATCTGTAGAGAAGATGTTGGAAGCATATTACGGGCAGATTTTTGTTTCATTCGAAATCCTTTTGGATGAAGCATTGATAGATGCCGTTCCGAAAATTTATCTGAAGAAGGAAAACTTTCACGTGCGGCCACATGCCAATTTGGCGAAATGGAAAAAGGCGGCGCTGCAGGAAGCGAAGGGTACGCACTGTATTATAGTGGAGGAACCGGTATATCCGTCGACTCGAACTGTTGCACAGATGATGAAGCAGATTCATGACAAAACATTTATCACTGCGCCGATTTGTAAAATTGACGGAGAGCGTTTTCATAAACTGGAGGCACAGTCCACTGTATTTACAAACGAATTCTCGGTAATAAAGAAGCGTTCCAAATACAATCAATTGGATGCAATATGGAGCAATAAGATTTTCAGCATAAAAAATCTCCTGGCAAAGAAGCGATTGTTTGAATCGGATTCTACGAAGGACTTGAATCGGTTATACGGAAATTCCTCTTACATTAAGTTCGAAGACAATTCTTTTGTCACGAATATGAGTGACAGTGATGTTCTGCGAAAGGTCAAGAATGTTGGGGTCAAGCTTGGGTACGTGCGAAAACTCCGCAAAGAAGAAAAGCGCTTGAACCGGATTGAGAAGGAAAGCACCGAGGTGGAAACTATATCCCTTCGCTTGAAGAAGTGGCGAAATCGCAAGCTGCGAGAAGGATATAAATTTTTGACGTTAAAAGTATTGTTTCCGATATATTACAAGTGGCATGCTCGGAAACCGATTGAGAAGAACAAGGTTCTTTTTATCGTCAATCGAAAACCGACATTGCCGAATTCCATGACTTATGTCCACAATCTGTTGGAGAAATCCGGTAAGTTTAACATTCATGACAAATTTCTGTTGAACCTATCGCTTCGCTATCGGCAGAAGTTTAAGGTGGATTTGGATTTAATCAAGGACTTGGCAACCGCAAATTACGTGTTCTTAGATGAGGCGACGGTGACCACTTGCGGAATCAACAAGCGACCGGAAACAAAAATTGTACAGCTCTGGCATGGATGCGGTGCGTTTAAGAAGTTTGGATTCAGCACGGCGGACAAGATTTTCGGCGGAAATGCAAAAGAGCAGAAACGGTATCCGATGTACCGCAATTTCGATTTGGTGTGCGTCAGCAGCCCGGAAGTGGTATGGGCTTACGAAGAGGCCATGCAGCTGAAAGGTGTGGGTAACGTTAAACCGGTAGGAGTCAGCCGAACGGATGTGTTTTTCCAGGATGACTATATTCGTGCGGCAAAGCAGCGAATTATCGAACAGATTCCTGCGGCGGCGGAAAAAAAGATTATTCTCTATGCTCCGACCTTCCGAGGAAGAGTGGCAAGTGCGTATGGACCGGATCATTTTGACTATGAGAAATTGTACGAATCCTTGGGAGAAGAGTATATTATCCTGATAAAACACCATCCTTTGGTAAAGAGACTGCCGGAAATTCCGCTGGAATATCGGGATTCCTTTGTATACGATGTATCCCATACGATGGAAATAGAAGACTTAATTTGCGCTTCGGATATTTGTATTTCAGACTATTCTTCTCTGATTTTTGAATATTCCTTATTTGAGAAGCCGATTATTCTCTTCGCCTATGATTTGGATGTGTATTTCGATTGGAGAGGTTTCTATTACGATTATTTCGAAATGGCACCGGGACCGGTATTAATCAGTACAGAAGAGATTATTGATTATATTACCCACATTGATACGGAATTCGATCGGGAGAAGATGCATGCTTTCCGAGAAAAGTTTATGCGTTCCTGTGATGGGCACTCCACAGAGCGGATTTTGAATGAAGTAGGATTAAAGCTGTAGAGAGAAAGGTGAAGTTGCATTATGAAGTACTATGTTGATGAACACATTAAGAACACCGAACGTATATTCCCGGAACAGAATCGGTATGGCCTTAAGCGATTTGATATGAATGAGAATCCAGAAGGTTTGCCGGAAGATTTTGTGAATTCTGTTCTGAAAGAAATCACACCGGAATTTCTTTCAATCTATCCGGAACCAGATCGGTTTTTGCGCAAATATGCGGAATTTATCGGTAATGGTGTCACTTTGGACAATTTAGTGGCAACAAATGGCTCTGATATGGCAATTCGATACATCTTTGAGACATTCGGAGAAGAAGGCAAGGATGTAGTTACCGTTTCTCCAACATTCGGAATGTATGGAGTGAACTGCTCGGTTTTAGGACTGAATCATGTGACAGTGCCGTATGAACCGGATTTGACGATATCCATTGATAAGCTTCTGGACGCCATCACAGAGAATACTCGAATTGTGGCGTTGCTGAATCCGAATAATCCGGTTGGAAATATCTATACGGATGAGGAAATGGAAAAAGTAATTCGTAAAGCGCAAGAGGTAGGGGCTATTGTTCTGATTGATGAAGCGTATCATTATTTTTATGACAAGACGTTTCTGCCGTATGCACTTAAAGAAGACAACGTTATTGTAATCCGGACATTCTCGAAGCTTATGTCTATTGCAGCATGCAGATTGGGAATAACCATCAGTAATCCGGAGATAATCCATTACATAAAGAACGGGAAGCTGACTTTCGATGCCAATTCCATTGCGTTGCTTTTTGCAGAACGGATTATTGAACAGCCGGAAATGGTGGAGAATTTAATTCGAATTGAGAAAGAAGGAAAGGCGTATATTCTGAATTCTCTGAAGGAGCACGGTTATTGGTGCAGAGATTGCAGAGGAAACTTTATTTTTGTAGAGCCAAAGCATGATGCACATGAGATTACAAGAAAGTTGGCGGACAAAGATGTTTTAGTTCATGATTACGGAAATGAATTACTGAATAAGTATATTCGTGTTTCGGTAGGATCTGTATCTTCTATGAGGGAGTTTCTAGAAGTATTCTATGAAGTGGACGGCGAGTAGTAACTGTATTATATATGTAGAACCTTCGATGAGCATGATGGAATGAAATCATGCTCATTTTGTTGTATTGAAAGCAGGATTATATGGAGAAACTTCTGAGTGTAATTATTCCAATTGACGGTTGGAGAAGCGACGACGAAAAGGAGCTTCGAGCAGGGGTGGAATGTCTGCTGAATCAGAATATTCCCAAAGAAGAGTTGGAATTGGTATTTGTAGTCGGACAGAATAATTCGAAGATTGAGGATGTTCTTCAATCATATTCCAACACATATTTGAACATGATTCGAGTGGCTGATTCAGATGCGAGTAGTATGGTTAATAACGTATCCGGTAAGTATGCCCTTTTTTATGATTTCTCAAATCGATGGGAAGAAGGGGCGCTAGGAGAAGCGTGTCGATATATGAATCAGTGTGTCATGCCGCCAAATCTCTTTATGTGTCGAGAGATTTTTCAGAAAAAGACTTCTTCGAAAAGCACGTTCCGATTTCTTTATAAAAATGGAAACCATATCGTTAACGTGAAAGAAAAACCTCGGAGCATTTCGGTTTCTTTAAACAATGTAATTTTCCTCACGGAGGCCTTAAAGGAAGGAATTAAGGAACTGTCGAACGGGAAGGTTCTTCCGTATGGCCGTGAATTATATTTGCTTTCTCGGATGCTGATGGATAATCCCAATGTTGGAATTATATCATCTGCAAGTTTCATTTATCGAAATTCGGAACGACTCAGCAGTCAGCAGTCAAATGGCGGAATGGAATATGTCCGAAATCTCAATATTCTGTTCCATCAGCTTGAGTTGTTAGTTCCTGATGAAGCAAGTAAACGCTACATCTGGAATGTAATGCTGTATGTGATGAAGCAATACATGGAGGGGGCGGACACATCGCGGGCGTTTACCGATGAAGAACAGGACGCATATCTCTCCTTGCTGCGGGAGAAACTGCACCGGATACCGAACGATATTATTGATAATGCGCCGGGCACAGTTCAAACCCAGAGAATGGGATTGTATGCGGCGAAATACGGTCACGATATTTTTCAGAATTCCACGACGGAAAAAAGCGCTGTTACGTGGAAGGGGCATCGCCTAATTAATTTGAAGCACGACGCTTTTCGGATTTATACACTGAATGTGCAAGATGGAATGCTGTGTATTACCGGAACCATTGATGCCGGGACATTGAATCAGGAGATGAAAATGATGGCACGAGATGAAACCGGAAAAGAATGGTCTGCAGAATTACATCTTTATCCGAAGGGCGATATTAAAAATCGATTTGATGAAGTATTGCTGGCCGGTCGGTGGTTCCGTCTATCGATACCTCTTCACAGGATACAAACAATAAGCTTCCATCTCGGTATTAATAACAGTGAAATAAAAATATATCCGAAACTGATGGGAGATACCGGTTTGAAACACCAGTATCGTTATTCTTATGTAGAAATCGCCGGGTGGTTTATTCGATATGAGAGCGGAGCACTGATTGCAATACTGAAAACGGTTTTAAGACTTTTTAAACTTCATCACAATTATCTTAAAGAACTTCATCGAAAAAAGGATGCAGCGGGAGAAGCGGACTATCGAAAAAAACTTCGTTGGAGTAAGAAAATCCGTAAGCTGAAGCTGAAAAATCAAATTGCTTTTGTGACAGCCCGGAGCAACGATGAATTGCTTCCCAATATTCGAAACGTGTACAATAGGACGACTGCAGACAAAGTGGTGTTTATCCACATGATGCCGTATACCGACGAACAAATGGATCGAGCAATTGAGGCGGTGTATTCCAGTAAGGTGGTGGTAACAGACGACTATTTCTATCTGTTCCGAAAATTCGGAAAGAAGCCGGGACAGAAATTTGTGCAGTTGTGGCATGCCACCGGTGCCTTTAAGAAATTTGGCCTGGATGGGACAGATTTATTTCCGGAGGTCGATCGACTGTATCATAAGGATTATGATTTGGTATCGGTGAGCGGAGAGAATTTGAGAGAAATATATGCGAGTGCATTCGGAATTGAACCGGAAAAAGTGAAAGCGTATGGAGCACCGCGTACCGATGAAATTCTTCAGTCACAACACACAGATGAAATAAGGAAAAAAATTCTGAATAAGTATCCGAATTTAGAGGAGAAACAAGTGATCCTGTATGCCCCGACTTTCCGAGATTCCAATGGACAGGATAAACACATCTTTCACCCGGTACTGGACTTTGAATCATTAAGTCATTCGTTGAAACGGAATCAGGTGTTCATAATTTGCCCGCATCCGGTGATGCAGAATCGCATTGCGGACAGAGAATATCACAATATTATTCAAGTAGATGATTTTACTACCAATGAAATGATGTGCATCGCCGATCTGCTGGTGACCGATTATTCCTCGGTCATCTTTGAGTACTCTCTCTTGAATAAGCCGATGGTATTCTATTGTTACGATTACGATGAGTACAATCGAGATTTTTATTTGGATTATGAAAAGGATCTGCCGGGAAAAATGTTCCGAAAGTATGGAGACTTAGAGCAATACATCTGCAATGGTGAGTTTAAAGACGTTGCGACAGTACAAGAGTTCAGAAATCGTTATATGTCCGCTTGTGACGGAAAAAGCGGCGAGCGGTTAGCTCATGCAGTAGAGGAATTGCTGGAAGAATAGTGGAAAGGAACAAAGAACACTAAGTTGTTATTCTCAAGTAATGTATTTATATTTGTCTACCTTCCGGTAGTTTTGCTTGTAAATTACGCACTCAAATTCAATCGCCGGGCGCAGAACATTTTTCTGTGCCTGGCCAGTTTGCTTTTCTACGCCTGGGGTGAACCGCGATTCGTACTGGTGATGATGGCGTCCATTCTGGTAAATTGGTTCTTTGGGCTGCTGGTAGGGAAATTTAAAGAGAATAAGAGTGTACGGTGGCTGATTGCACTGGACGTTTTTATCAATTTGTTGATTATTTTCATATACAAATACCTGGCGTTTACGGTGAAAAACCTGAACTTGGTACTTCACGCACACTGGAAGGTGCCGGAAATCGCTTTGCCAATCGGAATTTCTTTTTTCACGTTCCAGGCGATTTCTTATGTAATCGACGTGTACCGGGGACGGGGCGAGGCGCAGAAAAATCTGCTGAATGTGGGCCTGTACATCTCCTTCTTTCCGCAGCTCATCGCCGGACCGATTGTGCGGTATGAGACCATTGCGAATCAGATTAATAATCGGAAAGAGAACCTGCAGGATTTTTCCGACGGTGTGGTGCGGTTTATCATCGGGCTGGGCAAGAAGGTGCTTTTGGCCAATAACATGGCACTGATTGCGGATCATGCCTTTGGGTTCGGAAACGGAACGGTGCAATGGTTCGGTGCGGACATGGCGCTGACGGCAGGAATGGCCTGGTTGGGCGCATTGGCCTACACCTTCCAGATTTATTTCGATTTCAGTGGATATTCCGATATGGCCATCGGTCTGGGAAAGATGTTCGGATTCCATTTCGACGAAAACTTCAATTATCCGTACGTTTCCCGCTCCATTACGGAGTTCTGGCGGCGTTGGCATATCTCCCTGTCCAGCTGGTTCCGGGATTATGTCTACATTCCGTTGGGCGGAAACCGGGTGAAAACGGAAGCAAGGCATATCTTCAATCTCTTCGTGGTATGGCTCCTGACGGGAATCTGGCACGGAGCGAATTGGACTTTCATCCTGTGGGGTCTGACGTACTTCGTCCTTCTGGTGACGGAGAAGAAGCTGGGACTCCACAAGGAGGCAAAATATCGTTGGATGAATCCACTGAAATACATCGCAACCATGTTCTTTGTCATCATGGAATGGGTGCTTTTCCGAGCAGACAGCCTGGGCGATGCCTTGCACTATATGAGCTGCATGTTCGGTGCCGATGGATGGGGACTTTCCGCACCGGGAATCTTCTATCTAACCCAGTACCGATACTTCTGGCTGGCGGCGATTGCAGGATTTCTGCCGTGGGTTCCGTGGCTGGGAAAGCGATTGAAGCGAGAGTGCGTTTCCGCTAAAAGAAAATGGGCCGCGGATGTGATTTCCGGCGTATTCATCGTCGGAATTTTGCTTGTGTCCGTATCGTATATCGTCATCGGAAGCTACAATCCGTTTATTTATTTTAACTTTTAGAGAAGAAAGGAGAAATCATGAGAAATCGAATCATTGCGGTGATATTTCTTTGTTTTCTGCTGTTCTTCGGGGTTCGTACCGGAATGAATGTATGGGATTCCATCAATGGCACGGAAAAAGGAAATCAACCCCAGACGGAGGCTTTATCCGGCGCTGATGATGTGAAGTTAAGCGGTTTCAACAGGGAGACTTTCGATGAAATATCAAATCTGGTTACGCTGAATCTGGAGAATCGAAATCAGTGGATTAATTTAAACGGCTTGTTTCAGAAGGGGGTAGGAAAAACCGGTGATATTGAGAAGGACTGGTATCGTCTGCAAAACGGAATGCTAATGTATAGCCAAAATAAAGATCCGGATGAAGAATTGAAAAAGTATGCCAATAATGTAGTGAATCTTTCTCAATTCGCAGAAGATTACGGAATGAAGTTTCTCTATGTGGAGCTTCCGTACAAGGTGCAGAGAGATGGAAATTATCCGGCAGGAATTCCGGATTACGGAAATCGCAATGCCGATGAAATCACGGAGATTCTTTTGTCAAAATCCGTGCAAACAATGGATTTTCGAGATATAATGAAAAATAAGAATATAGAAGCTGAGGAAAGCTTTTTTAGAACCGATCAGCACTGGAAACCGGAGACTGCACTGTGGGCGGCGGGAGAAATTTCCAAGAAATTATCTCAAGTGGATTCCGCGTGGGAAGATTATCCGGAATATCGAAATTCGAACAATTATCGGGTAGAGCATCATTCAAATTTGTTTTTGGGTGCCATCGGAAAGAAAATCGGCAGTGCATATGCGGGAAAAGATGATTTTAATATGCTGATTCCGATATTTGAGAATACGATTCGCTACCGGGTTCCGCGACGAGAAGACGCCATAGATCGGACCGGAGATTTTGAAACTGCTTTTATCGAATCCAATAATTTGGAAAATGATCCTTTCAAGGTGAACACCTATGCAGCGTATTGCGATGGAGATCATAACAAGGAACAGGTGACGAATGAAAGTGCACCGAATCAGAGAAACATCCTGCTAATTCGGGATTCTTTTTCGTGTACACTGATGCCGTACTTGGCGCTTTATACGAAAAATATCACAACACTGGATTTGAGGTTGTACAAGACAAAATCCGTATATGATTATATCCGGAGACATCCGGAAATCGATACGGTGATTGTGGCTTATAATCCAAGTAGCATTACAGAGGAACAATACACTTTTGACAGGGTTGTAAATGAAAAGAGCAATTATAACGACAATTAAATCAATTTTTTATGTTTTCTACTATGGAATCATCGCACTGCTTTTGTATTTCGTTGTAGCGGGTCGGACAATGACGGACTGGTATGATGTTACATTCGGTACGCGATTCCGAGAAATTGTGTACACCTTTAACCTAGGGTTGACCGGGGCGGACACCAGCTTTATGAACGAGGCGCTTCAGGAATGTCGACCTGATTTGATTAAGGCAACGGTCATAGTGCTTCTGCTTATCATGGCAGACTTGATTCTGTTCCGAAGAGTGGGACGAAGAAAAATTCGGGTGGATGAAGCCAAGGGACAGCACGATGTCTGGGGGAAAACGTCAAAGCATGAAACGAAAGAAGCAACGCTGAAGTATCGATGGGTGCGAAGTAAGTGGGGGATTGCACTTCAAGGCGTTTATCATGCTACGATTCTGCTGATTTGCATCTTTCTGGCAAAACCGGTATATCTGTATGCAGATCAGGTGTTGGAAGTGTCGGACTTTCTCCGATCTAAACTGGTGTATACCAATATATATGATGAAAAATACATAGATTCCACGTCTGTTCAAATTGAGAATACAAGGAAGCAAAAGCGAAATGTTATAATCATATACATGGAAAGTATGGAAACCACCTATGCCTCGAAAGATTTGGGCGGTTATCAAGAACGAAATTTGATGCCAAATTTGTATAATCTTCAACGGCGGAATATTGCTTTTGGCGATCGAAAAGGAATGGCGGGAACCCATAATCCATACGGAACCACTTGGACAACGGCATCCTTGTTAGCCTCATCTTCCGGGATTCCATTTGCTTTTAATATTGGAATGAACAAAAATGTTGGGAACGATTCGGATAAAGGAAAATTTGCAAAGGGTGTTACCACCCTAGGGGATATTCTGGAAAAGAAGGGCTACAATCAGGAATTTATTTGCGGTTCGGATTCTGCTTTTGGGCGGAAAAAAAAGCTTTTTCAAGAGCATGGGAATTATAAAATCTTCGATTACTATTCAGCCATCGATGCCGGCTATATTGATAAGGATTATAAAGTCTGGTGGGGAATGGAAGATTATAAGACCTATGAAGTGGCCAGAGATGAAATTCGAAAGCTTGCGGATAAAAACAAACCGTTCAACTGCACCCTGCTGACAGTGGATACACATCACGTAGGAGGCTATCGGTGTTCGAAATGCCCAAGGGGGAACGGAAGCAAAACAGCGAATGTGGTCGCCTGCGCGGATCAACAAGTACAGAATTTCGTAGATTGGTGTAAGACACAGGATTTCTATGAGAACACTACTATCGTTATTGTAGGGGATCACCCGCGAATGGATAAAAAGCTTGTAGAAGATGTGGATAAGGTGAATCGAGAAGCAATTGACGTATTCATCAATTCGGCATCGCCGTATCAAAAAATAAATCGAAAGCGAACCGCTGCAACGATGGATCTTTTTCCAACAATTCTGTCCTCTATGGGTTACTCCATAGAGGGGGAACGACTGGGCTTGGGGACAAATTTGTTCTCAACGAAGAAAACTTTGTCCGAAGAGATGGGGTACGACAACTTCAATCTGGAAATGGGAAAGAATTCGCGGTTCTATCATAAGTCTTTTGAATAGAAGCTAGGAGATTGGCTGAGGGGACGGAAAGAATATGAATGAGAATTCGTATGATGTTACGGTAATTATACCTGTTTATAATACAGAAGAGTTTGTAGAAGAGAGTATCCTAAGTGTTTTAAGCGAAAAGGAGCTAAACGTTGAACTACTGCTTATAGATGACGGATCTACCGATGGTTCAGCAAAAATAATTGATTACTATGCAGATCAAAATTTATCGGTTAAAGCATTTCATCAACCGAATAAGGGCCTTAGTTCTGCCAGAAACTTGGGCTTGGAGAATGCTTCCGGAAAATATATCTGCTATTTGGATAGTGATGACTATTACATCCCGGGGAAATTGGCTCAAGCCTTCCATCTTTGTGAGGAGAAAAAACTAGATTTGCTTTTCATGACATACATGAATTTTTTTTATGATAATCTTGCAAAGGAAAAATGGAATATTCATCGGACGGAACAGGTAATGAGACGAGGAAGCTATCCACAAGAACCGGTAACGGGAATAGAATTGTTAAATAGCTTTCAAGCGCAAGATGAGTTTTCTGTAATGGTTTGTATGCAAATGGCAAAACGAAGCATGATAGAAGAACATCATATCCGTTATATCGATGATATTATTTTTGAAGATGCTCCGTACACTTATCAAGTTGTTCTTCATTCGAAACGAGCAATGGCCTGTAACGAAGCTCTATTTCGACGTCGCATAAGAGATAATTCTTTAGAACATAGACCTGCAAATGTGAAGCGCTGCTTGGGAGCGTTTCGCGGAATTATGCCGATGATTCATTCGATGCAGTCAGTTCATGGAGAATTTGGGAACTATCGAAATGCAGTTAGTGCAGAGCTACAAAGACGGTTTCGCTTTACTGCAAGGGCATACCGCGAGTTGGAACAGGAAAAACGAGGTGAATTTTATGAATGCTGTACAGATGAGGAAAAAATACTTTTTGACTCTTTTATAAAATTATACTCGGACGAATGTGAAAAGAACCAAGAATTTGAAGCATTAAAAAAGAAAAACAAATTACTACAGAAAAAAATTGAAAAGAAACAAGCGGAAAATCAAAAACTTCGTAGTTCCATTGAGTTTAAAATAGGAAAAGGTATTCTGAAACCTTTTTGTGCAATAAAAAAACTCTTCAAATAATATACAAAGGTTGAATTATAAATCGTTATAAGCTATAATAAGCTGGTTTCTTTGTACAGTTTATGAAGGTGAATATATGAAAAAATTTATTAGTAATATTAAGAAATATCATAAGTATGCAGTGAGAAGTGCAAAAGCAGAACTCCAAAGTGAGGTAGCGGATTCATACTTGAATTGGCTTTGGTGGATTATTGAACCGGTTTGCTTTATGCTGATTTACACGTTTATTTTCGGTTATGTATTCCAGAACAAGACACCTTATTTTGCTTCCTTCGTATTCGTCGGATTGACAGCTTGGGACTTTTTTAACCGAATGATAAAAGGAAGCGTTCGATTGATTGTAAGTAATCGAGATTTAGTTAAGAAGGTATATATTCCAAAATATATACTTCTCCTTTCTAAATCATATACCTATGTGTTCAAGATGATGATTTCTATTGCAATTACTTTTGTGTTAATGATTTTTCAGGGTGTACACTTGAGTTGGCATATTTTCTTTTTCATTCCGATAAACGTAATTCTGTATATACTCTCCTTTGGTGTTGGTATGATTTTGATGAATTACGGAGTTACGGTAAATGATTTGGGAAATCTGATTAATGTGTTGCTGCGGATGGTATTTTATCTTTCCGGTATTTTCTATAATATCAATGAGCGTCTTTCCGGAACGCTGTGCTCACTGCTTCTTCGAGCAAATCCGGTGGCGATGCTGATGAATGAACTTCGAAATACGATGTTGTATAATCAGCTCCCAAATTTCAAGTGGCTGGCAATATGGTTGGTAATTGCATTGATTCTCAATGCAATAGGAATCCATTTAATTCACAAGAATGAAAATAGTTATGCGAAGGTGATCTAATGAGCGAAAAGAAGAAAAATATTGCGTTATCAGTTCGGAATCTTCATATTTTCTACAGAGGATTAAAGAAGACGTCAATTCGTTCCAGTTGGATGCATTTTAAGGATAAGGTTGAAGTATTTGAAGCGTTGAAAGGTGTTAGCTTTGACTTGGAAGAAGGCAAGATTCTTGGCATCATTGGAAAGAACGGAAGCGGAAAATCTACAATGCTTCGTGCAATCGCCGGCATTTTTTCTCCGGATGAAGGAACCATCGATTTGCACGGAAGAAGAGTATCTCTGTTGTCCATCGGAGTAGGGTTTAACAAAAAATTGACAGGAAGGGAGAACATATACCTTTCCGGAATGCTTTTGGGATTTACAGAGGATCAAATCGCGGAAAAAGAAAACGAAATAGTTGGGTTTGCAGATATCGGCAAGTTTATCGATAGACCGGTTAAAACATATTCTTCAGGAATGTACTCTAAATTGGCATTTGCAATAACAGCTATTCTTGAGACAGATATTATGCTGATTGATGAGGTACTGAGTGTTGGAGATCAGCGTTTCAAGGAGAAGAGTTATAATAAAATGAAAGAATTGATTTCCGATGACACGAGAACTGTCGTAATCGTTTCTCACAGCTTAAGCACCATCGAAGAGTTATGTGATGAGGTGCTTTGGTTGAATGATGGGGAAGTGATAGAACAAGGAAATCCAGAGGAAGTACTTCCGCGATATACGGAGTTTATGGCATCCAAAAGCAAGAGAAAATAGTTATATGTGTATAATCGTTTTTGTGAAATATAATCTAGGGTTAGAGATTTAATTTAATAACTGGAAGGGCTTGATGAATTTGTTTTCATCAAGTCTTTTTTAATGGTTACATCACTTTTCGTCGTGCCATTGCTTTTTGCAAGAACTAATATTATAATAATATGACTATACAGTTATTGCTCTAAGAAATTTATATCTACAGCTTAATTGCGAAAGGTAGTTCGAAATAAACGGGAGAAAATAGAAATGCGAAAAAAAGTAATATCGTTACAGGCATTCAGTTACCTACTATTGATTATGGGATTATTTATGCTCATAACTCCGGAAACATCAAGTGCAGCCACCATTTCATCCGTTATGGGAACTGAAAAAAATGTGTCAGTAAAATGGAATAAACAGAAGAAAGCAAAAAAATACATTGTATACCGTAAGAAAGATAATGGTAAATTTGTAAGAGTAGCAACGGTGTCTAGAAAAAAGAAATCCTTTTTGGATAGAAAGGTTGCAGTTAATAAAAGGTATTCCTATCGTGTTGCAGGTATTGTAAAGGGGAAGAGAAGATTTGGTGATACTCGTTCTGTAAAAATTACAAAGGCTAAAGAACCGGTTAAGATAAAATCTCTTGTAACAAGTAGTACATCAGCCACACTTTATTGGGATAAAGCACCGTATGCGAATTATTATATGGTGTTCCGAAAAACACCTAAAGGGTCCTACCGTAAAATAGGAAAAGCACCGTCATCAAGGACATCATTCACCGATAAAAATATTAAGAACGGCATGAACTACACATATACTGTGTGTGCGGTTAAGAAAAGATCTAAAAAAGTTTCCTATAAAAGCAGATATGATAATGAAGGAATAACGTCAATTTCTTCGAAACCGTCAGTAAAATGCGATTTTACTACGCTTCATGCAGAAGTAAAATGGGATGGAATAGATGATGGCAATATTACAGGATATCAGATTAGAAGAAAATTTATAAAAGGTGATTCATTTAAAACTATTAAAACAATCGACGATCCAACAGCGAGATTGTATAAAGATGTTTATTATGATTCAATGAACGCTGAGGAACGTGCATCGAATTTAACTGCAACAAATTTTGAAGATCCTTCAATGAATTCTCTTGTATATACAGTGCGCGCGTATAGTATTAAGAATGGTAAAATAAGCTATGGTAATTACAATGCACAGGGCATAATGCATGCAGAACCGCCTACTATAACTGGTCTTGAGTTTCATAATAAGGAAAAAACGCTTTATGCAGACCTGTCATTCAGTTTACTTAAGAATGCGGAAATATACAAGATTTACGGAGGATATGTTGATAGCAACCAACAAAAGAAATGGGAGCTGCTTGGAACATGCAAGCCAAAATGGAGATATGGTGATTATAAGAAAACTGTTAGGACATTAAGCAAATACAAGTACTATACAGTTAAAGCTGGATTTGCAATGAATGACACGATTGTTTACAGTAAATATGATGAAGATTTTACCGTTTCCAACAGAAATTACAGTGATAATAATATTCTTTTCCTAGGTGACAGCATTAGTTTTGGTTCGCCGTATAAAGGAAAAACGACAGTAGAACGTTTTAGCTATCCATGGAGAGTAGAATTGCTCACAGGATGCAAATATTTTAACCCTTCCATTCCGGGGGCTACTTATACAGTTAAATATAAAAATGGTGTGGACGGTGATCACGACCCGGAAAGGTCAAGAATTGTCACCGATGTTGCTGAAAAAATAAAAGATGGCAAGACACCAAAATACAACACAAAGGCTCCCATCAGCGATGCATCAGGAAAGCCTGTTAAAGAAAATGTACCTAGCTATGTGCAATATGAGAATACACAGCATTTTTACGATTTTGATGTAATCATAATGGCTGCGGGAACTAATGATTGGCAGGACAATGCGGCGATGGGCGATATTAATAGTACAGATATTACTCAGTTCTATGGTGCGTTGAACGTAATGATGGATTGGATTACTGAAGCGAGTCAGTACAGAGTAAACCAAAATAAAAATCCTATAAAGATTATTTTCACTGACCTCTATTATTCTGACAGAGTTAGTGGTCAATACGCAAAGCGAAACAACCGGTTTGTAACTAAAAATGGAAGAGGTTACACTTTGAAAGATTATCAGAAGGCTATTGACGATATCGCAGACAAGTATGCCGCATATGGAATGGAGATATGGCAGATGCCAACTGATAAGTATTGCAACCATGAAAATGCGCCATATACTATGAGCGATAATTTGCATATGTCGCGGTATACATATGGCCAGATTGGTAATGGCATTACTAATTATATGATTCGTAATGAAATTCTTGATAAGGGAAAGAGTATGGCAGATAAAGATAAGCTTATGACATATACTCCTTTTTCGAAACTTGAAATGCACAATGATAAAAAGGTCAAGGATTCAACATCTGAACATATGAATAATAAAGGAGATAATACTGCAGTGTCCGATGCACCATCAACTGATAATAATAAGGAAAAAATGCTGAATGAGACCCAACACAAGGTGGTGAATCAAAATTTTAGAGAAATCTTGGGGACTGGGATTAAAGAGCAACCTCAAATTTTAGAGTTAAGAAATTAAATGGTATTCGTGAGTGTGATGAAGTAGCTTTCATCACACTCTTTTAATGTTCAACTTGAATTGCAATCTATTGAAAACATTGAATCAAATCAGTATAAGTGATACAATAATATGACTATTTTTAGGCTACAGCATTCAGAATAAGGAGCGCGCATTGAAAACTGTAATAACATATGGAACCTTTGATCTGTTCCATCAGGGACATTATAATATCCTGAAAAGAGCGAAAGAACTTGGCGATTACCTAATTGTAGGTGTAACAGGAGAGACTTATGATGCAGAAAGAGGTAAGCTTTCTGTTCAAGATAGTTTGGCAACTCGGATTGAGAATGTACGTAAAACCGGGTTTGCCGATAAAATCATTGTAGAAGAATATTTGGGCCAGAAGATTCCGGATATTATGAAATATCATGTGGATATTTTTGCTATTGGTTCCGATTGGAAGGGAAAGTTTGACCATATCGGAAAGTATTGCCAAATTGTATATTTGGAACGAACGAAAGATATTTCCAGTACATTGCTCAGAGAACAGAATTTGTCTATATATCGGCTTGGAATTGTAACTGATTCAGTTTCTGATGATGATATTATTCAGGAAGCACAATGTGTCAGTGGTATTCATGTGGAAAGCGTTTTTTCACCTCAAGAGGAGACGGCAAGAGCATTTGCAAAGAAATATGAATTACATTCTTATTATACTGATTATAATCGCTTCCTGGATAGCGTGGACATTGTTTGCATTAAAATTCCTAAAGATCAACGAAAAAAATATGTCGATACTGCGATTGATAAAGGCATTCATGTAATTTGCGATATGCCGTACACTTTGGATGCATCCGAAGAACAGAAAATTCTTCAGAAAGCGTCTGAAAAGAAGGTTGTTTTCTTCAGCAATGTGCTGACAATTTATCAGCACGCCTTTGGACAACTTCTTTGGATGGCGAGAGGAAATCTTATCGGAGACTTAGTGAGCATAAAGTGTTCGTTAAGCAAGAAAATGTTTGCAGGTGAAGATCGACATACCTTTTTAGATTTTGTCTATTATATGACCTGTGCAATTGTGAAGATTTTGGGAACAGAGTATCAGGAAATCAGTGCGAAATTGATTCATACAAGTGATGGGGCTGTGAATTATGGCATGCTG
Organism: uncultured Clostridia bacterium; assembly: GCA_934234035.1. Lineage (GTDB taxonomy): Bacteria > Bacillota > Clostridia > Peptostreptococcales > Anaerovoracaceae > Mogibacterium_A. The sequence goes on along the minus strand of CAKQHH010000002.1, from coordinate 27,354 downwards.
AACTTCTATTATGAAAATGCATTAGCGAATGCAGAGATTAGTATGGATATGGAAACAGAGTGTGGAATGCGGATTATTGGAACCGAGGGTGAAATGTATATTCCGGAAGACTGGTGGAGAGTTGGATTTTTTACGCTTAAGAATAAATCCGATGAAAGACCAAAAAGATATAGTTCTAATTTTGAAGGAAACGGATTTAGATATCTGATTCAAGCACTGCTTCATGACATTCGAACCGGAAATACGGAATTCACATTGATTACGTCGGAAGAATATAATACGATTACCAATATCTTGAGTACCTTGAGTCAGAAATACAACTTGAAATAGCGAACACATAAGGAGGAGACAACAAATGATTTTAGCAACACTTCAAGATGAACAGCGCATTTTCGATTACATCGGGAAGGATTTCGGGCGTTGTGCATATCTATACATCGATTTGAAAAAATACGGATTTGACAATGAAAACGTGCATTTATGGTATCAAGAGAAGGGTGGAGAAATTCAAGCAATTCTGCTTCAATATTATAATGGAATGCACCTTTACAGCCGGACTGGAAATTATGACCCGGAAGATGTGGCAGAAGTAGTTCGAGAACAGAAGCCGGCAATGGTCTGTGGAATGAAGGAAACTATTGGAAAATTGCAGCCGTTTTTCCCAAGTAAAAAAATTGAACTGGGGAAGGTGGTTCAACTGAACAAGTATACCGGAATTCATGATGAAAAGGCAACCCGAGCAACACGAGAGGAACTGGGAGAAATTGTGGATCTATTGATGACGGACGAAGTAATGGGTGGACCGTATACTCGAGATTTACTCTATAAACAGTTTTTAGAACGATATGACACAGGTTTTGGAAGAAGCTATATTCGCCGCAACGAGGAAGGAATCCTCTTTGCACATTCGGGAACATATGCAGAACTAAGTGATATTGCAGTTATTTCAGGTGGAATTGTTGATCCAAAGTATCGTTGTCATGGTGAATATGCGAGATTGTTAGGATCAGTTTGCGGCAGTCTTGTAGAAGAAGGAAAGACTGTTATTTCATATTATTACAAAGTGGCAGCATGGTCCCATAAGCAGGTTGGATTTGAAGAGCTTGGAGACTGGGCAAAGCTGGAAATGTAAGGAATGAATGAAAAGGATGAGGTTAGATGAATAGACAACAACAGAATCTTCTCGAATTACTCAAACTTTTAGATGGAATTTGTAAGAAATATAATATTACATATTATGCAGCCGGTGGAACTGTTATTGGTGCAATTCGTCATGGTGGATTTATACCTTGGGATGATGATATCGATGTATATATGACACGAGATGAATTCAATCGTTTTAGGGAAGCTGTGCGGATGGAGAAAATGACGGATTATACATTGGAATGCAGCATGGATAATCCGGATTATCATGCGATGATTCCACGGATTATCAAGAACAACTCTACCATGATTTGTGCGTATCATATGTGGGGAAATTCTGTTGCAGGGACATTGATTGATATCTTTATTCTAGATCCGATTCCGCAAGACCCGGAAAAACAGGACGAACATTATGCTAGATTTAATATCTACTCAGATTTATTGACACCGTACGTTCATTCAGATCGAAACCCGGATTCTCTATACGGCTTGTATGACCAGTATATGAAAGAAGCTAGAGAAAAGGGTAAGAGAGAAACGATTCTTGAATTGGAGAAGGAACTGTTTTCTTGGAATGAAGAAGAATGTAAGTTCTATATGCTCCGTTGGGCGTCCCGACCGGCGGTATTTCCGAAAGAGATGATGGGAACCCCAGAATACTTCGAATTTGAAGGAATGATGGTGCCGGTTCCGCATGATTGGTATGGATATCTGACCCAGTTGTATGGACCGGATTGGTTTGAGATTCCACATCCGGAAGTTATTGAACACCATACCAATGTTATAGATTTGGATCGAAGTTATAAAGAATTTATAACAGAGCGAGATCGGTACATTGATCAGAAGGATGCTGAAGAAATTTTCGACGGAAGACGCGATGCAGCAATTCTGGCAGAAAGAAAGCGCAGAATTATTGAAAAGTATATTCTGAATATAAAATCTACATTGGCAGACAGCAAGCTGAAAAAGAATCTGAAAAATGCAGGTGCCTTGATGGATACCTGGATGAAAGAGGGAGAATACAGTAAGATACTTGAAGTTTTTGAGCCCTATTTTACATTCCAGATGCAGCGGTGCTTTATCGGAGCAGCCAATCATCCGTCCTGGTTTCGTTGGCGGTATCCGGTGTTGATACCGGTAGAAGGAAAATACCTGAAGTATGCGATAATTGCACAGATTATGAGTGGGAAAATTCGTGACGCACACAAAATTCTTGGTGTTTATGAAAGAGCCGGAAAACTTACCGATGAAATTCAAGAAGCCGACGAGCTTTTGAAAAAAGTTGAAAAAGCACAGGAATTGTATTACAAAGGGCAATATGAAGAAAGCATTCGCTTGATACAGTCCTGTGAAAATTATGAGAAGTCGATAATTTGTCAGACCTATTACTGGCTTTCAAAGGCAAAGATTCAACCTATTCCGGAGGATTTGCATAAACTGGAAGAAGCAATAAAAGAATATCCGGATGCACTGGAATTGAAAAAAGCCTATGGAGATTATCTGTTTGCACTTGGAAAAAAGGAAAATGCACGTAAAGTGTATGATTCGTTCGTTTTTGCGTCCAGAAATGGATTGCTGCTGCAGGATATTGAACAGCGTTCCGGGATTCAGAAAAGTAATCTGAATCATGAGACGACCGAAATCTACAAACCGTCCGAGATTGAAAAACGAGAATTAGAATTGTTGCAGCAGTTAACAGAAATCTGCGATAAGAACGGAATTGCATATGTTTGTTCGAATCGAGTAGCGCGCCTTCTCTTGAATAATGGAACGCTTGGACCGGATAAGCAAGAAAAGCAGATTTATATAGACTCGAAGGATGCGGAACGTTTAATTGAAGCCGTGGCAAAAACCAATAATCCTAATGTTGAAATTCTATATTGGGGAAATAAGCCAGCTATAAAAAATTTCCAGTTGATTTATAATGATCGAAATAGTATATATATGAATTTTAAGCAATTGAACTGTTGGGAATCTGTAGGAATTCATATTAATATTGTTTTGCTGAGACACAGAGCAAACAACGAGGGATTGCGAGAAAAAATGCACTCTGCAGAGGAAACGATGCTGAATGCATACAATTTGGAAGGAGCTGCTCAAAGAGCGGTAGCCAGCCGGTCGGCAGGAATAAAGAAACATATCGTAAATGCGATAATTAAAATCATTGGTAATCAACGGTTTGCGAAGCATTTGTTTAAGGTTCTAGTTCAAGATTCTAGGTCCAATGAAGGTACAGATTATTTTTACAGAAATAATGGACCGTTTGAAAACAGAGGTGGCTTTTTTAATCGACGCACCTATCTGAAAAAGGATTTCGAGAATGTAGAGAAATATGAGATAGGTGGACATTTCTATCGTATGAGAAAGGATGTGGTTGATCATTTTACGCAGGAAGATATTGTGCGGATGAAACCTGTTCCTTATTATGAAGATTTGTTTTCGTTGAGATCATTGAACCTCAGTTGGAAAGAGTTAGAACAGTATGTTTCGAAAGAGGAATACTCTATGCTTCCATGGGAAGAATATGGAACGACAATAGGTCGAAGAAATTACTACCAGAGCCGATATTCCAGAATGTGGAAAATCATGTGCCGACATCAGGATTGTATTGAAATTTGGAAAGAGTATGAACCGTTACTTTCGGAGCTGCGGAATCTTTTGAAGTGTGAAGATCATGAACAGCTCCGAATGGCCTTGGCTGATTATGATCGTGTGGTACGCTATTATCACAATGCTAAGATTGATTTCTTTGTTAACCGAGAATTGAATGAAATCTATTTGGAGAATAGAAAATTTTTCGGTGATAAAAAATACGCAGAGAATTTAAAAAGAAAGGCAGATGAAACGGAATACTGGCCATTTTAGAAAAGTTGGAGTGAGTCGTGAACAGACAACAGCAAGAGTTAGCAAAGATTCTGAAAAAGTTTGATCAGTTTTGTTTGAAATATGAAATTGACTATTATTTATGCGGGGGATCTGCATTGGGAGCCATTCGTCATAACGGTTTCTTGCCTTGGGATGATGATGTGGATTTGGACATTACAAGATTAAATTATCAGAAACTACAAGAATGCTCTGATAAGCTTGAGCAGGAAACAAATCTGGTGTTGGTGGATTCTTCTCGGTATCCGCATTATTCGAATACCCTGGTACGCATTGTGGAAAAAGAAAATACTATGATCTTTCAGCACCGAATGGTGGACAAGACACCAAAGGGATATTTTATAGAATTGTTTATAATGGATCCGATTCCGAGAGATCTGGACAAGAAGAAAGACTGGTTGAAAAAGCATTGGGTTTATACTGAACTCCATTCCATATCCTTTCTCTCTGCGAATACCAAAATCATGGATTTCTTGGATGAAAAAATGTTAATGGAATACATTCAGAGATATCAAAGAGAAGGAAAAAACAAGGTGCTGACCGAGCTAAGCGAAGAGTTGTTTACAGTGCCGGAGTCCGAGAGTGATGAATATCGATTCCGCTGGGGAATAAACAAGAATATCTATCCAATTTCCTGGTTTGGTAAACCACAATATGTACCATTTGAAGACTTCAAGCTTCCGGTTCCGCAACAAGTAATGAAGTGTTTGCGTGCAGATTATGGCGATTCATGGATGATGATACCGGATGAAGAAGGAATGATAACTCATGAAGATATGGTGGATAATCTAGACGTACCATATGATGAGTATGTAAAAGACTATCAACAATTCATTGATGAGGATACAGTTTTTAAAGCCTATCTTCCCCGTAAAATCGGAAGAGCAAAAAAATTCTTCAATCGAATGCGCTCATTGGAAAAGTCACAAGAATTGCAGCAGATGTTGGTTTTAAAGCAAATGGAAAATGTTTCGTTGCCATTATTGGAAGTGTACCAGAAAGATAGAAAGTACGATGCAATTGAAAATACATTTCGAATTTGGTATAAATATCAATTTGACTTTCTATTTGCTCAAAATTCGGCGTATTTAGATATTGGAGACAACCTGCTTTGGTATGCATTAGTTCCGTTGTTGATTCGTGGAGAATGGTCTAAAGTTCGGAATGTATTGCAATGGAGATACAAAATATATGGGGAATCCGAAATACTGGAATCAATGGAGGAATATGTAGAGGGGGTTCAGGGAGCTTATGTACAGTGGGATTGCGGTGAGTATGACAGTATTCCAAAGTATCTGGAGAAGATTAAAACATTTGCTCTTGCTCCTGAAACCTTCGATTATCAATATCTGTCTTTGAGAATGCGTTTAGAACAGAGTGCTGCATTATGTGAAGCAGAGTGCATGAAAATTCTGCAGCAAGGAGAAACGCTGTTTAAAAGGTATCCGGACAAGGAAGAAATATTATGCATCATGGGAGATGCATGCCGTAAAGGCGGAAAAGAAGAGGAAGCATATCAATATTACCAAGAATGTAAGAAGAAGACTCGCAACGGTATGATAATTCAATATATTAATTCTATTTGTTAGAAATAATGGAGATGTTTCTATGAATAACGAACAGAAGTATTTACTGAACATGCTGAAACAATTTAATCAGTTCTGCGAGGAATACCAAATTTGTTATTATTTGGGAGGCGGTGTCGCCTTAGGAGCAGTGCGGCATAGAGGCTTTATCCCGTGGGATGATGATATTGATTTGTATATAACAAGGAAAGAGTTACAAAAATTAAAGCAAAATAAAAAGGCGCTTGACAAGGCAGGTTTTGCCTATTTGGATCATTTGGAATATCCGGAGTATGGAAATTCAGTGGTTCGAATTGTTGAAAATACGAGTACGATGTTTAATCCGGTGCGCATGAACGATGAAACACCGAAGGGGAGCATGATTGAACTTTTTATTCTAGATCCTTTACCGGATGGGGACGAGGCACGTAGGGAATGGAAAAAGAAGCAGATTATCTATCTGGAGCTTTTGGACTCTTCCTTCAGAGCGTTACAAATGAATCAGCTGGAATACATCAACGAAGAACGTTTAGAGCGTTATTTGGAAAGGGTTCAGAAGGTTGGCCGGAATCAGGTGCTGCAAGAATTAGAACAGGAATTGTTTTCTGTGGAAGAATCTGATCATTGCCAGTATTGTATGCGTTGGTGCGGAGGCGATATTCGATTTGAGGCGGATTGGTTGGGAAAACCGAGGTACGCTCCCTTTGAAGATACGATGCTACCGCTTTTACCCGGCGCAGAAAATGCATTCCGCGAGGAATATGGGGAACAGTGGATGTATTTTCCGGAGAATATGGAGTCAGAACATACATTTGTAGCGAATTATTCTACACCATATTCGGTATATGTTGAAGATTATGGCCTTTTTCTCAGTGAAGCGGATTTAAAATCCGCATTTGCAAATAAAAAGAGCCTGAGAAGAAAACAGTTCTTTGCTCGGTTGAAAACGATGAAGAAATCTCAGGAATTGCATGCTGCGCAAGTTGATTTAAATTTGAATCGAAAAAACGTATCGTTGAATGCGTTAGAGACTCTCCTTGAGGAAGGAAAAGTTAGCCAAGTACAAGAAGTTTTCTCCAAATGGGAGAAAATACAGTTCTCGCCTCTCTTTAAAAATGCAAAACAGTGTCTAGAAATTGGTGATGAATATTTGTACTATGCATTGATGGGATTGATTTCCTCTGATCGATTGATGGATGCCGGAAAAGTTTTGTCGTGGAGAAGAGGAAATACTGGAATTATTGCGAAATTAGAGGAGAAAATCAAAAATATCAGTGATGCCTGGTTCTTTTGGCATATTGGCAATGAAAACGCTATGCAGGAAGCACTATACCGTGCAATGGAATTTGAGATTCCTGTAGAAGTATATGAGGAAGAATATTTAAAGTTGCAATACGAAAACAAAAATCTGGAACAGGATTCAGTAGAACAGCTTCAGATTCTTCAAAGAAAAGCGGAAGAACTTTTTCAAAAGTATCCAGCTCGGAAAGAATTATTAAAACTGTTGGGAGATATTAATCTAAAACAAGGGGATATCAGAAATGCAATAGAAATGTATTACCGGTGCATTCGGGAGTCCCGAAATGGAGTGGTATGTCTAGAGGCAAAAGACATCATAAGAACATTAAAAGATGGGAGAAAAAATGACTGAGGCTCAGAAAAAAGTTGTAAACTTGCTTAAAGAAGTGGATGAAGTGTGTCGAGAAGAATGCATTAAGTATTATCTTGCTGAGGCCACTGCATTGCAAGGATTTCGAAATTCTGGATACGAATCGGAAACTCCTTCACTGGACATATTTGTATTGTATCGGGATGTGCCATACCTGATTTGTAAATTAATGGAGAAAGAAATTACGAATCGCGAAATCGAATGGAGTGTGGATAATCCTTCGCTAAAATCTAATATTGTTCGGTACATAGACAGTAGTACGCTTTATCTGCCTCTGAAGAATCCGGAGAAAATTCGCAAATATGGATTGAGCGTACAGATTATTCCGTTGTATTCCAAAGAGGCAGAGAAGATACGTAGTCTAAAGAAGTATCAATATCTTTATTGGTCAGAGTGCAGACAGGATAAGTGGCTGACAGATGCAAATTCTTTTGTTGCAAAGGTGTGTCGAAAGCAAGCTTATCGAAAGTGCCAGAAGGCAGATGAAACTTTGCGGAAGAAGCTTTTAAATGGATTGGCCCAGATTGAAGCAAGTGCTACGGAGAGAGACACGTTGTTTTATTTTACTGCAAATGGACATCGTAAAAAAACCTTTTCAAAGGGAATCTTTGAATCGGAGAAAAAAGTATTCTTTGAGGGAGTGGAATGTGTGATTCCGGAAGATGTGGAATCCTTTTTTCAGACCCAGATGGGAAATGCTTGGGAAAAAAGAGAATACCCGGGAAGAGAAATTCAAAAGTTCTTGATTTCAGACGAAGATTGTCCATATTCAGAATATTTGGACTACCTAAAAATGAAAAATATCAGCTTGGATTTATCGAAAGAGTTAAAGGAAGAAAAGGAAATAAACGAAAAGCTAAAAGAACCGAATAAAGTGATTATGGATGCATGGAATATAGTTCTTCGAACGGATGTACGGATTCGTATGTGGCAAGAATATATGCCGAAGAAGGATCAGATTATGAGTGCCTATGAGAAGAAAGATTGGGATATACTCCAAGAATTGTTTGCCCAGTACGATGAAGAAATGAGGAATCTTGCAGCTAAAAAAATGTCCGTTTCCTTTAATACAGAAATACAGGATATATATTATGAATTGCTGAAGCATAACGGAGATAACGACCTTTTGAAAAAAATTCAAGAGTGGTTGCCGGAAGCGTATAAAGAAGATTTTCAAATGTAATGAATCCTTGAAATTTTAGCAAATATCATCTTGAGTTAAGGCAATTAAGATGATATCATTAATACCATGTATGACAGATTGAAGAAAGGAAAAATGTATGTTTAAAAAGAACGGAAAGAAAGCCGTAGCGTACGTAGCCTTGCTTTTAACATTAATTATGTGTCTGGGCACTTTGTTGGAAGGTGCGATTGCATTTGCAGACGCGGATACACCGAATGCTACGACGCCGACCGGCGAAACAGTGCAGGATGACACACCAAAGGCAGAAGGATCTACTGCAGAAGATGAAGACCAGACAGCAGCTCCGGCGGAGAATGAAAATACAAATTCGAATGCTTCCGGAACCAACGCTTCTTCAGAAGGAGAAGTGACGGATGACTTGAAGATGACAGTTGCTCCGGTAAGCAGCAGCCTGTATCTGAACGTATCCGGAAAGAAGAAGGTAACCGTTCAGTGTAAACTGGATGATGATGCCGGATATAAGGCACAGACTTTTGATGTCTTCGATCAGACGAAAAATGTTGCAGTATCCACAGATACTAAGGTTGGAAGCCCGGCAACGATTGCAGTGGAAGACGGCCATGTATACTGCCTTAAGGTGACAGCCAAGGATGCTTCGGAAAAGGAAGTCATTCTTCAGTCGAAGGAGACCTATTCCGTGAATTTCCCGGAAAATGTCACCGACTTGAAGGCATCTTGTGCTAAGAAAGATAACTTGATCAAAGTAACCTGGGACAAGGTAGCCGGAGCCAATAAGTATTACGTTTATCGGAATACAAAGGCAACTCGTCCGAGCAAGCCGATAAAAACCGTAACCGGAACATATTATTCCGAACGAAAGAAAGGCGGATCCTACTATTACTGGGTTCAGGCGGCGAATTCTACAGAGGCTGCCGCTTCAGGCTTTGTCAAGAGCGGAAAGGTCACTGCAGGGAATTATCTTGCAATCTCGGTACGGAATTATTGGTTCACCGCTACTGCAAAGAAGCGTATTCCGATTTACAAATCCGCAAAGAGCAAGAAGGTAATCGGTTACCTTCCGAAGGGAAAGACTGTCGTAATCAAGAAGAAGAGCCCGAAAGTCGTTGCGCAGTACGGCGTGGTAAAGCGGGTATATTTCGATGACAAGAACCTGAAGAAAAAAGGTTGGGTAAACTTTAAATCCATCAAGCTGAAGAATCACGTTGCCGGAAAGTCCAATGACTGGAGCAGAAGTGTGAAGGAGAACTACGTGAACAAGAAGAAGTTCAAGAGTTCCACCAACTATTTGATTTGGCTCAGCAAGTACACCCAGAAGATATACGTGTTCAAGAGAGTCAACAAGCACAGCAAGTGGGTTCTCAAGAAGACCTATCGTTGTTCTTCCGGTACGTTTGCACATCCGACACCAACCAATATGAACTATATCCTGATTCGGAAGCAATACGATCGCCATCGTGTTACCAATAAGGGCCTGAGATATTATTACAAGTATCTGTCTGCCTTTGGAAAGAAGGGATCTTCCGGCAGAGGAAATGCGTTCCATACCGTATGTTGGAGAGAAGGAACTCATAAGATGCTGAAGCCGGTAAAGGATAAGCCGAATACCAAGGGCTGTGCCAGAATGTTCACCGGTGAAGCAAAGTGGATTTATAAGCATGTTCCGACTAAGACTCGAGTAATCAGTTATTAGTTGAGCTGCATTTATTGCATAGTGAATTTAATAATCGCATAGGACATCGTCCTATGCGATTTCGCTGTGTTCGCCTTTTCCAAAGTGTGATACAATAGACTCACTGGCGTTAAAGAAAACAGAAAGAATTGGTATAATGAGAAGAAAAAAGATTGCAATCGTGGGAGCCGGTGATTTCCAGCTTCCTTTGGTTCAGGAGGCGTCAAAAGAAAACGACGTGGTGCTGATTGCACCGGTGATTGACAAGGCATTTGAACCCTACATTAAGGAGCGCTGTCTCATCGATGTGAGAGATCAGGATGCAGCGCTGAACTTCTGCCGAGAACAGAAAATTGACGGAATCATTACGGATCAGACGGATATCTCCGTTCGAACCGTGGCCTACGTGGCAGAACAGATGGGGCTGCCGGGAATTGGTTACGAGAAGGGACTTCTTTTTACCGATAAGGCGAGAATGCGTGACGTGATGGAAGCGGCGGGAATTCCTTGCCTTCCGAATCGCACCGTAACCTCCGTAGAGGATGCGGTGTCCTTTTGGCGAGAATTGGAGGGAACGTCGGTTATCATCAAGCCGCTGGACTCCCAGGGCAGCAGAGGAATCTATTCCTGCGATTCGGAGGAGGATATTCGGAAGCATTTTGAGGAAAGTGCGGGTTTTTCATCCAACGGAGAAGTAATTGTCGAAAAGATGGCCACGGGAATGGAGTTCTTCGTGGAAGGGATGGCTTTTGACGGAACGTTCCGAAATCTGATTATCGGAGACACCCATTACTTTGATATTGAGAACGCTTACGCAGCGGAAAGCCGTCGGACGCCGTCGGTGCGGAATCCGGAGACGGTGCGGCGCGTGCTGGAACGAAATCGGGAAATCATCGAAGCCTTTGGGCTGAAGCAGGGACTGACCCACAGCGAATTTATCATGGACGGCGACGAAATCTACCTGCTGGAGACGGCGGCCAGAGGCGGCGGCGTGTACATCTCATCGGATTTGATTTCTCTGGAAACGGGAATTAACGTGGAGAAGTTTCTGGTAGATATTGCTTTGGGGCAGCTTCAAGAAATGCCGAAAGCAGAAGATACGGGAAAGTATTCCGGCTATAAGGCCTTCTACGTACCTTTTGGAACGGTGAAGAGCATTTCGGGGGTGGAGGAAGTGAAAGCATTGCCGTATGTCCACCGCAACCAACTGGATAATTTGCATATCGGAATGGACGTTCCGGTGGAGAAGCTGAACAAGACCAATCGGCTGGCATTGATTGTGGAAGCGAATTCTGAGGAGCAATGGCTGGAGAGAGTCGCACACATACAGGACATTCTGCATGTGGAATGCGAATCGGCCGGTACAACCCGAGACCTTGTGTGGAAATAGGAGGAGAAATTAAATGCTGGATAAGCTGCAGAAAAAAATGGTAAACGTATTTCTGTTCTTTGATCTGATGAAGCTGAACAGAAAGTATCCGAAGGGAGACGACTACATTCGCCTGAAGAAGATTCAGGAGAAGCGCCTTCACAAGCTCATGAAGAAGGCGTACCAGATTCCGTTCTATCGGGAGCGTTTTGACAGAGCCGGCGTGAAGCCGGAGGATATTCGTACTGCGGAGGATTTGGTGAAGCTGCCGCCTCTCACCAAGGATGAGCTTCGCGCTTGGATGAACGAGGAAGCGGAAAAGCCGAAATACAAGGATTGGTTCCATGACACCACCAGCGGTTCTTCCGGAAAGCCGCTGATGCTCCTGTATTCTCCAAAGGAGAAGGCCTTCATGATGGCCGACTGGTTCCGGGTAATGTGCATGGCGGGATACAACCCGTTCCGCGGAAAGACCATGAGCCGGAAGAGTGCTCACAGTACTTCCGCCGGTGCGGATACGTTCCTGCAGAAATTCGGCATCCTTCGAAGAGGTTTTCTGAATCAGTACGCACCGGAAGAGGATATGATCAAGCAGGTGAATGAGTACAAACCGGATTTTCTGTACATGAACAAGACGGAATTGATGCGTCTCTGTCTGTACTGCAAGGAGAATCACAGCGATATTTGGCAGCCGAAATTCTTCTGCGCCTCCGGCGAGATGACGGATCCGGCAGCCAGAAAGCTGTTCAAAGAGATTCTGGGAGATGGAATTATCGATGCGTATGGCAGCGCCGAGACCGGTTCCTGTATGCTGAAGCTTTTCGACAGCCCGGAGCACATCATTCACTACGATGCATATGCAATTAATATTTATGACGAAAACGACCGGCTGGCCGATGCGGGTTCCGTGGTAATCACCCCGCTGTTCAAGACGGACATTCCGCTGATTAACTATAAGATTGGCGATAAGGCCATTTCCGAAGTGCGGGACGGCGTTCGTTACGTTACCAGTCTTCAGGGACGAATGAACGACTTCTTCCGCTATGACACCGGGGAGGTGACCACCTTCTTTGAAATCGCCCCGATCATCGCACACTGCGAGGATGTGGTTCAGATTCGTTTCGTGCAGGATTCCTACACCCATATCGTGGTTCAGTGCGTTCAGAGCAAGGAATCCCCGAAGACGTTGGAACAGATTGAAAAAGAACTGGATGAGGCTTTGAATAAAAAGTTCAAGCACCATATGGATATCGACTTCGAATGGTCCAACTCCATTCCGCCGGACAGCAACGGCAAGCTTCGAATGATTGTATGCAAGGTGGACGAGAATGGAAAAAAATAAATTAGAACGGCTGCAGCGTCCGGCAGATATCGTGTTCGGTATCTGTCTGGCGCTGACATTTGCGATGGAAACTCTGCTGGCGTATCGGCAGAGTATTCTGTATAACGGAAAATATTTTTCGGATACGGCACTTCACCTGAACATTGCCAGACGGGACCAGTATACCTATCGGATGATCGGATTTCTGGTGAAATACATGGACAAGGTGACTGCCAGCCCCTGGGGCATCGCCGCGGTAATCGGTTTGCTGGTGCTCTTTACGGTGGTGGGAAACTATCTCCTGATTCGGTTCTTCACGAAAGGAATCACCAAGACTCGGATTCCGGCGGAAGTACTTTCTCTGGTGGCACTGTACACCGGACCAATCTATATTCCGAAGTACATGCCGTATTTCTATGCAAAGACCCAGAGCAAGTATGCGTGGCAGAATCCGACCCAGATTATGGTGACGGTGTTCTCCGTCTTTGCACTGCTGGTTTTCTATAAGGTATACGAGAACTACATGGAAGGGATTGCCCTGAAATCCTGGATTCTCCTGGCAGTGACATTTCTGCTGTCCGCCTGGGCGAAACCAAGCTTTATCATGGCCTTCTTCCCGGCGGCAGCGATGGTGCTGATGGCGGATGTATTCCGTACCGTTGATATATCGGAGATAAGAGATTGCCGAATCGTATCCAAGGCGTACCGCTTTCGGCAGGTGGTGATTATGGGACTCACCATGCTTCCGTCCTGCATTTACTTCCTAATGCTGAATCAGACCCTGTTCGGAAAGGATACCCAGCAGGCGTCCGTGGAAGCGGGCAAAGAAGCCTCCAAGGTGGTCATCGATCTGGGGCGGGCTTACTTCAATCAGGATTTCTCCATTACGCTGAGCATTATTGCCGGACTGGCGTTTCCGCTGTTCGTACTTGCTTTTAACCTGAAGTCGTTAAAGAAACCGGAATACGCGTTGGGCTGGCTGACGGTGTTGTGGGGATATGCGGAACACTTCACCTTTTCGGAAAGCGGTCCGAGAGCGACTCACGGTAATTTTGCCTGGGGAAAGAAGGTTGCGGTATATCTGATGTTCGTCATCAGCATGGCAAAGTTCATCGAGAACCTGTACAATCCGGAATTCTGCAAGGGAAAGAAGAATCTAAAAATTGCCTACGGTGTCGTTGGCATCGGGCTTCTGGTTCTTCATATGGGATCCCAGCTGGTGTACCTGAACCATATCGGTCATGGCGGACGGTATATGATATAACATTTGCCATTAAGAAACAGAATAATGAAATTAGAAGGCGTTGTCTTGACAACGCCTTTTAATATGCTAAAATAAATTTATCGGTTAAGTTAACAAATAATTTTATTTTGGCGCTCTTTTACATATTCAGAAAGGACAGAAACCAAATGGAAGAAAAAACATGTGGGGGAGAATCCCGGGGAACTCAGACCGGGATGCGGCAGCTCCTGCGGTGGTTTGGCATTGCCCTGATTGTTATCAGCATGCTGGGACCGGCGTTTGCACCGGTGAGCTATGGTGCAGAAGCGAGTTCCGCAGAAGATTCGCAGGTAAAGACGGTAAAGATTACCACAAAGCCGGCTTCCGGACAGATTAATCGCCGGATGGGAGTTGTGGTGCGGAAAAGTGCTTCTTCTCGTTCCAAGAAGGTGGCTCGAATTCCGAACAACAAGAAGATTACCATGGAGCACATGACTTTTACCACTACCAAGAACTATTCCAGAAAGCAGCGGTGGTTCTACATTAAATGCGGCAGTGTGAAGGGATATGTGCCGGTGAATCAGGTGGATCACGTGCGGTATCAGTATCGGAAGGTGAAAGCGAAACGAAACCTGACATACCGCTACGGTGCCGGCTATAAGATGCGGAAGAAGGGAACCTTGAAGAAGGGAACCACACTTTCCCTGTGCCTGGAAACCAAGGCGAAGGGGTCCAATACCCTGTGGTATCGTTTCCGTTACGGCAAGAAATTCTATTTCGTCAGCTCCAAGGATTTGAATCTGACGGAGACCGTGGGAATCGAACCGGACCGTGACAACGGCAGCAGCCCGGCAAAACCCTCCGACAGCGGAAGCTCCGGAACTCAGACGAATAATAAAGGTAACGAGACAAAGCCGGATACAGAGAATATAGTCACACCGCCGGAAACCAATCCATCGGTGAATGCAACGGCGCTTCAGAGCAATAAGAAACCGATGGCGGTTCAGATGCCGAAGTCCACTCTCACTGCGTGGTACAATTCGCTGCTCAAGATGGCGAACCTGATCGAGAAGAACAATCTGAAGTACAATAAGGGCGGTGGCGGAACGACTTACCAAAAGGGTCTGAAGGCCAAGAAGGTGAATTGCGCTACCTATATTTCCTGGTCGTTGCAGGATGCGGGTTTTGAGCCTTCCGGATTCTGTTTTTACCTGGGATACGGAAAGATTTACGACCAGAAGATTCCGAAGAATTATTTCATCAAGTCGCCGAATTACCTGGTGCAGACCAATCTGAACATGTCCTTGGCGGATTGCGTGAAGAAGGGATACTTAAAGCCGGGGGATATCGTGGGCTGGCAGAACGGATACCACACCATGGTGTACAAGCATACGAAAAACGGAAAGTACTATTTCTTCTCCGTGGGACCGACGAGTGTGGCTAATAAGGTGGTTCACGAGAACACGTACAAGGCGAGCTATCGCATTGGGGTAATCATTCGGCGGATTGCCTGATTTGAAATGAACAGAATGGAGATGAATCTCCCACGAACAACAGAAGAGGGACGACACGGCGTGTTGTCCCTCTTTTCGCGTCCTACTCTTTGGAATAGGTCACTTTGCAGCTGATTCCGTTGAGCCGCCCGATTCGGCCGGACAGGGTGCTGATGATCTGCTGGGGTGCATCCATGACGATGCTGATGATATTGATTCCCTTTTCCCGGTAGGGAAGTCCCATTCGTCCGATGATATAGGGACTGTTTTCGTGCAGCAGCGCATTTACCGGTTCGACGGAATCCATGTCGGAAATGATGATGCCGAGAATGGCCACCCGTGTGTTTTCCATTGTTCCTTCCTCCTGTTGAATCTTCTTGAATTGTATCACAAAAGGCCTCTTTTTTCTGTGTAAATTGAACAAATTTCTCGATTTTTCTCGAACGATGTGTACTGAAGGGGAATTCTTTTTCTGCCATAATGGAGTCAGAAGCAATGCTGATCATTTAGGAGGTATGAAATGAAAAGAAAAAAGGAAAAGATGAGCAAGAAGCAGTTTGCGGAGACGATGGCACAGGAGCTGAACCGGTACTTCGAGGAGACTCTGACGATGGAAGTGCACGCCACCATTCGGGAATTCGTGAAGACCAACGATTACACCCATTACGCCATCGTGCTGGAACGGCCGGGCGTGTATGCCCTTCCGGCGCTGAACGTGGATTTTTTTTATGAAGGGTACAAGCATGGAGACAGCATCGAATCCCTGTCTCGAACACTTGCCTGGAATGCGATGGGGGCGATTATGACGCCGCCGCCGGTGAACGGCATGGACGGGATCCCGAAGAAGGATTTTGGCGTGAAGTTATCTGCAAGGGTGGTGAGCAAGCGACGAAATGAGAAATATCTGGAGGATGTGCCGTGCCGGGATGTGGTGCCGGGCATTACCATGTTCGCCAGCGTGGAGATTATTGTGGAAGACATGGATTCCTGGCAGTGCCGGATTACCAACCCGATGATGAAGGAGATGGAGTATCAGCCGGACGAATTGATCGACGAGGCGCTGATGCTGTCTGAAGAATGCTATCCGCCGATGCTGATGACATTCTCCGATGGCAATGCGGAAGGGGAGAACCTGCTGGAAAAAGAAGGTTACGCAATGAACGACGATTCCATGTACATTCTCACCACCAATCGATTTCAGTTGGGTGCGGTGGCATTGTTCTATCCCGGCGTTGCGGAAAAAATTGCCGAGATGGCCGGGGGCAATTTCTACGCAATTCCAAGCTCCGTGCATGAATTCATTATTTTGCCGGAAAGCGATAAGTATTCCGAAGAGGAACTGCAGGCGATGCTGGAGAGCGGAAACCGGGAGGTGGTCTCCGAAGACGACATCCTGTCGGATACCATTTACGTCTACGACCGGCACCTGGGACTGCTCCTTTCTTGCTCTGAGTACAGCGGCATGTGCGGCACAGAATTCTGTGAGAATATGTGGTGTTAAGCGGGAAAAGTCGGTGAAAGAACGATGGAATCTGTGATAAAAATATGCCGAAATCTGTGGTAAACTTAACGCTTTGAATACTGTCCGGGGTGTGCTAGAATAAAGGCACAGAGAACTTACTGACCGTAAGGAACACCAAGCGGGAAGAAGTGCCGGATACAGTATATAAAGGGTTCGTGGAGACCCGTATCGGATGGACTTCTTCTCGGAGGAAGTCCATTTTTTATGTAGTTTGGAGCAGAGGTATGATTAAAATTGCAATATACGGAAAAGGCGGAATCGGTAAATCCACAGTAACGGCCAATCTGGCGGCGGCATTTGCCATGCGGGGCAAAAAGGTCCTGCAGATTGGCTGCGATCCGAAAGCGGATTCCACCATCAACCTGCTGGGGGGAGAACCCCTGGAACCGGTGATGAACTTCCTTCGGGATCACGACCGGGAGCCGGAAATCGACGATATCGTGCGCACCGGATTCGGCGGCGTGCAGTGCATCGAGACCGGCGGTCCGACGCCGGGCATCGGCTGTGCGGGACGGGGGATTATCGCCACCTTTAACCTGATCGACGACCTTCGAATTTTCCGGAAGTTTCAGCCGGACATCGTGCTGTACGACGTGCTGGGCGATGTGGTGTGTGGTGGTTTTGCGGTGCCGATTCGAGAGGGATATGCGGAGGACATTCTCATCGTCACTTCCGGCGAGAAGATGGCCCTCTACGCAGCGAACAACATTCGCACGGCGGTGGATAATTTTGCGGATCGGGGATATGCTTCGGTAAAAGGAATCGTATTCAACCACCGAAATGTTCCGAGAGAAGAGGAAAAGGTGGGAGAATTCGCTCGGAATGCGGGGATTCCTATTGTAGGCGATATTCCGAGATCCGATGAAATCATCGAATGCGAAGAAGAGGGAATGACGGTGGTCCAGGGACTTCCGGATTCCGAGATCAGCGGGAAATTCTTTGAACTAGCGGACTTCCTGCTGAAGGAACACGAAAAGGAACGGAAAGGGCAGCAGGTACAATAATGAAAAATGCCTACTATATCACAATAGAAGAACTACTGAAATCAGCGGAACTTCGGATTCCCGGGGAACTTCAGTCCGGAGAGCATTTGATATACAGCTCACCGGCCACCTTGTCCTACAACTCTCCGGGCGCCCAGGGATTCGGAGTGAAGCGGGCCGGTTTGGTGATTCCGGAGTCCATCATGCTTCTGATCGCGCCGGCCTGCTGTGGAAGAAATACCACGATTCTGGCGGACGAAGGGGGATACAGCCATCGGATGTTTTTTCTCCAGATGGATGAATCGGACATCGTCACCGGAAGACATCTGTCGGAGATTCCCGAGGCTATTGAAGAAATCTTGGCGGTGTGCGAAACGAAGCCGAAGGTGGTAGTGCTGTGTATTACCTGCGTGGATGCCCTGCTGGGAACGGATTTGGAAAGAGTCTGTCGAAAGGCAGAGGAGGCGCTGCACGGTGAAGTGCGTGTGGTACCGACCTATATGTATGCGCTGACGCGAGAGGGAAAGAATCCGCCGATGGTGGCGGTGCGGGAAAGCATCTATTCCCTTCTGGAGAAGGAAGAACGGAAGATGAATCAGGTGAATCTGCTGGGATTCTTCACCCACCTTGCGGATGACTGCGAGCTGTACGATTTGCTGGGGCAGATTGGGCTGGACCGAGTGCTGGAAGTGGGTCGATGTGAGACCATGGAGGAATACCGGGAACTGGGGGCGTCCAACTTTAACCTGATTCTCAATCCGGAATCCCGGAAGGCGGCTTTTGCACTGGAGGAACGGCTTGGAATGCCGTATGCGGAACTGACCCGGCTCTACCAGATTGACCGAATTCGCCGTCAGTACGAGCTGTTCGCCGCCGCTTTGGGGACGGAATTCCGGCTGGAGGAATACCACCGGGAAGCGGAGCAGGCGGTGCAGGAACTGCAGGAAGTGTGCAAAGGCAAGTCCTTCGTGGTGGGCCAGGTGGTAAACGGCAATCCGCTGGAGATGGCACTGGCACTTCTGAAAATGGGCTTTGAAGTAAAATCCGTCTTCGCGGCGATTACGGAAGAGGATTATCCATATATTCGGGAAATCGGGGAATACAATCCGAACCTTCGAATCTATTCCACCCTTTCCCCAACCATGATGAATTACGACGGAGACCAGGACGTGGACATCTCCATCGGTACGGATGCGGCATTCTACTATCCGAAATCCGTGAACGTGAAATGGAACGATGAGATTCAGCCTTTCGGTTACCGCGGACTGAAGAATTTCGCCAATGAGGTGGCGGAAACCTGGAAGCAGGCAGCGGCGGCTGCCGGGGAAGCGGCAGGCGACACTGAGATGAACGAGACGAAGGAATAGGAGGATCCGGAAATGAAAGGACTTCGTAAATATATTTCACCTTTTTCCCCGGATCAGTCCGGAACGGCCTCGGTGCTGTTCGGGTACGGCGGAATGCTGATTATCATGGATGCCGGCGGCTGCGTGGGCAACGTGTGCGGATATGACGAACCTCGGTGGGGCGGTGCCAAGAGCGCCATTTTCAGTGCGGGCCTTCGGGATCTGGATGCGATACTTGGACGGGATGAGCTGCTGATTCGAAAGATTCGGCAGGCCTTGCAGGACATGGATGCTGCATTTATCGGGCTCATCGGAACGCCGGTGCCGGCCACTATCGCTACGGATTACCGGGCGCTGAAGCGGCTCCTGGAGAAGGATACGGGAATTCCGGTTCTTCCGGTGGAGACCAACGGCATCGAGCTGTACGATAAGGGTCAGGAGAAGGCCTACCAGTGGCTTTTCCGGGAGTTTTTGGACGAGTCGGTGACCGAAAAAGAGAATCGCGTGGGCATTCTGGGGGCGACCCCACTGGACACCACCGCAGTGGACAGCGGCGCGGAATTCCGCCGGCTGGTTCCGGGCGGCGTGGTGTACGGAATGGGGGACACCCTGGAGGATGTGAGAAAAGCCCTTTCTGCCGAGAGAAATCTGGTGGTATCTCCTTCCGGTTTGAAGACCGCCCGCATGCTAAAAAGAGAATACGGCATTCCGTACGAAACCGGCTATCCGGTGGAGGCGGAAAGCCGAAGGGAATTCACCGAACGGATTCTTCCGGAGCTGGGTTCCCATATACTGATTGTACATCAACAGATTTTCGCCAATGAAATCCGGGAATGGATTCGGGAACAGAAGCCGGATGCGAAGGTTACCGTAGCCGGCTGGTTCCGGATGGACGGAACACTGAAGGAAGAGGGCGACCGGCATCTGGAAGAGGAAGCGAATCTGCTGAAGCTGGTGCAGGACGGCGCCATCGATACGGTTCTGGGAGATCCTCTTCTGAAGCGGGCCCTTCCGAGATGGGAGGGGACCTATCTGGATCTTCCTCATTATCCGGTGTCCGGAGAACTCCATTCCGTGGAAACCTCCCGAGACTATTGGAAGAAAGCGGGGCATAGAAGATGACAAAGGAATCGGAAAACCGGATGCGAATCCGCATCTACGGAATCGTCCAAGGTGTTGGATTTCGTCCATTTATCCGAAAATTAGCCCTTCGGTTTCGGATTACCGGAACCGTCTGCAACCGGGGAAGCTATGTGGAAATCTACGCCCGGGGAGACCGGCTTTCGGAATTCCTGGAGGCAATTCCAAAGGAAGCGCCGGCGCGTTCGGCGATTCTAAAGATCAAAACGGCGGTGCCGGAGGAGTCGGAATGCCCGCCGGATTCGGAAGATTTTGAGATTATCGAAAGTGCGAAGGAAGAGGGGATGGTGTTCGTTTCACCGGACATCGCCACCTGCCCGGACTGCGAGCGAGAGCTTTTCGACCCGGCAAATCGGCGGTACCTGCATCCTTTTATTAACTGCACGGCCTGCGGACCGCGGCTGACGATTCTGGACTCCATGCCCTACGACCGGGTTCGCACCAGTATGGGGGAATTCCCCATGTGCGAGGATTGTAACCGGGAATATACGGATATTCGATCCCGGAGATATCACGCTCAGCCGATCTGCTGCAACGACTGCGGACCGGAACTGTACCTGCTGAAAGGACCGGAAACGGGGAAAGATGCCCTGATTAAGGTGCGGAACCTTATCCGCCGGGGCGGCATCGTGGCCATTAAGGGAATCGGCGGCTTTCACCTCTGCTGCGACGGAAGCAATGACGAGGCGGTGGGGCGGCTTCGGAAGCTGAAGAATCGGCCGTTCAAGCCTTTTGCGGTGATGATGCGGGACATGGAGACGGTGCGCCGGGAGTGCGAAGTGCCGGAGGGTGCCGAAGAATTGATGACGGGACCTCAGAAACCCATCTTGCTTCTGGCGAAAAAGAAAACTCACGAGGCGGGCGCTTCCGTGCTGAGCGAGGCGCTGGCACCGGGAAATCCCAATATCGGGGTGATGCTTCCGTACACGCCGGTGCACATGCTTCTGTTCCGGTATCCGGAGGAGGAAAACTCGCAGGAGCCGGCGATGCCGGAGGTGCTGGTGATGACCAGCGGAAATCCTTCCGGCGTACCGATTTGCATGACGGATGCGGAAGCGGAGAAATATCTGGCGCCCATGTGCGATGAAATTCTGTCCAATCCCAGGAAAATTCGGATTCGTGCGGACGACTCGGTAATGTCTTTTTACCGGAATCAACCCTATATGATTCGCCGGTCCAGAGGTTATGCGCCCCTGCCGACGGTGCTGCCGCAGGAATATCACCATTCGGTGCTGGGCATCGGCGGGGAGCTGAAGAATACCTTCGGGCTTCTGCGGGGAGATATGAACTACATGTCCCCATACATCGGCGATATGGCGGATGTGCGCAGCGTGGAGGCTTTGGAGCTGGCGGAAGAGCGGCTGGAACGGCTGCTGGAAATTACGCCGGAGGCAGTGGTATGCGATTTGCACCCGAAATACAACACGGGCGAGGTGGCCCGGAAGTTGGCGGAAGAGAAGGGCATTCCCTGCATGGAGGTGCAGCATCACTACGCCCACGTGCTTTCCTGCATGGCGGAGAACGAATGGGATGCGCCGGTGATTGGCGTCTCCTTTGACGGCACCGGGTTCGGAACGGACGGCACCATCTGGGGCGGCGAGTTCCTGCTCTCGGATTACGACGGATTCCGGCGAAAGGGAAGCATTCAGCCCTTCCTGCATGCCGGCGGGGACCTGGCATCGAAGGAAGGCTGGCGCATTGCGGCGGCGATGCTGGAACCGGCTGCGGCGGAGCAGCTGAATCTGGGAAGTCCGAAGGAGCGGGCGGCGATTCGGTTCATGCTGGGCAACCGGGTGAACGTGGTGGAATCCACCAGTGCCGGGCGGCTGTTCGACGGAGTCAGCGCCATCCTGGGATGCAAGGAGCGGAATTCCTTTGAAGGGGAGATGTCCATGCAGCTGCAGTTCGCGGCGGAACAGGCAGAGGTGCCGGAAATCTATGACGGACCGCTGCTCTCGGAAAAAGAAGATTTCTTTTATCTGGAGACCGGGAGTCTGGTGCGGGAGATTGCCCGGGGCAGGCTGTCCGGGAAGGATGCGGGCGCGCTGGCTCGTATGTTCCACGAGGTGCTTTCTCAGATGGTTCTGGAAGGATGCCGGCGCATTCGCCGAGAAAATGACATTTCAACCGCAGCCCTCACCGGCGGGGTATTTCAGAACACCCTGCTGCTGGAGCTGTGCCGAAATAAATTAGAACATGACGGTTTTCGGGTACTGACCCATTCCCTGGTTCCGCCCAACGACGGTGGCATTGCTTTGGGACAGGCGGTGTACGGCGCGCGAAAGCTGGAAAAGGAGGATTCGAGATGTGTGTAGGAATTAAAGCAAGGGTTTCCGATGTGGAGAACGGAATGGCCGTCATCGACAATTCCGGCGTTCGGAGAAAAATCTCCTCGGAGCTGATTGAGGATTTGGCGCCGGGAGATTACGTAATGGTTCATGCAGGAATCGCCATCGCCCGCGTTACGGGAGACGACAGCGAGGAAGCATCGGAAGTGATGGAGGCGTTATAATGGCTTTAAGCAAAGGGGCAGCGGAGGCTGCCGAGATTGTACGGAATTACGACGGCCCGAAAATCCGGGTGATGGAGGTCTGCGGAACCCATACCCACGAGATTTTCCGCTTGGGGATTCGGCAGATGCTTCCGGAATCCATCGAGCTGATTTCCGGTCCGGGCTGTCCGGTATGCGTCACCCCGGTGGGCTACATCGACGAAGCGGTGATGCTGGCCCTGGAGAAAGGGGTAAAAATATTTACGTTCGGCGACCTCATCCGGGTTCCCGGCACGAAGAAGAGTCTGGCAGACGCCCGCAGCGAAGGGGCGGAGGTGCAAATCGTCTACTCTCCGATGGATGCTTTGGATTATGCCAAAGCACATCCGGAAGAAGAGGTGTGCTTCCTTTCTGTGGGATTTGAAACCACCACGCCGGGCAGTGTAATCGCCCTTCGGAACGCCATTTCCGAGAAGGTGGAGAACTTCTCCCTGCTGACAGCGAATAAAATCATGGAGCCGGCATACCTGGCTCTGAAGGGGAGCGCCGATGCCTTCCTCTATCCGGGTCACGTGAGCACCATGACGGGCATGGAGGTGTACCGGAAAATCGCGAAAGAATGGCAGATTTCCGGCGTGGTAACCGGCTTTACCACCTCCGAAATCGTCACCGCTCTGGCGACGGTGGTTCGCCGGGTGGAAGAGGTTCGCGCCGGCGAGCGGGAATCCTTTGCGGAAAACTGCTATCCGTCGGTGGTGACGGAAGAGGGCAGTCCGGCGGCCCGAAAGCTGGTGGACAAATACATGGAACCGTGCGACACGGAATGGCGAGGACTTGGAATTATTCCGGGCTCCGGCATGAAGCTGCGGGAAGAATTCTCGAAATACGATGCCCGAGTGCGCTTCCAATTGCCGAAGGTTCAGGGCAAAGCCAGCCCGGCCTGTCGCTGCGGCGAAGTGCTGCGGGGCCTGATTCGTCCGATGGACTGCAAAATCTACGGCAACGCCTGCACGCCGGAGCATCCGGTGGGCGCCTGCATGGTGTCCAGTGAGGGCGCTTGCTCCGCATATTACAAATACGGTGATACAATGAAACTGAAATAAGATACCGAGGTGGAATACAATGAATGACAAAATCACACTTGCGCACGGTGCCGGCGGAAAACAGACATCGGAACTTATTGGCGGATTGTTCAAGAAGTACTTCGACAATCCGAATTTGACCGCAGACGATGCGGCGGTGCTGACTCCTCCGGCCGGAAGAATGGCTATGTCCACCGACGGATTTATCGTCTCTCCGGCCTTTTTCCCCGGCGGAAATATCGGAAAGCTGAGCATTTGCGGAACCGTGAATGACTTGGCCTGCATGGGTGCGAAGCCGCTGTATATTTCCTGCGCCTGCGTCATCGAGGAAGGGTTCCCGATGGATACCCTGGAAGAAATCGTGAAAAGTATGGCGGAGACCGCTGCGAAAGTCGGCGTTCAGATTGTCTCCGGAGACACGAAGGTTGCCGGCAAGGGACAGGTGGATGGAATCTTCATTACCACTACCGGTGTGGGCGAAATCATGCCGAAGGCAGAATTGTCCGGCGCCTATGCCCGTCCGGGAGATGCCATCATCGTTACCGGCGATGTGGGAAGACACGGATGCACGATTTTGCTGGAGCGGGATCGCTATGGAATGGAAGCCGAGGTGACCAGTGACTGCGCACCGCTGTGGCATCCGGTACGGGATCTGATTCAGGAGATTCCGGAAGTGCACGTCATCCGGGATGCCACCCGGGGCGGCGTGGGCACGGTGCTCTATGAAATTGCGGATGAAAGTAAGGTGGGCATCCGCCTGGATGCGGAATCCGTGCCGGTATGCGATGAAGTCCGGGGTGTGACCGGCATGCTGGGATTGGAACCGCTGTACCTGGCCTGCGAAGGACGTCTGGTCATTTTCGTACCGAAGGAAAAAGCCGAGGATGCGGTTCGCATTCTGCGGGAAGCAAGCCCGGATACAGCCGGAGCGGCCATCATCGGTGAGGTGACGGATCACATGACCGGTCACGTGGTGATGGCAACGGAGCTGGGGACAGAAACGCTGCTGCCGCCGCCGAGCGGTGAACTCCTTCCGAGAATCTGCTAGAAACGGCGGATGCCCGGAAGCCAAAAACAATTCTTTACACCGGAATGGGAAAAGAGTACAATAAGCGAGATGGACGGTATTCATAGGAAGCTGTACCTTTTCAAAAACTGTGTAAAGAATAACAGGCGAGTACATTTGCATATGCGAAAGAAGGATCGGTCTATCCGAAGGAAGACAAGGTTTTCGATTTTTGCGGCGCAGGGTATTCGGGTACATTTATGATGAATACAATCCATCCGTGCTTTTCGGAATCCGACGCATTGTCGGACGTCTCGGGAGGTACGGATGCTTTTTTTATGAGAAAAGGAGAAGTCTGGAAAAGGAGGATATTTTTGTAATGAAGACTACCGTATTGACTTTTCAGAAGATGAAGCGACAGGGTGAGAAGATTTCCATGCTGACCTGCTACGATTACACCACCGCCCGGCTGATGGACGGAACGGTGGACGGAATTCTGGTGGGGGATTCGTACGGAAATACCATGCTGGGATACGATTCCACACTGCCGGTGACCATGGATCACCTGATTGCGGCGACGCAGGGCGTGGTGCGGGGCTGCAAGGAGAGCCTGGTGGTGTTCGATATGCCGTTTATGTCGTATCAGGTTTCGGTGGAGCAGGCGCTGGAGAACGCCGGCCGGGCGCTGAAGGAGACCGGATGCCAGGCGGTGAAGCTGGAAGGCGGCGCGTCGGTGTGCCCGCAGATTGCGGCGCTGAGCCGTGCGGGAATTCCGGTGGTGGCGCATATCGGGCTGACTCCGCAGTCGGTAAATGCTCTCGGCGGAAACCGGGTGCAGGGAAAGACCGGGGAAGCGGCGGAGCGATTGATTGAGGACGCCCGTAAAGTCGAAGCGACCGGGGCTTTTGCCGTGGTACTGGAGTGCATTCCGGCGCCGGTGGCGGAGCGAATCAGCCGGGAAGTGAATATTCCAACCATCGGAATCGGTGCCGGTGCGGGCTGTGACGGCCAAATTCTGGTGTATCAGGATATGCTGGGCATGAACGAGGATTTCAAGCCGAAGTTCGTAAAAAAATATGCGGCGCTGGCGGAAGAGATGCGCAGCGCGTTCCGGGAGTACACGGCGGACGTGAAGGGCGGACGTTTTCCGGAGGCAAGTCATCAGTTTGAGATGAGCAGCGAAGAAGAGCTGAAGAAGTTATATTAGCAGAAAAAAAGAAGAAAAAAGAAGAAAAGAGGCAAAAAATGATTCAGGTAATTAATACAATCGATGAACTGAGAAAGCAGGTTAAGGAATGGAAGAAGGAGGGCCTCACCGTGGGCCTGTGCCCGACTATGGGATACCTTCACGAGGGTCACGCATCCCTGATGGATGCGGCAAGAGCCGGAAACGATAAAGTGGTGGCTTCGGTTTTCGTCAATCCGATTCAGTTCGGTCCGAACGAGGATCTGGCGACCTATCCGAGAGATTTTGAGCACGACTGCCAGCTCTTGGAAGCGCACGGCGTGGACCTGGTATTCCATCCGGAACCTTCGGAAATGTACGCTCCGGATTTCACCACCTTCGTGGATATGAACGAGCTTTCGGAAACCCTGTGCGGCAAAACCCGCCCGATTCACTTCCGCGGCGTGTGCACCGTTATTGCTAAACTCCTGAACACGGTAACGCCGGACCGAATCTATTTCGGACAGAAGGATGCTCAGCAGTTGGCTATCATCCGCCGGATGGTTCGAGATCTGAATTTTGACGTGGAAGTAATCGGCTGCCCAATCGTTCGGGAGCAGGACGGCTTGGCAAAGAGTTCCCGGAACACCTACCTCAGCCCGGAGGAGCGGAAAGCGGCGCTGGTGCTGTCCCGTTCCGTTCGAAAGGGCCAGGACCTGGTCGCTTCCGGGGTTCGAAGCTCCGTAGAACTGCTGGCATCCATGAAGGCACGTCTGGCAGAGGAACCGATGGCAGACGTGGAATATGTTGAGGTGGTCGACGGCGAAAGCATGCAGCCGGTGGAAACCTTCAAGGAAGGGGACCTGGTGGCCATGGCCGTTCGCATCGGCACCACCCGCTTGATCGACAACTTTACCGTGGGCGATCCGGCAATTTCTTTTGATGCATAGATGGGATGGACGGAATCGGCCGGCCCGAGCGCTTGCGAAATTGCACATTTCGGCCGGAAGTTGTGTGAAGATTTTGCTCCCCGGAACGAAGCGACAAGATAATATGAAATGACCTCACATTTGTAATATCGTGGATTCGCCACTATACTGTAATTGAGACTAAATCAATG
>CAKQHH010000001.1 GCA_934234035.1 uncultured Clostridia bacterium | reverse complement strand
AGAATCAATTTCCGTCAGTTTGAGCAGACTCATTCTATGGAGAATGTAATTTATAATGAACTTCGTATGCGTGGTTACAGTGTGGACGTGGGCGTAATACCGATTGCAGAAAGAAATCAGGAAGGTAAGGTTATCCGTAAACAGCTTGAAGTTGATTTTGTATGCAATCTTGGTTCATCCAGATACTATATCCAGTCGGCATACTCGCTGCCAGATGAAACGAAACGCACTCAGGAAATCAGACCGTTCAGGAAAATTGATGATTCCTTCAAAAAGATTGTTATCACAAAAGATATTGTGCAGCCCTATTATGATGACTATGGTATCTTGACTGTAAACATTTATGACTTCCTCCTTGATCCGCAAATTCTTGAAAAATAAACAATGGATTAGGCATATAAATTTTGATACACAGAACAAATCGGCAACTTCCAGTTGTGATAAATCTGGGGAAGGAGAGGACTCATGAGAGACAGATCAAAAGAAATCGCTATGCTGGAGGATACGCTTAAGATCTTAAAACAGGGCTGGTATGAAAAAAATGGCAAAAGGATACAGCTGAAACTTTCCGCAAAAGAAATGCAGGAGATACAGGTGTACCTGCCGGAAGAGGTGAAGAAAAATTGTTCTGATCCTGAGTTCAGCAGGCCGTTTGTGATTGGACGTTGCGGACATGGCTGTGAAAATATAGATTCTTTTGCACTTGCCAGAAAACGCCTTGGCGATACGTATCTTTTTACCAGGGATGATCACGGCATTCTGGTTTTGAATCTTGCCAATCCTGTGCATCCGGGAGGCGGCGTTCGTAACGGTGCAAGAGCGCAGGAGGAAGACCTTTGCAGGAAAAGTTCACTTCTTCTTTCTCTGGAGAGCAAAGAAGCTCGGAAATATTATGATTATAACAAGAGCCTCAATACCTACCTGGGTTCAGATGCGCTGATGATCGCGCCTTATGTAGAAATTATAAAAGATGCGAATGGTGACCTGCTGGACGATACAGTAGTCGTTTCTGTCCTTACCTGCGCCGCACCGATGATATCACATGGCAAGGAGGGAATGAGCGAGTCTGAGTATGAGGATATGGTATATAACCGTATCATGGGAATGCTGAAATGCGTCGCATATCTCGGGTACAGGCATCTTGTTCTTGGAGCCTGGGGCTGCGGTGCTTTCGGTAATGATGCGCATGTAATCTCAGATCTTTTCTATAAAGCACTGAAGGAAATGAATTACAATAAATTAAGAGAGAAGGAGCTGTTCCGCAGGATTGATTTTGCGGTGCTTGACCGGACGCAGGGTCAGTATAATTTTAAAGAGTTTTATAGAAATTTTGCCTTCGATAATTTTTACCGGGATGAGGATCAGCAGGAAATGGATGAAGCCATGAAGAGGATTAGGGAGAGGGAGATCAATCTGGACAAAATCCGTGGCTCATTAGCAGGCGGCGCTGTAGGGGATGCTCTTGGCTATGCGGTCGAGTTCTGGGGAGAAGAGCAGATCTTCGGTAAATACGGTGAGAGAGGAATCACAGAGTATGAGCTGGACAGTTTCACTGGGAAGGCTCTGATTTCCGATGATACTCAGATGTCTCTGTTTACGGCGAATGGGCTCCTTGTGGGAGATACACGAGGAGCAATGAGAGGGATCCAGGGCTGGCCAAGACACTATGTTGCACAGGCATATCAGGACTGGCTTTATACGCAGGAGTGTCCCTTCGATAAGCAGAAAATACAGGATCGCAGAGGGAATTATTCCTGCAGGTCATGGCTTGCGGATGTGCCGGAGCTTTATAGCAGCGAAATACCTGTCTGTCTGCGCTTTCCGCTCAGAAGAACGGTAAAGACTTTGTGAACGATTATGTGAAAGAGCCACAGAATCAAAGCAAGGGCTGCGGCGGTATCATGAGAGTGGCTCCGGTCGCGCTGAATTATAAGCATATGGAGATGGGCACACTGGACATGGAAGGCGCCCAGATCGCAGCTATCACCCATGGGCATTCCCTTGGTTATATGCCAGCGGCTATTGTGACGCACATTATCAACTGTATCGTTTTCGGCGAAAAAAAGAAAACTCTTAAGAATATCGTAATTGAAGCCAGAGACAAGGTGGCAGAGATATTCCGAGGAGACAGGCATCTGAAGGAGCTTACCGATATTATTGATCTGGCAATCGAATTGTCCGGAAACGAGGCGGATGATCTTGATAATATCCACAGGTTAGGCGAGGGCTGGGTTGCAGAGGAAACTCTCGGCATTGCTCTCTACTGTGCGCTTCGTCATCAGGATGACTTCTCGGCAGGTGTGATTTCGGCGGTTAATCATAAGGGCGACAGTGATTCTACTGGAGCGGTTACCGGTAATATTCTCGGTGCGCTTTTGGGATATGATGCCATAGAGGAAAAGTGGAAGACGAACCTGGAACTGATAGATGTCATTATTGAGATGGCAGACGATCTTTGCCATGGATGTCAGATGAGTGAATTCGGTCATTATGAGGACCCAGACTGGATAAGAAAATACATCTGTATGCAGTGGAAGGATGAAAGACTTGATCCTGCAAAGACAGACAAAGTTTGAAGCAGTACGCGGAGATATTACAAAGAACCATGGCGTGCAGGCAATCCCCGAGGGAAATGTGAAGACTCATTTGTACTGTGGCTAAATATAGGTTATAATATAGCCACGAGAAAGGAGCTGATTCTATGCAGATTATTCCAATGCGTGATTTAAAGAATACGGTTGAAGTAGAACGTCGTTGTGCAGAAGAAAACGGCCCTGTATTCGTAACCAAGAATGGATACGGAAGATTGGTTGTTATGGACATCGATTATTATGAAAAAACTATGAGAAAGGTGTATGAAGCAAAAATAATCCTGGACGGTTTGGAAGATGTAAAATCTGGCAATACGGTAGATGGAAAAAGCGCAGTTTCTAATATAAGGAGCAAATATGGCATCTAAATTTGGATATCGACTGACTCAAAAAGCAGAATCTGATTTAGATGAAATTGTCTCATATATTGCAGTCGAACTTTCAAATCCACCGGCTGCGTCTGATTTTGTAAATAAACTGCAGGAAAATATTGAAGAAGCAAGAAACTTTCCTGAAAGCGGCTCTCTTATATACAATGATTTTTTACAAGCAGAAAACGTGCGGAAGAAATTGGTTGGAAATTATATAATGTACTATCTTCCGGATACGGGAGAAAAAATGATTTACATTCTACGTATTGTATATAGCAAACGAAATATGGATGAAATTCTTAAAAAACTGGATGTTTAATTACGTAAGCATCGGTCACAAGTTGATTGGTGCTTTGTCGTATTACCAATTCGTCTTTGGATCTAAAAACCAAGCTTCCCACCATTGGGTAAATGCCCTGTGGTGAGAAGCTTGTTGTGTTTTGATGAAGTATTAATATACTACAGCGTCATCAGCTGTAAAGCCTTCCAGAGAATTCTCTTTGGTCTGAATACATACAAAAGAAATTCCTTCATCTTCTGCCGCGAAGAACTGACGTTTTGCAGCAGGTGCGATTCTTACCCAATCACCTGCAGTGAGAGCAATTTCTTCTCCGTCAATAATGACTTTTCCTTTACCGGAAAGGATGCCGTAAACTTCTTCATTGTTCTTATGAGAGTGTACGAAAGGAACGTTAGCTCCTGCCGGAAGGCGGTGCATTCAGATGTAAGTACGCACCTTTTTGTAACTACACATTAAAAAATGAATGTGCTATAATTCGTGTAAGCAATCACAGTTTTAGGAGGTGCAATTGCATGAAAACAAAAGACGAACTTCCGGTTTGCCCGGTGGCAACAGCAGTGGCACTTGTAGGTGGCAAATGGAAACTTTTGATTATACGAAATTTAAGAGAACGCCCGTGGAGATTCAATGAATTGCAGCGAGATCTGGAAGGCATATCTCAGAAGGTATTGACTGACAGCCTAAGACAGATGATGGATGACGGTCTTGTACATCGGCATGATTATCAGGAAATGCCGCCAAGAGTTGATTACAGCTTGACGGAACTAGGAGAAAAGCTTTTGCCGATTATGGATGCGCTGGCGGATTTTGGGAATTACTATAAATCGGTTGCAGCGGAGTGATATGTCTGAAGGTGAATTACAGCGAGGCTCAGTTTGGGCAAAATCTGCAACAACTGCGACTGATGGAAAAGTTTTCAATTTAGATTACAAAGGAAACAAAAAGTGTCAACACCGGTGACACAATTGAGCTGATCGAATCAAAGGAGAAAGAATTATGAAAATTCTATCAGTAGCGGGTTGTCCATACGAAGATTACAGAGGACAGGTTCTTCATCTGCGTACCGAACTTGAGGAAGGAGAAGTAGTTAATCTTGGAGATACCATATCAATTGAAATGATGGATGATTCTTTCATGGATGCCGAAATTAAGCTTATCAATCCAAAATACGCAGGTGATCTTTCCTGGGTAACAAAATATGCAGCAGAAAAAGTGAAGTCCGGCGAATACGGTATGTCCGAGCAAAGAGTAATGAAAGTGGAAGGACCTTGTATTGCAGATCTTATCGTGTTAGATGTTCCTGGTCATGAAGTAAAAACAGATGAAAATATAGATGCCCGAGAATTCTTCGATGAGATGTCGAAAATGATCTGCCTGTCACCATATAAGGAAATCAACGGTGGTAGCGAGAGTATTTACGACCATGTTCAGGAAGGGTACACCGTTCCCAATCAAGTGATAGCGTATCTTCGCACAACAGAGCTTTACTTCATGTGCCCCGGCATATACGAGCATCCGTTCAAACCCGGACATCGATTGCTTGGCCCGTATGCATACACTGACGGGAAGTATTATTGGGACAGGGATACCTGGAAGTATGTATTAAAGTACCATGTGACATTACCGCAAGAGTTTGTAGATTATGCAATGTCGGATGAAGGGGCTGCGTACATAGAAAACTTCCTTAAAGAATCCGGTTCATGGTCGGACAAAATCCAGGATTGGAAAAAGGAAGAGGGATATCTTTGTCTTCTGCCAGATGATGCAGGAGATGTAAAACTGGAAGATTTTTAGAATTGATGCCAAGTTTTACGGGCAATCAATGGAGACTGGGTACATTTTTCAGAAGATGATATTTCGGATGTGGATTAATAACTGAGGTGCTACCGCAACGGAATCACATAGGAGAAAGCATTATGAAATTCTATAACATATTTTTCAGCCCAACCGGGGGTACAAAGAAAGTAGCAGATATTGTTGCGAAAGGGACAAATCCGGAATCTGAAAAAATCGACCTAATCAAAGAACCGGATAAACTGACGAAGGTGAAATTTGAAAAAGAGGATCTGTGTTTGGTTGCTGTACCGTCTTACGGCGGACGCATTCCGTCGGTCGTAGCGGATATGTTCCGAAATGTAAAAGCAGACGGTACGAAGGCAATTCTTGCGGCGGTGTTTGGAAACCGTGCGATTGACGACACCTTGTTAGAACTGCAGGATGTTCTGGAAGCATCGGGCTTTGTATGCATCGCAGGAATGGAGGCTGTCGCAGAGCATTCCTTGATGCACCAATTCGGAACCGGGCGCCCGGATCGGCAGGACGAAAAGGAATTGTTGGAATTTGCCGCCAAAATCATGCAAAACAGCGAAACACAAAGGACACCGCAATTCCCCGGAAAAAAACCATACCGAGAATACGGTGGTGTTCCGTTCAAGCCTGCTGCTAGCGGAAAATGCACTTCCTGCGGTCTGTGCGTAAAAGAATGCCCGACGGGGGCCATTTCTTTGGACAATCCGAAATTGACCGATAAGGCTAAATGTATTTCTTGTATGCACTGCGTTGCAATCTGTCCGAAGCAAGCAAGAAAGTGCAGCAAGTTTGTTAGCTTTATCGCCGGACGAAAAATGAAGAAGGTCTGTTCCGGTAGAAAGGAAAACAGATTGTACATATAAATCGGAATTTGAGAATGCCGTTTGTTTATGGAAATTGAAAGAAAGGTATAAAATACAATATGAACAAAGAACAAAAAAGTGTGTATGTAACGTATATATATCCTATTCAGTTTGTTGTTCACGAAAACGAGAAGATAGACTTCCCTCTAGAAGATATAAATAATCTTTCATATGACCATTCGTTGCTTCATCGAATTATTGGAACGATTACAAACTATTTTGACAGTAGGAATGTTGAATATTTAGTCTGTGGAGACGGTGCGCTTGGAATAAAAACAGAAGAAAATATTTCCGAAGATGATATAATAGTTCATTATAACGATTTATTATGTAAACTGTTTTTAGGTGGTATGAATGTTGAAGCAATAACTAATAGGGATATCGTGGAAGGGGATATATATGAATCAAAGTCAATATGGCCCGTTGATTTTGGGGAATCATGGAATAGCCATATTCATGCAGAATTGAGAATGAAAGTGGTAGGAGTAACAGATGCAATATTGCTATACCAACCAGAAGGTCGAATGACAACCATTGAAAAAATGAAAGAAAAGCTTGATAAGGGAGGTCTGATTGTTAAAGCGATACCAAATTTAAGTACGTTTCATTTGATAAATGGTATTACGGAATTTCACCATCGTAATTGGCCAGCTTCTCTTACTTTTCTTTGGGTTGTTGTTGAGGAAATAACAGATTATTTATGGTTACAAAATATAATTAATAATGTTACTGGAGAAAATTCTAAAAAAAGAAAAGAGATGTTAAAAGATACACGAACATACACAATATCTGTAAAACAAGAAATTCTATTACAAATTGGTGTTTTAAATGAGAATATATATAATAGTATTTTTGAAATTCGGCAAGCGAGGAACAAGTTAGTTCATGAGGGAAAATTGATTTCTGAGAGTAAAGCTACATTATTGTTCGAAACGGTAAAAGAATTACTTATGTTGGCTTCAAAAATGAAAAAATGAAAATTGATTTATGGTAATTCTTTGAAAAATAACTCGGGATATTAATAAATAGAAAAGGCCCGTGTACTTTATTATGGAACTTTAAATCGAATATGTATGAACTGTTTTGCTTAGAGAGACAACTTCCAGTTTTCCTTGCTGTGTCAGCATCGTTGTCGGTGCCAGGATCATGCATTTGACACCGGCTTTGGTCAGCTGGTGGTAAAGGGAGTAGCCAAGGCATCTGGCTTCGTAGCCGCACTCGATGGAATAGGAGTCGGAAGAGCCCAGCTTTTCCTTTAGTTTGTCAATAAACTGAATCACATTTCGATAATCAGATGTTACCTGAATGTTTGCAAAAATTCTGTCTTCTCCTCCAAGCACGGGCTCCATTGCACATAAAGTGTAGTTGGTACTATGGACATCCATTCCGATTTTTAGTATTCTATTCATAAATGACCTCCTTTTGTATGTGGTAAACCACTGTCTATTGATTTAGTCGTCGATTACAGTATAGTGGCGAATCCACGATATTACAAATGTGAGGTCATTTCATATTATCTTGTGCTGTGCCTGCTACATAGTGTATTATTTACTTGTGATGATAGAATTTTAAGTTTTATGAGAATAATAATATTGATATAGAGGAGCTGATAGAGATGGAAGATTTTACAATTGAAATCTTACGATTACTTGATTTAAAACAAGAAGGAGGATTTTGGGATTTCAAGAAAAATTGGTATACTGAATCTAAAATTGCCGATTTATTACACGATATTATTTGTATGGCAAATAATTTAGAAAATCGTGATGCATATATTATTATCGGAGTTGATGAAGAAAATTATGAATTAGTTGATGTAACTGTGGATTCAAACAGAAAAAATACTCAAAATATAGTTGATTTTTTAAAGGATAAAAAATTTGCAGGAGATATTCGACCTACTGTCTTTGTAAAACAAGTTGTAATTCACGATAGGGTGATTGATGTTATTGTAATCAAAAATAGTAATAAAACACCATTTTATTTGAAAGAAAAATATAGAGATGTAAATTCAAATAACATTTACACAAGAATTCAAGATACTAATACCCCAAAGAACATGAATGCAGATATAGATAAAGTTGAATATCTATGGAAAAAAAGATTTGGATTGATTCAAACTCCAATAGAAAAATTAAAAATATATTTGAGAGATCCTGATAATTGGGTTGATGGTCCTGACGGAGAAATGGATAAATACTATAAATTTTTTCCTGAATATACTTTGCATTACGAATTTGATGACAGTAGAGATGGATATGAGTATTATTTCTTTTTTCAAACAGATTCAACTCCAAGATTCTTTTCGATGAAGTTTTTATATCATCAAACATTATTGATAGAATTTGTAGGATTGTCTTTGGATGGTGGAAGATATGCAACACCATGTCCTTGTACAGATGGTATTACATTTGGAAATAACATACATTGGGATATTATGTATAAATATTTTGAAAAGGATACGTTTGCTTATGCGTTTCATGAATTTTTATTTATAAACGAGTATTCGGATGATGCACGTATTGCGAGAAGTCGATTTCTTGAAAGTATTTTGGTTTTTGAAAATGAAGCAGAACGACAAGAATTTAAATATTATGTAGAGGAACATTGGGAAACAGACAGGACAAAATACGAAAATCAAATTCATATGCCTTATATTCCTCAATTAGAAGGCAGGTACAAGAAAGACGCATTTAAAGATGAGTGTAGGAATATTTTAATTCTTCAAAAAATGTTAACAGACTATAGAAAGTTGTAATAGCGATAATTTGACATCCTTGTGAGTTACATACAGATGCTTAAAAATGTAATTAGAAAAATACGAGGAGGCATGAACAATGAAGATTATAAAATTACCATTTAAACTGATTGCGTATATATTGATGGCGATTGTATGTATACTTACACTGATAGTAAAAGTGTTGGTAAACTTGTCAACCTATGTACTTGGACCGTTTATGTTGTTCCTTATTTGTTGAGATATAGCTCGCAAGAGATGCCACGTGATTGCTGAACGATAATGAAGGCAGAGCGGTCGGTTATGGGACGGCGACATGCTATCTCTTGACATGCGGAAGACAAACGAAGTTAGTAAGATTAAGGACTATTCCTAATTAGGGGTAGCCCTTTTTGGTTTTCTGGATCTTGATCCTCAAAAAATGCTATGCTACAATCATGAAAGAAACTAAAAAGGATGGGAGGGTATGCAATGGCTACTTCTGAATCTTATAATTTTATTAAAGATAAAATTTCTGTGATGAAAAAAGACTATCCATCTTTAAGAGATAAGCCTGATGATTATGTCTTTACAGCTCTTTGTGTTAGAGCAAATTATTATAAAAATCCAGCCATTGATTTCAATGAACAGACCATTTCAGAATTTATTGTAGACGGTCAATACGATGGTGGCGTTGATGCATTATTATTAGATCCTAATTCCGAGGAAGAAAATCTGATTTTGGCACAATCTAAATTCTATCAAGATATTACATTTGAAAATGTTAGAGATGCTATTCAAAAGATAATTCTATTCTACAAAGATATGGAACGTGGCGATTATCAAAATGTAAACGTTCAAGTTCAAAGAAGATTTCTTACTTTGAACGCTGAGGTAGGTGATGAGTCAAAAATTAGATTTGCATTCTATACGAGTGCAAGAAAAAATAGAATACGAGCAGACCGTATTGAAAAGATTGTTAAAGAGCAGTTTCAGGGAAATGACCGTTTTGAAGTAACACTCCACTATGCCGATGATATCGTAGAAGAGATAAAAGAACTAGAATCAAGGAGACCAACAGTAGAGAGCGGAATCATTTCGATTGATGAAGCAAATAATTATCTGGAATATGGTGAGGATGCAGTTATTGTAAATGCTTCAGCGTTTTCGGTAAAGGAATTATATGCTCGCCACAGTACTAATCTATTATCACGAAATCTAAGATACTATATTAGAAAAAGAGATATTGATGCGTCTATTAATGATACTATACAGCATGATCCAGAACAATTTTGGTTTAGAAATAATGGAATCACGATTGTATGTGACAGTTTTAGAGTAGACGGTAAAGAAGTTCATTTAAAAGATTTTTCAATTGTCAATGGAGGACAGACAACAACGCTTATACATAAGAGTAAAGAAATAACTCGTGAAAAAGATTTGTTCCTTCCTTGTAAAATAATTAAGGCAATGGGAGAAGATGTTGATGAAAAAAATAGTTTTATCTTGGACATTGCGAAAGCTACAAACTCTCAAAAGCCTATTAAACAAATCGATTTGAAAGCAAATGCTCCTGAGCAAGTGAGATTTTCGAATTCGATGAGAGAGGTGGGAATTTTCTATCAGACAAAGCGCGGTGAGACAGTACCAAAAGCTTTCAAGGATTGCTACAGGAATACAGATCTCGCTCAAGTTGGTAAGTTATGTTTAGCAGGAGTATTTCAGTTGCCAGTTGCAAGTAGAAGTAAACCTTCATCGCTGTATAATGATCGTTTTTATATGCCGATTTTTCAAGGAAAGCAAAAAAGTGTTGCATCTATTGTAAAAGAACTCATTTATATTGATTACTATTTTAGAAAAAAATATATCAAAGCGTTTGATAAAAAGCACGAAAATGATCACGTTAGTCCAATAGCGTTTGCTCATAATGCACGAACTTTGTGCATTGCGTTTGTCGCATTAGCTGCTAGGTATAAAAATGGAAATCTTGATGAAGAAAAGATTGGACTTTTCTTTACACATTGTTCTGAGAGCAAGGCATATGACAATTACTTATATGATATTTTTTCAGATATTAATGATTGCGATTGCCTATTGCCGAAGGAGTTATTCAGAAATAAGGACAATTACGAAGCTGTAATTACTGATTTATTTGATATGATTATCATATCAGGATTTAGATATTACCAAACTATTTCTAGAGGCGATGCATCTCTTAATGAGACAAACTTCTTAAAAAATGATCAGAATTATTATGAGATATTAAAGGCAGATTGGTTTGAGATTAAAAACAAAATTAATGCTATTTACCAAGATATCAAATAATGAATTTACTAAGAACTGTTCTCTAAAATGAGAGCAGTTCTTTTACTTTCAAAAGTAAAAATAAATTTTGTTTAGTTATTAAACGCTGCAATTACGCAGCGTTTAATAACTAAACCGTTGCAACAATGCAGCACCTATGGTATACTAATCTATAAGAGGTGAAACTATGAGCAAACTGGGCGATTATTTAAGAAATGCACGAAATGAAAAAGGGTTGAGTCAAGCAAAAGTGCAGACCCAAATAGGAATTACGAACTCTCGCCTTTGTAAAGCGGAAAATGGTGCAGATAACATTTTAAGTGCAGCAGAACTTAAGAAATTAGCAGTTTTATATTCTGTGCCAGTAGTGCCGCTTTTTATTATGGCAGGCTTTTTAGAAACTTCAGATTTGGAAGAATATGAATCGGGATTTAAGAATACATCCATGCTTGATTCAGAAGAAAAGAACCATATACAAAGCCAGATCGATTTTATTATAAGGAAGAAAGGGTAGGTTGTTATGATTTTTCATCTTGGAGAATTATTTTGCGGACCTGGAGGAATTGGCTGGGGAGCTACGCATGCAGATATAGGAAACGAGAATTATGGTATTGTACATCAGTGGGCAAATGATCTTGATGAGCCTACGTGCCGTACATATATACGAAACATATGCCCAGATGCACCGGAAAGTGTTATCTGCGAAGATGTGCATACACTTGACTTAAAGCAGCTTGGAGCCATTGATGCGCTTGCATTCGGTTTCCCTTGTAATGACTTTTCACTTGTAGGATCAAAACTTGGTTTTAAAGGAAAGTATGGACCGTTATATACATATGGAATTGAAGTGTTGAAAATATATCGTCCGATGTGGTTCTTGGCAGAAAATGTGGGTGGTCTGAGAAGTGCTAATGAAGGAAAGGCTTTTAGTAAGATTCTATCAGATATGAAAGCGGCAGGATATCGTATTTATCCTAATTTGTATAAGTTTGAAGAGTATGGTATTCCTCAGGCGAGACATAGAATTATCATTGTAGGCATTCGAGAAGACCTCCCATATGAGTTCAAAATTCCTGCACCAACAGGTGAAATAAAAACATGCCGTCAAGCACTTGAAGAACCGCCAATTCCATCAGATGCATATAATAATGAACAAACTAAGCAGTCTGCAAAAGTTGTAAGAAGGCTGAATTTGATTGGACCGGGACAAAATGCATGGGATGTGGATTTGCCGGATGACTTAAAGATTAATACTAAGACTAAAATTAGTACAATCTACAAGAGGCTCGATCCAGAAAAGCCGTCCTACACAGTGACTGGTTCGGGTGGAGGCGGAACACACATTTATCATTGGGAAGAGCCGAGAGCTTTAACCAATCGTGAAAGAGCCAGACTGCAGACATTCCCAGATGACTATTTTTTCGAAGGTTCTAAGGAACAGGTAAGAAAACAGATTGGTATGGCTGTTCCGTGTGAAGGTGCAAAGATTATCTTCGAGGCAGTTTTGAAGACATTCGCCGAAAAAGCATACGAATATACAGAGCCAAACATTTAAAATGAAGATTAAAAAAGGGATGCAGTATGTGTTATACCTACATCCCTTTTTTTATTTAGTAATGGCATAATATAAGTTCTCTAAGTTTTCGGATGCCGTTTTTTTCTTTAACTGACACTCCCATATAACTAAAACTTTCCATCCTTGTTCAGATAGAATGCGATGGTTTTCAGTGTCCCGTTCAACATTCCTGTATATTTTTTTAGTCCAGTATTCTTTATTGCTGGATGGCCATACGAAACGGCCGCAGTCATGCATATGCCAGAAACAACCATTTACAAAAACAACCGTTTTATATTTAGGAAGTACGATATCCGGACATCCGGGAAGGCTTCGTACATTCTTTCTGTATCGAAGACCACGAGAAAACAGATACTTTCGAACGGTTTCTTCAGGTTTGGTATTTGTGCTTCGGATATGTGACATGTTTTTGCTTCGTATTTCTTTTGAATGCGTATCAGTCATGTTACTCCTCAATTACATCATAGTAAATGGCGCCTTCTGGTAGCTTTATATTTGGGACCCACAGTTTTTTTCCACCCCAGCCTTTATTCCCTGTAACTTGGTACATGGTAAGGACAATTTTGCGAGGGAAAGAGCCTCCAAGCTGCCAGTCATTCGGTGACAGCAAAGCACCTGTTCCTTGTGCAACATCTCTGTTTCTGCGTACAATAAGTATGCCTTGATTTGTTGGATTCTCCGAAAGTATGGTATCTATGATAGATATAAACGACGGAAGTTTAAAATCAGGGTCAGTTTCAATATGCGAGAGCACTTCTTTCATTAAACGAAGACTAACCTGATAATATGGCTCATCATCATCGAAAGAAGATAGAAGGTCTGAAATTTGACTGATAGTATTGTTCTTTGGGTTAAATGGATAATAATTGGTTCCGCCGGAAATAGCGGCAACATGATCCGTATCCAAGACATCCTTTCTTGTAGGATTGAGTCCTTCTGGGTAATAAACTTTTACATCGTCAATACCTTGTTCAACCTGAGAAATAATAGCATTATTTGTTGCGTTGATATCAGCAAACAGCTTATACAATCTTTCATCAATATAGACCATCATCATTCCAGGGTCCCGATCATAGCCAAACATACGGCTGTGCTGCCACATGGTATCAGCCTGCGGTTTTTTAGCCGTTCTTGTATAATAAATAGTTTGGAGATTAGGAAAAGTAACACCTCGTCCGAGTGTGTTTCCACCAATAATGAAATTACATCCTGATGCATATTCTGAACTTTCAACATCTGTCTTGCCATTCATAACAAGAACTTTGATTTCGTTATTATTCAAAAGTTCTGTTACCTTATTCATAATATCTGAAAAAGGAACAACATTTGATTTGGTTGGAGTCAGCAGAGCATGCTGCTTTTTTAATTCGGCAGCAAAGGAAGTAGTTAAATTCGTCTTGCACCAATCAAGTTCCGCGTTTATGCTATCAGCGAATTTCTGGTGAACAGCCTGTTTTACGCTTGGATGAATCAAGCAGGTAGATGTTGTCCCTCCTGATGCTAGTATTTGGGCCGAGACAAGGAGATGTCGTATTACAACTGCTCTTTCTGGCTCATTTAAATTATCCAGATATGTTACGCAATCAGGCTTTCCAGTTTTTGGAAAGAAGAAGTCACCTCCGAGATAACTTTTTCCAGGTTTGAAATAGTGCGTAAAGAACGGATGCCATCCGGACTTGCGAGTTTGAAGGAAGATGGACTGAGGTGTACCCGTAACCTGCAAGT
The DNA here is from genome assembly GCA_934234035.1 of uncultured Clostridia bacterium. Lineage (GTDB taxonomy): Bacteria > Bacillota > Clostridia > Peptostreptococcales > Anaerovoracaceae > Mogibacterium_A. Next base: position 269,398 of record CAKQHH010000001.1, on the reverse strand, counting down.
ACAAGCTGCTTGCTGTTCCGTTTCGGATTGATTCAAGATATTTGTTTATTGAAGACTGGCGATTTTTATTAACTAATGTGTTTAAAGAAGCGGCATCAGCCTCGTCATCAACAATGAATAATGGATTTCCGCGCATAAACCCAGTTGAGTTAAATATGTTAGCCCACAGCTTTAGAATTCGTGCATTTTTCTTTAATACAACGATAGTGGGAAGCATAAGGCTGTTGTCTGAAAATACTCGTGCATCATTTTCGCCGCAGATGCAGAATCCGTCTAAATCAGCTTTTACACGATCAAGAGTCTGTTGCTGAAGAACAACGTTATCTGTAGTGAGCAGTACAAACACTGGGAATCCGAGGTCAGTAGCTTTGCACATAATGCCAAACATCTGTCCGGTTTTTCCAGACTGTACATTGCCAAGTAATAAACCGATTTCGTGACTGGTGAAGGAGAAGTTTCTAAGATAATTATTCCCAACCTCTTCTGCGGTATTAAAAATTGATTCTGCGAGTCCAGCGTTTCCTCGTTCAATAATCTTATCAAGATAATTCTTTAAATAAGGCATTATTCGTCTTCTCCTTCCTGATCATCTGGTTTGAATGAAAGCATCCAAACATCACGATTTGTTCCATCCTCATCAAGTGCTGTCTGACCGGTCTTTTTCAGATAAAGATTTTCGCAGCCATATTCCTGCAGTATTTCTTTTGTAATCATTCCTTTACGCTCTGTATCAAGCTGAGTGTCGTTTATAGGAGAAATAAGTCCTGCGGCAACAAGTCGGCCTTTGAGCCAACGTCCCATAATTAATTCATCTCCAACAGCACTGAACTGTTTATTGCCATCACTTGTAGTATGTGCTTTAAACCAGTATCCGTCATCCGTGACAATAAAGAAGGGTACATTCTTTTCCGGATACCCTTCAGTACGAGTGATTTCTTTTGCAACTGTAAGCTGAGTTTCAAACCAGTCACGAGATTTTCTTTTGCTTCTTGGAGCGGCATAGCAAACGTTTACATTTGATTTTGTATAGTGTTTTGAATCATCCATATAGCGTTCGGCAGCGGCAGGGACCTTTAGCGGAAGAAGGAAAGAAGTATATGCCATGCATCGTTTATAGAATTCCACGTTTGAAGGCGGAACTTCTGTAACAAGCTCAATACCGGAAAGAGCGGTATTTTTTTCAAAAATAAGCGGCATATTAGTAATATCTCCAATATTTGCAGAGCAGTTTGGCATCTTTAATCGTAGAATGTGTTGGGATATTTCCTTGCATTCTTCAGTATCCGTTGTTAAAGATGATAATTCATACTGGCGGCGATTAGATGCTTCCATTTTCAGAAATCCTAAATTAGCAGATCCCATGATTGCTGCAAAAGGTTCTCCGTCTTTATAAAAGCAGTATACTTTTCCGTGATATTTAAAGGTGCGGATCATTCGTATCTCACCAATCCCATTTGAAACCCACTTTTTGTTTAACTTGAGTGCGGTATGATAGGAACCTTCCGGCATGCCCTCTATATAATACATTCCAATATTCAGACAAATATTTCTGATATTGTATTTTTCGACAAGATTATCCAGCTCATCCAGTGCTGCACGGGATACATATCCTACAGCAATTTCTATGCGGTCAGCTTTTGAAAGTTGTTCTTCAAAGCAATCTGCGATTGTCTGTTGATTATCCTCTGTTCCAAGTGGAAGAATATTCGAATACAGTAACTTCATGAGATACCTCCGTTAATCGTCTGTTTTTTTCTAGATGCACTTGCCATATAGAAAAAATCTTATGAAATGCAGTTGTTGTGTTGCCCTGCGTTTTCAGTTTTGCTGCATCTGATTTTCATTACAATGAATTCATTCTTAATCATTGAAGAAGTTGTCATGGGCATCCTTCTTTTCAATCTTCCTTTCAACATTTTATATGTGCCGAGTATAAAACAAAACTGAAGAAGTTGAACATGTAATAAAAATGTTCATAGGATATTTATGGTAGAATACAAGTGTCTAACAAACCCACGATACCAATGCGGAAATCCTATGGACTAATGATATTTTACCACAGACAGATGTATAAATGGTAGTCATCTTGCATATGAAGAATGCACATCCATCAAATTTCAACAAAGTCTTGCGGGTCATTGAACTAAAGAGCGCAATCGAAAAAACGCAGATATCTCGAAGTCGGAGTTCGTTTTGATTATTGGAAATTTATAAAGTGGACTATGTCAAAATTGAGTTTGACAACAAAATGGTTTAGAATGTAATAAAAGCTATTAGGTAGAACGGATGTGTATTGTACAAGTTTTTGCTTTTCGTGAACAGGAAGCATCTGATGTACCGCAATGTGCTCGTCAGGTTCCGAGAAAAAACATTACAACCTATAGATTATCATTACTGTTGGATTCAAAGGGAAGAATGAGCTAGCGAGATATTTTCGAAAGTAGCCAATCAGGTTTATGAAAGACATCACTCCTATAAGTTGCTCATGGATAATGAACTATTGAGTATGGCTTTTGATTATGAGCGAACAGCATGAATTGCACTATCAGTGTTGTCTTTAACCGCATCGGAAGTCTGCTATGATTGGAAGGAATGTGTTAGCTGATAACATATATTCCATAACCGGACATATTAATATAAGATGATTCATAGATGAACTTTATGACATCATTGTGAATAAACTTAACATAGAACAGATATTAAATCTGTTTATTCAGCAAAAAGTAATCTGACAGAATGTAGGTCCTGATACGCGAGAATGATGGTTATGTCTGATTGCACAAGAAATTGAATCATATGTTAAAGTATGGTTTATTTATTGAGAAATCATCATGAAGTAAAGTCAATCACTTGGCAGCAACTTGACTGAATGATGGTCGCTCTTGATTTGATAGTACAGAAGGAGATTTGCCAGGTAGTATGGATTGTTATGATAGAACTCTTACATTTTTGAAAAACTCTGAAATGGAGAAATCTGAGGAGGGCCGTTTTGAAGGATACAAAATATGAAGATTTGAATAGAACATTGGCGGCAGTTGGAAAAGCTGTATTTGTAAAATTTTATTATGATTTCAAAGATTTTTCTGTTCCCAAAGATGAATTGGTGAAAAAGATTCTTTCGGAAAATCCTGAATCGAAGTCAGAAAGTCAAAACTTTCGAATCCCAAGAGCACGACATATATTTGAATTGGGACAAGAGAAGGAAGCATTACGTATTATAATTGAAAGTAAACGGGTGGACACGAAAGTAGTAGAAAGAGCTAAAGAAATTCTAGCTAGAGATGAGGAGTTTTACATGAGCAAATCAAACCAATTTGACTGGGTAGACTTTTACAAAGAACTAGCCGGCATATTGCTCCGGTACAAGAGCAACCGCCGGGAACTGATAGAGAAGGTCAAAAAGATTTACGAGATTACCGGCATCAACCTTCCTACACTGGAAAAGGACAACCAGATTGTAGATATCGATCCCTTCACATTCTTCGGGCTCTTTAACAAGAATCTCACGGATGCGAACCGTCTGGCTATCCTGAAAGCAGTAACGGAGTTGTTCGATGTGACGACTCCGCTACCGACCGCGTTTAACAGTATTCCGGTGTTGAATCCTCAGAATGCAACCTTCTATTATTTTCTCCCGGATCGCGGAGACGACGACATTCCGAATCTTTGGGAACTGTTTGATGCCGCCCTTGCATATGCAAAGAATCCGACACCGGAGACAATCGCTCAAGTGTCCAAGTATTTTGATTTGTGCATCAACAAGAAGGGAAACGGCAACAGCAAGATTACGATGGGTCTGTACTGGATTGCACCGAATTCTTTTCTGAACTTGGATAAGCGCAATACATGGTACATCTATGAATCCGGAAAGCTTCCGAAAGAACTCGTACAGTCCCTTCCGGAGATTGAAGCGAAGATTCAATCCGCAAAATACTTCGGCATAGTGGAAAAGCTTCGTGCATACCTGCAGAGTGGCGAGAGCGAATTGAAAGACTTCAAGGAATTGAGTTTCGAAGCGTGGAAGTATTCGGAACAAGTAAACAAAGAACAGGCAAAGGCAAAGAAGGACGAAGCTCGGAGAGAAAACAAAGGCGCTGCGATTGCAGATGAGGGAGTTGACCCCATTCACTACTGGCTGTACTCGCCGGGAGATGGGGCAACCTGCTGGGATGAGTTCTATGATGCCGGGATAATGGGCATCGGCTGGGATGAAATCGGTGATTTGTCTGCATTTAATGGCAAAAGCGAGATGAAGCAGGCGATGAAAGATAAAATCAATCCGGCAAAGTCCTACAAGAATGACGCGCACGCCACCTGGCAATTTACCAACGAGATGAAGCCGGGCGACATCGTATTTGCTAAGAAAGGGATGCATCAAATTATCGGTCGAGGTGTCGTGGAGTCCGATTATGAATTCGATTCTTCTCGCTCCCGGTACAAGAACATCCGGACGGTTAAATGGACCGATAAGGGCGAGTGGCAGCATCCCGGACAAGCGGTGATGAAGACTCTTACGGATATTACAGCGTACACAGACTACGTGACGAAGCTGAATGCACTGTTCCAAGATGACATAGTAAATGATGTTGAAGAACCAATGGAGATTGATTTTAAGCCGTATGATGCGGATATGTTCTTGGAAGAAGTCTACATGGAAAAACCAAAATACGACACGCTGGTTGCTCTGGTGGCGAAAAAAAAGAATGTCATTCTCCAGGGAGCTCCGGGTGTGGGTAAGACCTTTGCGGCAAAGCGACTGGCGTATTCCATCATGGGGGTGAAGGATCCGTCCCGTGTAATGATGGTTCAATTCCACCAAAGCTATTCCTACGAGGATTTCATCATGGGATTTCGTCCGACACAGGAAGGCGGCTTTGAATTGAAACGCGGTGCCTTCTATGACTTCTGCAAATCCGCTGAAGAAGACGATGAAGACACGCCGTATTTCTTTATCATCGACGAAATCAATCGCGGAAACCTCAGCAAGATATTCGGCGAATTGTTCATGCTGATCGAATCGGATAAGCGCGGCATCGAGCTGAAGCTCTTGTATGCGGATGAAAAATTTTCCGTTCCGAAGAATGTCTATATCATCGGAATGATGAATACCGCAGACAGAAGTCTGGCAATGATGGATTATGCGCTCCGCAGAAGATTTGCCTTCTTTGATCTGGAACCCGGGTTTAATACCAAAGGATTCCGGGCATATCGGGACAGCTTGCAGAGTGAGAAGTTTAATAGACTGATTGACAGGGTGGAAGCGCTGAATGCAGCTATTGCAGAGGATGAATCCCTGGGAGAAGGATTTTGTATCGGACACAGTTTCTTCTGTGAACTGAAGGAAACATCCGATCGGACTCTTTCCGGCATCATTGAGTTCGAGCTGGCACCGCTGCTAAAGGAATACTGGTTTGATGAGCCTTCCAAAGCAAAGAATTGGATTGAGGATTTAAGGAGTGCGATTAAGTGATTCCGGTACAGAATGTATATTATATGCTTTCCTACGCCTTCAGAGTGTTAAACGAGCAAGGATATAAGAGCATAGAAACGGAAGAATTTCATAATGTAGCGGAGCTGTGCGCATCCATTCTGACAAAGGGCGTGAAGCAGCAGCTGAAACGAGGCCTGGGACAGGAATATATTTCGGAGACGGAAGCATTGCCGTCTCCACGCGGGAAAATCGATGTGACTGCATCCATAAAGAATCTCAGTATGATTCGCGGGGAGCTGGTCTGCACCTATGACGAGTTCTCCGTCAACTCCTATATGAATCGGATTATCAAGAGCACTCTGTTGCTCTTGCTGAAAGCAAAGATATCGTCAAGCAGAAAGAAGGAAATCAAGAAGCTGCTGGTGTTCTTCGGAGACGTAGAAACACTTGATATACACAACATCAATTGGTCCATCCGATTCAACCGAAATAATCAGAGCTATCGGATGCTGGTGACGGTCTGTGAGCTGGTGATTAAAGGCTTGCTTCAGACGCAATCGGACGGTTCGACAAAGATGATGGATTTTCTGGACGATCAGAAGATGCACCGCCTATATGAGAAGTTCATTTTGGAGTATTACAACACCGAGTACAAGCATTTGAAAGTGAAAGCCTCTGCTTCCATGATGGACTGGCAGGTGGATGACGGTTTCCGAGATCTGCTTCCGAAGATGAAGACGGATATTACTCTGACGTGCGGAGAACGGACGCTGATTATTGATGCAAAATACTACGAACGCAATCTGCGGGAGCAGTATGGAAAGGTGTCCATCCCGACGGATAACCTGTACCAGATATTCACCTATGTGAAGACAAAGGAAAATGAGCTTGTCGGTGTTCCCCATGAAAAGGTGTCCGGGATGCTTCTCTATGCGCAAACAGAAGCAGAGGGGGCATTTAATAACGAATATCAGATCATGGGAAATCGCGTATGTGTAAGAACGCTGGATTTGAGTGGCGATTTCCAATCCATAAAAAATCAGCTGGACGATATAGCGGAAGAGTATTTGCGGGTGAGGGCGGAATAACCCCACCGGAAGTGTATGGCATATGATTTTATTTTTATGGATGAATTAGATCAAATCATGGAAATTGTGAAACAATCCTTTGATGCACAGGCAGAATAATGATTTTGGGATGTTAAAGGAGGCTTCCTATTTGAAAAAGAAAAAAGATGAAATGACCATCCGTTCCAGTGCAGCGGAATACTTGACCTATGTTGCTACTGTTGGTGATCAGCAAGACAGCATTGAAATGCGCTCTGAGGATGAGAATATATGGCTGACCCAGAAGATGATGGCTACACTGTATGATGTGGATGTTCGCACAATCAATGAGCATATTAAGAAAATATATTCCGACTCAGAGCTTGAGGAAGATGCAACTATCCGGAATTTCCGGATAGTTCAAACCGAAGGTTCCCGTCAGGTGACTCGTGATACGAAGAAATCCGTCTTTCGGAGCGTAGATTTTATCAGAAGATAACAGACATCTATGCTACAGCTCTCGATTATGACAGAACAGCAAAAACAACAAAGCAGTTCTTTGCAAAGGTCCAAAACAAGATGCATTATGCGGTTCATGGACATACAGCAGCGGAGTTGATTTACGAGCGAGCCGATGCAGACAAGCCACATATGGGATTAACTACTTGGGCAGCAGCACCGGGAGGTAAGATTGTAAAAAGCGATGTGAGCATTGTGAAGAATTATCTTTCAGAGAAAGAAATGCGTTCACTGGAGCGTATTGTATCTGCTTATCTGGATTTGGCAGAGGACCGTGCGGAACGTCATATTCCGATGACGATGGAGGATTGGGCGAAACGACTGGATCTATTCTTGATGGCTGACGATAGAGAGATTCTTCAGAATGCAGGCAAAATCACTGCTGAGATTGCCAAGGCAAAAGCGGAAACATCTGACATAATGCAAGTCTTTTTATAGCCCAAACCGCATTCCTCGGACACGGATAGGCGGGATAGGCGTTGAAACATCAGAATATGAGACAATAGATATTACAGTTCTAAGAAGAGGCGTGAGTAGAGTCAATAAAATCGGCTATGTGCCGTCATAATTTAAAAGGTGATAAACTATGTACACAAATTCTGTAGAAAATGAAAGCGAATTCCTGATGTCGATCTGGGAAAGCTTCGATGTAAATATGGGCGACGGAGAGACCGCTCTTATTTGCGAATGTCCGAAATGTCATAAGGGGTCGGTTATATGCCGATGCACGCATGATATTGCGAATGGAAAGATCCAATCATGGAAGTTTGAGGTGTATTGCGATAATTGCGGTGAGATTTTTAACCCGGAGACAATTAGGTCGGATATTTTTTTCAATAGGCCGCACAAGGTAATTGATGAGTTGGAGACACCGTTTGGCAGTATAAAAGTTTGGATAAATGGAAAGAATGTTCCTTTTAGGTACTGCATAAAAACATATGACGATCCGGAGGAAGCTTTAGCTCCTACGGTAACGATGCATATCATTGATATAGACCTTTCGCAGCTGAAGGTCGGGGATGAGATATTCTGTGGATTTGATAAAGATCTTCTTGAATATAATGACGGCGACGAGCGTTCATTATTGTATTCTTGTGAAAATGAGGAACAGATTATGGGACTCTGTGCGTATGACCCATATGAGTGGGATCTGGATGATTGCTGCTTCCAACTTAAAGAATGCACTTCGAAAGGCTTCGGATATTGTATAGTTTCTGATCCAAATCAATTTGACGAGAAGAAGAATTATCAATCAAAGATCACTTCGTTAGCTGCAGCTTGGCTAACCAAAAAAGAGTACAATGATGCGGATCTGGTGATGAATCTGGCCTTAACCTGTGTGATCGGATAAAATAAAAGAGGCAAACAACTCTTGCAAACACTTTTAGTAAGTATCCACTTACGGGGGATGACATAATCGAAAACTATATGCCTCGGATTGAAAATGGGCGTTTTTATCCGCTAACAGCAATAGATGTGAATGGCGATGTCGTAGGGCATCTCATCATACGCTGCTATGAAGCAGCAGGATTTACGGCGTATGCCGAGAGCGAGTACAAAATGCCGATAGGCACTTGGAATTGTACGGATATGGAGTTGCATATTGGAGGAACAAGATAGCGAGCATGGTGCAATAGAAGGAAAAACACAGACACATATGACTGAATACTATAATTTAGATGTTATCATTTCCGTCGGATATCGCGTTAAATCTAAACGAGGTGTTGAATTCAGAAGATGGGCAAATTCAGTTCTAAAAAAATACATATTGCAGGGGTATGCTGTAAATGATAATCGTATTGCGCAACTTGGCGAAGTGATACGTGTTATGAAAAATCGGAAGTTATCTGGGATGGAGGTGAACACCAAGTGAAACAATCTTTTATATCAATTGCCATTTTGATAATCATTTTGGCTGCAACAGTGTATTTTGTTTCAAAAGCAATGAGATACACAATGAGATACAAAACAGAAAGAGAAAAGAGTGCAATAAAGAAGAGTTTTATCGCATATCTGCTGACAGATAGCTTGCTGATAAGTTGGTTAGTATATAGAAAGAATGATCCAAATGATCACCTGTAAAGCGGATTACAACTTCCAGTTTGTAAGATAGTACACTTTTTAACGATAGCTCCGATCTATCGTTAAAAGGCTTTTGGACAAATTCCAAAATACAAAAGCAAAAATGGGTAATTCATAGACAGCGGCCGGTTTCGGGACGGTGACAAGCGTTCAGGGGGGGATTCCAGTGAAAAAGAAAAAAGAAGAGATCACCATCCGTTCCAGCGCGGCGGAATATTTGACCTATGTTGCCTCTGTGGGCGACCAACAGGACAGCATTGAAATGCGCTATGAGGATGAGAATATATGGCTGACGCAGAAGATGATGGCCACGTTGTACGATGTGGATGTTCGCACCATAAATTATCATGTAAAAAAAATCTTTAGTGATAGCGAATTACAAGAGGATTCAGTTATCCGAAAATTTCGGATAACTGCCACTGACGGAAAAAGCTACAGCACAAATCACTATTCCTTAGAGATGATCATTGCAGTTGGTTTTAAGGTCAATTCTGAGCGTGCGGTGCAGTTTCGTAAATGGGTAAATCAGATTGCTAAGGATTACACCATCAAAGGCTGGGTTATGGACGATGAACGACTGAAACGAGGGACGTATCTGACCGAAAAGTACTTCGATGAACAGTTAGAACGCATCCGCGAGATTCGTGCTAGCGAAAGGAAGTTCTACCAGAAGATAACCGATCTCTATGCTACCGCCATCGACTACGATAAGAATTCTGCAACCACCAGAAGATTCTACGCAACCGTTCAGAATAAAATGCACTACGCAGTTCATGGACATACGGCAGCGGAGCTGATTGTAGAAAGAGCGGATCACGAAAAAGAACATATGGGCTTAACGACCTGGGCAGATGCTCCGGATGGGAAGATTAAGAAAAGCGATGTTACGGTTGCTAAGAACTATTTAAGTCAAGATGAAATGAAACAGCTGAATCGTATGGTAACGGCATATCTGGATTTCGCTGAAAGCATGACATTGCGGCACATCCCTCTTACGATGCAGGATTGGGAATCTCGTCTGAATCGTTTTATAGAAATGTTTGATTACGGAATTTTGCAGGATGCAGGTAAGGTGTCTGCGGAAATTGCAAAGCTTCATGCGGAGACCGAATTTGAAAAATATCGTATTATTCAGGATAGACTGTTTATGTCTGATTTCGATAAGTATATGCTGGAACTGGAAGAGAATGCGAAGAAATAGAGCGTGGAACCAGTGATGGCACTTGTTGTAGACCGTTAAGTCTAGAATTTGAAGGAAGGTTGAACGATATGAAGTGTTTAAATTGTGGAAATGAAATGGAACAAGGAACAGTAGAAGGATATGCACAAGGCGGTCATAGTTCGTATGAATTCATATCCAATGGGGAGAGACAGAAAAAGGGCATAAAAGGTTTCTTCACCAGAAAAATTGTTACTGTTCTTCCATATCCTGCTGAACACCAGGCATGGCATTGCCCACAGTGCAAAAAAGTGATGATGTGGATGGATTCGGATGAGTAACTTCCGGTTTGCAAGACCTTACACTTGGCTACGTGTTTCATGAAGTTCGACTCTACCTTCGTTTTCAATGTTTGTTTTTGCATAATTTGCCATGGTGTATACCTCCGTTTTTACTGTGTATTTGTTCTTGCAAGGATATAATAACCTGCTGTGCTTTCATAGGTAAGTACGCACCTTTTTGTAACTACACATTCAAAAATGAATGTGCTATAGTCTGTGCTCAAAAGAATGCCGGACGGAAAATGAAGAAGGTCTGTTCCGGTAAAAAGGAAAACAAATTATACATATAAAATCGGAATTTATGGAGAGGTACATGGAGTATATTAGAGACAGGGAAAGTAATATTCCCTTCAGCTTACATGACAGTCGGATCCTACAGATTGAATATAATAAAGCGACCTTAACTTTGAGGGTAGATCGGATATTTCAATATGTCGGCGATGAAGAAAAATGGTATCAGGGAATAATTGAATTTACAAAGGCTGATATAGAAGAGTGCGACATCATGTTGTTTAACAGGCCGTATGGATATGATGGGGAGAATGACCCGATCTTTGGAATTATGCGTATATGGAATACGGGAGATATGATATATCGGATTTAATAACTGCCAGCTTACGAACTAAATAAATACGAAACTTTGGAATTGAATAGAGAATTGTGAAGGTCGATAAGGATAACAACACGCCAAAAATGCGTGTCGTTGGTGTAAAGCAAAAGGTACCATTCTATACACTTGACGTTATCATTTTAGGCAACTTGGCGAAGTAATACGTATTATGAAAAGGACACAGAATGCCTTAGATTCTCAGCAGGTGCTTAATGTAATTCAGAAATACAGCAAAGCATTAGAGTTGCTCGATTCATTGGAAACATATATCAGTCCTTTTCTGGACAGGAATTGTATCCGACATTAGAAGAGAAGGCTGCACACCTTCTGTATTTTGTAACTAAGTAAGTAGTTGAAAAATCGGGATTTGAGGAGAGAGGAATGGAGTTTAAGCTGATTTCGATAGCAAGTTTAATTGCTTTTTATGGTTGCTATTTTGTGAAAATGTTCTGCCAGAAAAGACAGGGGATACAGACAGACCAAATTGGGAAAAATAAAATCGGCTTTACGAAATTTGTAGAGATTACTATGAAAATTTCCGCTATTCTTGTTTTTATAGCGGAACTTGTCAGTATCTTCCTTGAAACAGGTCATAGTCCTACTGTTGCCCGTGTCATAGGGACAATTATGAGTGTTGGCGGAACGGTTATATTTATTGTGGCAGTATGGACTATGCAGGACAGTTGGCGGGCGGGAGTGCCGAAAACCGACAAAACAGAACTTGTAACAAGTGGCATTTATCAAATCAGCCGGAATCCCGCCTTCCTTGGATTTGACCTTTTATACATTGGCACATTATTGATATTTTTTAATTGGATTTTGTGTGGTTTAACTGTATTTGCGGTCATCATGTACCATTTGCAGATTGTCAATGTTGAGGAGAATTTTTTGCTTGCCACATTTGGAAGTGAATACCTGCAATATAAGAGTAAGGTCTGCCGTTATATTGGCAGAAAGCGATAACTTCTATTTTTTGAAACTGAGAAATCGGCAATTTATGGACAGCGGCCGGGTTGGGGACGGCGACAATCGTAGGACGAAAGAATATTTATCAGACAGAAGATTGGGGAGGTGACTTCGGATGCCGTTTCAAATTATCCGAAACGATATTACAAAAGTAAAAGCAGATGCCATCGTGAACACGGCGAATCCGGATGTTGCCGTTGGCAGAGGCACGGACCATGCGATTTATCATGCCGCCGGCAGAGATCGATTGCTGGCGGAACGTAGGAAAATCGGCATTATGCGGCCGGGTCAGGCGTCCCATACACCTGCTTTTAACCTGGACGCAAAATATATAATCCACACTGTCGGACCGGCTTGGATCGACGGCAATCACGATGAGCGGGAGATTCTTCATTTCTGTTATGAGAAATCACTGAATCTGGCAGCAGAGCTTTCCTGCAGGAGCATCGCATTCCCGTTGATTGCCACAGGAAGCTACGGGTTTCCGAAAGATGAGGCGCTGCAGATTGCTTTGGCGGAGATCGACAAATTCCTTCTGTCCCATGAGATGGAGGTTATTCTGGTCGTGCTGGGCCGGAAGGCGTTCGAGCTGTCCGAAAAGCTGGTGGGGGATATTGAAGAATACATCGATGAGCACGGCGTAGCGGAGCTTCATGAAGCGGAGTACGGAATTTGGTACGGAAGCGAGCGGTGGGGGCGGCCGGAGCAAAATAAAGCCTCCGCGATTCTGGGGGCCCCGTTATTTCCGGACGTTTCCGGAATGAGCCTGGACGAAGTTCTGGAGCGTTCCGAGGATACTTTTCAGCAAAGACTGTTCAAGCTGATTGAAGAGAGCGGTATGGACGATGTCACCGTTTATAAGAAAGCAAACATCGATCGGAAGGTGTTTTCCAGGATTCGATGTAAGGAAGACTACAAGCCGACGAAAAAAACAGCGGTGGCATTTGCAATCGCGCTTCAGCTGGATATGCCGGCGATGCTGGACCTGCTGTCCAGGGCAGGGATTGCATTCTCTCCCAGCAGCAAGTTTGACTTGATTATTACCTATTTCGTCACGAATAAGGTGTACGATATCTATGAGATAAACGCTGCACTATTCAAATATGGGCAGCCGATTCTGGGGGCGTGATTTCGGGGAGTGGAATTTGTCGCATGACAAACGACCACTCCTTTTTCGTATTTTGATATACTTGCATCATCAAGAATGCGAAGGAGGATTCAATATATGTATGGAGCAATCCTAGGAGATATGATCGGCGCGCCCTATGAGTTTGACAGGGGTAATAAAACAAAAGATTTCGAGATGTTCAATGACCGGGTGTGTTTCACGGATGATTCCGTAATGACGATTGCGGTGGCGGATGCGCTAATGCGTGTTTCAAAAGATGCCGAGGATGATGATGTGAGAACGGCAGTCATTCAGTCTATGCAGAAATGGGGAAGGATGTATCCCCGGGCCGGCTATGGGCAGAGATTTTTCTTTTGGCTGGGCAAGAAAAACCCGCAGCCATATGGCAGTTGGGGGAATGGATCGGCAATGAGGGTCTCATCGGTGGGCTGGTTGTATAACAGTCTGGAAGAGACCCGAAGATATGCAATGCTGACCGCAGAAGTTACTCATAATCATCCGGAGGGCATAAAGGGCGCGGAAGCAGTGGCGTCGGCTATTTTTATGGCGCGAAACGGGGCTTCCAAGGAGGAGATAAAGAAATATATCATTCAGGAATTTGATTATGATCTTTCCAGAACCTGCGACGAAATCAGACCGGGATATCATCACATCGAATCATGTCAGGAAACGGTACCGGAAGCATTGACGGCTTTCATGGAAGGAGCGGATTTTGAAGATGTGATTCGGACGGCGGTGTCACTGGGTGGTGACTGCGATACCTTAACCTGTATTGCCACGAGCATTGCGGAAGCATTCTATGGTCTTCCGGATAATATGAGGGGTGAATGCCGGAAGCGGCTGCCGAAAGACATGCTCAGGGTTCTGGATCGATTTGATGAACGAAGGGGTGATAGAAGATGAAAAAGTTTGCATTGAGAAACTTGGTTTTACTGCTGTGCTTGGTGACGGTGATATCCTTTACGGGATGCGCCTCTGAGGCCAAAAAGGCGATGGATGAGAGTGTGAATACGGCAAACGAATTGCTGGAGAAAGATGCAGAGCCATTTGATGCGGAAACGGAAAAGGCGCTTGAAAAGGCGGTGAAAACCGGCGAAGAGGCAGAGGATGACGATGCGTATAAGAAAGTAAAGAAGGATATCGATAACGCAATCAAAGCCTATCAAGACAGCGTGAAGCAGCAAAAACAGGTAACCGAGCCGGAAGAAGAATTCCTCGTGAAGAGAGCGAAGACCGTCAAAAGTGTTACTGCGGTGGAAGCGGCTACGGAAAAAACAGATGCGAATACACTCATGAATAAGAAAGGCGGCTATTACGCATATGTGGCGATGAAATCATCCCTGATTGACGACAGCTATTGCGAGGGAGAATCTCCGGTAGAAGCCGGCACGGAAGGCGGCGCGGTAATCGAGGCATTCCACACTGTTAAGGATGCAGAAGCGCGGGATGCGTATCTTTCCGGATTTGATGGAGCGGGCGTGCTTTCGCCGGGCTCCCACAGAGTGGTAGGAACACTTGTAATCAGAACATCTGACGAGCTTTCGGCTTCGAATCAGAAAAAACTGGAGAATCGCATTGTTGACGCGCTTATCAAACTGGAATAAAATGCAAGTTCTGAGATTCATGGAGCAGGGAAGGCATCTCTTCGGAGGTGCTTTTTTTCTTATTACGTGCCGTTTACGTGATGGATTCTTTGCACAATCCCACACAGAGAACCGACACACGTTCACCAAACGCACAAAAGGGAATGATAAAATTTACAAATAAATGTATATAGTTGCATTTTTATATAGGTTTGGGAGTCCAATTACGTCATTGCTTTTGCCGGTGCTGTGCACCCGACAAGGAGATGAGATTATGATTCAACTGATAGATGTAACGAAAGCGTTTAAGAACAACGTGGTCCTGGACGGGATTTCCATGGATTTTCGGGACGGGGAGCTGACGGTGCTAATCGGTCCCAGCGGCTGCGGAAAGACGACCACATTGAAGATGATTAACCGGCTGATTACCGCCAGCAGCGGCCGGATTCT
This sequence comes from uncultured Clostridia bacterium, assembly GCA_934234035.1. Taxonomy (GTDB): domain Bacteria; phylum Bacillota; class Clostridia; order Peptostreptococcales; family Anaerovoracaceae; genus Mogibacterium_A. The sequence goes on along the minus strand of CAKQHH010000001.1, from coordinate 254,082 downwards.
CATCGATGGAGAGGATATCGAATCCATCGATAAAGTGAAGCTGCGCCGGAATATGGGATACGTGATTCAGCAGGGCGGCCTGTTTCCCCATATGACCATACGGCAGAATATCGAAATCATCGAGAAGCTGGAAGGCAAGGATGAGTATCAGATTCTGAAGAACACGGAGCGGCTGATGGAAATGGTGGATATGGATGCGGAAAAATTCCTGGACCGGTATCCCAGCGAGCTGTCCGGCGGGCAGCAGCAGCGAATCGGCGTCATCCGTGCTCTGGCCAACGACCCGGATTACGTGCTTCTGGATGAGCCGTTTTCCGCACTGGATCCGCTGACCAGAAGCTCCTTGCAGGATGAGCTGTCCGACCTCCATCGGAAGATGGGAAAGACTATGATTTTCGTCACCCACGATATGGACGAGGCGATTAAAATCGCGGACCGAATCTGCATCATGAAGGACGGCCGCATTCTGCAGTACGATACGCCGGAAGAAATTCTGCGGCGTCCGGCGAATGATTTTGTGGCGAACTTCGTGGGGGCGAACCGAATCTGGGGATCCCCGAAATACATTCGGGTGGAGGATTTTATGATTCGCCATCCGGTGACCTGCGACGCCTCCCTTTCCGCAGAGCGGTGCATCACCAAGCTGACGATGCGGCACGTGGATACGCTGCTGGTAACCGGAAAGGAAGGTCAGCTTCTGGGCATCGTGAACCGGAAATCCCTGTACGCCAACCACCGTCCGGACAAGCCGGCGGGAGAGATTATGCTGCCGCCGAAGTGCACGGCCCATCCGGAAGACAGCATTCTGGACGTGCTGAAGATGATTGACCAAACGGATGCCGGCAACGTGCCGGTGGTGGATGCCCTGGGCCGGGTCGTGGGGCTCCTGACCAACAGTAATCTGGTTTCAACGCTGAGCCGCCAGTATCTGGAGGATATGACGGAGGAGGTGCGTGGCAATGATTAAGATGTTCGAATACTTCGGGGCCCATTCGTCTCAAATCTGGAAGTTAACGTTAGAGCATATTGAAATGACCGCAATTGCGGTGTGCATCGCTGTCCTGATCGGCGTGCCGCTGGGCATCCTGATCAGCTACGTGCGGAAGCTGGACAAGCCGGTGCTGGGGCTGGCCAACGTGGTGCAGGCGATTCCGAGCATGGCCCTGCTGGGCCTGGCAATTCCGCTGCTGGGCATCGGCGTACTGCCGGCCATCGTGATGGTCATCATTTACTCGCTGCTGCCAATCGTGAAGAACACCTATACCGGAATTTCCGGAATCGATCCCCTGATGGTGGAGGCGGCCAACGGAATCGGGCTGACGCCGAGACAGGTTCTCACCAAAGTGAAGATTCCGATGGCGCTGCCGGTGATTATGGCCGGCGTGCGGATTTCCGCGGTGACGGCAGTGGGCCTTATGACCATGGCGGCGTTTATCGGAGCCGGTGGCCTGGGATATCTTGTTTTTGCGGGAATCCGAACCACCAATAATTACCAGATTCTAGCAGGAGCGATTCCGGCGTGCATTCTGGCACTGCTGGTGGACTTCCTGATGGGATTGGTGGAGAAGCTGGTGACGCCGATCAGCCTGCAGAAGAGCGGCGGCCTCTCCCGGCCGCAGATGAAGCGGAAGCGCAGACGGGAAAAGCTGACTCTGGGGACTGCGGTGGTTCTCATTTGCGCCATCATCGTGGGCGGGGCGGTGAACAGCCGGCTCGCGGGACGGGAAAAAGAAATTACCGTGGGCGGCAAGGATTTTACCGAGCAGCTCATTCTGGTGAATCTCTATTCCGACTATATCGAGGCGCATACCGACATCAGCTGCGTGCGGAAGGAAAATCTGGGTGGAAGCCAGGTGTGTTACCAAGCGCTGAAGAAGGGCGATATCGATATGTACGTGGATTATACCGGCACCCTGTATGGAAGCGTGCTGAAGCATGACGGTACCGACGATATGGAAGGGGTGTACAACACCTGCGTCAAGGAGATGAAAAAGAAGAATATCTCCCTGACCCAGCAGTGCGGGTTCAACAACACGTATACCTTAGCGGTGAGTAAGCAAATTGCCAAGAAGTACAATCTGGAGACCATCCAAGACCTGGTGCGGAAATCCTCCCGGCTCCATCTGGGGTGCACCCTGGAATTCCAGAATCGTCACGACTGCATCGACGCACTGGAGAAGGCATATCCGAGCCTGAAGTTCAAGAAGATATCGGCGATGGACGGTTCGCCGCGTTTTGTGGCACTGGATAATAAGGAAGTGGACGTAATCGATGCCTTTGCAACGGATGGAATGCTGATGAAATACCATCTGAAGGTGCTGAAGGATGAAGACCACGTGTTCCCGCCGTATTACGCGGTTCCGTGCTTCAACTCCGACACCCTGAAAAAATATCCGGAACTGCGGCAGGTGGTGGACGAGCTGGCGCCGAAGCTCACCGACGAGGTGATGATGAAGCTGAACTATCAGGTCGATGTGCAGGGGAAGGAACCGAAGGATGTGGCCAGAGCGTTCCTGGAGCAGGAGAATTTAATCTAGCGCACCCCCGGCGGATTGTAAAAAAATCGTAAAACATATTGAATGCGAAACGAGAATTTGGTAGAATACTAGAGCTAAAAGGGAGTAGCTAGCCGAAAGTGTTCACTTTTTCGTCAGTACAGTTATTGAAGGATAACTCGGAAAGTGATTAAATAGCGAGACTTTTACTGTGAAATGCAGTAGGAGTCTCTTTTTTTATGCTTATTGCCTACTGCAAGGGAATAAGGAAAGCGAGGTAGAAAAAATGTTATTACAGGCGGGTATTTTGATCGTCGGATTTGTTTTTCTGGTAAAAGGCGCCGACTGGTTCGTGGAGGGTTCGGCCAGCATTGCGAAAAAGCTGGGCATTCCGCAGCTGATTATCGGACTGACCATCGTGGCCATGGGCACCAGCATGCCGGAAGCGGCGGTGAGCATCACCGCGGCACTGAAGCAGAATGCGGGTATCACCATCGGAAACGTGGTGGGAAGCAACATTCTGAACGTATTAATTATTCTGGGAGTTACGGCGCTGATTACCAACGTGACGGTGCAGAAATCCACCCTGAAATATGAGATGCCGTTCATGATGGTCATCACCGTAGTTATGCTGATCTGCGGATTGACCGGCGGAACCGTCACTTTTGCGGAAGGGGTCCTGATGTGGGCGCTCTTCCTCGTGTACCTGGGGTACCTTTTCGTCATGGCAAAAAAAGGTACCGACGAAGAGGATGGCGATACCCCCATTCACCCGGTATGGAAATGTCTTCTGCTGATGGCAGTCGGCGGAATTCTGGTTGTAAAAGGAAGTGATTTTGCCGTCAGCGGGGCGTCCGAGATTGCCCGGTACTTCGGCATGAGTGAGCGTTTCATCGGTCTGACCATCGTGGCGCTGGGAACATCCCTTCCGGAACTGGTGACTTCCGTGACCGCAGCGAGAAAGGGAAACGCGGGAATTGCCATCGGCAACATCGTGGGCAGCAATATCTTCAACATCCTGTTCGTCATCGGCACCACTGCGCTGATCTGTCCGGTTCCGTTCGAACGGAAGTTCATCGTGGATGTCGCCGTAGCGATTCTGGCTGCCGTAGTGCTGTGGGCCGGCACGGTAAAACACAAGGAATTGAGAAAACCCTGCGGCATCGCCATGCTGCTGTGCTACGCGGGATACTTCGCCTATCTGTGCATGGCGTAATAAAAAAATATTTTTCTCATCATCGGAGGCCTCCGGTGGTGAGAATTTTTTATGCTTTTATGAATTTGAAAATGTGAAGTGAAAGTGCTTTATCATTCGCATTTGTCAAGTTAATTATAAAAGTGTCATATTTTTAAATTTCTTGTATCCTTTTTTAAACATATAGTAATTTTTCGGTGTGAAATGGACAATTAATTAACTATATAGGTGTGAGTATAAAAAGATTTCTGCTGGTGTGAACAACGTGTGAAAATTGTGAAAAATTGAAAAAGCTCGGCGACCGATTTTTAAACGAATATGAAACCCGGTATAAAAATTTTTAATAGTAAAGCGATTTTTAATTAATAAAAGTGTAATAATTATTTAACAAACTATCTGTTTTTCGAGTGGTTCATTCTTTTGACGAGGGTATGAATTGGTGCTATAATCAGAAAAAATGTTATGCATAAGTATTGTTTTCGGGCATTTGGTTCTACAGATATCGGAAAACGTGGAAAGCGCATAGAACAGGAGGTTAACAGTCTATGGAATTGCAGATTCACGATTTGGTTTCATCCATCCGCAAAGAGGGTGTCGATGCAGCCAATGAGCAGGCAGAGAAGATTATCGCTGAAGCCAAGAAAAAGGCGGAGGAGATTATTTCCAATGCAAATGCAGAGGCCAAGACAACAAAGGAAGCTGCCACAAGAGAAATTGAAACACTCAGAGAGGGTGCTATCGAGAATGCCGAGCAGGCAAAGAGAGATGCCCTGATTTCCTTTAAGAAGGAAGTATTGGGTGAAGTTGGCAGAATCCTGGAGGCAAAGGTTCGTGAAGACCTGAAGGGCGAAGCTCTGGGCAAGCTGATCAAAGCCGTTGTCAATGGTGAGGATATGTCTCAGTATGCAGCAGAAGTGGCAGAAGTCACCGACGAGTTAAAAGCTGCGCTTGCGGAGGAGATTCAGAATGGCCTTGAGGTCAAGGTCGGAAAAGGAGTTGCTTCCGGATTCAAGCTTGCCGCAAAGGACGGTTCCGGTTACTTCGATTGCACCGATGAGGAGATTATGCAGCTCTTGATGCCTTACTTCAGAGAGATGGATTTCTAAGAACCGGGAGGTAGAGTATGGCTTCGTATTACTACTTAATTTCAAGCCTGCCGGAACTTTCTGCGAACGAAGAGATGCCAGTCACCTACGATGAATTCATCGCAATGTGTGAGGACAACGTAAGTGATAAGACCTTGGAGCGTTTGAAAAATCTGACTCTTGATTCTACGGAGGGTCCGCTCCTTAAGAAATGGTCCGGATTCTATACGGGTCTGTTCAGAGAACTGAACGCGCAGCGAAGTGCCGCTCTTGGAAAGTCCTACCAGGCTGAATATGAGAAGGATCCGGAAAGTACACAGATTGCACAGGCTGCAATCACCGCCAAAAATCCGCTGGAAGCAGAAAAGCTTCTTCTGGTTCACCAGTTCGAAGCGTTGGATTACTACACAGGCGGTCACTTTTTTGATGAGGTGTGCTTGTTCGGATATGCGATCAAATTAAAATTGTTGGAACGCCAGAGTTGCTTTGTTAAGGAAAAGGGGGAGGCGGAATTCAAGCGTCTCTTCGATAATGTACAACAGAGCGTTTATAACTTATAACAGGAGATATGCAAATGGAAACAGTAACAGGTTATGTGACTGGCATTAACGGCAACCTTGCAAACGTAAAGTTTGAAAGTGCCGTACGTAAGAACGAAGTAGCGTACATCCTCGTTGACGGAAAGCGTCTGAAGGGTGAGGTTATTCGTGTCAATAACGGAATTGCCAGCATGCAGATTTACGAGATGTCCAATGGTATCAAGGTTGGCGATCCTGTAGAGTTTACAGGGGAGCTGATGAGCGTTGAGCTGGGACCGGGACTCTTGACACAGGTATTCGATGGTCTTCAGAATCCGCTTCCGGAACTGGCGGAGAAGTGTGGCTTCTTCCTGGAAAGAGGTGTGTACCTCGATCCGATTCCGGACAGAGAATGGGACTTCACTCCTTGCGTAAAAGTAGGAGATTCGGTAGAAGCCGGAAGCATTATCGGCAGCGTACCGGAATTCCAGTTCACCAACCAGATTATGGTACCGTTCACACTGAAGGGAACCGATTGGAAGGTGAAATCCATCGTTGAACCGGGTATGCATCACGTTCGCTCAACAATCTGTGTAATCGAAAACAGCAAGGGGGAAGAGATGAACCTGAGCATGGTTATTACACAGCCGATTAAACAGGCAAACAAGTGCTACAAGGAAAGACTTCGTCCGGATGAACCGCTGGTAACTCAGCTCCGTGCAATTGATACATTCCTGCCGGTTGCAAAGGGCGGAACATTCTGTATCCCGGGACCGTTCGGTGCAGGAAAGACCGTACTTCAGCACAGTGAGGCGAAGAACGGTGAAGCGGACGTCGTTATCGTGGCAGCCTGCGGAGAGCGTGCCGGCGAGGTTGTAGAAATTCTGAAGGAATTCCCGGAACTGGAAGACCCGAAGACCGGTCGTTCCATGATGGAGAGAACGATTATCATTTGTAACACGTCCTCCATGCCGGTAGCAGCCAGAGAGGCTTCCTGCTATACCGCAGTAACCCTCGCAGAGTATTACAGACAGATGGGTCTGGACGTACTGCTTCTGGCCGACTCCACCAGCCGTTGGGCACAGGCAATGAGAGAGATGTCCGGCCGTCTGGAAGAAATCCCGGGCGAAGAAGCATTCCCGGCATATCTGGAGTCCACCATTGCGGCATTCTATGAGAGAGCCGGAAAAGTAAGACTGAATGACGGTCGAATTGCTTCCGTTACAATCGGTGGTTCGGTATCCCCGGCCGGCGGTAACTTCGAAGAACCGGTAACTCAGGCAACCCTGAAGGTAGTCGGTGCATTCCACGGTCTGACAAGAGAGCGTTCCGATGCACGTAAATACCCGGCAATTCACCCAATCGATTCTTGGTCCAAGTATACCGGCGTAGTAGATATGGATCGAGTAGAGAAAGCACGCTCCATTCTCAGAAAGAGCGTAGAAGTTAACCAGATGATGAAGGTTGTCGGCGAAGAAGGTACATCCTCAGAGGATTACACATTCTATCAGAAGGGCGAGCTGTTGGATGCAGTATATCTCCAGCAGAACTCCTTCGATGAAATCGACGCAGCATGTTCTCCGGAGAGACAGCGCATCGAGTTCAACATGATGTACGACGTAATTAATAAAACCTATGATTTGCAGGATAAGAAGGAAATCAGATCTTTCTTCAATCAGCTTAGACAGGAATTCCTTGACTGGCATGGAACCGTCTTCGGTACACCGGAATTCGAGGCACAGAAGCAGAAGGTTTCAGATTTCTACCTCGCTAAAGCGGTTAACTAGGAGGCAATAAGATGCAGAAAGTATATACGAAAATTGAATCTATTGTCGGTAACGTAGTTACAGTAAGAGCGGAAGGTGTTAAATACGGAGACCTGGCTCTTGTTGGTGACAGTTATGCGACAGTAATTAAGCTGGATAAGGACTTGGTGTCCCTGCAGGTATTTGCGGGTGCTCAGGGTGTCGGAACCAGCGATGAGGTTCGTTTCCTCGGAAAGCCAATGATGGTATCCTTCTCGGATAATCTTCTGGGAAGAATCTTTGACGGTGCCGGCGTGCCGAGAGACAACGGTCCGGCTTTGACGGAGAACATGATTCCAATCGGCGGACCTTCTTTTAACCCATCGAAGCGTATTCTCCCGAACAAAATGATTCGTACCGGTATTCCGATGATTGACCTGTTCAATACCCTGGTTGAGAGCCAGAAGCTCCCAATCTTCTCCATTTCCGGTGAACCATACAACCAGCTGCTGGCAAGAATCGCTCTTCAGGCAGAAGTTGATGTCATCCTCCTGGGAGGAATGGGACTGAAGTACGATGACTATCTGACATTCAGAGATACCCTGGAAAAGGGCGGCGTAATGGGACATACCGTAATGTTCATTCACACCGCATCCGACCCAATCGTAGAATGTACCCTGGTACCGGACATGGCTCTGGCCGTTGCAGAGCAGTTCGCGCTGGAAGGAAAGAGAGTTCTGGTACTGCTCACCGATATGACCAACTTCGCCGATGCTCAGAAGGAAATGGCGATTACGATGGAGCAGGTACCATCCAACCGTGGATATCCGGGAGATCTGTACTCCAGCCTTGCTTCTCGTTATGAAAAGGCGGTGGACATTGAAGGTGCCGGATCCATTACCATCCTCGGCGTAACCACGATGCCGGGCGATGATGTCACTCACCCGGTTCCGGATAATACCGGATATATCACAGAGGGTCAGTACTATCTGAAGAATGGACACATTGAGCCATTCGGTTCGCTTTCAAGACTGAAGCAGAACGTAAACGGAAAGACAAGAGATGACCATCGTGCGGTAATGGATGGAATGATTAAGCTGTATGCACAGTATAAGGAAAGTTTGGAGAAGAAATCCATGGGATTCCTTATGACTGAATGGGACGATAAGCTTCTGAAATTCGGAAAACTTTTCGAAGAGAAGCTGATGGATCTTAGTGTAAATATTCCTCTTGAAGATGCGCTCGATCTTGGCTGGGAAATTCTTGCAGAATGCTTTGAGCCGAATGAAACCGGTCTCAAGACAAGTCTGGTTAAGGAAAGATGGCCGAAGAAAGAAGCACTGGACTAAAAGGAGCAGACAGTGGCTATCAAACTTACTAAAAATGAACAGAAAGTGCAGAAGGACCTTCTGAAACAGTATCAGCGCTATTTGCCAACCCTGCAGCTCAAGAAACAGCAGCTTCAGCAGGTAATCATGACAACGAGAGCTGAATTGGCGCAGAAGGAAGCTGAACGTGTTCAGATGATTGGTAATCTCGATGATTGGGTAGCTGTATTTGCAGAAAATGCGATCTTCGACGAGGACAAGAGTATTGACACACTTGTTCAGCCAGAGACAGTAATCTGCAGAAACGAGAACATCGCCGGAGTTACGGTTCCGAAGTTCGAGGAGCTGAAATTCAAGGATGTTGAGTATGATGTAGATGACTATCCTCTGTGGGTGGATACTGCACTGGTAAAACTACGCGAAATCGCGCGGCTGGATGCACTGGTTTCCACCCTTCGGAAACAGGAAGCACTTCTGGAAAAAGAACTTCGGTCCACATCCCAGAGAGTAAACCTGTTCGAGAAGGTTAAGATTCCGGAAGCCAAGGAAAACATTCGAGTAATCGGAGTATACCTGGGCGACCAGCAGACAGCGGCGGTTGTTCGCGGAAAGATTTCAAAGAAAAAGTTAGTGGAGGCGGCACAATGATAGAGAAAATGAAAATGGTCTACGTCGTGTCATCGCTTTCACGGAAGAAAGAGATGCTCGATGGGCTTGAAAAACTCGGTGTTTTGCATATTGCCGAGAAAAAAGGTGCGGTGCATACCGTAACGGAAAAGTTCACCGAACTGTCCAGATTGACCGCATCCCTTGCGGAATATCTCCCGGACAAGAAAGAACAGAAGAACCTGACGGCGAAGCCGCTGCTTCAGGGTGAAGAGTTCGAGAAGTTCTACGGTGAGGTAAAGGGAGCCGTTGAGAGAAAGGCAGCTCTTGAGCAAGAACTGTCGGTTCTGCACGCAGAAATCGAGAGGGTTTCTCCTTGGGGGGATATTACCTCGGAAGATCTTGAACTGCTGAAGGACCGCAAGTACGATCTTTATTTTTACCGCGTACCGGCGAGCACCTATGCGACCCTGGCGGCAGATGAAGAGCGTCAGGTGATTCACCTGAAGGACATCAAGAAGGAAGTACTGATTGCTTCCATCGGAACGCTTCCGCCGGAGTTCGGTGCGAGTGAGTTCAACCTTCCGGAAAAGGGAGCAGAAGAGCTTGCCGCTGCGGAAGCGGATTGTCAGGCGGGCATCGACAAGAGCGTGGAGACGCTGAAGGAAGCGGCGCTGCATATGGACAGCTTTAATGCCGCAATGCTGGTGGCACAGAACGAGGCGAATTACTCTTCGGCCAGCCAGACAGCCGGAAGCGACGATCGTTTCGTGTGGCTGTCCGGATATGTGCCGGAAGCAGATGTGGATGAATTCAAGGCATCCGCTGCAGAGAACGGCTGGGCATATGCGATTGAGAGCGTGGATGCCGATGATGAGAAGATTCCGACTAAGCTGAAATTCGGCAAGGTTTCCGGACTCATTGAACCGCTGTACAACATCCTGGGAATTCTGCCGGGATACCGAGAAAGCGATATCTCGATGTGGTTCCTGTTGTTCTTCACATTGTTCTTTGCAATGATTCTGGGCGACGGTGCGTACGGTGTGCTGATTCTCATTGGTACCATCGGATACGTCGCGAAGACGAAGAAAAAGAATACGGCGACCTATCTGCTGTTCGTGCTTTCTTTTGCAACCATCGTCTGGGGTGCAATCACCGGTACCTGGTTCGGTCTGGAGAGCGCCATGAAGGTTCCGCTCTTGAAATCCTTGGTAATTCCAAGCATGGCAAGTTATCCGGAATACTTCAACGTGAGCGCTTCCACCCAGCAGAACATGATAATGAAATTCTCGTTCTCGGTGGGTGCGATTCAGATGTGCCTGGGAAGCTTGATTTCCGTAAAGAAGAAGATTTCGGAGAAGAACCTGAGCTGGCTGGCAGACCTTGGATGGCTGATTGCGATTGTATCGCTGTACCTGCTCTGTCTGAACCTGGTAATCGGAGAGAAGATTGCCCTGACACCGGTGGGTGTTGGCGTTGGCGCGGCCTTTGCAATGGTAGTGCTGTTCGGCGGCATGTCCCCGGACAAGACATTTGGACAGGGGCTGAAGTCCGGACTTTCGGACATCTTTACCGTATTCTTGGACACCATCAGCTGTTTCGGAAACATCATGAGTTATATCCGACTCTTCGCGGTAGGAATGGCTGGACTGGCTATTTCTCAGAGCTTTGACGGTATTGCGGCCGGCTTCGGCGGACCGCTGGTGATTGTCGGCGCGCTGGTATTCTTTATCGGACACGCGTTGAACATCGTTATGTGTTTCCTGTCCGTAGTCGTTCACGGCGTTCGTCTGAACGTACTGGAGTTCTCCGGCCAGGTTGGCCTGGAGTGGACAGGTATTCCATATGAACCTTTTAAGAAACACAAAAAGGTCATCAAATAAAGATTCTAAATGTAAATTATAAATGATTCTGATGTAATTTAGAAAAGGAGAATTATTATGAACATCGCATTTCTTGGTATGGCAGCAGCCCTTGGTCTTTCCGCAGCTGGATCCGCATTCGGTACAGGTTTTGCAGGTATGTCTTCCGTAGGAGCATGGAAGAAGTGCTACGCAAGTGGCAAACAGGCTCCGTTCATCATGATCGCATTCGCCGGTGCGCCTCTGACACAGACCATCTACGGATTCCTTCTGATGAACTTCATTAAGAGTGCTAACTGCGATCCATCCCTGGCTCTCTGGGTTGGCGTATTTGGTGGACTGGCAATCGGTATGTCCGCTCTGTTCCAGGGCAGATGCGCCGCTGCAGCTGCAGATGCACTGGGTGCAACCGGAAAGGGTACTGCGAACTACTTCATCGTTATCGGTGTTATCGAGACCGTAGCCCTCTTCACACTGGTATTTAGTTTGCTGCTGCTGGGCTAATCGGTCGGAACGAAGACGGATATTTTAAATAAGTACCTTCATATAAGAAAGCGTTCTTAAATTTGAGACGGGGATTCTGCTTCGGCGGGGTCCTCGTTTCGTTATGGAGAAAACCGGAAAAATATGGTATTCTGATAACGTTCGAAGAACGAAATATGAGATACCGAGTGAAATTGTTTTTAGAAAGTGATGGGATTGAATATGCAGACGTATACGTATGTTTCAGAAGGAAAGTTCGAATTGCGGGAAAAAGAAAAGCCGGTGCTCTTACACGACCGGGATGCCATCGTGAAGGTGACGCTGGCCAGCATTTGCTCCAGCGATCTGCACATCAAGCACGGAAGCGTTCCGCGGGCGGTGCCGGGAATTACCGTAGGACATGAGATGGTGGGAATAGTGGAATCCGTGGGAGAGCGGATAACGCATGTGAAGCCGGGAGACCGGGTCACCGTGAATGTGGAGACCTTCTGCGGCGAATGCTTTTTCTGCAAGAAGGGCTTTGTGAATAACTGTACCGATGAGAACGGCGGATGGGCACTGGGATGTCGGATTGATGGGGGACAGGCGGAATACGTGCGGGTTCCTTTTGCGAATCAGGGATTGAATAAGATTCCGGACGGGGTGACGGACCGTCAGGCACTTCTGGTGGGCGATGTTCTGGCTACCGGCTACTGGGCGGCGCGAATTTCCGAGATTACGGAGGAAGATACCGTGCTGATTATTGGGGCCGGCCCTACCGGAATTTGCACATTGATCAGCGTGATGCTGAAGGAGCCGAAGAATATCATCGTGTGCGAGCAAGATGCGGAGAGAATTCGTTTTATAAATGAGCATTACCCGGAAGTGAAGACCGTAACTCCGGAAAAGTGCCGGGAATACGTGCTGCAGAACAGCGAACACGGCGGTGCGGATGTGGTTTTGGAGGTTGCGGGCGCGGATTCCACCTTCCGGCTGGCATGGGAGTGTGCCCGGCCGAACGCTATCGTGACGGTAGTGGCGCTTTACGACAAGCCGCAGATTCTTCCGCTTCCGGAGATGTACGGAAAGAATCTCACCTTCAAAACCGGAGGCGTGGACGGCTGTGACTGCGAGGAAACCTTGCAGCTCATTGCGCAAGGGAAAATCGATACCGAGCTGCTGATTACTCATACCTATCCTCTTTGCCGGATTGATGAAGCCTATGAGCTGTTCGAGAATAAGCGGGATGGTGTGATTAAAGTCGCCGTGGAGTGTTGATGGCGGTTTTCAGCCCAAAACCACATAACATTTAAATTTGACTTTTAAGATAAAATCTTTAATGATATAATATACAAAAATGTTGATGAATAGGTCATATTTGTAGTTAAAAATGTTGATGTAATGTACATTTTTATATCTAAAAATGTTGATGAGGTGGTTGTATGTTGAAGCGAAAAGCGACAAAGGATATCAAAAAATGGGTTGAATCAAAGGATCGAAAGTGTCTTGTCGTGCAGGGGGCGAGACAAACCGGAAAAACATATATAATTGAACGTTTTGCGGAAGAGAACTACGAAGAATATGTGGAAATCAATTTCAAACAGATGCCTTCTGCAAGGGATATTTTTTCCGGAGATCTCACGGTCGATAATATGGTGATGGCGATGCGGTTTCGATTTCCGGAAAAGAAGATTGTGCCGGGAAAAACCATGATTTTTTTGGATGAAATTCAAGAGTGCCAAGAGGCATTAACTTCGCTTAAATTCTGGGCCTTAGATAACCGCTTCGATGTAATTGCCTCCGGTTCGCTCTTGGGAATCGATTATAAACGAGCTTCATCCTATCCGGTGGGTTACGTGGATTATCTGAAAATGGATGGACTTGATTTTGAAGAGTTTCTCTGGGGAATGGGGATAACTGGAGATATGATTGAGACTCTTCGTGGTTATCTTGAATCGAGAACTGCAATTCCGGAGGCCATTCATTCTCAAATGATGGCCTACTACAGACAGTATGTCGCAATCGGCGGTATGCCGGAAGCGGTCTCAAAATATGCAGAAACAAGAGATTTCAGGGACGTGGATCGGATTCAAAGAAATCTCTTGCAAGGATATCTGTACGATATTGCACATTATGCAACTGCGGAAGAAAAGGTAAAAGCGGAAAAATGTTATCTCTCGCTCGCAAAGCAGCTGTTGGATAAGGAAAATCATAAGTTCCAGTATAAAGAGGTGGAACGTGGAGGACGGGCGCAAAAGTACTATTCCAGTATCGAGTGGCTTCTTCGGGCGGATATGATACATATTTGCAAGCGTGTGACAGATATCAAATTTGATCTGGATGATTATGCACGAGACGATTTTTTCCGAGCATACACAACTGACTTGTCGTTGCTTATGGCGATGAAAGATTTTTCATTGAAGCAGCATATTGTGGAAAATACCTTAGAGGGAAATTCAAAAGGCGGCATGTATGAGTGTGCAGTGGCAGATGCACTTTATAAAAAGGGACATAGGTTGTATTTCTATAAAAATGATACATCTCAAAAGGAAATTGATGTGATTATTCAGAAAGATGGAAGTGTTGTTCCGATTGAAGTCAAGAGTGGACAGGGAAAGGCAAATTCACTGAAGTCGGTAATGAAAAAAAACAAAGATATTCCTTGGGGGTACAAGTTTGCAGATGGAAATATAGGGGTAAGTGACGATCGCATCATCACGCTGCCGTTGTACATGGCTGCATTTATTTAGGATGAACCGGTGACCGGGTTGCATTTGCAATCCGGTTTTTCTCGCAAAAGGGCTTGACAGATTCCGCAGAGAGAATATATAATTGCCCTAATAATAAAGGGGAGTAACCTACGTATATATTTGCGTTTGTGGCGTCGTCAGTACGATGGAAGCATCCGGTGCCTCAAGAAATTGGTGAGACTTTTATTGCATGTTTTGTTGTGCAGTAGAGGTTTCTTTTTTTATATCATTTTGCAGAAGATTCGCTCCACTGCACGGGAAATTCAGTCTGTGAATTCTTGAAAAAGAGGAGGCAAAATTATGAAAAAATACTATCAGGAGACGGCGAAGACGGTTCTTGAACGCGTAAACAGCAGAGAGACCGGTCTCACCGGAGAGGAAGTGAGCAAAAACAGAGAACGGTGTGGATGGAATGAACTTGCAGAAGGAAAGAAAAAGAGTATCCCGCAGATTTTTCTGGAACAGTATAAGGATTTTCTAGTGCTGATTCTCATTGCATCGGCAATCATATCCGGCATTCTGGGAGATGCGGAAAGTGCGGCGGTCATCGTCATTGTCATTACCATTAATGCCATCCTGGGAACGGTGCAGACGGTAAAGGCGGAGCAGTCGCTGCAGAGCTTGAAAAACCTTTCGGGACCGGAAGCAAAGGTGCTGCGGGATGGTTCCGCTGTCATTATTCCTGCAAGGGAGCTTGTGGTTGGAGATGTCATCCTGCTGGAAGCGGGGGACATGGTTCCGGCAGACGGAAGGCTGATTGAAAATGCAAGTCTCAAAATCAACGAGAGTGCCCTTACCGGCGAAAGCCTTGCGGTGGAAAAAAGCACCGCGGCGATTTCGGAAGATGTGCCTCTGGGCGACCGGACCAACATGCTTTTCTCCGGAAGCTTTGTCAGTTACGGACGCGGAAAAGCGGTGGTAACGGATATTGGAATGGAAACGGAGGTGGGCAGAATTGCCGGACTTCTGAAGTCGACTTCGGAGAAACAGACTCCGCTTCAGGCAAACCTGGAGGACTTCGGCAAGAAACTGTCCGTGCTGATTCTGGTATTCTGCGGGATTCTGTTCGCCATCAATGTTTTTCGCGGAGAGAACATCGGCAGTGCATTCATGTTTGCCGTGGCGCTTGCAGTTGCGGCAATCCCGGAAGCTCTCAGCTCTATCGTGACAATCGTACTTTCTTTTGGGACACAGAAAATGGCGAAGGAGCACGCGATAATCCGCAAGCTCCAGGCAGTGGAAGGACTGGGCAGCGTATCTGTGATCTGTTCGGACAAAACCGGAACCCTGACGCAGAATAAAATGACGGTGGAAGATTACTACGTGGAGGGGAAGAGAATTCCGGCAGATGCAATTGATGTGGACGATGCGGCACAGAAATGTCTGATGGATTACAGCATTCTGTGCAATGATTCTACCAATGAGAACGGGGTGGAAATCGGAGACCCGACGGAGACGGCGCTAATCAATCTGGGCAGCCGATACGGCATTGAAGCGGCGGCGGTACGGTCGGTTTACCCGAGAGTAGATGAACTTCCTTTTGACAGCGACCGCAAAATGATGTCGACCCTTCATTCCATCGATGGTGAGAATCGCATGATCGTAAAAGGGGCTGTGGACCGACTGCTGGAGTTGACGGATCATATTCAGACCACCGAAGGAATTCGGGAGATTACCGATGAGGATAAAAGAATGATTCGGCAGCAGAACCGAGATTTTTCCATGGAAGGATTGCGGGTGCTGGCGTTCACTTACCGGCAGGTCCCGGAGAATCACGTGTTGACTTTGGAAGACGAAAACCATCTGGTGTTCCTGGGGCTGATTGCCATGATGGATCCGCCGAGAGAAGAGTCGAAGGATGCGGTAGCGGAATGCATAAAAGCAGGAATTCGGCCGGTGATGATTACCGGAGACCACAAGATTACTGCCGCGGCCATTGCGAAGAGAATCGGAATTCTGCAGGATCTTTCCGAAGCCTGTGAAGGCGCGGACATTGAGAATATGAGTGATGACGAACTGAGAGAATTTGTTCCCGGAATTTCCGTATATGCCAGAGTATCTCCGGAGCACAAAATTCGGATTGTGCGGGCATGGCAGGAACGAGGTATGATTGTGGCAATGACGGGAGATGGCGTGAACGATGCGCCCGCACTGAAGCAGGCGGATATCGGTGTTGCCATGGGTGTGACCGGAACGGAGGTGGCAAAAGATGCCGCCGCCATGGTTCTCACTGACGACAACTTTGCAACAATTGTAAAAGCCGTGGCAAACGGACGAAATCTGTACAAGAATATCAAAAATGCCATTCAGTTCCTGTTGTCGGGAAACTTCGGGGCAATTCTTGCGGTTCTCGCCGCATCGGTGACCGGGCTTCCGGTTCCTTTTGCACCGGTACACCTGCTGTTCATCAACCTCCTCACCGACAGTCTTCCGGCCATCGCGCTGGGAGTGGAGCCTTCCGACAGTGAAGTGATGAAGGATAAGCCGAGGGCGGCAAAGGAATCGATTCTGACCGGGGCGTTTCTGAGTAAAATCGCGGTGGACGGATGGGTCATCGGAACCATGACCATGATTGCGTTCTTGACCGGTTACCATCAGAACGGCGCGCTGCTGGGAAGCACCTATGCCTTCGGAACCCTTTGTCTGGCTCGCTTGTTCCACGGCTTCAACTGCAAATCGGATCATCCGGTGATTTTTACGAAAAAATTCTTCAACAATAAGTGGCTGCTGGGTGCATTTATGCTGGGGGCGGCTCTGATTACAGCGGTGCTTACGGTGCCGGGACTGGAAACGGTGTTCAAGGTGGAGACGCTGAACCTGGCGCAGCTGGGCACGGTATATCTGTATGCCTTTGCCGGCCTGCCGATTATCCAGCTGATTAAATGGGTGCGGAATCGCATGACTAGAACTAAATCTGCGTAGTGAAAGATATATTTCCTATGGTATACTTATTTTGATTTAAAAACAGCACCGGAAGAGATTGAATGGTAATGAAGGTGAAACCATGGCATACAGCGAATTGATCAAAAATTTCAATAAGATACGCGATTACATGCGGGATTTTTATGTCTATGGTTTCAAGAGCCGGGACGATTATACGAAGAAAAGTGCCCGGTCTTATGACAACGAGAAACGCCGGATCGAGAGCTGGCTGGGTGACTATATGAAGTTCCGTCAGACCGCGGATGGCAAAAACGTGTTTTTATCCATTGACAGCAGGGGGAGCAGGCACAATCCGTTATATAAGGCGTGGAAGACGAAGAGCTTTACCGATGGAGATATTGCGCTTCATTTTATCATTATGGATATTCTTGAGGACGGACAAGAGCTATCCCTTGTGGACGTTGCGTCTCAGGTGGACGAATATCTGGCTGCGTTTGAGAATGCGAGAGTATTTGATGCCTCTACGATTCGAAAGAAACTCAACGAATATGTAAAAGAAGGATTGTTGGTAAGCAGGAAGAACGGAAAGACGATGCTGTACCGTCGTACAGACGCGTTTGAAATGCCAAGTGCAGATATCTTGGATTTCTTTTCCGAAACCGCACCCTGCGGTGTGATTGGATCTTTTTTGGAAGATCGAACAGATGAAATTGCGGATCGTTTCGCGTTCAAACATCACTACATCACCGGTGCAATGGACAGTGAAGTTCTGTGCATAATACTGGAAGCAATTCATGAAAAAAGAAATATCACCGTTGAGCTGATGAACCGTAAAAAAGATCGCATGACGGAAACGGATGTCGTTCCGCTTCGAGTAATGATCAGTGTACAGAGCGGAAGGCAGTATATGATGGCGTATAATCCGCATTTTAAACGGATATCCGCGTATCGCCTGGATAATATTGTTACCGTAAAAAGCGGCGAGCCTGCAGATCGGTTTGATGAACTAAGGGTGAAACTGAATGGAATGCAGAAGCATATGTGGGGTGTCGCCACCGACAGTCCATCGGGAAATCGGATGGAACATATTGAATTTACAGTTCAGTATAGTGACGGAGAACAGCATATACCGAAGCGATTGGAACGAGAGAAACGAATCGGGCAGCTGGAATACATCGACGAACACACGTGCCGTTTTTCTGCCGATGTCTATGATGCAAGTGAACTGATTCCATGGATTCGTACCTTTATCTGTCGAATCACGGATATTTCAATTTCCAATAAGGCCTTGGAAATACAGTTTAAAGAAGACCTGCGGACAATGTATGAGATGTATGGATTGGAAGGGAAGGAATGACTATGCTGTTTCATGAAATATACAGTACCTATTTTCAAACCGTGGCGAAGATTTTGACAGAAGCAGTAGATCATCCGCTTGCGGCCGGGGAAATCAATGCAATCATTCGGGATTCCGCATTTGAAGAAAGTACATTGAGTATTCCGGAATCTTTGGGACCGGAGCATTGGCAATTGATGAAAGAAGGCGGAACGACTGTTCTCAAAAAGAAGCCGACGATGCCGCTCACAATTTTGCAGAAACGTTGGATTAACGCAATCGCATTAGATCCGAGAATGCGTTTGTTTACGGATCGGCCGGTGGTGTTTGAAGACGTCGAACCCTTATTTTTACCGGAAGATATCGATGTCTTTGATAAGTATTCAGACGGCGATTCCTATGAGAATGCGGAATACATCCGGAACTTTCGTTTGATATTGGATGCAATCAAGCACAAGTATCCGATTCAAATCAGTGTGACAAACCGTCATGGAAAGCGAGTGACGACCGAAACGATTCCGGAACATCTGGAATATTCTGAAAAAGATGATAAGTTCCGGTTGATCGGAACGGGAAGCAAACTGGGAAGTACGATCAATCTTGGCAGAATCACTTCTTGTGAAAAGTGGGAGGATCCAAAAGGCGGAAACGTTAGGAAAAGGAATCTGCCGCAGCCGCGTAAAGTGATATTTGAACTGGTGGATGAGCGGAATGCGTTGGAACGTGTGCTGATGCACTTCGCGCATTTTGAAAAGCAGGTCGAGAAAATCGATGAGCGAAAATATCAGGTGACGCTGCATTATGATAAGGAGGACGAAACCGAGCTTCTGATTCGCGTTCTTTCGTTTGGACCTATGCTTCGCGTTGTAAAACCGGCGGCATTTATTAATTTAATTAAAAATAGATTGTCAGATCAAAAGCGTTGCGGACTGTAAAAGGTTCGCAACTTTTTTTCCGAGATAAAAAGAACCGAAAAAGATAAACTTGAAGCATAGCAAAGCATAGGAAAGGAAGTGGATGAGATGTTTGAAATAAAGGGAAAAACGGCAACCGCGATTTGCTACGCAAAAGTGGTTGAGGACGAGGCAATCCGGCAGATTCGAAGGATGTGTGATTATGACCTGACAAGGGGAAGCAAGGTGCGAATTATGCCGGATGTCCATGCCGGTAAAGGGTGCACGATTGGAACAACGATGACCATCACCGATAAAATTTGTCCGAATATTGTTGGCGTTGATATTGGCTGCGGAATGTACAGTGTAAAGCTGAAGGATCGGGAAATCGATTTTGAAAAAATAGATGAGGCCTGTCGCTATGTTCCGTCCGGTATGAATGTATGGGAAGGGCGAATGGAGCGATTCGATTTGACGCAGCTTAAATGCTACCGATATTTGCGCGATGCAAAGAGATTAGAAAAATCGCTGGGAACATTGGGCGGCGGAAACCACTTCATTGAGATTGATCAGGCAAAAGATGGTACGTATTATCTGGTGATTCATTCCGGAAGCAGAAATCTGGGCAAACAGGTCGCTGAGTTTTATCAGCAGCTGGCAATCGATCTGCATGCCGGTAAAGAAGCGTATTTCAAAGAACGAGATGAGATTATTCGCACTTACAAAGAGCAGGGACGAAGAGCTGAAATCCAGGAAGCATTGAAGCAATTAAAAAAGAATTATAAAACGCAGGCGCTGGATGCACCGGAGGAGATATGCTGGCTTTACGGAACATTCATGGAAGATTATCTGCATGATGTTGAGATCTGCCAGCGCTTCGCAAGGCGGAGCAGAGAGCGCATGGCAGAAATTATTATTGATAGAACCAAGATGACTGGTGCAGAAGCTTTCCATACCATTCATAATTATATTGATGTGGATGAGATGATTCTTCGAAAGGGCGCCATTGCCGCACATGCCGGTGAAAAAGTATTGATTCCGATTAATATGAGGGATGGCTCCGTTCTTGCTGTTGGAAAAGGAAATCCGGAATGGAATAATTCCGCACCGCATGGAGCCGGAAGAATCATGTCCAGAACAAAAGCAAAGCAGTCCATTGATTTGGAGGAATACAAAAAATCCATGCAAGGCATTTATTCTACCTCAGTGAATGCGGATACGTTAGATGAGGCGCCGATGGCATATAAATCGCTGGATGATATCATTGATGTGATTCGGGACTCTGTAGATATCATCGATATTATGAAACCGGTATATAATTTCAAGGCCTCCGACAGTGACGTGCCGTGGAAAAAGAGGTGATGTTTGAGATGTAACATGATAGAATAGTTACAAGAAAAATTTGCAGCGTCCGCAAAAGGTCACGATTCAGGCACTCAATGAATATGGAGAGGAAATTATAGTTGACGGAGAAGATGAAATGGCAAAATGCTTCTGCCATGAGTTGGAACATCTGGACGGTATGATTTTTTTAGATAAAGCGATTGAAGAACTTTCCGCTTTGTAGTGCAAATTGATAGATGCCGTTTCGGAAAAAGAAAAAGGGGTCTTATGAGCAAGGTTATTATGATGTGCGGCGTATGTGGTTCTGGAAAGACTACTTACGCCAAGAAAAAAGAACAGGAAGGATATATCCGACTTTCTATTGACGAAGAAATGTGGAAACTTTATGGAAGAAAGGGAATTGATTATCCGGAAGAACAATATGAAAAATTGTCAGAGCAGGTGGAAGCTGCGCTTCAAAAAAAGCTGCTATCCCTGATTCAGCAGGGAAAAGATGTTGTGATTGATTTTAGTTTCTGGAGTAAGGAAAATCGGAATGTTTATAAAGAACTGATTCAAAAAGCAGGCGCTGAAACGGAGCTTGTCTATATGAAAGCCAGTAAGGAGCTTTTGCAAAAAAGACTACATAAAAGGAATCAGGTCTTAAATGCCAATTCACCGTTTGTGATAACAGATGAACTATTGGAACATCATTATCACGCATTTCAGGAGCCATGCGGCGAAGGAGAAAAAGTAATTTTGCAGAAAGAGGATATTATGCAATAATCAAATTTCAACTGAATAATCCGGTTTTATACTTTTTGGTGTTGGTGATGGAATAAAAATTCCGTCATCAGCACTATTTTTTCAAAATAATAGAGACATGACGTCCCTTTTCCCGTAGAATGAAAAGTAAGTTTACACCTTTTTGGAGTAGGAAAAACTAAGAAATGCGAGGTTATGCAGCAATGATAAAAATACTATTCATCTGCTACGGAAACATTTGCCGAAGCACAATGGCGCAGAGCGTGATGCAGTATCTGGTGGAGCGGCGGGGACTTTCCCACTCGTTTCAGATTGATTCCGCAGCCACCAGCCGGGAAGAAATCGGCAATCCGGTGCATCCCGGGACGGTGCGAAAGCTTCAGAAGGAAAATATTCCGGTCATTCCGCACCGGGCAGTACAGATGAAGGCATCGGATTACGAGGAATACGATTATCTGATTGGTATGGATTCCGCCAACCTGCGAAACATGAAGCGCATTGTCGGCGGTGATTCGGAGAAAAAAATATTTCTTTTATTGGAGTTTGCCGGTGAGGAGGGCGATATCGCCGATCCGTGGTACACCGGGAATTTTGAAGATACGTATCGGGATGTGCGCCTGGGGTGTGAAGGGCTCTTGGAACATCTCTTGAAGGAAGAGGAGGTTTGAAATGAGCTGCACGACCATTGAACTGAAACGAGAAGCAGTCACCGGACTGGAAGAAATCGGAAAGAAGATACAGGAAGACCTTTCCGGTGATTTCGTGTCTTCCGAGCTGGCAGTTCGAAAGATTACGGAGGCTGAAGGGGTTCGGGTGTTGCTGATGGTTTTTGAGAAATATTATTGGCGGAACGGCAGCATGGCGGTAACTGTTGTTCAAATTATGGACTCCGGGGAAGAACAGCGGGCGGTGGTTGCCGGAACCGGCGGTGGTGAAGGAATCTTGAATATTAGTTTTGGCGCCAATCGGGACTATGCGGAACGAATTTCCGAGGCACTGATGCGGATGGGATTTCAGGTCACCGACGGAGAAGACAGTTCTGTGTACTAGGAGCAGGCGATGAAAGAGAATTCAACCGATGTAGGAGAAGAGTGCCCCGCGCACTCTTTTTCTTTAACCAAATTTCAGTAATTAGTCACATCTTACACAAATTAGTTGACCCTAACCTTATACCGTGCTATCCTGTAGTTAACCGAGCCTAACTGATGAGTACTCAACCCTCATCTCCTCGGTGAACGTTATCATCATGAAAGTTGTTTTTACAAGGAGGAAAGTATAATTGAAGAAAAAGAGGGATCAATTAACCGCGTTCTTGTTGTCGGCGCTGCTGCTGATTACGGGAAGTGCGGTGGGGACGACGACTGCGTGGGCGGATGAAAAGTCTCCGCCGTCAAGCATTGCCCGGTGCGAGCAAGCCGGCATCAGCAAGGGATTCGCCATTACTTTTAACGCAGAGGATGAGAGTTGGTTCAATGCCATTTCGTCCGTAAAGGTTTCCGGTAAGGAGTACAAGAAGGTGACCAGTTCCTGGGATTTTGATGACCGGGGAGAGAATTATCGGGTCCTGCCCACGGACAAACAGGTTCTGATCGGGGAAGCTTTTTCCGACACCAAGGTGACCTGCGTCATTTCGGCCAACGGGTACAGCGACCTGAAGCTGACCTTGAACAAATCCAAGCATACCGCAGCGATTGCAGCCGACGAGGCGGAGAAGACCTACAAGGTTACTGCGGAGGCAGCGGAAAACGGCACGGTAAGCGTGGATAAAGCCGCGGCGAAAGAGGGAGAAACGGTGACCATCACCGCGAATCCGGCGGAAGGATATGTGCTGAAGTCTCTTTCGGCAGCGGACAGCAACGGAAAGGCGATTACCGTCACCAATTCGACGTTCCAAATGCCGGCATCCGATGTGACGATAAGTGCATCCTTTGAAAAGAAGCCGGAAGAGGGTGAAAAGGAAATCGACCCGAAGGATATTTCCGTGAAAGCGGATTCCTTTAACGGCTTGTGGCAGTTTTCTTTCGGGGATTCGAAGTATCCCGATGCCATTAAAAAAGTTTCCGTCAACGGAACGGATTGGGAAGCCTACAGTTTCACGCCATCCACGGGTGGAAAATATCGCGTTCGAGACGGTGCATTGGAATTTGCGCAGAAGAGCTACGGCCAGACCGCGGCGCTGAAAAGCGGCGATGTGATTTCCATCGCGGCGGATGGCTACAAGACGCTGACCTTTAAGGTCTCCATCGACAACGGAAAGCTTACCGTTTCGCAGGGGACCAACCCGGGCGACGACATGCAGCTGCACGTTCGGCTGGTGGGCAGCTTTGAATCCGCTTTGGTGAACCAGAAGGGGTACGATGCCATCAGCGGTGCATCCACCAACGTCACCCAGAACAAGAACAGCAATGCCAGCGTTGAGGTGGCACTGGTAAAAACAGGTACGAATCCGACGGAAAGTGACTGGAAGCTCTTAAGTGAAAGCGACATCCGCGTAAAAGCCAAAGGGTCATCCGTCAATATCGTAAATCGTGACAATCCTGCGAATGGAAATGATTCCGGAATGGCCGGCGTCTATTCCGTCCACGACGGTTCCGTCACACTGGCCGGAACACCGGCGAAGGCCGGAACCTACGACATCAGCGTAACCATTACGGACGAACTGGGTCGGAAGGCGACCGGCAACGCACTTACGTTCCGTATTTTTAGCGGAGAAGAAACTCTGGAAAATCAGCTGGTGCTGGGCAACTGCACCAAGACAGCCGACGGGAAATACATGTACGACATGGAGCCGTGGGCCATCAAGAACTTCACTTTGGATCCGAGCAATGAAACCGTTGTGGTTCCGCAAGATTTGAAGGCGTGGTACGGATCCCATACCAGCGGAACGTACGGAAAATTGGGATATGCCATTCAGGAAGGCACCATGCAGACCCAGATGCTTGTTTTGCCGAAGGGCTGCAACCTGACGCTGGTGAACATGGATATCCTGAGCAGCGTGAAAATCCTTGTGCAGGATGGGGCGAAGCTGACCTTGCGGGATTCCGTGGTGCAAGGGGCGGTAGAAGTGGAGAATGGCGGAACGTTCTCCATGAATTACAACGATTATAACGGCGGAGAATTCCTGAACGGCGCATCCATCAACGGAAAGCTGATTCTGAAGGATGGATCCACGCTGGAAAATGCAAAGATCTATTCCAACACCAACAACATCGCCAACGGCTCGGTAGCTCGTCATAACACGGATCCGGTGGTTGTGGTGAACGGAAATGTTACCCTGAAAGGAAAGGTGTTCCTGCGAGGCGATGAAGCGCCGACCGGCACGGACCCGGCGACGGGAAAGAGTTATACCGGTCAGACCGGAATGCAGGTGAACGGAACGCTGAATCTGGATAAAGATTCCGTACTTGCGGTCTACGGCGGCGGAAAGGATGCCACCACTTCTAATGGCGGTTCGGCAATTATTCTGAACGGCGGTACAATCACCGGAGAAGGAAAGCTAATCGCCGTTGGCGGAGACGGCTATTTCGGCGAAGGCGGAAATGCGGTGAGCGGAAACGGTACGATTTCCGTAGCTGATGCGTACCTGGAAGGCGGTGCCTCGGTTTCCAAATCCGGCACTCCGGGAAAAGCTCTGGGTGATGGAATCAAACTGGCCGGTACCACGAACCGAAATCTGATTGACGGTTCCACCGGAATTGCAATTGACTACGACAACGACACCTACTGGAGAGATATTCTTAGTCAGCCGAATCTGGACCTCTATCCGGTGGAAAAGAATGCACCGGGAGAGGAGCCGGGCGGCGACAACAACGGAACTGAGACTCCGGGCGGCGACAACAATGGAACTGAGCAGCCGGGCGGAGGTACGGATAGTCCGGAGAAACCGGGAAGTGGCACCGACACTCCGGAAAAACCATCCACGCCGGAAAAGCCATCCGACGGCGGTTCTGCCACACCAAAGCCGCAAGGCTCGGTGAATACGGGAGATGAGTCCCACACCATTCTGTGGGCGACCACCATGCTGGCTGCACTGGCAGGTGTGGGTACCATTACTCTGCGCCGCAGACAGAAAAAGCAGAACTAGAATGAAAATTTAGGCACATTAAAGTTGCCGTGCGAGAAATTCTCTAGTTTGAAGCTTGCAAAATAAAAAAGCAGCGGCCAGCGCACTGAGGCGATGGCCGCTGCTTTTTTTATAAGCTATTGAATCATTTTTAAGAAGTATTCGTGAATCCGAGTATCCTCCGTCATTTCCGGATGGAAGGACAGGCCCAGCTGGTTGCCGTATCGAACGGCAACGATGTGATCGTCCACGGTGGCCAGAACTTCTACATCGGAATCGTCCACGGATTCAATGTACGGCGCCCGAATGAATACCATTGGGAATTCGCCGATGCCTTTCACCGGCTGATCCGTGATGAAGCTGCCCAGCTGTCTTCCGTATGCGTTTCGCCGAACCGTAACGGGAAGTGTGGCCAGATGGGTCACCGAATCGTTGCAAAGGGTCTGCGCCAGGAGAATCATTCCCGCGCAGGTGGCCAGAACAGGAAGTCCTTCCCGGATACGGGTCTGAATCTCCTCGAACATATCCAGCTTGTGGAGCAGCTTTCCCTGTACCGTGCTTTCACCTCCCGGAAGCACGATTCCCTGAATGCCTTCCAGGTCGGTTTTCTGACGAATCTCCACGCACTCAGCGCCCAGAGATTCCAGCATTTTGCGGTGTTCGATGAAAGCACCCTGCACTGCAAGTACACCGATTTTCATCTTATTTACCTCTCTCTTCCATGATGATGGCAATTTCGCTCGGGTTGATGCCCACCATCGCTTCGCCCAGATCTTCGGAAAGCTCTGCGATCAGTTTCGCGTCGGTGTAGTTGGTCACCGCCTGAACGATAGCGGAAGCTCTTTTTGCCGGGTTGCCGGACTTGAAGATGCCGGAACCCACGAATACGCCTTCCGCACCCAGCTGCATCATCAGAGCTGCGTCTGCCGGAGTCGCCACGCCACCGGCGGCAAAATTCACTACCGGAAGCTTGCCGTTGTCGTGTACGTATTTTACCAGTTCGTAAGGAACCTGAAGCTGCTTTGCTTCTTCAAAGAGCTCGTCTTCCCGCATGGAAACCACTTTGCGGATTTCCGCATTCATCTTTCTCATATGACGAACGGCCTGAACCACGTCGCCGGTTCCAGGTTCACCCTTGGTACGAATCATGGAAGCACCTTCATTGATTCTTCTCAGGGCCTCGCCCAGATCTCTTGCGCCGCATACGAACGGAACCTTGAAATCTCTCTTGTTGATGTGGTAAATATCATCGGCAGGGGACAGCACTTCCGACTCATCGATGTAGTCGATTTCGATGGCTTCCAGAAGCTGTGCCTCTACAAAATGACCGATTCTGCACTTCGCCATAACCGGAATGCTGACCGCTTCCTGAATGCCCTTAATCATCTTCGGATCGCTCATTCTGGACACGCCGCCGGCGGCACGAATATCTGCCGGAATTCTCTCCAGTGCCATTACCGCACACGCACCCGCTTCTTCCGCAATCTTTGCCTGCTCCGGTGTGGTAACGTCCATGATGACTCCGCCCTTCAGCATCTGAGCCAGACCTTTGTTCAGTTCATACTGTTTATTATCCATTGTTGAATGTACCTCCTTGAATTTAACTGGTTATAATAGTACAATCAAACTGGTAATAAATAAATAATCAAAACATTTATATTTTTCATTCCAGATAGGGGAGGAGTCATGCTGACCTACGTCTTTGAGCATAACGGAAAACCGCTGTACGAGCAGGTGTACGACAACATAAAGAAGGATATTGTGGCCGGAAGACTGCGGCCCGGGGAGAAGCTCCCATCGAAGCGTTCTTTTGCCGGCAATAACGGGATTAGTACCATAACGATTCAGAATGCATATGACCAGCTGATTGGCGAAGGGTACATTTACTCCATCCCGAAGAAGGGCTACTACGTGTCCGACATTCTGGAGATGAACCGCATTCCCCGGGAGAGCCGGATTTCCTACGATATCGAGATTCCCAAAGACCGGGAGTCCTACGACGTGGACTTGTCCAGCAACGCGGTGAATCCCGACACCTTTCCCTTTTCGGTATGGGCCAGGATGTCCCGGGAGACCATTTCTTCCCAAAAAAAAGAATTGATGGAGGTTTCGCCTACCGGGGGAATCCGGGCATTGCGTACGGCCATCGCCGACTATCTCCGCTCCTTCCGGGGGATGTTGGTGGATCCGAATCAGATTGTCATCGGTGCCGGAACGGAGTACCTGTACAGCCTGCTGATACAGCTGATTGGCAGCGACCGGGAGTACTGCATCGAGAACCCGGGATACAAGATCCTGGCGAACATTTACCGGCAGCACCGCATTGACTGCAAGTACATTCCCATGGATGAGCATGGCATTAGGATACCGGAACTGCACCGATCCGGGGCGGACATCGTCCATATCAGTCCGAACCATCATTTTCCCAGCGGCATCACCATGCCGGCCAGCCGGCGGTACGAGGTGCTGGCCTGGGCCAATGAAAAACCGGGGCGGTACATCATCGAGGACGACTACGACAGTGAATTCCGACCCAACGGAAAACCGCTGCCCACGCTGTTCAGCATCGATGCCTGCGAACGGGTCATCTACATGAATACGTTTTCCAAGTCCCTGACGCCTACCATCCGGATCAGCTACATGATTCTTCCGGTGCATCTGGCTAACCAATTCTACAGTCAGCTGTCCTTCTACGCTTGTACGGTATCGACCTTTGAGCAGTACACGCTGGCGGCGTTTATCCGAAACGGATACTTTGAGAAGCACATCAACCGGATGCGGTTGTACTACAGCCGGCAGCGGAAGCGGCTGATTGAATCCATCGAGAAAAGCCCGATTCGGAATCACTGTCGGATTATCGAGAACCAGTCCGGACTTCATTTTCGGATTCGATTGGATACGGAGCTTTCCGATGAGGAGGTAAGCCGGGCGCTGGCAGAGAAGGGGATTAAAATCCAGGCCATCTCGGAATACTATCTTACGGATGAAAAGCCGGACGCTCATGATTTTATCATCAACTATTCCGATGTGGATGTGAAGTCCATGCCGGCGGTGTGGGAGACGATGAACCTGATTTTGGCCGGCGAGAATAAATAGAGAAAAAAGATTGGAGGATTATTATGCCTGAATTTAAAGTGCATTCCGATTTCGACCTCACCGGGGACCAGCCCCAGGCGGTGGATCATATTGTGGACAGCATTCTGGCCGGCAATCGGCACCAGACTCTGATGGGAGTCACCGGATCCGGAAAGACGTTCACCATGGCGAAAATCATCGAGAAGATTCAGAAGCCGACGCTGATTATTTCACACAACAAAACCCTGGCGGCGCAGCTCCACGGGGAGATGAAGGAGTTTTTTCCGGAGAACGCGGTGGAATATTTCGTCTCTTACTACGATTATTATCAGCCGGAGGCGTACGTGCCGTCCACGGACACCTATATCGAGAAGGATGCGGATATCAACGACGAAATCGATAAGCTGCGGCATTCTGCAACGGCGGCGCTGCTGGAGCGGCCGGATACCATTGTGGTGGCCAGCGTGTCCTGCATTTACGGCTTGGGAAGCCCGAAATCCTATCGGAATCAGCTGCTGTCCCTGCGGCCGGGCATGGAGATGGATCGGACGGACATGATTCGGAAGCTGGTGGATATGCAGTACAATCGGAACGATATGGATTTCCATCGGGGCACTTTCCGAGCGCGGGGGGATATCATCGATATCTATCCGGCCGGCGGCGAAGAGGCGGTCCGGGTGGAGATGTTCGGCGATGAAATCGATTCCATCAAGGAGATGAATCCGGTGACCGGGGAGATTACCGGCGTGCGAAATCATATTTCCATTTTCCCGGCTTCCCATTATGTCACCAACGGAGATGACATGAAGCTGGTGGCTAAGTCCATCAAGGCGGAGCTGAAAGAGCGGCTGCAGTGGTTCCGGGATAACGGAAAACTTCTGGAGGCGCAGCGCCTGGAACAGCGTACCAACTACGATATCGAGATGATGATGGAAATCGGCACCTGCAAAGGAATTGAGAATTACTCCCGCCACCTGAATTTTCTGGAGCCGGGGGAACGGCCGTACACTTTGCTGGACTATTTTCCGGAGGGGGATTTTCTCACCATTATCGACGAGTCCCACGCCATGCTGCCTCAGCTTCGAGCCATGTACAACGGCGACCGAGCCCGGAAACAGTCTCTGGTGGAATACGGTTTCCGGCTGCCGTCTGCGCTGGACAACCGGCCGCTGAAATTCGAGGAATTTGAGGAGATGGTGGATCAAACGGTGTACGTCAGTGCTACACCGGCGCAGTTCGAGCTGGAGCAGTCCGGTGGCGTGACGGCGGAGCAGGTGATTCGTCCGACGGGACTTCTGGATCCGGAAATTGACGTGCGGCCGACGGAAGGGCAGATTGACGACCTTCTGAGCGAAATCTACAAAACCACGGATGCCGGGGAGCGGGTGCTGATCACCACTTTGACCAAGCGGATGGCCGAAGACCTGTCCAAGTACCTGGAGAATCAAGGCATTCGGGTGCGGTACCTCCATTCCGACATCGACAACTTCGAACGACTGGAAATCATCCGGGACCTGCGCCTGGGGAAATTCGATGTTCTGGTGGGCATCAACCTCCTTCGGGAGGGCCTGGACCTTCCGGAGGTTTCCCTGGTGGCTATACTGGATGCGGACAAAGAGGGATTTCTCCGTACGGAAACCTCCCTGATGCAGACGGTGGGCCGTGCCGCCCGAAATTCCCGCGGACGGGTCATCATGTACGCGGACCGAATTTCCAAAGCCATGCGGTGTACCATTGACGAATCCAAACGCCGCCGGGAAATTCAGAGTGCATACAACAAGGAACACGGCATCGTGCCGAAGACCATCGTAAAACCAATTCGCGATATTGCCACGGCGACTGAGGCATACAATCCGGAAAACGAGTTCAAGAATCCAAAGGAGATGACGGCCAAGGAATTGAAGGAAACCATCAAGAAGATGGAAAAAGAAATGAAGCAGGCCGCAAAGGACCTGCAATTCGAGCGGGCAGCGGAGCTGCGCGATTTGCTGTTCGAGCTGCGAAGCAGCAAGCGGGTATAATGAAAAAAGCAGGACTCCCACTGGGAGGACCTGCTTTTTTTTCTGTGGTGTTCT
Source organism: uncultured Clostridia bacterium (assembly GCA_934234035.1). GTDB lineage: Bacteria > Bacillota > Clostridia > Peptostreptococcales > Anaerovoracaceae > Mogibacterium_A. The sequence goes on along the minus strand of CAKQHH010000001.1, from coordinate 223,623 downwards.
CGGTCTTGGTGCACGAAAGTCCGGAAACCCTTGAGCTTCCGTCGGCTTTGCACCAAGTCAGGAGCCGGATTCGGCGCCGTTTGCGAAAAGACTTGGTGCACGAAATCCCGGAAACCCTTGAGCTTTCGTCGGCTTTGCACCAAGTCCGAGGCCGGATTCGGCGCCGTTTGCAAAAAGACTTGGTGCACGAAAGCCCGGAAACCCTTGATTTTTCGTCGGCTTTGCACCAAGTCCGAGGCCCGATTCGGCGCCGTTTGCAAAAAGACTTGGTGAACGAAAGCCCGGAAACCCTTGAGCTTTCGTTAGCTTTGCACCAAGTCCGAGGCCGGATTCGGCGCCGCTTGCGAAAAGACTTGGTGCACGAAAACCCGGAAACCCTTGAGCTTTCGTCGGCTTTGCACCAAGTCCGAGGCCGGATTCGACTATTCCGCAAAAGCCCGGAGCAAAACCTTCAGGGCCTGCTTCAAATGCTCTTCCGAGATGGTGAGCGGCGGGAGCAAGCGCACCTTTTCCCCCGCAGGGCCGGCGGTGATGCACAGGACGCCGTTTTCCAGGCATTCATTGACGATGTCGGATGCTCTTTTGGAAGCCGGTGTGATGGCAATCATCAGCCCCAGACCTTCTACTGCCGCAATCCCGGGGGCATCTCGGAAAGCTTCAAAGACCATGGCGGATTTTCTTTTTACCGAATCCAGAAAACCCTCGTTCAGTCGTTCCACGATGCTCAGTGCGCCGGCGCAGGCCACCGGGTTTCCGCCGAAGGTGGTGCCGTGAGTGCCCGGAACCAAAGCGTTCTGAGTCTTCTCGCTGAACATGCAGATGCCGATAGGGAGGCCGCCGCCTACGCCTTTAGCGGTGGTGACGATGTCCGGCCGGAGCCCCAGTTGTTCGTATGCGTACAAGGTGCCGGTGCGGCCGTTGCCCGCTTGAACCTCGTCGCAGATGAGGAGGATGTCCTTCTCGCGGCACAGTTTCGTCAGCGTATCGGCAAATTCCTGAGTCATCACATTGACGCCGCCTTCTCCCTGAACGCATTCCACGATGATGGCCGCGGTGCGGTTTGCATCCACCAGAGATTCCACGCTTTCCGGATTGTTGAATTCCGCATATTTGAAGCCCGGAACCAGCGGCTCGAAGCCTTCGTGGTAGTGCGGATTTCCGGTGGCGGAGAGGGCACCGTAGCTCCGGCCGTGAAAACTGTTTTTCATGGAGATAATTTCATAGCAGTCCGGCCCTTTATGCAGGTGCTGGTAACGGCGGGCGGCTTTCAGCGCACACTCATTGGCCTCGCCGCCGGAGTTGGTGAAGAACATGTTCGCCATGCCGGTGCGCCGAGCCAGAAGCTCTGCGAGTTTGGCACAGGGCTCCGTGTAGTAGAGGTTGGAGGTGTGCTGAACTTTGTGGAGCTGCTCTTCCACCGCATTAATCCAGTCCGGGTCACAGAAACCGAAGGAGTTGGTGCCGTATCCCGACTCCAGGTCGATGTACTCCTTGCCGTTCTCGTCATAGGCGATGTCGTTGCTGCCCCAGGTGATGGTCACCGGGAAACGGTTGTAGGTTCCGGTGATGTATTGATGGTCTAACTCTTTGATATCTGTCATTTCGTAAAAATCCTTTCTGTTTTTCCCCTAAAAATATCCTCGGCTATTTCCGATAGTTTCCGTTCAGTTTGATGTAGTCGTAGGTGATATCGCAGCCCCAGCAGGTGGCGGAAGCGTTTCCGTTGTCGATGGTGATGCGAATTTCGATTTCATCTTCTCCCAGAATTTCCGAAGCGTAGTCCTCATCGATGTCCACGCCCACGCCGTTTCGGCACACCGTAATCTCGCCGGCTTCCGATACAAAATCGATTCGCACGTGCTCCGGGTTAAAAGGAATATTGGAATACCCCATGGCGACCATAATTCGTCCCCAGTTGGCGTCGTTGGCGAAAACGGCGGTTTTTGTGAGGGTGGATTGGATGACGGATTTGGCCAGGGCAACCGCTTCCTCCTCCGTGGAGGCGTCCTGAACGGTGCAGGTCACCAAATGCTTGGCGCCTTCGCCATCCTTTGCAATCATGCGGGCGAAGCGAGTGCAGATGTCCAGAAGTGCCGCCCGGAAAAGGTCCAGATCTCGGCATTCCCGGTCGATAATTTCGTTGTCCGCCAAGCCGTTGGCCAGGATAATCAAAGAATCGTTGGTGGACATTTCGCCGTCGATGCTGACCCGGTTGAAGGTCACATCGCACACTTCTTTCAGCACCTGACGGAGCATGGTAGACGTGATGGCCAAATCGGTGGTGAGATAGGTGAGGGTGGTTCCCATGTTGGGATGCACCATTCCGGAGCCCTTGGAGATGCCGCCCAGAGTGACGGTGCGGCCGCCGACTTGAAAACGGCAGGCCAGTTCTTTTTTAAAGGTATCCGTGGTCAGAATGGCGTGGGCCACCTCGTTGGAAGCATCTTCCGTATGTTCCAGATTATGGGCCACCACATCGATGCCTTCCCGGATGCGATGAATATTCAATTCCTTTCCGATGATTCCGGTGGATCCCACCAGCACTTCATCAGCGGGAATACCCAGCGCTTCGGCCGCTGCCTGCTGCATTTCGAGGGCGCGTTCCATTCCGTGGGGCGCACAGGCGTTGGCGATTCCGGAGTTCACGCAGATGGCGCGGCAGTGCCCGCTGCGGCCGGTCTCGATGTCCAATTGCACCGGGGCGGCTTTGACGCGATTGGTGGTGTACAATCCGGCGCTGACACAGTCTGCATTTCGGTCACTGAGAATGATGGCCAGATCGTTTTTCTTTTTATTCGGACGAACGCCGCAGTGGGTCGCTCCGGCGGTAAAACCGGTGGGCGCACAGATTCCGCCCGGAACATATTTCAACTTCATTATCGGTCACCTCCCAACACCAAGCCGGTGGTTTCCGGAGCGCCCATCATCAGATTCAGGTTCTGAATGGCGGATCCGGAGGCGCCTTTTCCCAGGTTATCGAAGCGAGCGACCAGCAACATGCGGTCCGGATTCCCGTAAAGTGACAACTCCATGTCATCTCGGCCGCTCATGGTGTTGGCAGAAGCGAAGCCGTTTTCATCGGCGTCTTCCTTATAATACACCAGAGGACCGGTGTAGAATTCCCGGTACGTATTCCGGATGTCCGCCATGGTGCCGTGAATATCGGAACCGAAGAGGGGAATGATGGTTTCCATTCCGCAGTAATAGTCGGACACAATCGGGCAGAAAATCGGGGCGCACTCTAAACCGTTCAGGGCAGCGATTTCCGGAAGGTGTTTGTGCTGCTGGGAAAGCCCGTACATCCGCGGGGCATCCAACAGCGCGTCCCGGTGGCCGCTTTCGTATTCGCCGATCATTTTTTTACCGCCGCCGGAATAGCCGGTGAGGCTGAAGCATTGAAGCTTCTGTGCCGGAGAGAGAATCCCGTTCTGAATCAGGGGATAGATCAAGGCATTGACGCCGCTGGCATGGCAGCCCGGATTGGCCACCAGGGGAGCCGCCTCAATTGCTTCGGCGCCGCTGATTTCCGGAAAACCGTAGACCCATCCATCTGCCGTGCGGTGGGCGGTAGAGGCATCAATCACGCGGGTGTGGCAGGTCTTGGCCATGGGCACCGCTTCTTTGGCGGCGGCATCCGGCAGGCACATAAAAACAAAATCCGCTTCTTCATAGGCCTTCCGCCGTGCCGATTCGCTGTGACGTTCTTCATAGGGAATCGAAATCAGTTCCAAATCCCTTCGGCTTTGCAGCCGCTGATGAATGCGCAGCCCGGTGGTTCCGTAGCTGCCGTCGATAAATACTTTTGTCATCTCTAGTATACCTTCCTTTATAAATTCTCATGCAGTGAGCAGCATCGTCCCGGATTGCCGTTCCGCATTATGTAAGTACCCGAAAGAATGGGTAAATAAAAATACAGAAATATAAATAAATATGCAGATATTATCGCTCTTTTCTGGAAATAAGTCAAGGGTAAAAGCGTCGAAATGCTTGAATTTAAAGGAATATAGAGTATATTTTTGCGAACAATCAAATAAAACAATACAATGTTAAAAATGCTACAAGCGTTCATGGATACAATGCCTGTTATGCGGAAAGTGCATGTGAACCAAAAAAAGACTTGTATACTTGTTTAAAGTGACTATAATAGATTTAAAGGATATGGTCACTATGAAATAGGTAGAAGATCACAGTGGGACATACATCTATAAAATTTTCTTCTACAGTTGAAAGAGAGGATTGTCATGAATTGGGAATTAATCACATTCTTAGGATACTTCGTGATACTAATGGGCGTCGCGTTGATATTCTACTTTAACGGAGCAAACAAAGACCAGGAAGACTTCTTCCTGGGTGGCAGAGAGATGGGACCGTGGGTAACGGCACTCTCGGCGCAGGCATCGGACATGTCTGCGTGGTTGTTGATGGGCCTGCCGGGTTCCATTCTGGCATTTGGTTTCGGTCAGATGTGGATTGGAATCGGCTTGGCACTGGGAACTGCAGCGAACTGGATATTCTGTGCAAAGAGATTGAGAACATTCTCCTTAGCCGCAGGTGATGCGATTACATTACCGCAGTATTTGTCCAACCGGTTCGCGACTTCATCGAAAACACTGCAGGTAATCTGTGCGGTAATCTTCCTGGTGTGCTACACCATCTACGTCGCATCGGCATATGTAGCCGGCACATCCGTATTCGAGATGCTGTTCCCGGGTGTCAGTGCAAAGGTGACGATGACGATATTCGCACTGGTTATCGTGTTCTACACCTTCTTCGGTGGATTTAAAGCCGTATGCTGGACAGACTTCTTCCAGGGACTTTTGATGATGGCCGCATTGATGGCCGTTCCGATTGTAATCGTAGCAACGAAGCAGAATCTGGATACCAGTCTTCTGAACAACGTATATGAATACAAGGATGCATCCGGCGAGATGGTCACCTGCGTATTCGGTACCGGATTATTCGACGCTAGCTGGAAGGATATTATTTCCGGACTGGGCTGGGGACTTGGATACTTTGGTATGCCGCACGTATTGGTACGGTTCATGTCCATCGAGAAGCCTTCGATGATTAAGAAATCTTCCATCGTTGCAATTATCTGGGTTCTGATTTCTCTGGGATCCGCCGTACTGATTGCATACTTCGGCAGAATGCTGATTGCAGATGAACTGCTTCCGATTGGCGCACAGAAGACGGTATTCATGGTAATGGCACGGAAGTACTTCCCGGCAGCAATTTCCGGACTGCTTCTGGCAGCGATTATCGCCGCATCCATTTCTACCGCAGACTCTCAGCTTCTGGTTGCATCCAGTTCCTTCACATCCGACTTGTATAAGCCGCTGATTCGGAAGGACGCAACAGAGAAGGAAACCCTGATGGTTGGAAGAATCGTCGTTGTCGTTATCGCAGTTATCGCATTCGTTATCGCAAGCTCGAAGGGATCCGGAGCACAGGCAATTATGAACCTGGTTGAAAATGCCTGGGGTGCATTTGGATCGGCCTTTGGACCGACCATCCTGCTGTCCTTATTCTGGAGAAACTTTAACTACAAGGGCGCCATCGCCGGTGTTATTACCGGATTCGTTGTAGATATCGGATGGCTGCTGCTCCTGCACTCCACCGGAGTATACGAAATCGTTCCGGGATTCATTGCAAGTGCAGTTGTTGCCGTAATCGTTGCAAAGGCAACCGGCGAACCGGATGAGGATGTCAAGACCATTTTCGATAATGCAATCGAAGGTATCAGATTAGACAAGTGATGTCCCAATCCTTGAGGGAAGGAGGCTTTCGCACAGCCAGTGCGGAAGCCTCGCTTCCTTTTTTGCATTCTCATGTACGGAGGAAAAAGCAGAAAAACGAAAAATTTGTTACTCTTTTTTTCGCGAATAGTGTACAATCAAGTTGTAAAACACAAATTTCAAAGTAATTGAGTGGAGTCAATTTAAAAGAATTTTGGGAGGAACGTCATGGGAGTATTAACAGTAATTAAAAACCGTTTCTCGGTTCGGAAATTCAAAGATCAGCCGATTGAACCGGAGAAGCTGGAACACATTCTGGAAGCGGCAAAGGCAGCACCGACGGCAAAGAATCTTCAGCCACAGCGCATTTTTGTCTGCAAGAGCAAGGAGGCATTGACCGCTATCGACGCTGCGACTAAGTGCAGATACGGAGCACCGACCGTTCTGGTGGTATGCTACGATCAGAACGAAGTGTGGCACAATCCGTTTGACCCGACCATCGACTCGGGCGAAATCGATGCATCCATCGTTGCGGATGAAATGATTCTGGCAGCATGGGAAGAGGGCATCGCATCCTGCTGGGTGGCACATTTCAATCCAAAGAAGATCAACAGCGGATTGAAGATTCAGGAGCATATCCATCCGGTGGTATTGATTCCGATGGGATATGCAGAAGATGGCGTAGAACCGGCTTTGAGGCATATGGAGTCTAAGGACATGGACGAAATCGTTCACGAGCTGTAGAGAGCGGATGTTGCTTGAGAAAAAGGAGAATATTATGGTTTCGGAAGTAAATATGGATGATTTAAGAGAGAAAGCGGTAGGTGCATTTACCGGAGGGTACATGTGCTCGGAGACATTGGTGTACATTCTGAACAAGTACTACGACCTGGGTATTTCGGAGGATGCCATCGCCATGAGCACCGGTTTCCCGTTCGGATTTGGAGATGGCGGAAATGTGTGCGGCGCCGTTGCAGGAGCCACCATGTGCCTGGGCAAAGTTTTCGGACGAACCGTTCCGGGAGATCCGAAGTTTCAGAAATGCTGCAGCCTGGTTCGGGAATTGAACGATGATGTCATCGAAAAATACGAAACCACCATCTGTCCAACCTTGATTCAGGATTACAGCTTCAAGGATCCGGCACGGAAAAAGCACTGCATTGGCATCGTCCTGTCGGTAGTGGATTCCTTTGCCAAAATTATGGAGCGGGAATGCGACGTGAAAAGGGTGTAGCACATCAAGTTAACCAATAAATTTTATTGAAAAAAGGCATCGGCAAACTCGGCCGGTGCCTTTGCTATTGCGGACTTTTCTCGCTGTGGTATAATTAAAAGATATTTTTATGCGCTTCAGAAAGGAGGAAATCATGGCGGAATTGAAAAAGAAACTGCACGGATTCAAATCGAAAATCACCGCCGGGCTTCGCTCCTTATCTCGCCGCCAGCGGCGCCTGATGCTTCTGGACGTGCTGCTGATCGGACTGGTGGTGGCCTTCTACGTTCTGTTCTTTGTACCGCGAGACGGAACGGCCATGTTTCAGATGGCGGCCCAGCGCTCCCGCCGAATTACATCCTGCGTACAGGACATGTCCTTAAAGACCGAGCTGGAGATCTCATCCAAGGACCTCGCGTTCTCACAAAAAAAGAAATCCGCCGCGGAGAAATGCCCCGTTCAGATTCGCGTTAAAATGAAACAGGGGGGAGGCGGGGCGAAAATCAACCGAACCACCAAGGTGACCCTGAACGGAAAAACATCCTCCTTCAAGACGCTGAGCTATTACGATGCGAAACAGAAAGTTTTGTATTCCCGGAAGAGTTCCGGGTGGAGCCGGAAGGAAAATCAAGCAAATCAAGTGTCGGATGTTCAAACCCTTCTGAATCTAAACAAAGATGTTTTACAGAACAGCGCTTTTGCCAAGACCGACCGAGGCTACGAAGTACGGATACCGGCAGAACGAGAGGGGGTGAGTCCCATTGCTCCGCTGCTGAGAGATGAGGCGAACACCGAAATTACCGAAGGGGAGTTCTGCTACGTGTTCGGCAAGTTTTCCCATCGGTTATTGCAAATTGAGGGAAATAACCTGAAGGTTCAGCGCAACGGCAAAAAAGCCGAAACCTGCACCATCCGTATAAAGTTTACGGACTATAATAAGCTGGAATCTGCGGACTGGAAGGTTCCGGAGAAAATCCGCAAGAGCGCGGAAGCACCGGCGAAGGATGCAAAGAACGCGAAATCCTATCTGTTGTCTCAAGCGGAGCTGAAGAAGGACGAGCGGGACTGCTACGTGGTGGGAGAAGATCTTCCGGCGGGTAAGTACGTCACCGGAAAGCGAACCGGAGAGGGAATTATTACCTGCCTCCGCCATTCCGATGCCAAGGTGCGCTTTGAATACCACTGCGGATACGGCTACTATGCGGTAGATAATTACAAGAAAGGAAGGGAGGTGACCCTGGAGAATGGAGATCGGATTATGTTATCCGGAAAGAAACTGGCCATCCGGTTCCGGAGAAAATAGAAAAAAGCATCGCCGGAAACTTCGGGGTGCCGTCATTTTGTTTTTAGGAATGATGCTCCTTCTTTCCGGCCGCAAGGCCTACGGCGCTGAAGTGATCCATCAGAGCGGGATGGCGCTTCAGCCTTACGACACCTCGATATATGATACGGTGAACAACGCCAACGAAACCATGACCGGGTACGGGCACGCCTATACCAGCAGCCAAGAGTTAAATTCCGTTTCCGGTCCGTCCATGCAGTTTCGGTCCCTGCTGTACACGGAGATTCCGAACCCGCAGAGCATCGCCGTTTCGCCGGACGGGAAGACCGCTTGGGTGATGTCTTCCTACAAGAGCGGAAGCGACAATTCCCGGACCGGGCGGATTTACCGGATCGATCTGTCTCGCTTCTGGAAAAAGAAGGCCGCCGGGTCCAAGGATACCGGAGCAATAAAAGCAGGACCGGAGATTGTCACCGGTCACGGGCAGACGCTGGCGTATAACCCGAAGAGCCACGAGCTTTGGTACGTGCGGGAAACAAAGGTGCTCAACACCACGCTGGTTCGGGTGAATCCCAAAACCATGGAGGTGGAGAAGGAAATTCATTTCCGCTTTGGTTCCACCATCGTCTTCCCGCCGACCTTTACCTTTGATAAGGATGGGAATTGCTGGACCTATACCCGAAGCACCGGCAGCAACTGGGTGTCTGCGGGGACCATTCGGTTCTACAAGGGGCGGATTCAGGGGAACCGCGTGACATTCCGCATGATCAACCAGGGACTTCGGTATCCACCGGGAAACCTCTGCCAGACCTTTGGCTACAACCCGGTGAACGACCGGCTGTACGTAGTGGCGGACGGAGAAATGCTCACGGTACCGGCGGGCAAGCTGAGTCGGCACCGGGTGACGCCGGCGGATGTGCAGTGCATCAAATTCGGCGGCTGCCGGGAATTCGAAGGACTGGCTTTTACCGAAACCGGCTGTGCGTACTTTGCCACCAACAAGCCGTCGGAAATCATGCGGGACCGGGTCAGCTACAACAAGGCGCTGAAGCTGGAGGCCAAATATAAGCGGGCGAAGAAGAATTATGCCCGAGACCGAAAGGCAATGAAGAAGGAGAAAGAAGAGCAGGCTCAGAACATTACCATGGAAAAAATCGGAAAACAACTAGAGGATGGCCTCTAATGAGTGTTTATTTCTGAGATTTTATGTTATAATGTCGGGAGCATGAAATGTTATTTTCACAAAATTAACCGATAGGTTGAATGGGAGGTATTAATATGGCACTTGTTACGACCACTGAAATGTTCCGAAAGGCGTATGACGGTGGATATGCAATTGGCGCGTTTAATGTAAATAATATGGAGATTGTGCAGGCAATTACGGAAGCCTGCAAGAAGGAGAATTCTCCGGTAATTCTTCAGGTATCCAGAGGCGCAAGAACTTACGCAAATCACACATACCTGATGAAGCTGGTGGAGGCGGCAGTGAAGGAATGCCCGGATATTCCAATTGCACTTCACCTGGATCACGGTCCGGATTTTGAGACCTGCAAATCCTGCATCGACGGCGGATTCACCTCTGTAATGATTGATGCTTCTTCAAAGCCTTTTGAAGAGAACATCGCGATTACGAAAGAGGTCGTGGACTACGCTCACAAATACGGCGTTGTGGTAGAAGCGGAACTGGGCACTTTGGCCGGAATTGAAGACGAAGTAAAAGTATCTGCGGAAGAGTCTTCCTACACCCATCCGGAAGAGGTGGAAGAATTCGTCACCCGCACCGGATGTGATTCCCTGGCGATTGCAATCGGCACCAGCCACGGTGCATACAAGTTCAAGCCGGGAACGAACCCGCAGCTGCGTTTCGACGTGCTTCACGAATGTGAAAAGAGACTGCCGGGATTCCCAATCGTTCTTCACGGTGCATCCTCGGTACCGCAGGAATACGTACAGATGATTAACGAATACGGCGGAAACATGCCGGGCGCACTGGGCGTACCGGAAGACCAGCTGAGAGAGGCGGCTCGCTCCGCTGTGTGCAAGATTAACATCGATTCCGATATTCGTCTGGCGATGACCGGAACCGTTCGGAAATATCTGACCGAGAATCCGGCGGACTTCGATCCGAGAAAGTACCTGAAGGCGGGAAGAGAAGCTATCGAGGCAATGGTGCGTCATAAGATTGTGGACGTTCTGGGTTCCTCCGGCAAAACGAAATAGAAAGCGAAGTTCTTCAGTCAAAAAATGAATTCAAAAAGCTGCAGGCATCCGATGCGCTGCAGCTTTTTCAATGCTTATTTCTCCAGTTTATGCCGGCATTTCGCAAAGAACTTCTCGTTGTCGATGACGAAGCGTTCGTGAGTTCCCTCTCCGATTACTTCTCTTTCATCCTGTGCCTTTACGGTGAAGACGATGCGGCGGCGATCCACCTCCGTCACTTCGGCGGTGCAAGTCACTTCCATGCCCACCGGTGTGGCCGCCAGGTGGCGCACATCAATTCGCGTTCCTACGGTTCCCTGACCGTCTTCCAGAAGGCTCTGCACCGCCTCCTGGGCGGTTCCTTCCATCAGCGCAATCATGGATGGGGTGGCCAACACCTCCAGCGCGCCGCTTCCCATCGCTGCGGCGGTCATCTCCGGAGTGACCGTTATCTTTTTTTTGCAAGTAATTCCCGTTTGAATCATAATTTACCTCGTGTTTCTGAAGTCTTTAAGCTTGAATTATAGTTTGTCTCCTATAATTATGACACTGAACGCGCGAGAACGCAATCTTGACATTCGTACGCATGAATGCTATCTTGAAAGTTGCGCGTGTAAGGCAAATTGGGACGTTACTTTATAGAAAGGTTTATGTGTATATGCAAAAAGAAGTTTTGTGGAATCGATATTCTCCGGAGCAGGAGAAAGAGATGGCTTCGGTGTGCAGCCGGTATATGACTTGCTTGGATAAAGGAAAGACGGAACGGGAGAGTGCCCGTTTGACTGTTTCCATGGCGGAAGAACAGGGATACCGAAACCTCCGGGATTTGGTGCAGAAGGGAGAGCCTCTGACCGCCGGTGACAAGGTGTACTATATGTATAACGAGAAGCTGATCGTTCTGTATCATATCGGTAAGGAGCCCATGGAAGCCGGAATGAACATTCTGGGGGCGCATATCGATTCACCGAGGATGGATGTGAAGCAGAATCCGCTGTACGAGAACGGTGGATTCGCATATCTGGATACCCATTATTACGGCGGCATCAAGAAATACCAGTGGGTGACGATTCCTCTGGCGATTCACGGGGTTGTGGTTCGGAAGGACGGCAGCCGGGTGAACATTTCCGTAGGAGAGAAGGATACGGATCCCGTATTTACCGTTTCGGATCTGCTGATTCACCTGTCTCGGGAACAGCTGACGAAAACCGCTTCGAAGGTTGTGGAAGGGGAATCCCTGGACATCCTGATTGGAAGCATCCCGCAGGGAGAAACGGACAGCGAAGAAGAAAAGAAAGAGAAGAAGGACACCATTACCGCGAATATCTGCCGAATTCTGGAAGAAGAGTACGGCTTTGAAGAAGAGGATTTCATTTCTGCGGAGCTGGAAGTGGTGCCGGCGGGCAGAGCCAGAGAACTGGGCTTTGACCGGAGCATGATTATCGGCTACGGTCAGGATGACCGAATCTGCGCATTCACATCCCTGATGGCATTTCTGGATGAAGGGGAGACACCGGAGCGCACCGCCTGCTGTATTCTTGTGGATAAAGAAGAAATCGGCAGCGTAGGCGCCAGCGGCATGCATTCCAGAATCTTTGAGAATGCGACGGCAGAGGTGCTTCATCTTCTGGGACATACGGACAGCATCTCCCTTCGCCGTGCGCTTCAGAACTCCAAAATGCTTTCTTCCGATGTGAGCGCTGCGTACGATCCGCTGTACGCCTCCGTGTTTGAAACGAAGAATGCCGCATACATGGGCAAAGGCCCGGTGTTCAACAAATTCACCGGGTCCGGTGGAAAGGGAAATTCCAGCGACGCCAATCCGGAATACATTGCGGAGATTCGCCGAGTGCTGGGAGACGCGAATGTTCAATTCCAGACGGCGGAAATGGGTAAGGTGGATGCCGGCGGCGGCGGAACCATTGCCTATATCATGGCCAACTACGGTATGGAAGTCATCGATTGCGGGGTGGCCATCCTGTGCATGCATTCGCCGTGGGAGGTTTCCAGCAAAGCGGACGTCTATGAGGCCTACCGCTGCTACAGAGCGTTCCTGACCCAGATGGAATAACCGGAAATGCTCGCCCATCATTCACGAAATATCGGCCAATCGGCGGTATTGATATATTAATTGTATTTTTATGAAAATAGAAAGAGGACTGAATTCAATGGAAAAGAAACTGCTTAAGAAATCCAAATTCGCTACCACACTGTATGTAATCTCCGGACTGCTGGCGGTATACACCGTGTACATGCTGTACAGCACGATTACCTATCTGACCAACTACTTCTCCCAGTACGGCACATCTTTCATGTCTAACTTTGGCACCGCCATCGGTTACATCCTGACTCAGTGCCTGGTATATCTGGTATACGCGATTCTGGTGTTTGCGGCAGCAAAGATCTACAATGAAGTGAGAAAAGCAAATCCGGACAACTACCTCTCCGAGGCGGAGTCCAAGGCCATCCTGAGAGCGAAGGAAGCGAAGAAGATTGCGAAAGCGGAGAAGAAGGCCGCAAAAGCAAGTGTAAAGGAAGCAAAGGCGTCCGAAGAGAAAGAGGAAGCGGCGGAAGAGCTGAAGGAAGCGGAAGAGACTGAAGTGAAGGAAGAAGAGACTGCTTCGAAAGAGGAATCTAAAGAAGAATCCGAAAAATAATTAATTGTTTTTCGAAATACAATTTAAGACGAAAAATGTAGAATGAAAAAGCGGTTGAAAACATTTACCGCTTTTTTTCTTTTATTTTAAAGGGAAAAGCGGCGACTTAAAATCATTTTATCCAAAAAATTTTAAAATTCTAAGGAATTAACACTTGATTTTTAAAATTGGGGGGGTATAATATGAATGAAGTTATTTGATAATGGGGGTGTAGCTATGGGGAATTTACCACATATCAATGTCGATGCTACAGGAAAGCAGTTAAAGCGAATCCGAAAAGAGCACAACTTTTCGGTTCAGGACATTCAGCATCAGATTGGGTTGATTTCGGCTCAGGCGATATACAAATGGGAGCGGGGTCAGGCACTGCCTTCGCTGGACAATATCGTAATCCTGGCGAAATTGTACAAAGTCACTCTAGATGACTTGTTGGTAATCGAGTAGTTAATTCAACGGTTTGGAATCGGATTCTTTCGGGAATCCGATTTTCATTTTTTGTAGAATACTGGTATAATAGCCGGTGGAAATATTGAGACAAGAGAGGTTAGAAAAATGGAACACAATTATGAAGAACATCGGACGCGCGCGGATCGAATTCAGAAGGATATTGACACCCTGGGCTCCTACAGCAGCGTGAAGACTATCGGATGTACCCGCTACACCTACACCAAAGAATTTGCGCAGGCGCGGGATTACATCAAGCGGGAGATGGAGCAGGCAGGTCTGGAAATCCGGGAAGATGCCGTTGGCACGGTAATCGGACGGTTGGAAGGAACGAATCCGGAGCTTCCGATTATCATGACGGGCAGCCATTTCGATACGGTAAAAACAGGCGGTCGTTATGACGGCACGGCCGGCGTGGTTGCGGCGCTGGAAGTGGCGAGAACGATGCATGACGAGGGGTTCCGCCCGAAGAGAAGCATTGAGTTCGTCGCTCTTCCGGAGGAAGAAGGCGGTCGTTTCGGTTCCGGATTGATGGCCAGCAGAGCCATGTGCGGAAAATTATATCCGGATGAACTGGAACATCGGGATGAAAACGGCGTAACTCTAGCCGAAGCGATGAAGGAATACGGATTGGACCCGAATGCGATTGAAACGGCACAGAGAAAGCCGGAAGATATCGAAGCGTTCCTGGAACTTCATATCGAACAGGGACCGATTCTAGAGAAAGAAGATGTGAAGGTGGGCATCGTGGACTCCATCGTCGGATTCCGATGCTTTGAGGTGCATGTACACGGACGGTCGGATCATGCGGGTAACACCCCGATGAACATGCGGGCGGATGCATTCTTGGCCGTGGCAAGAGCAGTAACGGCGGCAACAGAGAAGGCAGAAGAGATCGGTGAGAACACCGTGTTCACCTGCGGCGAAGTGCACGTGGCACCGGGTGCGTTTAACATCGTGGCGGAAGATGCTTGGATTAAAGTGGACTGCCGAAGCCGGAAGATTTCCAATGTGGACCGGGTGCTGAAGGTGTTCTGGGAATCTCTGGATAAGAGCGTACGGGACTCGGAGGGCCTGTCCTATACGAAGGAACAGAAGGTCCATGCCAACCAGGTGGAAATGGACGAAGAAATCCGGGAAATGATTGAAGAGAACGCCCACAAAGCCGGCATCCGGACATGGCACCTCCTTTCGGGTGCGGGACACGATGCCATGGTAATGGCCTCCATCGCACGAACCGCCATGATTTTCGTACCGAGCAAGGACGGCAGAAGCCATGTGCCGGAAGAATGGACGGACTGCGAAGACCTGCAGAAAGGTACGGAAACCCTGTACCGCACAATGCGCGAGATGGCGGAAAAGGAATAGGATATGCCTTTCATAAAAGTAAACGGCAATCACACCCTGGAGTGCGGCGTCGGAATGAACCTCATGACGCTGCTGATACGCGGCGGATACGAGCTGAACAACGCCTGCGGCGGAAGAGGGGTGTGTGGAAAATGCAAGGTGCGGATTCTGAATACTTCAGAGTCCGCACTTTCGAAAACGGAGAAGATGTTTTTGACACCGGAAGAGCAGCGGCAGGGAATCCGCTTGGCCTGCATGGTGCGAGTCCGTCAAGATATGGAAGTGGAAACCCTTTCCCGGGAAAGAGAATATGCCGTCCTGGCAGAGGGACACTTGCCGGAATGGGTAACGGAACATTCGAAAGATGCCGCGGGACCCGATGAATACGGCATTGCGGCGGACGTCGGCACCACCACGGTGGTGTGCCGCTTGGTTCATCTGGAAACGGGGAAAACGATAGACACGGCGGCATCCGTAAACGATCAGAAGAAGTTCGGTTTGGACGTGCTGAGCCGAATCAGCTACGAGCAGGACCATCCGGAATCCGGACGGAAAGAACTGCAGGAAGCTATCGTGGGAAATCTGAATCGTCTGATTGAGGAAATGTGCCGGCGGCAGGAGCTTTTCCGGGAAAGCATTCGGCGAATTGCAATCAGCGGAAACTGCACCATGGTACACATGCTGCTGGGAGCAGATGCGGTGCCTCTGGGCAAGGCCCCGTTCCTTCCGGTATTGAAGGGACCGCAAAGATGCCTCGCCGGAGAAATCGGTTTGAACCCGGAAGGAGCGGAGCTCTACTGCATTCCGGCGGTGTCCGCCTATATCGGCGGGGATATCGTCGCCGGTGCTTACATATGCGGACTGAAGAAACTTCCCGGCAACGTGCTCTTTGTGGATATCGGTACCAACGGCGAAATTGTTTTGGCGCAGGAAGGACATATGGATTCCTGCTCCTGTGCCGCCGGACCTGCCCTGGAGGGAATGAACATCCATCAGGGAATGAGAGGTGAGACCGGCGCCATTGAAGATGTGGAAATACGGCCGGACGGAATTCATCTGAAGGTCATTGGCGGCGGCCCGGCGGAGGGAATCTGCGGAAGCGGCATCCTGGCCGGGATTAAGGAACTCCTTCGATGCGGCGTTCTCCGAAAAAGTGGGGCCTTTGTGCATCCGGATCGGCTGCCGGAGGGGGATGAACGAAAAAAATACCTGCACGTGAATCCGGAGGACGGTACGCGCAGTGTGTTCCTTCAGGAGAACCCGGTTTCCGTGGAGATTACCCAGAAGGATGTTCGTCAGGTGCAGCTGGCAAAGGGGGCCATCCGCTCCGGCATCGAAATCCTGCTGGAGAACAACGGACTGGAGCCTTCCATGTTGGACGAGGTGATGATTGCGGGACAATTCGGATCTCATCTGCCGCCGGAGGACCTTACCGGAGTGGGAATCCTTCCGGAAGAAGTGCAGGAACGAATTCACTACGTGGGAAATACCGCCCTTACCGGTGCTGTTGCGGCTCTTCTTTCTGAAGGAGTTCGTAAGGAGCTAGAAGCATTAGCCAAAGAAATCGGATATACGGAATTGGGCGAAACTCCGGAATACGAATATAGACTGGCGGAATGGCTGGAGTTTCCGAAATGCAGACTTGACTAAATTTGTATAGTTGCTTGCATAATGGGAATTTTGTGGTATCATCATTACATGAGAAATAATGAAGAGACAAAACAGAATCAGATGATTTCAATCGCCGAGGAAGTGCTCCGGGCAGCGAAGGACCGAATCGTTGCCAACATGCGCTTTATGGACTCGGCGATTTTTGCGTTGCGGGAAAAGTGCGATGCGAACCGGGAGGGCGTGTTCGGTACGGACGGTGCGGTCCTGTACTATTCTCCGGATTACGTAATCGCACTAGGGCGAGACGGGATATCGGAGATGATGCATGCCTATATGCACCTTTTGCTCCACTGCATGTTTCGCCACTATAAGAATCCGCCGGAGGATCGGCAGCTGTGGGATATCGCCGCGGACATGGCGGCGGAAGCGCTGATCCAATCCTTTGAGATGGATTCGTTCCGGCACCGCCGGGAGGAAGAACAGCGGGAGGCGCTGGCTCAAATTCGTCGGGAGACGGAGGGCTTGTCTGCGGAGCGAATTTATCGGTGGCTGGCATCCGGAAACCGAAAGTCGGAAGAAGTGCAGCGGCTGGGGGATTTGTTTCGGGTAGACGATCACGGTCTTTGGTATCCGGCAAATTCTATTTTTCTGAAGCCGGAGGACGCGCAGGATTCGGAAGAAACGAAGGAGAATTCGGCAGAACTGCGGCAGGAGACCGAAGAACCGGACTGGGACCGTATTGCCCAGATGGTGAAAATCTCGCTGGAGACGGAAGAGCGGGGCGCGGAACGGGGAGAGCTGCTTTCCGCTCTCAATGCACGAACGGAAAAGCATATGGATTACAGCACCTTTCTTCGGAAGTTCACCCTGTTCCGGGAGAACCTGAAGGTGGATGACAGTGAATTCGATTACATCTTCTACACCTACGGGCTGGAGCTGTACGGCGATATGCCGCTGGTGGAACCGTTGGAATACGCCGATGAACGAACTATATCGAATTTCGTCATCGTCATCGATACGTCGGCGTCCACCCAAGGGAAACTGGTGGAGCGTTTCGTGCAGCGTACCTTCGACCTGCTGCAGGAAAGCCGGGAAATCAAGAACCGGTTCAACATCCACCTGATTCAGTGCGATGCGGCGGTGCAGGAAGACCGCATCCTTCGCACCCGGGAGGACGTGCACCGGTATCTGGAAAACATGGAACTGAAAGGTCTGGGAGGCACGGATTATCGGCCGGCCTTCCATTATATAAACAATCTGGTAGAGCGAGGGGAATTTCGGCACCTTCAGGGCGTGCTGTACTTTACCGATGGAAAAGGCATTTTTCCCCGCCGGAAACCGCCCTACGATACGGCGTTTATTTTTGAAGACGATGCGGCGGCATCGGAAGCGAAGGTTCCTTCCTGGGGAATGAAAGTGGTATTTGGAGGCAAGGATGAATATTGAAGAAGCAAAGAAACAAGTAAAATATGCGGTAATTTCCTATCTGTCGAAGGACGAGTTCGGGGAATACCGAATTCCGGTGGAGCGGCAGCGGCCGATTTTTCTCATGGGTCCTCCGGGAATCGGAAAGACGGATATCATGAATCAGGTAGCGGAGGAGATGAACATCGCGGTGGTGTCCTATTCCATGAGCCATCACACCCGGCAGAGTGCTTTGGGATTGCCGTTCATTGCGGACAAGGAATACGGCGGCCGGAAGTATCGGACTACGGAATACACCATGAGTGAAATCATCGCCAGCCTGTACGACGTGATGGAAGAAACGGGAAAGAAGGAAGGCATCCTCTTCCTGGATGAAATCAACTGCGTATCGGAGACGCTGGCGCCGTCTATGCTGCAGTTTCTGCAGTACAAGGTGTTCGGACGCCACTCCATTCCAGACGGCTGGGTCATCGTCACCGCCGGAAATCCGCCGGAATACAACAACTCCGTGCGGGAGTTCGACCTGGCGACGCTGGACCGCCTGAAGCGAATCGATGTGGAGCCGGATTTCGGTGCTTGGTGGAAGTACGCCCAGAACCAGGAGGTGCACACTGCGGTGCTGACCTATTTGGAAATAAAAAAAGATGATTTCTACTCCGTGGAGACGACGGTGGACGGGAAGGAATTCGTCACCGCCCGGAGCTGGGTGGATCTGTCCGACATGATGAAGCTCTACGAGGAACACGACATTCCGGTGAACTTGGAGCTGATCCGTCAGTACGTTCAGAACGAACGGATCGCCCGGGATTTTTCCGCCTACTACGACCTGTTCTATCGCTACCGGAAGGATTACCGCATCGACGATATTCTGAAAGGTGCGGTGGAGGACGGCGTTCGGACGAGGGCGCAGGAATCTTCCTTCGACGAACGGATTACCGTGATTCGCCTTCTGATGGACTCGCTCTCCGGGGATTTCCGAAAGGTCAACGAGTGCGGCGAAGCGCTGAATCGCTTTCTCCTGTCCATAAAAGAAAACAACCGCCGGCTGGCGGCCGCGTCCGTGCCGGAGGCGGTGGAAATTCTGCGGGAGATGGAAGAGAACATCCGTGCAAATCTTCGCCGGGAGAGAAAATCCAAATCCGTTTCCGCCAAGGAGCTTCGGCTGGAGAAACTCCATCTGAAATACCTGGAGGAGCTGTCTCTCACCCTGCAGAGGGATTCCATGGATGGAACGGCATCGGATCCGGTGTCTCTGATTCGAGAATTTATCGCGCCGAATCAGGCAGAACGAAAGAAACTGGCGGGAGAAGCCGGAAACCGGTTGGAAGCCGCATTTGATTTTATCCGGGACGCCTATGGGGAGAACCAAATGATTATTTTTGTCACTTCCCTGACGGAAAACCGAGAAAGCGCCGGATACATCGGAACGTACGGGTCGGAGAGCTACTATAAATACAATAAGGAGCTGCTGCTGAACGACCGGGAGGACGAGCTGGTTCGGAAGATTCGGGAACTGGAGGTTTAATATGCCCACATTAATGCTTCGGGAAACGTTGATTAGTTACGATAATCGGTATGAGCATTACAGCGTGCCGGCCCATATTCGGAATATATCCGCCAACTGCTTCAACGAGCGGTGGGAGCTGCAGTGGCTGACGCTGCCGGAGCATCTGGAAGAGCTGGGGGATAACGCTTTCCGGATGTGCATTAATTTGAAACGCATCGATATGCCGGTACGCATTGAGAAGGTGGGGCGTGCGCTGTTCAGCTATTGCAGAAATTTAAAGTCCGTTTCACTGCCGGAGGGAGTGGAAGAGATTGATTACGAGATGTTTCGGGATTGCGGAGCGCTGCAGGAGATTGTTCTGCCGGATTCGGTGGAACGAATTCACGGGAGTGCTTTCAGCAGCTGCGGAAGCCTGAAATATCTGTCCTGCGGACCCGAGGTTTTTGCGCTGCTGCCGGAAAAGGTGCAGCCCGCTGCGGCGCTGACCTATTTAGAACGGAAGGCGAAGGAAGATTTCCGGCTTCCCGAAATCCTGGAGCGGTACGTTCAGGAGAAGAAGGAGCTGCTTTTGGAGATGGGGATTCGGCGAAACGATGTGCGGGGGATGCAGTATTTGCTGGAGAATTCGGATCCGGATGACGAGCTGCTGAGAAATTGCCAGGAAATCGCACAGCGGAATCGCCGAACGGAAATTGGGGCACTGATTCTGGAGGCGTTGGAAAAGAACCGGGAATCTGCGAGCGAGGACGCTTTGGACTGGGACCCTTTCGGTGACTTGTAGAGTCGGACAAATAAGGGGGATGAAAGCTTTTTTTTAGCGGAAATAATTATAGACAAACCCTTTTGGTTATGGTATTATATTTGAGCTGATTATTTTCATACCTCTGCTTCGGCGGCACGCTGCTCCGGCGGCTGCGATGCTGAGGTGAATTGTAAGAAAAGGAGAAACGAAATGATTACAAAGGAAATCAAGAACAACATCATCGAAGAGTACAAGACACACGAAGGAGATACCGGTTCCCCGGAGGTACAGGTTGCAATTCTGACTTACAGAATCAACGATCTGAACGAGCACCTGAAGGAACACCACAAGGATTTCCATTCCAGAAGAGGTCTGCTGAAGATGGTAGGTCAGAGAAGAAATCTGCTGAAGTATCTGAAGGATACCGATATCGAGAGATACAGAAGCCTGATTGCTCGTCTTGGACTCAGAAAATAGTTACTGGATAAAGCGGGAATCTTCCCGCTTTATTTTGTATTATAAGAAAAATCCCAAAGTTATAGTAAGTGATTAACAGGAAGGAGTTGTTAATTTAATGGGAAGATTTACAGATTATCGCACCTTTAAGACGGCACTGGGCGGAAGACTGCTGCAGTTCGAGATCGGAAAGGTATGCGAGCAGGCAAATGGACAGGTAACGGTTCGTTACGGTGAGACCGTAGTGAACTGCACAGCAACCGCATCGAAGGAACCGAGACAGGACATCGATTTCTTCCCGCTGAGCTGTGATTACGAAGAGAAGATGTATAGTGTCGGAAAGATTCCGGGAGGATATATCAAGAGAGAGGGTAAGCCGGGCGAGAAGGCAATTCTCACATCCCGTCTGATTGACCGTCCGCTGAGACCGCTGTTCCCGAAGGGCTTCCGGAACGACGTAGTTGTTGTAGCAAGTGCATGGAGTGTGGATCACGATTGCTCTCCGGAAATCGCTGCAATGCTGGGCTCTTCCGTCGCACTGGCAACATCGGATATTCCGTGGGATGGTCCGACCGCCGCTGTTGTAGTCGGCAGAGTGGACGGCGAGCTGATTATTAACCCGACCTACGAGCAGAGAATGGCTTCCGATATCAACCTGACCGTTTCCGGTACCAAGGAAGCGATTATGATGGTAGAGGCCGGCGCAAACGAAGTTCCGGAAATGGAAATGCTGGATGCCATTATGTTCGGTCACGAGGAAATCAAGAAGCTGTGCGAATTCATCGAGGAAATCGTTGCCGAAGTGGGCAAGGAAAAGATGGAATACAAGGTATTCAAGGCTACGGAAGAAATCGATGCCGCCGTTCGTGAATTTGCCACCGAGAAGATGATCACCGCTATCAAGACTGTTGAGAAGCAGGAACGCATGGCCAACATGGAGGCGGTAGAGAAGGAAACCAAAGAGCATTTCGCAGAGATTTTCCCGGAAGGGGAAAAGGATGTTGCGGAAGTTCTGTATAACATCAAGAAAGAGAACGTTCGTGCGATGATTCTGGATGATGGAATCCGTCCGGATAACAGAAAGCTGACGGAGATTCGTCCGCTCTGGTCCGAGACCGGCCTGCTGCCGAGAGCGCACGGATCCGGACTCTTCAAGAGAGGTCAGACTCAGGTTCTGTCTGTTGCAACTCTGGCTCCGGAGAACGAAGCACAGAATCTGGACAGCATCGATATCGATCGTACCACAAAGAGATATATGCACCAGTACAACTTCCCGGGATACTGCACCGGTGAAGCGAAGACCAGCAGAGGTCCGGGCAGAAGAGAAATCGGACACGGTGCACTGGCAGAGAGAGCACTTCTCCCGGTTATTCCGAGCGAAGAAGAGTTCCCTTATGCAATTCGTGTGGTTTCCGAAGTTCTGTCTTCCAACGGTTCTTCTTCCATGGCATCCACCTGCGGTTCCTGTCTGGCACTGATGGATGCAGGTGTTCCGATTAAGAAGCCGGTATCCGGAATTGCGATGGGTCTGATTGAGGGCATCAACGAAGACGGCACCAGCCGTTACGCAATCCTCAGCGATATCCAGGGCATGGAAGACTTCCTGGGCGACATGGACTTCAAGGTAACCGGTACTCCGGATGGCGTCACTGCACTCCAGATGGATATCAAGGTACACGGTCTGTCCAGAGAGATTCTGGAGCAGGCGCTGAACCAGGCAAAGGAAGGTCGTGCGCACATTCTGGAGAACATGCTGGAAGAGCTGCCTGAACCGAGAAAAGAACTGTCCCCATACGCACCGAGAGTCATCTTCATGCGTGTGGATCCGGATAAGGTTCGTCTGGTTATCGGACCGGGCGGAAAGACCGTTAACCGGATTGTGGAGGAAACCGGCGTTAAAATCGACATCTCCGACGATGATGTGGGCAAGATCTGCATCTACAGTGAGGACATGGCCGGTGCGGAAGCCGCAAAGAGAGAAATCGAGCTTATCACGAAGGACGTGGAAGTGGGCGAAGTGTACACCGGTACCGTTAAGCGTATCATGAACTTCGGCGCATTCATCGAAATTCTGCCGGGCAAGGAAGGCCTGCTGCACATCTCCAAGATGGCAAACCATCGTGTGGAGAAGGTGGAAGATGTGATGAACATCGGCGATAAGGTTGAGGTTAAGGTTACCGAGATTGATAACCAGAACAGAATCAACCTGGTTCGCAAAGATCTGAACCGCCGCTAATTCCACAATGAAGTTGAAATAGTTCAGCGGAAAATGATATAATTTAAATAAGTATAAGCTGCGAAACCACGCAGAGAAAGGAGAGTCCTGTGTCGACAAGTACAAAGACATTCCGCTATTTGATAGTTGCTGTGGCATTCGCAGCTTTTCTGTATATTGCGGGATTTGTAAATGCTGATACGGTATACGGATATACCACGCCGGAATACGACGTGGATATTCATGTCAATATCAATCAGACCTTCGATTACCGGGAACGCATTACGGTGGACTTCGGGGAGGAAGCGCACCACGGTATCTATCGATACATTCCGTTAGGCAGTAAGTATCGGATTAAAGATATTAAGGTCAACAACTACGAATACGACACCTATGCGGAGTCCGGAAATCAGGTCATCAAAGTGGGGTCGGCCGACACGACGCTGAAGGGAAAACAGACGTACATCATCCGCTACACGATTCAAGGAATTCAGGATAACGATTCCAAAGCGGATTATCTGAATCTGGATGGAATTCCGGGAGGATGGGAAACGCCAATCGATAAGGCAAAGGTTACCATTCACCTGCCGAAGGATTTTGAATTCAAAGATCTTCAGTACTACAGCGGTACTTACGGTTCCACCATCAACAAATACGGAACCTGGAAGAAGGACGGAGCGACGATTGTCTATGAAGCGGAGAATTTGCCGAAATCGGCAGGTGCTTCCGTCTACGGAGTGCTTCCGGAAGGCAGCTGGACCGGATCGCTGAGCTACGGCTGGGTTAAGAACCTGCTGCTGATTCTCGTTCTGGCAGGGACCCTGATTATGGTGCTGCTGCGCATTACCTGGGGCCGAAATCCGGAGATTACGGAGACGGTGGAGTTCTACCCGCCGGAGGGCTTAACGCCAATCGATGTAGGGTATATCATTGACGGAACCGTGGATGACAGCGATATGACGGCCACATTCTTCTATCTGGCTGACAAAGGGTACATCGATATCGACGAATACAAGAAGAACAAATTCAAGTTCACCCGTCTGGGGGATTTGCCGGAATCGGAGAAGCCGTCCATCCAGCGCTTCTTCCGGGGAATTTTCGGAAGTTCCGCCTTTAAGGATTACGAGACACTGAAGGAAAAGGAACCGAAGAAATTAACCGTTCGAACCAAGGAAATCGGAGACCGGATGCACCACGCTTTTGAGGATATTCCTTCCCTGGTGGATGACGAGTATTCCGGCGGACACAAGCTGTTTACCGCCAAATCCCGGAAGGCAGATCGAATCGGAAAGATGATTTTCTTCCTGGTACCGGCATTGGCATCGGCAGTTCTGATGTTCCTGAACACTACATTGTCCCTTCTGTATTCCGCAGCCACCGGACTGGTGGTGGGATTGTTCTTCCTGGCGCTGACGAGGAAGCTGGTGAGCATCTACTACTATCGGAAGAGCCGTAAGGGATCCAGCGTGGCACTGAAGTTTGCGCTCTGGGTTACGATATACGCTTTTACCGTTCTGGGTTACGTGCAGTTCTTCTGTCTGGATCCGGAGTGGGGATATAACGACGGCCGGATTACTACCATTCTTCTGGCGTTCTTCGTTATCGGACCGCTGGTTCTTCTGGGCATGAAATCCAGAAGCGAATGGAGTGCGGCACTCTACGGACGGGTGCTGGGTTTCCGGAACTTTATCCGGGACGCGGAATTGGATCGAATTGAGGAATTGGTGGAAGGAAATCCATCCTATTTCTACAATGTTCTGCCGTATGCGTACGTGTTCGGAATGACGAAGAAGTGGGCCAGCAAGTTCGAATCCATCCCGGTGGAGAGACCGTCCTGGTATTCTCCATATAACACGGCGGAGGATGCGTACTTCGACGTGGTGATGATGGATTCCATGTTGAATCACGTATCTACCGGTGTAACCGATGTCATTCACGAAAGCATTGCGAAAAGCTCGGATTCCGGCAGCAGTGGCGGAATCTTCAGCAGCAGTGACAGCGGCAGCAGTTTCAGCGGCGGCGGATTCGGCGGCGGAGGCGGCGGTGCCTGGTAGCCCCGAAATATTGTTTTTACATGCGAACTCGCAGAAGAAAGGAGTGTGCTATGGCTTTGATTATTGTTCTTGTGGTGGCGGCAGTGATTCTCGTATGGGGAATCTCCACCTATAACGGTTTTGTCCGCGGGGACGTAAATGTGGAAGAGGCGTTTGCAACCATGGACGTTTATTTGAAGAAGAGATTCGATTTAATCCCGAATCTGGTGGAGACCGTAAAGGGTTATGCGGCGCACGAAGCGGAAACGCTGAAGTCCGTAATTGCGGCGAGAAACGCCGTGGGTGCGGCAACTACCCAGAGTGAGAAGTTCGAGTCCGAAGCGGGCCTGTCCCAGGCGCTTCGTTCCATCAATATCGTGGCGGAGCAGTATCCGGATCTGAAGGCCAATCAGAATTTCCAGGAGCTGATGACTCAGCTGCAGGCGGTGGAAGGAGATATCGCCAATGCGCGGAAGTACTACAACGCTTGCGTAAAGAAGTTCAATGTACGTCTGAAGTCTTTCCCGAGCAACATTATCGGCTCCATGTTCCATTTTGAGATGAAGACGATGTTCGAAGTTTCTTCCGAAATTGAACGGGAAAATGTGAAAGTCAGCTTTGACAAATAAGATTGATTGAGTGAGGGGCGCCCTGTTTCAGGGCGCCTTTTCCGATATGAAGGATAGGACATGAAGGAAATATACAAGAAAGGCTATACGCAGAATCGAGAGCTGTCCTGGCTGCGGTTTAACGAGCGATGCCTGGAGGAAGCGCTGGATGAATCCATTCCAGAGCTGGAAGCGATGAATTTCGTGAAGATTTTTTCCGGCAATCTGGATGAATTTTTCATGGTTCGGGTCGGCAGTTTGATGGATTTGGACCGGGTGGCGCCGGAGAATCGGGATCCCCTTTCGGGAATGAGCCCGTCTCGGCAGCTGAAGCAGATCAGCAAGAACACACGGTTTCTGTATTACAAGCGGGAGCAGATCTACGAGAAGGTTCGAAAGAATCTTCGGGAGAAAGGAATATGGATCAAGAACAATGAAGAGCTGACCGACCCGGAGCGGGAGGTCTGTTTCGCATACTTTCGGGATGTCCTTCTGAAACAGGTATCCATCCGGTTCCTGTCCGGAATCGATGGGCTGCCGGAGCTGAAGAACGATCAGACGGTGCTGTTGGGAAAACTGGATGAGGGATATTATTCCGTCGTGACTTTTCCGGAGGAGATGCCGGCACTGCTTACTTTGGAAAACAGTTCGGCAGGGTTCATCGGAATCCGAACGCCGGATGTGCTGATGGAATTCTTCGACAAGTGGATGCTGCCATTTCAGGCAAAAGAAAAACTGCTTCTTCGCGTTACCCGAAATGCGGAATTTCGGGAAGGCGAGGAAGACGAACTGCTGAAAGCGGATTTCCGGGCACAGATTCAGAAAATGCTCCGAGAGCGGAGCACACAGCCATTGGTTCGTCTGGAAATCCGGGGGGATTGCTCGGATTCCTTCCGAGAGGAATTGATTGCGAAATTCAAGATTTCGAAAAAACATTGCTTTACCACAACGGCGCCTTTGGAGTACGGATTTCTGGATGAATTGAAGGAGCTTCTGCCGAAGGCAACCCTTCGGGCGCTTTCTTATCCGATATATACGCCGAGAAGCACGCCAACGTTCTTCGACGAGAAAGTGGTGGATTATGCGAAGCGAGAAGACATCCTCTCTTCCTATCCCTACGACTCCATGATGCCACTCCTTCGGATGCTGAAGGAAGCGGCGACGGACGACCGGGTGCGGGAAATTCGCATGACCATCTATCGGCTTAGCAGTCATACCCAAATTGCGGAATATCTGGCACAGGCGGCGGAGAACGGAAAGAAAGTTAAAGTCCTGATCGAACTTCGCGCCCGATTCGACGAGCAGAACAACATCAACTGGTCCCGCCGGCTGGAGCGGGCCGGGTGCAAGATCTATTACGGCAGCGAAAGCATGGACGACTATAAGGTGCATTGCAAAATCTGTCAGGTGGTTCTGGAAGAGATGGGGGAGAAGCGGTATCTGACCCAGGTGGGCACGGGCAACTACAACGAGACCACCGCCAAGCTCTATACGGACTTCTCACTGATTACATATAATCAGCCGCTGGGGAAGGACGTGTCCCGGTTCTTTAAGAACATCTGCAAGAATCGGTATTTCGAGGATTACAAATACATTCTGGCCGCCCCGCAAGGTTTCAAGCAAGCGATTCTGCAGCAGATTGAGTCGGAAACCGCGAAGGGTAAGAAAGGCCGTATTTTTATAAAAGTAAACTCCATGACGGATCCGGATGTCATCCGAAAGTTGTCCGAGGCGTCGGAGGCGGGCGTGAAGATTCGGATGATTGTTCGGGGCATCTGCTGCCTGCTGCCGGGGGTGCCAAAGCGCACCGAGAACATTGACATTGTGAATGTGGTGGGCCGGTATCTGGAGCATTCTCGGGTGTATATTTTTGGCAGCGGAAAGAAGGAGCGGATGTACATCAGTTCGGCGGACCTGATGACGCGCAATACCGAGAAGCGGGTGGAGCTGGCATTTCCGGTAATCGACCCGAAGGTGCGGAGTCGCATTAAGAACACGCTGCTTCTGAATTACATGGATAACGTGAAAGGACGGCGGCTGGATTCGGAAGGATGTTACCGGCGAAAGGACGCGAAGGGGGAGTCGGTGAACAGTCAGCAGCGGCTGATGGAGGAGCAGATATAACGATAGAAGGGAGTGTTGGACCGTTGACGATTGTACAGATAGCATGGTATTTTCTCATATATTCATTTCTCGGCTGGGTGGTGGAAGTGGTCTACCAGGCGCTGGAGAAGGGCTTGGTGGTAAACCGGGGTTTCCTGAACGGGCCGGTGTGTCCCATCTACGGGTTCGGCGTAGTGGGATTGTTTCTGCTGATGGATGCGGTGTCCACCCGGAACCTGCAGGCGCTGAGCCTCTGGGAAATCTTCATATGCGGGGCGCTTTTGGCCACGCTGATTGAGCTGATTGGGGGATGGATTCTGGACCGGTCCTTCCATGTTCGGCTCTGGGATTACCGGGACAAACCGTTCAATTTCCGCGGATATATCTGCCTGGAATTCAGCATTATCTGGGGCTTGGCCATCGTCTTTGTGGTACGAAACGCCCACCCGGTCATTGAAGACCTGTGCGGCCACATGATGACTCATCATTACGCATTTTTCTTGATGGTGTTTTTATATGTGCTGTACTTTGCGGACTTTGTGGTGTCCGTATTTATCTTGATTGGATTGAACAAGCGCTTTGAAGAGTTGGATGAGATGCGGCGCAAAATGCGCACGGTGAGCGATGAACTCAGCACGAAAATCGGCACCGGTGCGTTGGAGACGGCGCAGCGAGTAGATGAAGCGAAGGTTCAGGGCTATCTGGCGAAAGCGGAAATGCGGGAGAATCTGGATGCCAACCTGGAGGAACTGGATGCGGCGGGCAGACAGCGAATCCGAGAGCTGCAGAACGAGATGGAGGCGAGACGGCAGGAACTGGAACAGCGGAAGAAAGAGTTCTACGATACCTATCGCCGGAGACGGCATTTCGGTTACGGCCGGTTGATGCGGGCGTTCCCGAAGCTGGAGCACCACGACCACGAGGCGCTGCTGGAGGAACTGAAAGATCGGCTGCGTTTGGGGTAATGTAAAAGAGCGGGAGGATAAATATGGCACTTGAAAATATTTTGGGAATAGCCGACTCTGCGGAACTTGAGAGAGTTCAAGAACAGATTAGCAAGAAGAAGGCTGTTTGGCTGTTTGAAATACGAGGGATATAATATCTATAAGGCGGAAGAACTGTAGTATGAAAGAAGGTGGGCACTATGCCAAATATCAAAATATATTGAGCGAAACAGCATCTGACATTTAGATAATGAGTACGATTTTGTGCATTTAAATTGTTGACTTTTAATAAATTTTATACTATATTGTATTAGTTAGAAACTAATTTTAGATTGGGTCAAAAGAAGTACGATTCTCCGGAACCCCCCGAATAATCGCATTTCTTTTTATTCATTCAATAAATCGACGGAAGGAATTGGAACATGTTTGAGAATTTATCAGAAAAATCCGTCGCAGAAACCCAGGAAGAACAGGTCAATCATTGGAAAGACATTGATCTTCTGGACCGCTGCGTAAAGGAAAGAGAAGATTGCCCAAGCTTCGTCTTTTTCGAAGGACCACCGACAGCAAACGGCAAGCCGGGTATTCACCACGTTATGGCGAGAACCCTGAAGGACTCCATTAACCGGTACAAGACGATGAAGGGATTCCAGGTTAAGAGAAAGGCCGGATGGGATACCCACGGACTGCCGGTTGAGATTGAGGTGGAGAAGCAGCTGGGAATGAACGGCAAGCAGGACATCGAGAAGTACGGCATTAAGGAATTCAACGAGAAGTGCCGTGAGTCCGTATTCAAGTACACCAGCATGTGGACGGATATGTCCGATCGCATGGCGTACATGGCGGACCTGGATGATCCGTATATTACATACAAGAACGATTACATCGAATCCGGCTGGTGGATTCTGAAGAAGTTCTTCGATGCCGGACTGATCTACGAAGGCCACAAGGTACAGCCGTACTGCGCGCGCTGCGGAACGGGACTGGCTTCCCACGAGGTTGCGCAGGGATACAAGGAGATTTCCGTACTGACTGTAACCTGCAAGTTCAAGCGCAAGGGCATGGACAACGAGTACTTCCTGGCATGGACCACCACACCGTGGACCCTGCCGTCCAACGTGCTGATTACCGTGGGTCCGGAAGTGGATTACATCCGTGCGAAGATGCTGGAAGGACCGGAAGAAGGCAACGTGCTGATCGTCGCTCAGGCTTTGGCAGACAAGGTGCTGGGAGAAGGCAGGTACGAAGTCCTGGAAACCATGAAGGGTAAGGATCTGGAGTATCAGGAATACGAGCAGCTCATGCCTTTCGTAAAGATGGAAGACGGAGACAAGAAGGCGTTCTTCGTTGCATGTGCGGATTATGTCAGCACCGAGGATGGTACCGGTCTGGTTCACACCGCTTATGCATTCGGTGAAGACGACTACAACACCTGCCGTCGCTACAACGTTCCGTTTGCAAGACCGGTAGACGAGAAGGGCAGATTCACCGAGACTCCATGGGCCGGCCGCTTCGTAATGGAAGATGGTCTGGACGTTGAGATTCTCAAGTATCTGGCAGGAGAGAACAAGGTATACTCCAAGCAGAAGATGGTCCACAACTATCCGCACTGTTGGAGATGCGGTACTCCGCTGGTATACTATGCAAAGCCGGGCTGGTACATCGAGATGAGCAAGCTGAAGGATCAGCTGGTAGAGAACAACAATACCGTGAATTGGTACCCGCCTTTCGTTGGCGAGAAGCGTTTCGGCAACTGGCTGGCAGAAGTAAAGGACTGGGCAATTTCCAGATCCAGATATTGGGGAACGCCGATTCCGATCTGGCGCTGTGAATGCGGTCATCTGGAATGCATCGGCAGCAGAGAAGAGCTGAAGGAAAAGGGCGTTGAAGCCGTTGATCCGGAGACCATCGATCTGCACCGTCCGTACGTGGATGATATTCACCTCACTTGTCCGGAGTGCGGAAAGACCATGACCCGTATCCCGGAAGTTATGGACTGCTGGTTCGACTCCGGTGCGATGCCGTACGCTCAGTGGCACTACCCATTTGAGAATAAGGATCGCTTTGAGAAGGAGCTGTTCCCGGCAGACTTTATCTGCGAAGGTATCGACCAGACCAGAGGTTGGTTCTACTCCCTGATGGCAATTTCCACATTCATTATGGGAAGAGCACCGTACAAGAACGTACTGGTGAACGACCTGATTCTGGACAAAGAAGGAAAGAAGATGTCCAAGTCCAGAGGAAATACGGTTTCTCCGTTTGAACTGCTGGACAAATACGGCGCCGATGCGCTGAGATGGTACCTGGTATCCACCTCTCCGGCATGGACCCCAACCCGGTTCGACGAGGACGGCGTGAAGGAAGTAGTCAGCAAGTTCTTCGGAACCCTGAAGAACATCTACAACTTCTTCGTACTGTACTCCAACCTGGAAGATTTGGATGTGGCATCCCTGCAGGTTCCGTATGAGAACCGTCCGGAACTGGATCGCTGGATTATTTCCAGATACAACAAGTGCATCCGGGAAGCTACCGCTGCGCTAGATTCTTACGAGCACATGAGAATGGTTCGCACCATCAACGATTTCGTCGTAGAGGATCTGTCCAACTGGTATATCCGCCGGGCAAGAAGAAGATTCTACGCGGAAGAGATGGATGAGGATAAGAAGAGCGTATTCGCCACCACTTACGAGATTCTGGTAGGCGTTGCGAAACTGATTGCACCGATTGCACCGTTCCTTTCCGATGAGATGTACATCAAGCTTACCGGAAACGAAACCGTTCACACCGCATACTATCCGGAAGCAGACGAAAGTCTGATTGACGAGAAGGTTGAGGAGAGAATGGGTCTGGTAAAAACACTGGTGAACTTGGGCCGTGGAACCCGTGAAAAGGAAAAGCTGAAGGTTCGTCAGCCGCTTCAGGAAGTCATCATCGACGGAAGCTACGAATCCA
Source organism: uncultured Clostridia bacterium (assembly GCA_934234035.1). Lineage (GTDB taxonomy): Bacteria > Bacillota > Clostridia > Peptostreptococcales > Anaerovoracaceae > Mogibacterium_A. Next base: position 192,153 of record CAKQHH010000001.1, on the reverse strand, counting down.
TCATCAGCGACCTGGTTCCGCTGATTCAGGAAGAGCTCAACGTAAAGAACGTTGTGTTTGAGCCGGAACTGGATAAGTATATGAACTTCTCCATCAAGCCAAACTTCCGTGAAGCCGGAAAAGCACTGGGCAAGAATGTCAAGGAGTTCGGCAAGAAGCTGGCAGAATGTGATGCCAAGAAGCTGATTGCGGAAGTTCAGGGCGGATCTGTTACCATGAACCTGGGTGGCGAAGACTACGAGATTCCGGAAGATTATCTGGACGTTCGTATTTCCGCAAAGGAAGGCTTCGTGGTTGGCATGGAGAACAACGTATTCACCATTCTGGAAACCACTCTGACACCGGAGCTGATCGACGAAGGATATGTTCGCGAAATCATTTCCAAGGTACAGCAGCTGAGAAAGCAGCACGACTTTGAGATGATGGATCACATCCGAATCTATCTGGCTGCGGACGAAGAGATTCAGAACGCCGTTAACGGAGCGAAGGACCACATCATGTCCGAGACCTTGGCAGACGAGATTGCTGCGAAGGAAGGCATTGAGGTATTCGACATTAACGGTCACGATACTGGCATTGCAGTAGAAAGAGTATAATGAACAATTCAAATACAGAATTAAAGAATATACTTGGAAACGATCCCGACGAATTAGTCGGGGTCGTTTCTGAGTTGGGTGAAAAAAAGTTCCGGGCGAAGCAGCTCTTCCGGTGGCTGTCGAAAGGGGTTTGTGACTTTGATGAAATGAGCAACCTGCCGAAAACCTTTCGAGAGAAACTAAAAGAGCAGTATTGCATTGATATTCCCCGGGTGATATATGACCAGCAGTCCCGCACCGACGGCACGCGCAAGTGCCTGTTCGAATTTCGGGACGGAAGCCGGGTGGAATCCGTATTTATGAAATACAGCTATGGAAACTCCATCTGCATCTCATCCCAGGTGGGCTGCCGGATGGGGTGCACTTTCTGTGCGTCCACGCGGAAAGGCTTGGATCGAAGCTTGACGGCGGGAGAGATGCTGGCCCAGGTATTTGCGATGCGAAACCTGACGGGAGAGGACATCAACCACGTGGTGATGATGGGCATCGGCGAGCCTTTTGACAACTATGAAAATATGGCCGGCTTTCTGAGACTGATTCACCATCCGGACGGATACAACCTCAGCTATCGAAACATTACCGTGTCCACCTGCGGCGTGATTCCGGGCATCCGGAAGTTCATGGAGGATTTTCCTCAGGTGAACCTAGCCATCTCCCTTCACGCACCGAACGAGGAGATTCGCCGGCAGTCCATGCCGGTGACCCGCAAGTACGGATACGATGAGCTTATGGGAGTCTGCCGGGAATATGCGAAGGTTACCGGACGGCGGATTACCTTCGAGTACGCCTTAATCGATGGGTTTAACGACTCGAGGGAGAATGCGTTGGAACTGGCGGGCCGGCTGAAGGGCTGGCAGACCCACGTGAATCTGATCCCGCTGAACAAGGTGGAAGGCACCGGTTATGATACGCCGAACCGGGAGTCAGTACAGCGATTCCGCAGAATCCTGGAAGAGAATCACGTTGCGGTGACGGTTCGACGGACTTTGGGCGCCGATATCGATGCGGCTTGCGGACAACTTCGCCTGCGCTAAAGTTCTTTTATAGATTATTGAAAGACAAAGACCGAAGAAGTGTGATATAATATCACATTAGGTTTTGTTAAACGAAAACGGGAGAAAGCTATGAATATTATGATTGACGGCATGGGAGGAGACCATGCACCGGAGGAAATCGTAAAGGGTGCCGTTCAGGCGGCGAAGGAGATTTCCGGTACCGTTTCTATCATCGGCCAGGAAGAGCGCATCAACGAGTGCCTGCAGGCCCTGAACTGGAACGGAGATAATATCGAAGTCGTAAACGCAACGGAAGTGATTTCCAACAACGAGTCGCCGGCGATGGCGGTTCGGAAGAAGAAGGATTCTTCCATTTCTAAAGGAATGCGTATGCTAAAAGAAGGAGAAGTGGATGCGTTCATTTCCGGCGGCAGCACCGGCGCACTGCTGTCCGCGGGTTTGCTGATTCTGGGCAGAATTCGCGGCATCAAGCGTCCGGCAATTGCGGCGTTCTTTCCGAAAATCGGCATGAACGATACATCCCTGATTCTGGATTGTGGCGCCAATGCGGAGTCCCGTCCGGAATACCTGCTGCAGTACGGCATTATGGGAAGTATTTTTGTGGAAAAGGTGAAAGGCATCGAGAATCCGGAAGTGATGCTTCTGAATGTGGGCGCGGAAGAAGAGAAGGGGGATCCTCTTCACAAGGAATCCTTCGAACTCCTTCGAAATGCGGACATTAACTTCAAGGGCAACTGTGAAGGCCGAGATGTGCCGTTCGGCTGCTGTGATGTTGTGGTAACGGACGGTTTCTCCGGAAACGTGTTCCTGAAGAGTTCCGAGGGCGTGGCCCTTGCGGTGATGAAGCGCATTAAGCAGAAGATGGCGGAAGGCCTTGTGGCAAAAGCCGGCGCGCTGCTGTCCTACAACAAGCTGAAGGAAATCAAGAAGGAGTTCGACTACTCCGAAGAGGGCGGCGCTCCAATCCTGGGATTGAAGGGACCGGTACTGAAGATTCACGGAAGCTCCAAGGCGAATGCCGTATACAACGCAATCTTAAAGGCGGTTCCGTACGTGGAACAGGACGTAACCGCACTGATTGCGAATGCGATTACGGAAAAATCTTCGGGAGAGGAATAGATGAAGGATTACTCAGTCCTGGAACGCAATCTGGGATATTCTTTTCAAGACAAAAAATTGCTGACTCATGCTCTAACGCATAGTTCCTATGCCTCCGAGCATGATTTGGCGTATTCGGAAAACAACGAACGGCTGGAATTCATCGGGGATGCGTATCTGGACGCCATCATCGGGAACAAGCTGTACGAGGTGATGCCGAACCAACCGGAAGGAGTTCTTTCCAAGACTCGTGCCAACATCGTCTGCGAGCGTTCGCTGGCGACCATTGCCCGGCACATCGGGCTGGGCGACTTTCTTTTTCTGGGAAACGGAGAGGAAATGTACGGCGGCCGGGAGAAGGATTCCATTCTGGCGGATGCGGTGGAGGCCATTATCGGCGCCATCATTCGGGAGAGCGGCTACGACTGCGCGAACCGGGTGGTGCTGAAGCTGTTTGAGGAGAATATTCTGCTGGCGCTGCAGGGAAAGCTATATCACGATTATAAGACCGCACTGCAGGAGAAGCTGCAGGAGCGATATAAAAACGTAAGAATTCGGTATGAGTTGGTCTCGGAAAGCGGACCGGATCATCGAAAGGTTTTTACGGTACAGGTAAAAGTAGACGATGCCGTTCTGGCCACCGGTTCCGGACACAGTAAAAAAGCGGCGGAACAGGAAGCAGCCAGAAAAGTGCTGATGAAAGGGGTTTAATCATTGCAATTTAAGCGAATCGAGATGCAGGGTTTCAAGTCTTTTGCGGACCCGGTCTGTATTGAACTGAATGATGGAATCACCTGTATTGTCGGTCCAAACGGCAGCGGAAAGAGCAACATCAGCGATGCGCTTCGGTGGGTGCTGGGAGAACAGAGCCCGAAGCAGCTTCGCGGAAATAAGATGGATGAGGTTATTTTTGCCGGAACCACCAGCCGGAAGCCGAAAGGCATGGCGGAGGTATCTCTGGTTGTCGACAACTCTTCCGGAATGCTGCCGGTTGACTATAACGAAGTAGCGGTAACTCGACGGATGTACCGTTCCGGAGAGAGCGAATACCTGATTAACGGAAATAACTGCCGTTTAAAGGATGTGCGGGAGCTGTTCATGGACACCGGAATCGGAGTTGACGGATATTCTATTATCGGTCAAGGCAAGATTCAAGAGATTGTCAGCACCAAGCCGGAGAATCGACGGGAGATTTTCGAAGAGGCGGCGGGAATCGTTTCCTACAAAACCCGCAAGCAGGATGCGGAGCGGAAGCTGGTGTCCGCATCGGACAATCTGGAGCGTGTCCGCGATATCATTTCGGAAATCGAAGACCGAATCGGCGGCCTCAAGGAGGACTCCGAGAAGGCGCAGGAATACATTCGGCTACGAGATCGGTATAAGGTGCTGGCGGTGAATATCATCCTGCACAGCATCGGAAACCTGGAGCGCAATGTAGAAAGCGGACAGGCCGAACTGGAGGAACTGACGCGGGAATACGATGAACTGCTGGAGCAAAAAACGGCGCTGGACCGTCAGGTGGAGGAATGCCGAATCCGGGATGCAGAGCTGAGCCGGCAGTACGAGGAGTGCAATCGGCAGCTGCGGGAGAAGACGGAAGAACTGAACCTGATTACCAACCGGGGACAGATTAACTCCGAACGGCTGAACAATATCGAGACCAATCTGAATCGTCTTCAGGAAATTATTTCCGACACGACGGCGAAGCTGGATGATTTAAAGGAAAAGCGGCAGTCCGTGGAAAAGGATGCCGACGAACTGGAGCAAACCGAAAGAGAATACCGCCGGGAACTTCAAGATGCGGTGGTTCGCTTGAACGAGCGAACCAAGAAAACCGGAATCCTTCGGGAACGCATCGAGCAGAACCGGGAATCCGTGATGGATATGGGAAACAAGAACGTATCCAGGCAGGCGGAAATCAATACATTAAAGAATTATCAGAAGACTCTGCAGGACCGCATGGAGCAGATTTCCACGGAAAGCGAAGGACGAGAAGAGCACCTTCAGCAGAACCGGGCGCGTCTGGAAGAGATCGAAACTGCTTTTACGGAAAAAGTCCGGGAGCAGGAAACCCTTCGCCGGACGGTGGAATCTCATACGGAGGATATTCACCGCTATGAGGAAAAGATCGCGGCGGCATCCAAAAGGCTGGAAGAGATTCTGCTGCAGGTGAATCGCCAGACGGCGCGGCGGAACACCATCGAAGAGATGGAAAACAACTACGAAGGATACAACAACGCGGTTCGAGCGGTGATGCAGAAGAACCTGCGGGGTGTAATCGGCACGGTGTCCGAGCTGATGTCGGTGCCGGACGGATATGAACTGGCGATAGAAACCGCTTTGGGCGGGGCCATGCAGAACATCGTATGCGAAGACGACCGATCGGCAAAACAAGCCGTGGAATGGCTGAAGTCCGCTCGGGCGGGAAGGGCTACCTTCCTTCCGATTGCGTCAATCCACAGCCGGCCCATATCACCGGGTGCGGCGGAGCGCATGGCCGGATATCTGGGCATTGCCGCGGAGATGATTGATTTTGATCCGGCATATCGGGAAATTTACGGATACCTGCTAGGCCGGGTAATCCTTGCCGACAACATGGACTGTGCGGTGGCAATTTCCAAGCGAGCGCCGGGCGGTTTCCGGATTGTGACACTGGAAGGCGAGGTTATTTCCTCCAGCGGTGCCATTACCGGCGGAAGATATCGAAATAAATCCGCCAACCTTCTGGAGCGAAAGAAAGAAATTGCCGCGCTGGACCGGGAAATCGAATCCCTCCACGCGTCGCAGAAGACGGGAAAGGCCTACCGTGAGGAATGCGTTCAGTCCCGGGATGCGGCGAAGGAAGAGCGAAAGAAGTTGTCACAGCGCCTTCAGGAGCTGGAAGTCCAGCTCAGCGTTTTGAAGAGCGAGAAGGATCATGCGGAGTCCCTGGTAAAAGAAAGTGATACCGCGTCCTCCCGCTACTCCGAGGAGCTGGAAAACATTCAGGACGATTTGAAACGGGCGGAGGACATGATTCTTCGCTACAAGAATCAGATTGACGAAGCGGAGAAAGAAATTCGGCGCATGGAAGAAGAGTCGGAGCAGCTGAGCGCCGACGTGGCGCGGTATTCTGCAGATTCCGAGGAGTGTCAGGAGCAGGTGGTTTCTTACAAGGTCCGGCTCGGTGAACAGGAACAGAAAATCCTGGCCATGAACGAGACCATTGAACGAATCATCGACGACATTACGGAACAGGAAGACACGCTGAATTCCGCCGAAGAGGATTACGAGGAACAGAACCGGCAGCGGCTGCTTCTCACCACTTCCGGGGCGGAGTCCGATGAAAAGGAAACCGCACTGAAAGCGGAGAAGAAAGCGCTGGAAGACCGAGAGGTTCAGCTGACCGCAGATCTGGACCGGAACCGGATGGATCAGGAGCGCGGAATCGAGAAGCAGAAATCCATATCCCAGAATGTTACAGACATGCAGGATCGGAAATATAAGCTGGAAATTAAGAATACGAAGAACGAAACGCTGCTGTCCTCTCAGAAGGACAAGCTGTGGGATGAGTTTGAGATGTCCTACGCGGAAGCCCTGGAATTGCGTTCCGAGGATTTTGCCATCACTTCCGGCAACAAGGAAGCCCGGGAGATTCGGCTGCGCATGGCGGAGCTGGGCGACGTGAACATTTCTGCGATTGAAGAGTACCGAAATGTGAGCCGCCGATATGAATTCATGACCACCCAGGAATCGGATCTGACCAAGGCCATGGATGAATTGCAGGGCATTATCCGGAACATGGACCGAACCATTCGGGAACGGTTCAAGGATAATTTCGAACGAATCGAAACGAACTTTGAGAGCACCTTCCGAGAGCTTTTCGGCGGCGGACATGCGGAGCTCAGCCTGGAAGATGAGCAGAATCCGCTGGATTCCGGAATCGATATCATCGCGCAGCCGCCGGGGAAATCGCTAAAGAACATCAACCTGATGTCCGGCGGAGAGAAAACCATGACTGCCATCGCACTGATGTTCGCGGTGCTGAAGACGAAACCCACACCGTTCTGCATTCTGGACGAAGTGGAAGCGGCATTGGACGAAGCGAATATCGAGCGCTTCTCAGATTATTTGAAGAATTTCCACGAAATTCAGTTCGCCATCATCACCCACCAGAAGGTGACGATGGAACATGCGGATGTGTTATACGGTGTAACGATGCCGGAGCAGGGCATTTCCCGGATGCTGTCCCTCAAGCTGGAGGATGCACGGGAGATGGATTTGGACTAACCGGAACAGTGAGGAACAAGAATGGGTATTTTTAAAGAAAAATCAACCTTTGCGAAATTTAGAGAGAAGATTACCAACGTAATCGTGGGCAACCCGAATCTGGATGAGGAGTTTCTGGACGAACTGGAAGAATCCCTGATTATTTCGGATATCGGAATTGATACCACCGAGAAGATCATGGAGCAGCTCCGGGAACGGGTGAACGCCCGCTACATTACGAAACCGGAGGAAGTGCAGAAGGCGCTGGAAAGCGTCATCGCGGATCTGGTGGATAAGGGAGAACGAAATCAGCTGTGTAAGGAGAACCCGCTGATTATCCTGATGATTGGCATCAATGGCGGAGGAAAGACCACATCCATCGGAAAGATTGCTAACCTATGCCAAAAGTCCGGCCGGTCTGTCATGCTGGCGGCGGCGGACACCTTCCGTGCGGCGGCGGCGGAACAGCTGCAGCAGTGGGGCGAGCGTATCGGCGTGAGAGTCATTCGCCATGAAGAGGGCACGGACCCATCGGCGGTCATCTACGACTCGATTCAGGCCGCAAAGGCAGCGGGAACGGACGTGCTGATCTGCGATACGGCAGGCCGTCTCCAGAATAAAAAGAATCTGATGAAGGAATTGGAGAAGATGAACCGAATCATCGACCGGGAATATCCGGAAGCGCACCGAGAGACGCTGCTGGTGTTGGACTCCACCACCGGCAAAAACGCGGTGAGTCAGGCGCAGGAGTTCTCGGAAATTGCGGAGATTACCGGATTGGTTTTGACCAAACTGGACGGAACGGCCCGGGGCGGAATCGCCATCACGGTGACGGATCAATTCGATATTCCGATTAAGTATATTGGCGTTGGCGAAGGTATTGATGATCTGTTGGAATTCAATCCAACACAATTTGCGGAGGAGATATTCGATGAGTAAACCAATTCTAGCGGTCGTAGGACGGCCGAATGTAGGAAAATCCACATTTTTCAACCGAATTATCGGAGAGCGAAAGGCCATTGTGGAGGACGTTCCGGGCGTTACCCGGGACCGAATCTATGCGGAGACGGAATGGAACGGACGGGAGTTCGCCATCATCGATACCGGCGGTATCGAGGCCAGCACGGACGATCCGATTCTCTCCCAGATGAGAGATCAGGCGGTGGTGGCCATGGATATGGCGGACCTGATTCTGTTCATGGTAGACGGAAAAGAAGGCCTCACCACGGCGGACATCGAGGTGGGTGCCATCCTGCGCCGTACCGGAAAGAAAGTCATCCTCGTGGTGAATAAGATTGACAATCCGTCGAAAATGCCGGATACCATCTACGATTTCTATGAGCTGGGCTTGGGCGAGCCGATTCCGATCAGTTCGGCCAATATGCTGAATATCGGTGACCTGCTGGATGAAATCGTTTCCGGTTTCCCGGACAAAGATTACGAAGCGGACGAGGAGAACATCAAGCTGGCCATCATCGGAAAACCGAACGTGGGCAAATCCTCTTTGGTGAACGCACTGACCAAAGAAAATCGCGTGATTGTATCCCCAATCGCCGGCACCACCCGGGATTCCATCGATACGCCGTTCAGCTTCGAGGGAAATGATTTTACCCTGATCGATACGGCGGGCCTTCGGAGACGAAGCAAGGTGTACGACTCCATCGAGAAATTCAGCGTCATCCGTGCCATCGCGGCCATCGAGCGCTGCGATATCTGCATCCTGATGATCGATGCCATGGAGGGCATCACGGAGCAGGACAAAAAAATCGCGGGTATTGCTCACGAGGCCGGCAAAGGCATGATGATTGTCATCAATAAATGGGATCTGGTGGAAAAGGAAACCAACACCATGCGAGACTACGAGCGAAAGGTTCGCTCTGAGCTGCTGTTCGCTTCCTATGCACCGATTCTGTTCACGTCGGTTCTTCAGGGACGCCGAATCTACGATATCCTTCGGAAAGCGGCCACCATCCAGGAAATCCGCATGAGAAGAATTACCACCGGCAAGCTGAACAACCTGATCGAAGATGCGGTGATGATGCGTCAGCCGCCGTCGGACAAGGGCAAGAGACTGAAGATTTACTATGCGGCACAGATTGGGGTTGCGCCGCCACTGTTCTCCTTCAATATCAACTCCAGAGAACTGATGCATTTTTCCTATGCGCGCTATCTGGAAAACAGACTGAGAGAAGCCTATGATTTCGAAGGAACATCGGTGAAATTTGTGTATAACGAGAAAAAAGGAGACAATTAAGGATGCCGTTTCAATTAAAAATCATTATTGTTGCGATAGTATCGTATTTTCTGGGGAATATCTCTCCGGCCATCTTGGTGGGCCGGCTTCACGGAATCGATATCCGGAAAGAGGGTAGCGGAAACGCGGGAACCACCAACGTACTTCGGGTGCTGGGGGTAAAAGCTGCGGTGGCGACTTTGGCCATTGACGTGCTGAAGGGATACGTTGCAGTGCGCATCGGTCTGAATTACGGAGATATCGGTGCCATGATTGCATTCATCTGCGTGGTGTACGGTCATATTTTTCCGGCCCTCTACAAATTCAAGGGCGGAAAAGGGGTGGCCACATCCCTGGGTGCGGCACTGGCTCTGGATTGGCCCAGCGCCTTTGCACTGATTCTGATTGCGATTGCTGTAACCGCCCTGAGCCGGAAGATGTCCCTGGGCTCTATCACGGCGGCGGTATCCTACCCGTTCTTAATTGAATACTATTACTCTTCGGTGCTGCCGATGGCCATCCTATTGGCAATCACGGTAATCGTGATGCACCGCTCCAATATTCAGCGCCTGATTCGCCGGGAGGAACCGTCTCTGAGCTTCGGCGGTAAAAACAAAACGGAGGATGCGGAGGTATCCGAGGAGAAAACGGATGCTTCGGAAGCATCGGATACTTTCGAAAAAGCGGAGGAGCCGAGCCCGCAGCCGGTTGTTTTCGAAAACAGTTGCGAAGGAAAATTAGAAGCAGTTCCGGAGGAGAATCCGGAAGCGGAAGATGAGGTTCCGGAGGAAACCACCGTGGAACCGGAAGACGAGGTTTCGGAGGTTTGCGAAACTCCGGAAGAACCGGTGGACTATTTCAGCGATGTGACGATTCCGAAGATGCGGGAGAGCGACCGGAAGCGGATTGCGGTAATCGGCGAAACCCCTCTGGCTCTGGCCCTGGCCAACCGTCTTCTGTATCAGGCACACAACGTGGTGTTCTACGTTCGGAATAAGGAAGAAATGCATCACCTGACGGATACCCGTCATTCGGATTTGCTGCCGGACATCCTGTTGTGCAAGCGACTTCGTTTTACGGCAAATGCGAAAACGGCGGTTCACAACCGCAGCTGCATTGTAATGGATTCGGCAGACGAAACGACATGGAAGAAATGCGTGAAGCTGCTGGCCAAAACCGAGCAGACCGTCATCCTGGTGCTGGGCGACGCACCGGTGGAACTTCCGGAAGAACTGCGGACACATCGAATCGTGTACCTGGAGAAGCCGGAGACGGCGGATGCTTTGACCCACAACGAAGATGTGACCCTGAGCGCCCGGTCTAAGGACAAAGACGCGCTGAAGACCGTAGAAGAAATGCTGCGGGATGAGACATTTAGAATTAAAACGATAGAAGAGGAATAAATCTTTTGAGCAAGAATTATCACATTATTACTTATGGTTGCCAGATGAACGAGCACGATTCGGAGAATATCGCCGGAATGCTGGAAGCGCTGGATTACAGCCATACCCCGAATCCGGAAGAAGCGGATGTTGTGGTGATGAACACCTGCAGTGTCCGGGAACATGCGGACAAGCGTTTCTTCGGAATGCTGGGACAATTCAAGAAGCAGAAGAAAAACAATCCGGACTTTATCATCTGCATTTGCGGATGCATGCCGCAGCAGCCTCATATCGTGGAGGAGATTCGGAAAAGCTTCGGCTGGGTGGACATCGTGTTCGGTACCCAGACCATTGCAGAATTTCCGAACCTGCTAATGGAGCGGATTCGCACCGGCAAAAAGCAGTTCTCCATCATTGCCAACAATGAAGAGATTCCGGAGGAAAAGGAATCGAAGCGAGAATTTAAGCACAAGGCGCTGGTGAATATCACCTACGGATGCAACAATTTCTGTACCTACTGCATCGTTCCGTACACCCGCGGACGGGAGAAGAGCCGGTCCCTTCGGGCGGTAAAGCAGGAAATCATCAATCTGGTGAACGACGGCGTGAAGGAAGTGATGCTGCTGGGACAGAACGTAAACTCCTTCCGGGATGCGGACGGAAACAACTTTTCGGCACTGATTCGTGCTTTGGATGAAGTGGAGGGACTGGAACGAATTCGCTTCATGACGTCCCACCCGAAGGACCTTTCTGACGAGCTGATTGCCTGCTTCGGAGACTGCAAGAAACTGTGTCATAACATCCATCTCCCGGTTCAGTCCGGCAGCGATGAGGTGCTGCGGCGCATGAATCGACACTATAATCGTGAGAGATATATGGAAATCGTGGAAAAGCTTCGGGCAACCTGTCCGGACCTTTCCATCTCTACGGACATCATCGTGGGATTCCCGGGGGAGACGGAAGAAGATTTTCTGGATACGCTGAGCCTGGTGCGGGAAGTGGAGTACGACTCTGCCTTTACTTTTATCTACTCCCCGAGAGTGGGTACGCCGGCGGCCAAGTATGACAATCAGATTCCGGAGAACATCAAGCACGAGCGCTTTGACCGATTGGTGGAGGAAGTGAATCGATGCTCGGCGAAAAAGAATTCCGAATACCTGGGACGAATCGTGGACGTCATGGTAGACGGTCCCAGCAAGAACGATGCCGGCGCATGGTCTGGCCGGACCGACACCTTTAAGCTGGTGAACTTCACATCGGAAGAACCGTTAACGGAAGGACAGATGGTTTCGGTTCGCATCACGGAGACGAAGACATTTAGTCTGGACGGAAAGAAGGTGGACGCATGAAAAATCGCATGAAACAACTGGGCATTCTGCTGGTCATCCTGCTGACGGTAAACATCGCTCAGAACGGGCTGTCTAATCCGAAGACCTATTTCCTCAATATGCTGATTGCACTGCCGGGAATTGTCATCGGTTTGTCCTTCCATGAATTCGGTCATGCTTTTATGTCCGACCGCTTGGGAGATCCGACGCCGAGAGCGCAGGGCAGGGTAACCCTGAATCCGATGGCGCACTTCGATCCGGTAGGTTTCCTGGCGCTGATGTTCTGCGGATTCGGATGGGGCATCCCAGTGGAAATCGATCCGAGACACTACAAGCATCCGAGAAGAGATGAACTGCTGGTATCTTTGGCCGGGGTGGTCATGAATCTAATCGTCGCCATCGTATTCAGCTTCATCGTTCATTTCGTGTACATCAACGTGCCGTACGACAAGCTGTCCGACGGAACTCTTATGGGAACGCTATTCAACATCCTCTTGCAGGTGGTTATCGTCAACGTGGTACTGATGGTATTCAACCTGATTCCGGTTCCGCCGCTGGATGGATTCGGCATCATCACGGAGATTTTCAATCTGCGGGAAAAGAGCTTCTACTACACGCTGTACAATTACGGATTCCCGATTCTCATGATTCTGCTGATCGTGGGCGTGGTGGATAAGATTCTAAATCCGATAGTAAACGGCGTCTATGCGCTCTTATTGCAGTATATTATTCTATAAAACTAGATTTTCACAGAATCTTCACAGGAATTGTTAGCACTCGACACAGTCGAGTGCTAAATTTTTATTGTAAGCAAAAGGGCAGCCAATCAATCAAGGATTGTTTATATAAATGAAAGCTAAATTCACGGAGGTGAAGTGGAATGAAAATTGAAAAGTATACGCAGAAGATGCAGTCGGCAGTGATGGATGCACAGAACCTGGCCATGTCCTATGGCAACCAGGCCATCGAAGTGGAACATCTGCACTATGCCATCGTCAGCGATCCAGACGGCTTGATCGCAAAGCTTCTGGAAGCGATGAACGTCAACGTCTCTTCATATAAGGAGGATTTGAAACGAAGTCTGGAGAAACTGCCAAAGGTCAGCGGCGGCGATGTATATCTTTCGACAAAGCTGAACAAGGTGCTGATGAACGCAGAAAATATCGCTACGGAATTCAAAGATGAATACGTCAGCGTGGAACACGCATACCTGGCCATCCTCCGTTCCGGCGACAGCGAGACGGAACAGCTGATGCGCCGATACGGCATCAACAAGGATGAGTTCCTGAAGGCGCTCACCATGGTTCGAGGAAATCAGCGTGTAACCAACCAGAATCCGGAGGACAGCTACGATGCCCTCAATAAGTACGGTATCGATCTGGTAGAATCCGCACGAAAGGGAAAGCTGGATCCGGTAATCGGAAGAGATAAGGAAATCCGCCGGACCATCGAAATCCTGTCCAGACGGACCAAAAATAACCCGGTACTGATTGGTGAACCGGGTGTAGGTAAAACCGCCGTTGTCGAGGGATTGGCACAGCGAATCGTCAATGGAGATGTTCCGGAGAATCTGAAGGACAAGACCATCTTCTCCCTGGATATGGGTTCTCTGATTGCCGGTGCGAAATACCGGGGTGAATTCGAGGAACGACTGAAAGCGGTTCTGAATGAAATTGACAAATCCGATGGCAAGATTATCCTGTTCATCGATGAAATTCACAATATCGTCGGTGCCGGAAAAACGGAAGGTTCCATGGATGCCGGAAACCTGCTGAAGCCAAAGTTGGCTCGAGGCGAGCTTCACTGCATCGGCGCTACCACCTTGGATGAGTACCGGAAATACATTGAGAAGGATGCGGCATTGGAGCGTCGTTTCCAGAAGGTAATGGTGGACGAGCCGAGCGTAGAGGATACCATTTCCATCCTGCGTGGTCTAAAGGAAAAGTTTGAAATTCACCACGGCGTTCGAATTCAGGATAATGCCCTGATTGCTTGCGCCACCCTGTCCAACCGGTACATCAGCGATCGGTTCCTTCCGGATAAGGCCATCGATCTGATGGATGAAGCGGCGGCACGAATCCGGACCGAAATCGACAGTATGCCGGCGGAACTGGATACCATTTCCCGTAAAATCATGCAGTTGGAGATTGAAAAGCAGGCTTTGTCGAAAGAAGAAGATAAGGGCAGCAAGGCTCGGCTGGAAACGATTGAAAAGGAACTGGCCGACCTGCAGGCAGACAACAACGAGCTGCGGGCTAAATGGGAAAACGAGAAGCAGGGAATTCAGAATCTGAAAGCAAAGAAGCAGGAACTGGAAGAACTGCGCCACGAAATTGAAACCGCAGAACGGAGTTACGATCTGGAGAAACTGGCCAAACTGAAATACGGCGACCTTCCGAAGCTGGAGAAGGAAATCGATGCGCTGAAGGAAAAGGTCAATAAAGATCAGGAACACAAGCTCCTGAAAGAGGAAGTAGGAGAAGAGGAAATTCGGGAGGTTATTTCCGACTGGACCGGAATCCCGGCTTCCCGCCTGGCAGAGACGGAAAGAGAGAAGCTCTTGCACCTGAAAGACATTCTTCATCGCAGGGTCATTGGCCAGGACGAAGGCATCAATGCGGTTACCGAAGCGATTCTTCGGGCAAGAGCCGGCTTAAAGAACGAAAACCGTCCGATTGGTTCCTTCATTTTCCTGGGACCGACGGGTGTTGGTAAAACGGAGCTGGCAAAAGCACTTTGCGAGACTCTGTTCGATACCGAAAAGAACCTGATTCGAATCGATATGTCGGAGTACATGGAGAAGCATTCTGTGTCCCGTCTGGTAGGAGCGCCTCCGGGGTATGTTGGTTATGAAGAAGGCGGACAGCTGACGGAAGCGGTACGGAGAAAACCGTACAGTGTTATCCTGTTCGATGAGATCGAGAAGGCTCATCCGGATGTATTCAACCTGCTGCTGCAGCTGCTGGACGATGGCCGGCTGACGGACAACCAGGGTCGGACCGTGGACTTTAAGAACACGGTTATTATCATGACATCCAACCTGCCGCAGGAACAGCTTCACAGCTTCTTCCGGCCGGAGTTCCTGAACCGAATCGATGATATCGTGGTCTTCCACTCCCTGACTCAGAATGAAATTGAGAAGATTGTGGGCTTGACCATGAAGTCTCTGGAGAAGAGATTGGCCGACCGGGATATGAAGGTGGAAATGACACCGGAAGCTACCCATCTGATTGCGATGGAATCCTACGACGAAGTCTACGGCGCTCGTCCGGTCAAGAGATACATCCAGAAGCACGTTGAAAACGAGATTGCAGAACTGATTATACGAGGCGACCTGACAGAGGGCCACACCGTTCGAGTGGATGCAGCAAATAATAAATTGAATTTTTCTGTTCAATAGTCTATAATGAAACGGATAATGTAAACTGAAATAGGGGAGACATCTCCTATTTCAGTTTTTGTAGTTTAATTTAAGACACAAGGTGGTTTAATAATTTGAGTAAAAATAAAAGCAATTCCTTTGCCAAAAACGTACTGATGCTGATGGTGGCACAGCTGGTCATCAAGCTTCTGGGCTTAGTGTACCGACTAGCCATTACCAATATTCACGGGTTCGGCGATCTGGGAAACGGTTACTATTCGGCCGGATATCAGGTATACGCCGTTCTGTTGGTACTGTCCTCCCAGGGAATCCCGGGCGCGGTCTCCAAGCTGGTATCGGAGCGAACGGCTCTGGGCGAATACAACAATGCCCATCGGGTGTTCAAGATTTCATTGGTGGTATTCGGTGCCATCGGATTGGCGTGCTCCTTGCTCCTGTACTTCGGAGCGGATGTCATTGCCGGGAATATCATGCACGTACCGCCGGTAGCCTATGTGCTGCGGGTGTTGGCACCGGCTATTTTCTTCGTCTGCGTATCCGCCGTTGTCCGGGGATATTTTGCGGGCTTGGGTACCATGGGGGCCAGCAGCATTTCTCAGTCCTTGGAACAGTTCTTCAACTGCGTGCTGACCATTCTGTTCGTCTATGCCACAATCGGCAGGGATGCGTACATCATGGCGGCGGCAGGGAATGTATCCACCACGCTGGCGGTGCTGATTTCCTTCTCCTACTTGATTCACTATTATCGAAAAAATATCGGGGAATACCGGATGAAATCCGACGATGCGGTGAAGACCGACCGGAAGAGCAACAGACGCATGGCGAAGCTGATTTTCTGGACGGCGATTCCGCTGACCATCGGATCCGTCATTTCCGTCGTAACTGCTTTTATCGATACGGTAACCGTGAGCAACTGCATTCAGATTGCGTTTAAGGGGATTCTGAGCAGCAAGCAGGCTTTGGAGGAAGAGGCCATGCGGGCGACGGGAATCCTGTCCAAGGTGGATACCTTGACCAACCTGCCGCTGGCGGTGAACCTGTCCTTCTATTCGGCGCTGATTCCGGAAATCACTTCGCTGCTGACGAAGAAGGATTACAGACAGGCGGCGGAGAAGATTTCCATGTCCGTCACCGTCTCCATGCTGATCATCATTCCGTGTGCGGTGGGCTTTACGGTGCTGGCGAATCCGATTCTCCACCTGCTGTATCCAAATGCACCGGATGGAGCGCTGGTGTTCCAGCTTTCCGCGGTGACCATGATTCTGGTGGCGGTAAATCACACGCTGCAGGGATCGTTGTTCGGTCTGGGACGGATGTATACGCCGGCGTTGGCGCTGCTCACCGGGGCGGTGGTGAAGATCGTTCTGAATTTGATTTTGATCAGCAATCCGAAAATCGGCATGTACGGAGCACCGATCAGTTCCTTTGTCTGCCAGCTGATTGCTTTTATCATCATATACGTTACGCTGAAGAAGTCCATCACCATTCGCATGAACAAAAGAAAGTGCATTGCGGTGCCGGTGATTTCCGGCGGCGTGATGGGTGCGGTGATTCTGATTGCGTACCGTCTGCTCAGCGGGGTGCTTGGAAATGCCGTCACCACGCTGCTGTGCATCCTGCTGGGGGCGTTCATCTATGCTTGGATGATTCTGGTGCTGAAGATGTTCACCAAGGACGAGCTGATGGATATTCCGATGGGCGGAAAAATATATGCTGTTGCACATAAACTGGGAATTTATAAGGAGTAAAGCATGAAACGAATCTGGTTTACAATTGTTCTATGGGGGTCGAAGTTCGGCCTGTTCCTGTGCCGGCTTCTGGGAAAGAACGGAACCTATATTGCCGGAGCTTTTGCGCTGAAGCTGCAGAAGGACTTCATTACCCATTTCACCCATGTGGATCCGGAGC
Source organism: uncultured Clostridia bacterium (assembly GCA_934234035.1). Lineage (GTDB taxonomy): Bacteria > Bacillota > Clostridia > Peptostreptococcales > Anaerovoracaceae > Mogibacterium_A. The sequence goes on along the minus strand of CAKQHH010000001.1, from coordinate 174,962 downwards.
GGACCCTGTTCATCACCGGAACCAACGGAAAATCCACCACCAATAACCTGATTGTGCACGCACTTCGGGCATCCGGAAAGAAGGTGACCACCAACTTGGAGGGCGCCAATCTGATTACCGGCGTGGCTACCGCCATGATTCGGGATTCTTCCATGCTGGGCCGCGTGAACGGGGACTATCTAATCTTCGAAACCGACGAGCGGTACTTGGCGCAAATCTATGAACAGCTCCCGGCGAAGAACCTGTGCGTGACCAACATTCAGAAAGACCAGGTGCAGCGAAACGGAGAACCGGATTTCATCTACAAGAAAATCGCCAAAGTGGTGAACAAGAATATGCGAATCTTCGTGAACAACGAGGAGCCGAGAGCCCTTTCCCTGGAGGATTATGCGGGGGAGGTTCGAACCTACAGCGTAGAGCGCCACAGCAAATCCTTTGAGAAAAACGGTTTCTACGATGTGACCATGGGCTGCCCGAAATGCAACAACAAGATTGCTTTTAACTATTACAACGTGGACAACGTGGGGGAATTCCGATGCACTTCCTGCGGGTTCCACAGCCGGATTCAGCCGGACGTTCAGGTGACGGATGTGGACTTCGAGAACCGCACCTTCCGCTGCGACGGCGTTTCCGTCCACATGCCGTACGACCAGCCGTTCTTCCTGTACAATTACGCGCTGGCCATTGCGGTTTGCAAAATGTTCGGTGTGGGTGCGGAATCGGTAAGCAAATCCTTTGAGTCCTTCCGAAACATCGCCGGAAGACTGGAGCTGATTCCATACAAGACCAAGGAAATCAAATATATTCGAATCAAGCAGGAGAACCCGGAAACCCTGACCACCGCTTTTGATTTCATTTCTCAGGATAAGGAACGGAAGATTTTCCTCATCGGACTGGAGCAGCTGGAAGACTTCCAGCCGTTCTACACCAACACCTTCTACGCCTTTGACTGCGATGTGGAATCCTTGCTTCATTCCAATATCGAGCACTGCATCAGCTTCTCCGAAGCGGTGGCATACGATACGGCCAATCGGCTGATCTACGGCGGATTCCCGGAAGACCGAATCACCGTCATCCCTTCGGATGAAAACGATGATATTTTTGCGGAACTGGATAAGTACGATTGCGACAACGTATATCTGATTACGTGGCTTCATAAATATGAGCAGATGATGGAGGATTTACCGAAGTATGAATAAGTTGAACATTACATGGTGCTGGCCGGACATCCTGAATCTCCACGGAGATCGGGGCAATGTGATGGCGCTGGTACGAATTGCCGAGAAAATGGGGCTGGAAGCGGAAGTGCACAAAGTGGTGAACTTCGGCGATGAAATCGATCTGGACAATACGGACATATTGCTGCTGAACCCGGGAGAATTCAAATCCTGTGAGTACATCGTTAACGCTTTTTCACGGATAAAAGAAGATTTGGACGACTACATCTACCGGGGAGGCGTGATTCTTGCGGTGGGAACCACCGGTGCGTCTTTCGGAAAGATCATTCGCAAGCTGGATGGGACTGCCGTCACCGGCCTGGGATACCTGGATATGGAATGCCGAGAACGGGACAGTATCGTGGGAGATGACCTGATCTGCAAGATGCGGGAGACGGGCTTCGATTTGAACGGAAGCCAGATTCAGGTGATGGATACCTTCCTGAACAGCGATATTGCGCTGGGGGATGTGGAATACGGATACGGAAACTGCAGCTACGAAGACCGGCGAGAGGGGGCTCGTACCGAGAACCTGATTTTTACCAATATGCTGGGACCAGTCTTGGTGAAAAACCCGTGGCTGGCACAGGAATTGATTCTTTGGGCCATGAGCAGCAAGGGCGTTATGGACCTTCCGAAGCTGGAAGAAGGGGCGTTTGAACTGGAAAGAAAATCTCTGGAATGCATTCGCCGCTACAATCAGACGAAACAGAATAAGTAAGGAAACGGGCCGGGGATTATGAACCCGGCCCGTTTGGATGGTATTTTTATTCGATTAGAAGAATTTGCTCATGCGGCGGAGTTTGGAATGATCCATGTGAACCTGCATGGCTTCCCGGCCTTCATCCGGATTTTTGGTTTCAAAAGCATTGAAAATCGCCCGGTGTTCTGCCAAAATAGTGTTCAGATAGTCATCGGAGAATGATTTTGGCGGTGCGGAATGCTTCAGATACGTCTGGTAGGTGTGCAGCGTCTGATAGAGCATCCGGTTCTGGGTGCCGTTATAGATGATATCGTGGAACTGAGAGTTAAAGCTCAACACTTTTTCTACATCTCCCTTCATGGTGTAGAATTCCATGAACTCGATATTCTCTCTCAGCTTGTCGACGCCTTCCTCGTCCATGCGCTGGATGGCCCATTCTACGGCTTTCATCTCAAACTGTGCCCGAAGATCGAAAAGATCGGAGATATCCCTGCGGCTTAGGCCGATGGCGAAAGCGCCTCGATGCGGAATATTCTCAATCAGACCGTCGGCTTCCAACTGACGAAGCGCCTCACGAACCGGTGTGCGGCTGACATCATACTGCTTGCAAATTCGCTGCTCGGTTAATTTCTCTCCGGATTTAATCTTTCCGGAAAGGATATCTTTCTGAATCGCGGTGAAAAGCGTGTTCGAAAGAGGCTGGCTGATTTCTTCGGTTTTCTTATCCATATTTAACCCCCTTGTAATACTTTGGTCTCTATGTATACAATTATATAATCTGTGTACGATACATGTCAATACCGGAAAGGAAATAATTATGTCAAAATTATTGGATCATCGGCAGGCGCTGCAGGTTTTGGACCTGTTGGACCGCGCCTATCCGGAAGCGGGCTGCGCGCTCCATTTTGAAAACCACTTTGAACTGCTGTGTGCGGTGATGCTTTCTGCCCAGACTACAGATGTCAGCGTGAATCGGATTACCCCGGAACTGTTTCGACGGTATCCGGATGCTTTTGCCATGGCAAAGGCCGAACCGGCTTCCTTGGAAGAAATCATTCATTCCATTGGCCTTTACAAAAACAAAAGCCGGAATCTGATCAACATGTCCCGGCAGCTGGCGGAGGAGTTCGGAGGCGAAGTTCCGGGAGATTTCACCGCTTTGACCGGTTTGGCCGGAGTAGGGCGGAAGACCGCAAATGTTGTCCTGGCGGAAGGCTTCGGGGTACCGAAAATTGCGGTGGATACCCACGTGTTCCGTGTTTCCAACCGTATCGGTCTGGCGAATTCAGACAAAGTGTTGGAGACTGAGAAGCAGTTGATGCAGATTCTTCCGGAAGAACGGTGGACCCGAGGACATCACCTTTTGATTTTTCACGGACGGAATTGCTGCCGTGCCCGAAAGCCGGATTGTGCCCACTGTCCGGTAAAAGAAATCTGCCGCAGTTCATTAACGGTTGAAAAATAATTACAAAACTGTTAATATATGGTTGGAATTGACTTTAGTAAGGGAGTATCTATGTATCACGTTGTTCTGGTTGAACCGGAAATACCTCAAAACACCGGAAATATTGCAAGGACTTGCGCAGCCACAAATACCCGGTTGCATTTGGTCCGTCCTTTGGGATTTAACATCGATGACAAATCTGTACGGCGGGCAGGACTGGATTACTGGCAGTATGTGGATTTGGAAGTTCACGACAGTCTGGAAGCATTTATTCGGGAATATGGGGATCATCGCTGGTTCCTGGCAACGACGCACGGTGGAAAGAAGTACACCGATGTGGAATACAAGGATGGTGATATGATTCTTTTCGGAAGAGAGACGAAAGGTCTTCCAAAGGACTTCATTCAAGAACACCGCGAAGGAGCGGTACGGATTCCCATGAGCGAGCAGACCCGTCTGCGGTCCCTGAATCTGTCGAATTCCGTGAACATCATTTTATTTGAAGCCCTGCGGCAAAATGGTTTCCCCGGACTTCAATAATTGGTGAATTAGAAAATGTTTTATTGCAGAAAGGCAATGCAAGGAGGAGAAAATGGTTAGAGTTGGAATCAGTGGCTTTGGAAGAATCTCTCGTGTCGTAATGAGAGCAGCGATGGACATGGAGGATGTGGAAATTGCCGGAATCAACTGGAGAAATTCGGATCTGGACTACATCGTATACATGCTGAAGTATGATTCTACATTTGGCAGATTCCCGGGAACTGTTGAGAAGTACGACAAGGGAATCATGGTTAACGGAAAGAAGATTCCGGTATTCATGGAAGGCGATGCGCACGATATTCCGTGGGGAGACTGTGGCGCAGAATACATCATGGAAGGAACCGGTGCATACAACACCACCGAGAAGGCGCAGGCGCACTTGGATGCCGGTGCAAAGAAGGTTATCATCTCCGCTCCGGCAAAGGACAAGGTGACCCCAACCTTCGTATATGGTGTAAACCACGAAGAGTATAAGCCGGAATACAACGTGGTATCCAACGCATCCTGCACAACAAACTGCCTGGCACCGCTGTGCAAGGTAATCAACGACAACTGGGGCATCGATCAGGGCCTGATGTCCACCATTCATGCGGCAACCGCAAAGCAGAAGGTAGTAGATGCTCGTTCCATGAAGGACTGGCGTACCGGCAGAAGCGTATTCGGCAACGTAATTCCGTCTTCCACCGGCGCAGCAAAGGCCGTTGGTCTGGTTATTCCGGAACTGCAGGGCAAGATGACCGGTATTTCTTACCGTGTACCGACTTCCGACGTTTCCGTTATCGACCTGAACGTAATGCTGAAGAAGCCGACCAGCTATGAAGAAATCTGTCAGAAGGTGAAGGAAGCTTCCGAGACAACCATGAAGGGTGTTCTGGAATATGTAGATGACGAAGTGGTTTCCGGTGATTTCATCGGCGACGCACACACATCCATCTTCGATTCCAGAGAAGGTATCGAGCTGAACGATCGTTTCTTCAAGCTGATTGCATTCTATGATAACGAGTACGGTTACAGTGCAAAGATTCTGGAGCTGATTCGTCACATGTATCAGGTAGATCACAAGTAAGAAAAAATGAATGATGAAGCCGCGCTGTTTTCGGCGCGGTTTCTGAATGTTATTCCTTGTACAACAGAAAGAAAGGTGTACTATGAAAAAAACTGTCAGAGACATTCAGTGGGCGGGAAAAACAGCGGTAATGCGTTGTGATTTCAACGTTCCGATGAAAGACGGCGTTATCACGGACGATACGAGAATCGTGGCTGCGCTGCCGACCATCCGTTACCTGCACGAGAACGGCGCAAAAATCGTTCTTATGTCCCACATGGGAAGACCGAAGGGGGAACCGAAGCCGGAATTCTCCCTGGAACCGGTATGCAAGAAGCTGTCCGAGTACCTGGAGCTGGAGGTTCACTTTGTTGCTTCCGACCGCGTAGTAGATGAGGACGTGAAGGAACAGGTTCGTAATTTGAAGGCGGGAGATATCGCCCTTCTTCAGAACGTTCGTTATAGAAATGAAGAGACGAAGAACGATCCGGAATTCTCCAAGGAACTGTCGGAGCTGGGCGATGTATTCGTTCAGGAAGCGTTCGGTACAGCTCATCGTGCACATGCATCCACAACCGGAATTGCATCCTATATCCCGGCGGTATCCGGCTTCCTGATTGAGAAGGAGCTGCAGTTCCTGGGACAGGCAGTCAACAATCCGGAAAGACCGTTCGCCGCAATCATGGGCGGAGCAAAGGTTGGTGACAAGATTCCGGTAATTACCAATCTGCTGAACAAGGTGGACATCCTGATCATCGGCGGCGGAATGGTATATACATTCCTGAAGGCGCAGGGCTATTCCATCGGAACATCCCTGCTGGACGAAGAAGGTCTGGCACTGGTTCCGGAAATTCTGAAGAAGGCCGAAGAGAACAACGTTCAGCTGCTGCTTCCGGTGGATACCGTTGCAGCGGACAAGTTTGCGGAAGATGCGGCTTACGATTGCTATGATGCAGATCAGATTCCGGAAGACCGCATGGGTCTGGATATCGGACCGAAGACCATTGAGCTCTTTACCGATGCACTGAAGACCGCAAAGACCATCGTATGGAACGGACCGATGGGCGTATTTGAAATGGCACCGTTCGCAGTGGGTACAAAAGCAATTGCGAAATGCCTGGCAGATTCCGATGCGACCACCATTATCGGCGGCGGAGATTCGGCCGCTGCGGTTCAGCAGTTCGGATATGGAGATTCCATGACACATATTTCCACCGGTGGTGGTGCCAGCCTGGAATTCCTGGAGGGCAAAGAGCTTCCGGGTATTGCCATTCTGGATGAGAAATAGGATAGGAGATTGCAAAGAATGAAAAGATTTTTAATTGCGGGAAACTGGAAAATGAACAAAACCACTGCGCAGGCCGTTCATTACGTACATGAGCTGAAGGCGCAGAAGCTGACCAATCCGGAATCGGTGGCAATTATTGCACCGTTTACCCAGCTGGAAGCGCTGAAGAAAGAGCTGGAAGGAACCGGAATTTCCTTGGGTGCGCAGAACGTTCACTATGAGCATTCCGGCGCATTCACCGGAGAGATTTCCGTGGACATGCTGAAGGAAATCGGTGTGGATTATTGCGTCGTTGGACATTCTGAAAGAAGAGAATACTTTAACGAGACGGATGAAACAGTGAACCGTAAATTAAAGGTTCTTTTGGAAGAGGGTATCACCCCGATTCTTTGCGTCGGAGAGTCTCTGGAAGTTCGGGAGAAGAAGCAGGAGCAGGCATTCGTATGCGGACAGCTGGGTGCAGCATTTGCCGGAATTCCGCAGGAGTATGCGGAGAAGGTGGTTATCGCTTATGAGCCGATTTGGGCCATTGGTACCGGACGCACCGCGACGCCGGAGCAGGCAGAAGAGATGTGTGCATTCATTCGCGGAATGATGCAGGGACTGTATGACATGTCCATCGGAGATAAGCTCATCATTCAGTACGGCGGAAGCATGAAGCCGGGCAATGCGAAAGAGCTTCTGGAGAAAACCGACATCAACGGCGGCCTGATTGGCGGAGCCAGCCTGAAGGTAAAGGATTTCGCAGAAATCGCAAAGACCGCAGCCGAACTGGCAGAATAATTTAAAGAATATGAGTAAAAAAAGTTCGAACCATTCGCAAGTGAGTGGTTCGAACTTTTTTATGAAGACCTTTATTCGCAGATTTTATTGAATGTATCCCGCAATGCGGTCTCCGGTTTCCACGGTGCCGGAGACCGCGTCGCCGGTTCCGGCAATATCCGCGGTGCGGAATCCGTCGGCCATGAAACGGCGGACCGCATCTTCCACCGCATCCGCTTCCTCGCTGAGATTAAAGGTGTATCTCAGCATCATGGCAGCGGACAGGATGGTGGCAATCGGATTGGCTTTATCGGTGCCGGCGATATCCGGTGCCGAGCCGTGAACCGGCTCGTACATTCCGAAGTTGCCGTCGGCCAGGCTGGCGGATGGCAGCATGCCGATGGAACCGGTAATCTGGCTGGCCTCATCGGAGAGAATATCTCCGAACATGTTGCTTGTAACGATGACATCGAAGTGTTTCGGATCCCGAATCAGCTGCATGGCGGCATTGTCCACGTACATGTTGTCCAGCTCAACATCGCCGTATTCGCTGTTCATTTCACCCACGATTTTTCTCCAAAGGCGAGAGCTGTCCAGCACGTTGGCTTTATCCACGCTGGTCACCCGGCCGTTTCTCTTGGATGCCATTTCAAAGGCCGTCCGAGCAATTCGCTGAATCTCATAATCCGAATACTTCTCCACATCGTAGGCGGTGACAGAGCCGTCTTCGCCGCTCTCCGTCACGTGCTCTCCGAAGTAGATTCCGCCGGTGAGTTCTCGAACAATCAGGATATCCAATCCGCCATCCAAGATGGATGGCTTCAATGGGGACGCATCTGCCAGTTCTTGGAAAATCATGGCCGGTCTCAGATTGGCATAGAGCCCAAGGGCTTTTCGCAATCCCAGAAGGGCGCGCTCCGGACGCTGTGGGCCGGGTACATGGTCCCATTTCGGGCCTCCTACGGCACCCAGAAGAACGGCATCGCTGTTTTTGCACGCTTCCACGGTGGCTTCCGGCAAGCACTCGCCGTATTCATCGATGGCGGCACCTCCGGCCAGAACGGTGGTGTAATTGAATTGATGATTGTATTTTTGGCCGATGGCATTCAGCACTTTAATGGCTTCGCCCACGACCTCCGGGCCGATTCCGTCTCCCGGTACTACTGCGATATTATATTTCAAGTATTTGCCTCCTGCTTACATGAATTTCTTTTCCTTGTTCATACGATTGATGGCGCTGACCAGTGCGTTTACCGTGGCCAGAATGATGTCCGGCTGAGTTCCGACGCCCCAGTACTTCTTTCCGGTTTCATCGGCGATGCACACGTAGGATGCCGCTTTGGATTTGGATCCGACGGTGAGGGCATTCTCTGCGTAAGTGATGAAATCGTACTGAATATCGTATTTTGTTTTTGTCAGCGCATCCCGGATGGCGTCCAGACGACCGTTGCCTTCTCCATCCAGATGGAATACTTCTCCGTGAATCACGGCGCGCACCTTTACGTTGTACAGATTTTCTTCCTTAGTAGAAGAGTAGTGGTTGAAGGTAGCATCTGTAATGTCCAGTGGGGAGAAGTCGTTGATGTATTCTGCCGCAAAGTAGTCCAGAATCTCCTGCGGGGAGAGCTCCTCATGATGCTTGTCGGAAATATCCTTCATCATATAACCCACCTCGGAACGCATATCCTTCGGCAGATCGAAACCGAAGTTCTGTTCCAGAATATATGCCACGCCGCCCTTGCCGGACTGACTGTTAATCCGAATGACATCTCCATCGTATCTTCTGCCCACATCGTGGGGATCGATCGGCAAGTACGGAACCGTCCACTGGTGGAGGTTCTTTTCCTTTCTCCAGTTCATTCCCTTGGAAATCGCATCCTGGTGGGAGCCGGAGAAGGCGGCGAATACCAGCTCGCCGGCATACGGCTGTCTCGGGCCCACGGTCATGCCGGTGAATTCTTCGTAGGCTTCCACGATGGCCGGCATGTTGGAGAAGTCCAGGCCGGTTTCCACGCCGTGGGTGTACATGTTCATGGCGATGGTGATGATGTCCGCATTTCCGGTTCTCTCACCGTTTCCGAAGAGGGTGCCTTCAATTCGGTCCGCACCGGCCAAAATACCCAGCTCCGCATCGGCCACGCCGGTGCCTCGGTCGTTGTGAGGGTGGAGGGAGATACGCACGCCGTCCCGATTATGGATGTTCTTGTGCATGTATTCTACCTGATTCGCGTAGATGTGCGGCAAGGACATTTCCACGGTTGCCGGAAGGTTCAGAATCATCGGATGGTCCGGTGTCGGATTCCAGATGTCGATTACGGCGTTGCTCACTTCCAGTGCGTATTCCGGCTCGGTTCCGGTAAAGCTTTCCGGAGAGTATTCAAAGACGAAATTGGTGCCCGGATACTTGGCCGCATACTCGTTCATGAGCTTGGCGCCGTCGATGGCAATCTGCTTAATCTCTTCCTTTGATTTCCGGAAAACCTGTTCCCGCTGAGCCACGGAAGTGGAGTTATACAGGTGCACCACCGCATTCTTCGCCCCCTGAAGTGCGGCAAATGTCTTGTCGATGATATGGGCACGGGACTGGGTCAGCACCTGTACGGTAACGTCATCCGGAATCATGTCCTTTTCAATCAATGTGCGGAGGAATTCAAACTCGGTCTCCGATGCTGCCGGGAATCCCACTTCGATTTCTTTAAAGCCGATGTCCACCAGAACCTTAAAGAATGCCAGCTTTTCTTCCAATGACATGGGAACCACCAGCGCCTGATTGCCGTCTCGGAGATCCACGCTGCACCAGTAGGGTGCTTTTTCAATATGATCCTTCTTTACCCAGTCGTAGGTCGTTTTCGGTGGGTTATAGTAACCCGGCTGATACTTTTTTGCGTTATCCATTTCAAATTCCTCCTAATAATGTAATCTCCCGATGAACAGTCCCATAAAAAAATCCCTTCGCTGTTCACCGTAACCGATGAAACGAAGAGACGAAATAATCCGCGGTACCACTCTTCTTGGCCGCGCCGCAATGAGGCAGCCCACTTGTAGAATGTCAGCTCAGGGGTGAGACACCTAACCGATCCTGCATCCTCACACCACCCGGATGCTCTCTGAAAGTCTCTGCGAAAGGTTTATTCCCGTCAACGCTAGTGCATATTCAGTTCTCGTATAGAATACATTATAATTTGTGAAAAGTCAACTAAAAATATTCAGAAGTTTGAAAAGTAATACATAACTTGTATCAATACACAAATTTGTGTTGACAATTTATATTTGGTAACTATAATTAAATTATTCAACTGCAAAATTTGACGTAAGAAAGGGTGATATCTATGAAATTGACGGGATCTCAGATTGTGGCCGAAGTGCTGCTGGATCACGGAGTAGACACGATTTTTGGATATCCGGGCGGGACAGCGCTGAATATTTACGATGAACTGTACAAATACAGCGATCGAATCAAGCACGTTCTCACGGCGCATGAGCAAGGGGCATGCCATGCGGCGGACGGATACGCCAGAGCCACCGGAAAAGTCGGGGTGGTAATGTCTACCAGTGGACCGGGAGCGACGAATCTGGTAACGGGAATTGCTACGGCATGTCTGGACAGCGTTCCGCTGCTGGCCATCACGTCCAACGTGCCGGATTCATTAATCGGTAAGGACGCATTCCAAGAAATCGACATTGCCGGTGTAACTATGCCGATTACGAAGCATAATTTTTTCGTGAATCGAATCGAAGAGCTGGCGGATACGCTGCGGGAGGCATTTGTCATCGCCCGGAGCGGACGGCCGGGACCGGTTCTGGTGGACATCACAAAGGATGTAACGGCGGCCACCTATGAGTACGAAAACAAGAGACCGCTTCCGCTTCGTCCGGATCCGGAGATTCGGAAGGACGACATCCGGGCGGCGGTGAAGATGATCAATGCCGCAGAGAAGCCGGTGATGTATGTGGGCGGCGGCGTGATGCAGTCCTGTGCCAGTGAATTGGTTCAGGAACTGGCGCGAAAAGCCAATATTCCGGTGGTCAATACGCTGATGGCAACAGGCGTGATGGATACCGAGGAGGACCTTTGCCTGGGCATGGTGGGAATGCACGGTTCCGTCGCTGCCAATCGGGCGATTCAGCACGCAGATCTGATTATTGCACTGGGTGCCCGCTTCAGCGACCGCGTGGCGCAGGATACCAAAACCTGGGGCCACAGTGCCCGCATCCTTCAGGTGGATATCGACAACAGTGAGATCAATAAAAACGTCATGATCGACAAATCGGTCATCGCTAACGTTCACGAATTTCTTGAAAAGGCCATTCCTTTTGTGGAGAAGGCGGATCATTCCGAATGGAGGGAGCGGACGGTTTCCTGGAAAAAGAAGGCACCGTACGTAAAGGCGACCGACTATCCGCTTCATCCGAAGGACATCATGACCACCATTTCCGAATTCGTAAATGACGATTCGTATTTCGTAACAGATGTGGGACAGCACCAGATGTGGGCGGCGCAGTATCTTCACCATCGGAAACCGCACCGGTTTATCACCAGCGGCGGACTGGGTACCATGGGCTTCGGATACGGTGCGGCCATCGGCACTCAGATGGCCCATCCGGATAATCAGGTGGTACATATTACGGGAGATGCCTCCTTTCAGATGAACCTGAACGAGGTGGTTACCGCAGAGACGCAGCACCTGTCGATTATCACGGTGATTCTGAATAATTCCGTACTGGGTATGGTATACCAGTGGCAGACCATTTTCTACGACCGGCGGTATTCCAACACCACGCCGCACCGGAAAGTGGATTATGCAAAGGTGGCGGAAGGGTTCAGCATTAAGGGATTTCGGGCAACCACGCCGGAAGAGTTCCAAGATGCATTCTGCCAAGCGCTTCAGGAAGACGGTCCGGTATGGATTGAATGCGTTATTTCTCAGGATGAGCGCGTGCTGCCGATGATTCCGGGCGGCAAGAGCGTGGATGATATGATTGTAGGATAGGAGGGCGTCATGTATAAACCATTGAAACAAGAAATCGTCAGCGTCCTCGTTCAGAACCAGGCCAACGTTCTGACCCGCGTCATCAGCATGTTCGGCCGAAGAGGATTCAATATCGACTCACTAACCGTATCTCCAACCAACAATCCGAAGCTGTCTCGGATTACCATCATGTTCAGTGCGACGGAGCAGTCCATGCAGCAGATTATCACTCAGACGGAAAAGTTGGAAGTGGTGGAAGAGGTCATTGTCCTCAGCCGGGAAAACAGTTTGTACCGCGAACTCGTATTGATGCGAATTCAGTGCGAGCCGGAACAGCGCAGTTCCGTAAAGGAAATCGTGGATATTTTCAGGGGTAAGATTATCGACCTCTCTAAGCACAGTCTGGTAATTGAATTAACCGGAACTCCATCAAAAATTAATGGTTTCATGGAAGTGATGGAGGAGTATAATATCACTGACGTATGCCGTACCGGAATTACCGGTATCGAAGGTCTGAATCGCGGAGAAGACGACTCGGCACAGAAATAATAACGTAAAGGAGTATTGGAGAATGACGAAAATAAGTGATAACGTCACAAAAGGAGTGGAGAAGGCCCCGATGCGGAGTCTTTTCTATGCGATGGGATATACCAAGGAAGAACTGGAGCGCCCGCTGATCGGCGTGGTTTCCGCTCACAGTGAAATCGTTCCGGGACATATTCATCTGGATAAGATTACGGAGGCGGTAAAAGCAGGTGTTCGTATGGCGGGAGGAACCCCGATTATGGTTCCGGCCATCGGCGTGTGCGACGGCATCGCCATGGGGCATGAGGGGATGAAATATTCTCTGCCGAGCCGCGAACTCATTGCGGACAGTGTGGAGACCATGGCCAAAGCCCATCAGTTCGACGGACTGGTCCTGGTTCCGAACTGCGACAAAATCGTGCCGGGAATGGTAATGGGCGCGTGCCGCATCAACATTCCATCCATCGTTTGTTCCGGCGGACCAATGATGAGCGGCCTGGTGAACGGCGAAGAAACCTCCCTCTCCAAGATGTTCGAGGCGGTAGGTTCCCGCAAAGCCGGTCTGATTGATGACCAAGGGCTCTGTGAATTCGAGGAAAACGTGTGTCCGGGCTGCGGTTCCTGCTCCGGCATGTACACCGCCAACAGCATGAACTGCCTGTGCGAGGCTATCGGCATCGGACTCCCGGGCAACGGAACCGTTCCGGCGGTAACCGGAAAGAGAGTGATGCTGGCAAAGCGCGCCGGTATGGCTATCATGGATTTGGTCGAAAAGAACATCTGCCCGAGAGATATCATCAACGAAAAATCCGTTCGAAATGCATTGACCTGCGATATGGCGCTGGGATGTTCTTCCAATACGGTGCTTCACCTTCTGGCGATTGCCAATGAAGCGGGCGTAAAGGTGGATTTGAACATGTTCAATGAAGTCAGCTCCGTTACGCCGAACCTTTGCCATTTGGCCCCTGCCGGTGGCACTCATATGCACGATTTGAACAATGCCGGCGGCATTCAAGCCGTGCTGGCGGAACTGAACAAAAAGAACCTGATCGATACCACCGCCATCTGCGCCAACGGGCACACGGTAGCGGAGAATATCGACGGAAAGCGGATTCTGAACAACAACGCAATTCGAAGCATCGATAACCCGTACAGCGAAACCGGCGGATTGGCCATCCTCTTTGGAAATGTGGCTCCGGAAGGCGCTGTAGTAAAAAGAAGTGCGGTCGCACCGGAGATGCTGAAGCATACCGGTCCGGCTCGCGTATTCGACAGCGAAGATGAAGCGATTCAAGCTATTTACAACGGTGATATTCACGACGGGGATGTGGTGGTCATTCGCTACGAAGGACCGAAAGGCGGCCCGGGCATGAGAGAAATGCTGAATCCGACCAGCGCGTTGGCCGGAATGAAGCTGGACAAAACCGTCGCCCTGATTACGGACGGACGTTTCAGCGGTGCCAGCAGAGGTGCCTCCATCGGACACGTGTGCCCGGAAGCGGCAGCCGGCGGAAACATCGGTCTGATTCAGGAAGGGGATATCATCGAAATCAATATTCCGGAATATCGAATTAACGTGCAGTTAAGCGATGAGGAATTGGAAGTGAGAAGAGCTGCATGGAGTGCCCCGGCACCGAAGGTTACAAGCGGCTGGCTGGCAAGATATGCGAAACTGGTAGGTCCTTCGTCGAAGGGCGCAATCATGGAACTGTAGGAGGATGGCATGCTAGAACTAAAGGATTTTGAACAAGCAACGGAAATTATCCAGAAGGTGGTTCGTCCCACCAACCTGGTATACAGCGATTACTTTTCGGAAATGTGCGGCAACAAGGTATATCTGAAGCCGGAAAATATGCAGCTTACCGGCGCATATAAGATTCGCGGTGCGTATTACAAGATCAGCACATTAAGCGATGAAGAGAGAAGTCGAGGCCTGGTAGCGGCATCTGCCGGAAACCACGCCCAGGGTGTGGCATATGCGGCAAAAGCCTTTGGATGCAAAGCCACCATTGTTATGCCAACCACCACACCGCTGATTAAGGTTAACCGCACCGAAAGTTATGGAGCGACCGTTGTTCTGTACGGCAATGTATATGATGAAGCGGCTGCCTATGCGAAGAAGCTGGCGGAAGAAGAGGGCATGACCTTTATCCATCCGTTTGATGATTTTACCGTGGCTACCGGACAGGGAACCATCGCCATGGAAATTATCAAGGAACTCCCGCTGGTGGATGCCATCCTGATTCCGGTGGGCGGCGGCGGACTTGCTACCGGCGTGTCCACTCTGGCAAAGCTGCTGAAACCAAATGTTCAGATTATTGCCGTAGAACCGGCCGGTGCCAACTCCCTTCAGCGGTCTCTGGAGGCCGGAGAAGTTCGCACCATGGAACACATCCAGACCATTGCGGACGGCACGGCGGTAAAAACGCCGGGTGAAAGCATTTTCCCGTATCTGCAGAAGAACGTGGACCGGGTAATCACCGTAGAGGACGATGAACTGGTAGTGGCATTCCTGGATATGGTGGAAAATCACAAGATGGTCGTGGAGAATTCCGGACTTCTTACCGTTGCGGCACTGAAGCACCTGGATTTCAAAGAAAAGAAGGTGGTATCCATTCTGAGCGGCGGAAATACGGATATCATCACCATCTCCAACATCATTCAGAACGGTCTGATTATGCGAGATCGTATTTTTACCGTATCGGTTATGCTGCCGGACAAGCCGGGCGAACTGGTTCGCGTAGCGCAGACCATTGCGGACGCACAGGGCAACGTGGTCAAGCTGGAGCACAATCAGTTCGTCAGCGTGGACAGAAACCACAAGGTGGAGCTGAAGGTGACCATCGAGGCCTTCGGTACGGAGCATAAACAGAAAATCATTAACGCATTAAAGGCCCATGGCTTTGATGAAACGGTAGAGACGGGCATCATGATGTAATGCTTTTACCGCAATTAGAATGACGAGATAAGATACTTCAAAAGGCGAACCTTCGGGAACGCCTTTTGAATTGCTTTTCCACTTTGTACTGAATTAAAAACATTATTGAAAAATAACAATAAATTTCCGTTTTACTTGTTTTTACAAACAAATATTGCTGTGCGAATTATTTTCAAAAACAAGTAATAGTGGCTGTAAACCTTGAAATATCAACATATGGATAATCTTATTGTTGACAAGCGTTCAATATAATGTTAGTATACATGAGTAATTTTTTAGCTAGTACATAGTGTTGAAGGGGGTTTGAATATGCATACCGTGCTTATGGCGATTCTTTTGGTTGTAAGTGTGCTGATGATTATTGCAATTCTTCTGCAGTCCAGCAACAGCTCCGGTCTGTCCGGTTCGATTGCAGGCGGTGCAGAGCAGCTGTTCGGAAAGAGAAAGAGCAGAGGATATGATTCCATTCTGGCACGAATTACCGTTGTGTTGGCAGTGGTTTATATCGTTGCAGCTTTGGCAATTGTTACATTGTTCAACTAGTTGACTGCGGTTTCTCGCACTTTTTAACATGGTAGACATATTTGAGGCACTTTTAAAAGTGCCTCATAATATTGTTAAATATTATTACTATAAATTATTTTTTAAGGAGGTTTGAGGCTATATGAATTTATGGATTGCTCCTGTCTGCGCCTTGGTGGGCCTGCTTGTTGCTTTTTGCCTGACATCTTGGGTAAGCAAAGCGGACGCCGGCAACGACAGAATGAAAGAAATAGCCGGATTTATTCACGAGGGTGCAATGGCATTCCTCAAGAGAGAATACAAGACCATGGTTGTGGTTATTGCGGTTCTCTTCGTTGTTATCGGATTCTGCATTAACTGGACATCCGCAGTGCTGTACGTAGTTGGTGCGCTGCTGTCCGTACTGGCAGGATTCTTCGGTATGAACGTTGCGACAAAAGGAAATGTTCGTACTGCAAACGCTGCGATGACTCACGGTATGCCGCGTGCGCTTCAGATTGCGTTCCGCTCCGGTGCCGTAATGGGTCTCTGCGTATCCGGACTGGGTCTCCTGGGACTGGGTGTCGTATTCGTTGCTCTGGACATGGCAACTATCCAGCAGTGTGTAACCAGTTTCGGACTGGGTGCTTCCTCCATGGCGCTGTTCGGCCGTGTAGGCGGTGGTATCTATACCAAAGCTGCAGACGTTGGTGCGGACCTGGTTGGTAAGGTAGAAGCCGGTATCCCGGAAGACGATCCGAGAAACCCTGCGGTTATTGCCGACAACGTAGGTGACAACGTAGGTGACGTTGCCGGAATGGGTTCCGACCTGTTTGAATCCTATGTTGGATCCATCATCTCTGCCGTTACTCTGGCTGCTGTTGCCGTAAATGAGTCCGGTGAGATGTCCATCTTCAACGAAACAACTGCTGCGCTGTTCCCGATGCTGATTGCCGCAATCGGTCTGATTGCATCCGTACTGGGAATCCTGGCAGTACGCGGCGGCGACAACGTGAACCCGGCAAAGGCTCTGAACATGGGAACCTATGTCAGCGGTATTATCGTAATTATCGCTTCCGTATTCCTCAGCAAGAACATGCTGGGATCTCTGAACTATGCATGGGCAATTATTGCCGGTCTGCTGGTTGGTATTATCATCGGTCAGCTCACCGAAATTTATACTTCTGATGCACACAAGTTCGTTAAGAACATTGCAGAACAGTCTCAGACCGGTTCTGCTACCACCATCATTTCCGGACTGTCCGTTGGTATGATGTCCACCATTTGGCCGATCCTGTTCATTGCTGTCGGCATCATCGTAGCATACAACTTTGCCGGCCTGTACGGTATCGCACTGGCGGCCGTAGGTATGCTGTCCACCACCGGAATGACCGTTGCGGTTGATGCTTACGGTCCGGTTTCCGACAACGCCGGCGGTATCGCTGAGATGTCCGAACTTCCGGAAGATGTACGTCATATCACCGATACACTGGATTCCGTAGGAAATACCACCGCTGCAATCGGTAAGGGATTCGCAATCGGTTCCGCTGCGCTCACCGCACTGGCACTGTTTGCTTCCTTCGCAACCACCGCGAAACTGCAGCAGATCAGCTTGCTGGATCCGATGGTAATCGTCGGTCTGTTCATCGGTGCAATGCTGCCATTCGCATTCTCTGCAATGACCATGAGCTCCGTTGGTAAGGCTGCAAACCAGATGATCGAAGAAGTTAGAAGACAGTTCCGTGAGGACAAGGGAATCATGGAAGGAACTTCCAAGCCGAATTATGCGCGTTGCGTAGATATCTCCACTTCCGCAGCACTCCACGAGATGATTGCTCCGGGAATCCTGGCAATCGTTGCACCGGTTGCAATCGGACTGCTTCTGGGAACCGAATCCCTGGGCGGACTGCTGGCAGGTGCTCTGGCTTCCGGCGTACTCCTGGCAATCATGATGGCCAATGCCGGTGGTGCATGGGATAACGCAAAGAAGTACATCGAGAGCGGTGTATACGGCGGAAAGGGAAGCGAGAGCCACAAGGCGGCTGTCGTAGGTGATACGGTCGGCGATCCGTTCAAGGATACTTCCGGTCCGTCCATCAACATCCTGATCAAGCTGATGACCATCGTATCCCTGGTATTCGCACCGCTGTTCGTACAGTACGGTGGAATCCTGTTCAAATAAAAATTGTTTTTATTTGAGTAATACGTATATAGGCCGGTGCATTTTGGCATGCACCGGCTGTTTTTATTGAGATAAATTGTTGATTTGAACAATTTTTAATGATAAAATACTACGGTAATTATATTAAGCAGACTACAAGGAGGGATTAAGTCATGCTAGAGAGATTAGAATCAATTAAAGAACTGGGTCTGAAGAAGATCAAAGAGACCGAAACTCTGGATCAGCTTCAGGAAGTTCGCCGGGAACTGACCGGAAAGAAGGGGGAACTGACGGCCGTACTGAAGAGCCTGGGCTCTCTGGAACCGGAAATGAGAAAAACCGTTGGAATGAGAGCGAATGAGATTAAGAATCACTTCGCAGAGAAAATTCAAGAAAGAGAAGATGAGATCGTTGAGAACCAGAGTGCACTTGACGAAGAAATCGATTTGACTTTACCTGGAAACGCTGTTAGCCAGGGTGCACTCCATCCGATTACGCAGATGCAGTATGACTTAAACGATGCCTTTCTCTCCTTGGGCTTTGAAATATTTAGCGAAGATGATATCAGCAGCGAATTGTTCGCCTTTGATAATCTGAATTTCCCACCGGACCATCCGGCAAGACAGTCTATGGATACCTATTGGATTGAGGGTACCGAGGACAAACAGGGGGCGGAGAGACTTTGCCTCCGTCCACACCTCACCGGCGGTTCCGTTCGTTATCTGAGGGAACACGGCGCACCGGCACGTTTCGTATATCCGGGTCGTGTATACCGTAACGAGAATACGGATGCCCGTCACGAGAGAGCGTTCTATCAGTATGAGGCACTGATTGTGGACAAGAATCTGTCCTTCTCCTCCGGCAAGGTAATGATTCAGGCTCTGCTGGAGAAGGTATTTGGACGGAAGGTGAATGTTCGTATGAGAGAAGGATTCTTCCCATTTACCGAACCGGGATATGAAATTGACATGGAATGCCAGGTGTGCCACGGCAAGGGCTGCCGCGTCTGCAATCAGAACGGCTGGATTGAAGTGGCTCCGGGCGGTGTCATCAACCCGAACGTTGTCCGTGCAGCCGGCCTGGATCCGGACGTATACACCGGATTCTACACCAACATCGGACTGGACCGTTTTGTTATGATGAGATATGGTATCGATGATGTTCGTTTCTTCCACAGCACCGATCTCAGATTCTTTGAGCAGTTCAAGTAGTAAAGGGAGGAAATTAGCATGAAAGTATCATTAAATTGGGTAAAAAAATATGTCGATTTGCCGGAAGATTTGACGCCGAAGCAGATTTCTTTCGACTTAACCATGAGAACCGTAGAAGTAGAGGATGTCATTGACACTTCCGAGAAGTTCCACGATATCGTTGTGGGTAAAATTCTGGAAGTAAAAGAACATCCGAATGCCGACCAGCTCCGGGTATGCATCGTGGAATGCGGCGAGGACGAGCCGAAGCAGATTGTCTGCGGTGGTTCCAACCTGTACGAAGGGGAAATGGTGGTTGTTTCCAAGCCGGGTGCGGAAGTATTCTGGCACGGCGAAGATTCTCTGGTAAAAATCAAGGAATCCAAACTGAGAGGCGTGCCGTCCTACGGAATGATTTGCGGTGCGACGGAAGTGTATCTGGAATCCTACTTCCCGCTGGAAGATGAGCACATGATTGTCGACCTCAGCGACGTAGATTGCGAAGTGGGTCAGAACGTTTCTGAAATCATCGGCATGAACGACGTTGTTTTCGATATCGATAACAAATCCCTTACCAACCGTCCGGACCTGTGGGGTCATTACGGCATCGCAAGAGAACTGGCGGCCATTTACAAATGCCCGCTGAAGCCGTTGCCGGAAGCCGAATTGCCGAAAGACCTGTCGGAATACCGCATCGATGTGGAATCCCCGGAAAAGTGCCCGAGATATGCGGCCTTGGAGATTGAAAACGTATGTGAGAAACCGGCGCCAATCTGGATGCAGACTGCGCTCTTGAATGCCGGCATGCGCCCGATCAATGCAATCGTGGATATCACCAACTACATCATGCTGTCCGTGGGACAGCCGACACACGGTTTCGACCGCACTCACGTAGACGGTTCCCATATTATCGTTCGAAATGCGAAGAAGGATGAGAAGCTGACTCTGCTGGATCACGCACTGTTGGATCTTACCGAAGAAGACCTGGTCATCTGCGATGAGCACGATCCGATGGCTTTGGCGGGAATTCGCGGCGGCATCAAGGATTCCATTCTGCCGGAAACAACCGGCGTGGTAATTGAGGTAGCTACTTTTACTGCGGGAACGATTCGCCGGACCGGAAAGCGTTTTGACGAAAAAACCGATGCCTCCATCCGTTACGAGAAGGGACTGGATACTCAGCGTGTGGATCAGGGTATCGCAATGGCCGCTAAGCTGTTCCGTGAGTTTTTCCCGGAAAGCAAAATCGTTGCCTTCGGCGATGTGGATCCGACACCGACTACAAGAAACGAAATTGACGTCACTCAGGAGTTCCTGGACGTACGTCTGGGCAAAGCACTTCCGTCGGAAGAGATTCTGGACATCCTCACACGTTTGGGCTATGATGTGACCCTGACCGACGGCACCTATCACTGTGTGGTTCCGACCTATCGTTCCACCGGCGACGTTAGCGTCAAAGATGACGTACTGGGAGACATTGCCAGAGTTTACTGCTACGAGAACTTCGAAATGAAGCCTCTGCCGGTGAACTTCGAGCATGCGGTTCGTCAGCCGAAGGAACAGTTGGACAGAAGAATCCGTGAGTACCTGGCATTCCGCTGCGGTTTCAACGAGATTTTCACCTATCCTTGGATTGATGAAAAGTACATTCAGGCGGCAAAGATTGACACCTCGGAAGCCATTCGACTGGCAACACCGCCGGCACCGGAACTGGCCATTCTGCGTCAGTCCCTGATTCCGGGCATGCTGGAAGCGGCGGTAAAGAACCTGAGATACTACGATGAATTCAGAGTGTTCGAAATGGCACAGACATTCCACAAGGGTGAATATCACGAATCCTGCGAAGAGGAAATCCTGCCGGTTCACAAGAAACTGCTCTCCGGAATTATCGTGGGCAGAGATGCAAAGAAGGACTTCTTCGATGTAAAGGGGGTTCTGGAATCCATGTCCCGCTTCTGCCACATGGAGGATCTCACCTTCAAGCAGAAGGAGAAGCCATCCTGGGCAGATGACAAGGTATATCTGAACGTATTCCACAAGGGCAAGAACATCGGTTCCCTGGGTCTGGTATCCGTTCAGGCCATGAACGCGGCCGGAATCAGCAGAACGCAGGTCGCATTCTTCGAGCTGAACTTCGACGAGATGATTCCGCTGAACTCCAGAACCAACGAGTTCCATCACCTGCCTCAGTATCCGCTGGTAGAGCAGGATCTGTCCATTCTCGTAGATGAGTCCGTAAAGTGGCATGATGTATCGGAAGCGATTCGTCACATGGTGAAGAAGTACGAATTCATCGAAGAGTACCGCGGAAAGCAGATTCCGGAAGGAAAGAAGTCTCTGGTATTCCGCGTTTGGATTGGAAACGATGACAGTACCATGACCTCCAAGCAGATTGACAAGAAGATGGCGGCAGTCATGAAGTCTCTGCAGAAGAAGTGCGGCGCTGCCCTTCGGGAAGAGTAGGCGTACGGAGAATTCCGGACATGATGTCTTAGAATAATTCGGTAAAAATAAATCGGATAATCATAGCGGTGATGCTGTGGTTATCCGATTTTTGAATTGAAATTCAGATATTAAAGCTGCAAACGTTACCGGTCGGCGGAGCGAACAATCAGCAGGGTTCCGTTCTGAACGCGAATCGTCACCGTGTCTTCACTGAATTCGTTGCTCACCCCCAGGGTGGATGCCCGCTCCAGGGATGCTCCGGTCAATTCGTATTTGGCGCCGCGGATGTCGATCCCGGAAGCCTCTGCATTCAAGGAGACGAGGCCGAAATACTTATATCGCACATCTCGCTTTAACGTGCGGTCGGAATCCCTCAGCAGTTCCATTCTATTTTTGCCGTCGATGAATTCCATGTGGTCGAAGGAACTGTAGTATTTGTCCAGAAGGCCGATGTTTCCCATGGTGTGATCCAGCCGGCCGCCCATACCGCCCAGGAGGATTACGTTCCGGCAGCCCTTCTCCAGGGCGTGGGTCAGCGCCGCCTCCGTATCGGTAAGATCTTTCTCCGCCGGATAGGTGATGTAGAGACAGTCGAAATCTTCGTTCAGGGTGGTGGAGTCGAAATCGCCGATGACGCAGTCCGGCTGCAGTCCAAACTCCCGGGCACGGTTCTGGCCGCCATCCGCCGCGATGATGTAATCCGCCGTTTCCGCCAGATCTTGAGCCATTTCCGGGGTGACACATTCCATGTAAGATAATAGGATCAAGCAGGTATTTTGCATGATGTTCTCCTTTTCGCTTTTACTTGATATTTTATATTATTTATTATAAAATATCCGATAGTCTATTTGCAAATGAAAGGAATTGAAATGAGCGAAGAACAGAAACAATCTTATTTCAGAATTCGAACGAATCCCATGCGAATTCGTCAGGCCGCTTCCATGAACCTGAACGGCTACTGGTGGATTTATTTTATCGGGATTTTCGTATATTATTTTTTCTCGGATATATTAATCAATATTGTCAGCCGGTACTTCCCGTCGGGATACATGGTCATTCCCATGTCCAACCTGCCGGAGGAAATTCAGAAATCCGTAACCATGCCGCAGATTCCCGTGGTGCTGTTTTTCTACGTACTGCTGATGAGCGGTGCCTTTGAGCTGGGGCGGGCGGTATATTCCCTGTCTGCGCTGCGGAATCGGTTGGTAATCCCGCGTCTGGTTTTCGAAGGATTCTCCGTGTACTTCCGGGCAACCGCGATCTGCGTCATTCGTTATTTGCTGACCGCCCTGGGATTCATGTGCTTCTTTTTCCCGGGAATCGTGGTGAATTACGCCTACAGTCAGGCGTACTATCTTCTGGCGGAAGATGAGAAGCGGAGCGTCATCGACTGCCTGAGGGAAAGCCGCCGGATGATGGTGGGGAACAAGCTCACCCTGTTCCGGCTGGACCTGACCTACTTCTTTCTGGTTTTCGCCAGCTACCTGCCGTCCTACATTTTGGTGGGCAACGGAACGGTCAGCGTGGACGGAATCAACGGAATGCTGACATTCTACCTGCTGCAGATTCCGTACTTCATGGCCATGAGCAGCTTCTGCATGGGCCGAACGGTATTCTACGAACTCCTTCGGTTCGGCAGCTTCAAGAATTTCAAATACAGGGGGGAAGACTTCTTCCGCGAGATCGGATCGCTTTAGGATTTTCCCTAAAAAGAATTATCGCATATATGAGAAAACGAGCCCGATTAATGTTCGGACTCGTTTTTGATTTCCGTGATGCATCTTTGGATATCTTCCGGCAGTTCGGAGCGAATTTCCAAGGGCTCGTGGCTCATGGGATGGAGGAACTTCAGATAGCAGGAGTGAAGCGCCTGCCGCTGGATATGCGGATCTTCCCCGCCGTACAGCTGATCGCCGGCGATGGGGTGCCCGATATGGGACAGGTGTACCCGAATCTGATGGGTCCTTCCCGTGTGAAGCGTCAGCTCCACCAGGGTGTAGCGGTCTCCGAAGTGTTCCAGGACCTGCACGTCCGTCACCGCATCCTTTCCGCCTTCCGCCATGACGCTGCGCTGCACCTGATCCTCGAAGGGGCGGCCAATAGGAAGGTCGATGGTAAAGAAATCTTCTTTTACATCTCCCAATACGACCGCCCGATATTTCTTCACCGTGGTCTGATTCCGCATCTGGTGGGAAATATCGTTCTGCGAGTTGGCGTTCTTTGCGACAATAACGATCCCGCTGGTATCCATATCCAGGCGATTGGCAAAGCGAATCTTGAAGGATTGATTCGTATCGTGCATGTATTTCATGATGCCGTTGGCCAATGTGTGGCTGGGATGTCCCTTGGTGGGGTGCACCGTTACGCCCGGCTGCTTGTCGATAATCAGGATATCTTCATCCTCATATAGGGGAGAGACGGGGATATCTTCCATGGGAAAATCGCTGGTTTCCTCCGGAAGGCGGACCACGATTTCATCTCCTGCCTTGGGTCTTAAATATCCGGGAGACTGCTCTCCGTTCAGATCCACCAGCTTCTGAAACTTAATCTTCGTCTTGAATCGGCTGGAAAATTTAAAGTTGCGCCGGAGAATTTGATTGATGGTCAAATCCTCCCGTTCTTCTTCCTCGGTTACCCGATGACTGTAATTTGACATATTTTTATTCCTATATAATTCCTTTGATGTTATAGAAGCTTGCTCTTCAGCTTCGTCCAATAGTTGTAATCGTGGAACCGAACCAGATGAAGGCCGGCGCCGGAACGATTGATGGTGATTTTCTGCACCTCTTCGTAAAGGTAATCGAAACCGTCCACGATGATTTCCAACGTGTCGCTACAGCTCCGCTTAATCGGCGTCATGCACATGGTCATGTTGGCCGGATAGAGGATGCTGGAACGGAAGCAGCGGTAAGCATTGGTGTTGGACGGTGCGATTGGGGTAATCTGAAGCGCATCCAGCTGCGGCGGAATGATGGCGCCGCCCAGAGCGTAGTTGTAGGCGGTGGATCCCATGGAGGTGGAAACCAGCAGCCCGTCCCCGTAGAATTCCTGTACCAGGGAACCGTCGATTTCGATGCCCAGGTGGGTGAGGTGGGTGTGCGGTCCTCGAATGACGATTTCATTCACGCCCCGAAGCTGGTAGGTTCCGTCCACCGTGTCGATGATTGCATCGATGGGCCAGATGTTCTGCAGGGTGTATTCCTGTTTCTCGTAAGAATCCAGGAATCCGGAAATGTCCTCCGGCAGAATTTCCTGGAAAAATCCCAAATGCCCCGTATTGATGCCGATAATCGGGCTGGTGGGGAAATCGCAGGCATGCACCAGCCGCAGAAAGGTCCCGTCCCCGCCGATGCAGGTAATCAGCCCCACGGTTTCATCGTAGGAATCCACGATGGTGTAGCCTCGCTTCGTCACCTCATCGGTGAACTGCTGACGCGCCTCGTAGGATTTCGGTACATCGTTTTGATAGATGTATATTTTCTTTCGATCCAGTTTCTTCATCCCATTTTCTCCTTTTTACTGAGTACTTTTCTTAGATTTCCCGAATCAGTTCATCCACCAGTCGGGCGAAGGTGTCCAGCGCACTTCTTACCGGTTCTTCCGTGCTCATATCCACGCCCGCAATTTTCAGCAAATCGATTGGATCCATGGAATCCCCCAAAGTAAGGAACTTCCGATAGTCCGCAACTGCCGGTGCCCCTTCCGTGAGAATCCGGTTCGCCAGTGCATTGGCTGCGGAATATCCGGTGGCGTATTGGAACACGTAGAAGGAACGGAAGAAGTGGGGAATCCGGGACCATTCGTATTGAATGAATTCGTCGGAATCCATATCCGGCCCGAAGTATTCTCGGTTCAGCTTCTCATAGGTGCTGTCCAAAAGCTCTGCCGTCAGCGGTTCGCCGGCTTCTGCCATCTGATGCGCTTTCCATTCAAATTCCGCGAACATGGTCTGGCGGAACAGGGTGGACTTAAACTCGTCGATATAGAAATTGATGAGGTATTTCCGCATCTCCGGGGAATCCGTATTCTGCAGCAGGTAGTGGATGAGCAGCGTTTCGTTCACCGTGCTGGCCACTTCCGCCGTAAAAATAGAATGCTCTCCGTAGATATACGGCTGCGTCTTCCGGGTGTACCAGGAGTGCATGGAGTGTCCGCCTTCGTGCACCAGCGTGAAGATGTCCTTCAGGGTGCCTTTGAAGTTCATGAGAATGTACGGATCGCTGTCATATACTCCGAAGCTGTAAGCACCGGAAGTCTTTCCCTTGTTCTCCATAATGTCCACCCAGCGCTCTTCCAGAATTCCGGTTCGAAGGGCGGAGACGTAATCTTCTCCCAGAGGCTTCAGTGCTTCGCAGGCGATATCCACTGCCTCTTCAAAGGTGTAATGTTTCTCCGGAAGGGAGACCAGCGGTGTGTACACATCATACATGTGGAGCGAATCCAGCTTCAGCGCCTTCTTTCGAGCCGCCACGTACCGGTGCATTGCCGGAAGCGCCTCGTGTACGGCGTGAATCAGATTGTGATACACGCTTTCCGGGATGTTCTCCGGAGAGAGGGCGGCCGACAGGGCGGAAGAGTAGTTCCGCAGTCCGGACAGTATCACATCTTTTTTTACGTTGTAATTATAGAGCGTAGAAATCGTGTTGTTGTATTCTCGGTACCGGCGGTACAGGGTCTCAAAGGCAGCCTTCCGAACCGACGGATTCTCCGATTCCATCAAGGTAATAAAGTTGCCGTGGGTCAACGGAATTTCGTTTCCGCCGGCATCCGTTACGGTACCGAAAGTCATATCCGCGTCCGTCAGCATGGAGTAGGCTTCATCCGGTGCATCCAATGCTTCGCTCAGGGAGGAAATAATCCGCTCCTCTGCCGCAGAAAGGGTGTGAGGCTTGCCCCGGAGAATGGTCTCCAGCATATAGCGATACAGTTTCAGCTCATCATTGGCTTCAACGAACTCTTCAATGCGGCCCTCCGGTGCGGAGAGAATCTCCGGAATGATGAAAGCCGTTTTCGAAGACAGTTGCGCCAATACCGACATAGCTTTGTTATTCATGCCGGTGTATTTGGAGTTTCCGTTGTCTTCATCATGCTTCATTCTGGAATAGACGAATGCGTATTCCGCTTTCCGTGTGGCAGCCGCATACAGATTCAGCCCATGCAGAAGCTGCTCCGGGGATTCCGTCAGGTGACCCTGAAGCTCTGCGATGGCGTGTGCCTCTGCCAAAGCTTCTTTCAGATCGGATTCCCACTTGGACTCATCCGGATACATCTTTTCAATATTCCATTTATAGGAAGGGGCAATATCCTCCCGATTTTTAATTTCCTGATTCATAGTAAATCCTTTCATATGTGTATAGTGAAATCCCTCGGGATATCTAGTTCAGTATATCATTTTTTCCGGGAAAAATTAATAAGAAGATATGAGTTCTTCTTATGTGGCATGGCATCGTGTGAGGATGATGAAGAATATCAGAAATGGTTGGATTCGTTCGGGAATGGTAAGAATGAGGATATCGGAAGCCCTTCTAGTGGTGGCGCACCGATTGAATTTTACAAAGCAGGTAATTTGGTGCTAGAATCTGTGTTAGGAAAACCAATGACACATAAAGAAGATTGCAAATTATGGAAAACGAAGAACCGTATATTCAGATTAGATGATAAGCTTCCGATGGAAAGATATGCCGGAGGATGCCGGAGGAATCATGAAGGAGCGTAAAAAATGACAGATGCGGAAAGACTAGAAAAATGGTATGCAGAACAAAACTTTCTACCGGGAGTAAAGAGTATTTTCAAGAACGTTTATGGTAACTACTATGTACAAGACCATGAAGAACCAGTACTTTATGGTATACCAGATGTATACAGGGTTGAAGGAGATAATTTTATATTTGTTACTGGGAAAGAAAAAGACCACGTCTTATGGGTGTATGCGGGTTCTCCGGAACCAATCAAACCTGAAGATATACCAGAATTCTTGAGATAGTCTTAAAACGCATGTAAACGCTCTATAACAGCTTTTAAATGTACGATTTCGATTTCTTGGAAATGAATGTACTAATAAGAAAAAAGACGAGATTCTAGTGCGAGAAGAAAATCGGTGTAATTGCAAAAACCTATAAGCTGAGAAAGGAACTGGTGGAAGAGTTCGCAGAAGCAACAAAAGCACAGGGTAGCAATCAATCCAAAGAGCTTAGCAGAATGATGCAAGAATACATTGACCAATGGAAACATGATATCAAATAATACCTTTTATTATATCTAAGGAGTTAAATTCAGATTATGAGCGTACACTACAAAGCAGATAAGAATCACCCAGATTATGAAGAGTATCAAAAAAACTCGATATTTTGATTGAACGAAACACTAAAGGACTAGAAGAATTATGGAAGGAAAAGGAGTACGACAAGAAGCTAAACGCTATTCATCGAAAGCTAATGGAAGAATGGCGAGAACTTTGCGACGACTATAAGCAAATATTCACAATACCGTATACAACAGAGGATGAGGAGAAGTCTAATGGCGAAAGATGATATCAATGTAATCATGTACAAGATTCTCCGGTATCTCTATGAATGCAAGAAGGCAGGAATCAGAATAGGGAGGGACAAGGCGTAACATGAATATTAAAATAACAAAAAACAAAAAGATTTCTTAGGTGACTCTATTAAAGATCTAGATAAATTATTGATGGCTGGCGAAGTCAACGATTTGCTATTAGCGATAGACGATGCCATTATTGAAACATTTGATGAAGACGGCTATCCAAATGAAACAGGAAATCAACTGCAAAAGATATATGATGAAATATATCTAATGTACGAATAAAGCGCCTATATGGGCAGGAATCAGAATCATGGTGAAAGTGGAGAAAGAGTTTGGTTCTGCATTTAAGACGGTGCTATTTTGATGAAACCGTGAGAAGAATGTCAAGAGAGCTGAGGTTTTAATATGAAAGAGGTAAAAATAGCTGACAAAAACCATCCGGATTATAAAAAATACGAAGAAAAAGCGGACGAGTACAAAAAACATTATGATGAGAAACTTGAAAATTTATGGTCACCCATTGAATTTATCGCCGAAAGAAAAAGACAGAGAATTCTGTAAAATTCATCGAAAGTTTATGGAGAAAATGAAAGCTCTCGACAGGGAATATAAGCAAATATATACAAAATCCATTCCTTACGAAGAACTCAGAAAGGAATTGGAGAAAAGCCATAATGAACTAATGGCCTTACGGAAGTAGTCTCAAAACGCATTTAAACGCTCTGCACAAGCTTTTAATAAATTATTTTTTATGGGAAGGAAAGTTTTAGAAGTCGACAGGAGTTGATTTTGATGAAAGTGGAATTGATAGAAAAATATGAAATGTCAATTGGGACAGTGCTGATTATAAAGTCAAACTCAATACTGAACACAGGAGACACGTTTGCTATTGATAACAATAAGTACCAGATAAAGAAAATTCTTCAACCAACGGGGGCATATGACGAAACAAAAATTTCAATACTTGTTGAGCACCTATAGCCTAGGTGCTTTTTTAGTACACGAAGGAGCAAAGCAATGGCGAAAGATGGAATAAAAATTCCCTATAAAAAAGCCCTGCATACGCAGGGCTTGGCGGAGAGAGGGGGATTTGAACCCCCGCACGGGAATTACCCGCCTGCTGGTATTCGAAGCCAGTCCCTTCAGCCTCTTGGGTACCTCTCCATATTTCAATCATAGCTTTATAATGTTAGCACAAGCGGAACCCTTTTGCAAGAAATTTTTGATATAAAACAATGAGACGGCAAAAGTGGGAGAAACCGCGGAAACCTTTTAAAATATGGGCGGGATTTCTTGAAAGTCTTTTGTGAATATTATATAATGAAATGAATATTTATATATAGGAGAGATTCAATGGAAAATTTAGGTCTGAATGAAATACGAGATTTATTCAGAGATTTCTTTGTCAGCAAGGGTCATTACGCCGGAAAGAGTGCTTCTTTGATTCCTCAGAATGACAAGAGTCTTCTGATTATCAACTCGGGAATGGCACCGCTGAAACCGTATTTTGCCGGAGTGGAAACCCCGCCTTCGAAGCGCATGACTACCTGTCAGAAATGTATCCGCACCGGAGACATTGACAATGTCGGAAAGACGGCAAGACACGGTACATTCTTCGAAATGCTGGGCAACTTCAGCTTCGGAGATTACTTTAAAGAGCAGAGTCTCACCTGGGGATGGGAATTCATTACGGAGTGGCTCAAGATGCCGAAGGATCGAGTATGGGCAACCGTATATCAGGACGATGACGAAGCCCACGACATCTGGGTTAAATTGGGCATGCCGGAAGATCACATTGTCCGCCTGGGCAAAGACGACAACTTCTGGGAAATCGGTCTGGGTCCATGCGGTCCTTGCTCCGAAATCTTCTTTGACAGAGGTGAGAAGTACGGCTGCGGCAAACCGGATTGCAAACCGGGCTGCGACTGCGACCGTTATATTGAATTCTGGAATCACGTATTCTCCCAGTTTTCCAAGGAGGAAGACGGAAGCTATTCAGACCTGGCACATAAGAACATCGATACCGGAATGGGACTGGAACGTATGGCCTGCATCATGCAGGGTGTGGACTCCATCTTCGATATCGACACCATCCGCCACATTCTGAATGCGGTAGCTGAGAAGGCCGGAGTGAAGTACGAGCAGGGCAGCGAACAGAATGACATCAGTCTGCGAATCGTTACCGACCACCTGAGGTCCATGGTATTCATGATTTCAGACGGTATCCTGCCGAGCAACGAGGGCCGCGGTTATGTGCTTCGGAGACTGATTCGCCGTGCGGCAAGAAACGGAATGATTCTCGGAATCAATCAGGATGACTTCCTGGCAGAACTGGCCGATAAGGTGATTGAGGTATCCGGTGGCGCTTATCCGGAACTGGTGGAGAAGCAGGAATACATCAAGAAAATCATCCGGAACGAAGAGTCCCAGTTCTCCAAAACTCTGGCGAACGGGCTCTCCATTCTCAACGATTATATGAGCGATATGGATGCCAAGGGCGAGAAGGTTCTGGCCGGAGAATTGGCATTCAAGCTGTACGATACTTACGGATTCCCAATTGAGCTCACTGAAGAAATCCTGGCAGAGAACGGAAAGACCCCGGATATGGAAGGCTTCCGCCAGAGCATGGCAAACCAGAAGGAAACCGCCAGAGCCGGCCAGAGAGATACCTCGGATGAAGCGTGGAAGGATGCGGGTGCGTACTCCCATCTTCCGTCAACGGAATTCCTGGGTTATACCGAGACCGAAGCAGAGGCAGAGGTTCAGTTCTGCGGTTCCTATGACCGGGATCGCAAATTCCTGATTTTCAACCGCACACCGTTCTATGCAACCAGCGGTGGCCAGCTCCACGACACGGGAATCGTAACGGCAGGTGAAGCGAAGTATCACATCGTGGATGTGGTAAAAGAAAACGGCATCTTCCTCCACGTTGTGGACGCCGAAGACAGCAAAAAAATGGATGCAGTATCCGAAGGCGACCGGGTAACCTTGAAGATTGACTCCGTAAAGCGGAATCGCATCTCCAGAGGGCACAGTGCTACGCACCTGTTGCAGCAGGCGCTTCGGGATGTATTGGGCGACCACGTCATGCAGGCCGGATCCTATGTGGATGAAAATTACCTGCGATTTGACTTTAACCACTTCGAGGCAATGACGGGAGAAGAAATCCGAAAGGTAGAAGATATTGTCAATGCGCACATCGACGAATTCCTGCCGATTCAGATGCAGGAAATGCCGATTGAAGAAGCGAAAAAGATGGGTGCAATGGCCCTGTTCGGTGAAAAATACGGTGACATCGTTCGGGTAGTCAGCATGGGAGACTACAGCGTAGAATTCTGCGGTGGTACCCATTTGGACAACACCGGAAAGATTGGCGCATTCAAGATTACCGCAGAGTATGGCGTGGCTTCCGGCGTTCGACGGGTGGAAGCCGTCACCGGATCCCAGGTGATTCAGTATCTGGATGCAAAGGCAGCAATTCTGGAAGAAGCTGCGTCGGTATTGAAGACCGGCGAAAAGGATCTTCCAAAGAGAGCGGAACAGTTGCTTCAGGACAACCGGGATCTGGAAAAAGAGCTGAAAGCCTTGAAAGCAGATCAGATTGCCGGCTCCGTGGATGCCATCATTGCTTCGGCAAAGGATGTGAACGGCGTCAAATTGATTACGAAGCGTTTTGACGACACCGATGCGGACCAGCTCCGAGAGATGTCCGACGCGATTAAGGAGCACACCGATAACGTTGCAATGGTATTCGCCGCAGTAAATGACGGAAAGATCATTCTGATTACATCGGTCAGCGAAGACTTGGTATCCAAGGGATATCACGCCGGAAAAATCATTAAGGAAGTGGCGAAAGTTGCCGGCGGCGGTGGCGGCGGCAAGGCCGGAATGGCACAGGCCGGTGCGAAAGATGCTTCAAAATTGGAAGATGCTTTTGCAAAAGCGGAAGAACTCATTGCGGTTCAGTAAGGAGGTATTGCTATGAGTAAAGATACAGTAGTTTTCGAAGGAATCAACGAACAACAGATGACCAACCGTGAGATTCTGGAAACCATCTACAATGCGCTGCAGGAAAGGAATTACAATGCCATCGACCAGATGGTGGGGTATCTCACATCCGGAGACCCTTCCTACATCACCAGCCACAACAATGCCAGACATCTCATCCTCAAGGTGGATCGAGACGATCTTCTGGAAGAGATTCTCACCAGCTATCTGGGAGTTGAGAAGAAGTAATGCGAAAACTAGGACTGGATGTAGGAGATAAGACCATCGGCGTTGCCGTAAGCGACGAATTAGATATCACCGCCCAGGGCGTAACTACCATAGACCGTGTCGGCATTCGAAAGGATGCCGGCAAGGTGATGGATTATGTTCGGGAATACGATTGTGATACCGTGGTAATGGGTCTTCCGATTAATCTGGATGGCTCCGACAGCGTACAGACCGAGAAGGTACGTGAATTCCGAACCATGCTGGAGAACAAGATGCGCAGCTCCGGAATGGCTGACGTCAAGGTGGAATGGCAGGATGAGCGTTTTACCACCGTTATTGCCGAACGGGTGCTGATGGAAGCGAATATGAAGCGGAAATCCCGTAAAGAAGTTGTTGATAAGCAAGCTGCTATTATTATTTTACAGAGTTATATGGACAGGGTGAAAAATGGAAAGTAAAGTCAAAAATCATGATCTGAGTTTTCTCTCTTCCAATGATTACTGGGGCAGAGGCATTATGATCGGCACAAACGGCCGTCGGATTGCTGTTGCCTATTTTATCATGGGAAGAAGTGAAAACAGCCGAAACCGTTACTTCTATCAGGAAGGGGACAAGGTGGCAATTGCACCGTACGATCCGGCGAAGCTGGAGGACCCGACCTTAATCATCTATTATCCGGTAAAAACCGTTGGAAATCAGCTGATTGTTACCAATGGAGACCAGACGGATACCGTAGAAGAACATCTGAATCAGGGGGGCACTTTCGAATCCGCTCTGCGTACTCGGGAGTTTGAGCCGGACGAACCTCATTTTACCCCTAGAATCAGCGGAATCGTGGATATGATGGATGGTACGTTCAAGATGAGCATCCTGAAGAATATCGACGGTATCGGCAAGGAATGCGGCCGTTATTTCTATGAATATGCGCCGGTGGACGGAACCGCTCGTTTCATCCACACCTATGAGGGGAATGCCACTCCGCTGCCGACATTCGAGGGAGAACCTTGGAAAGTGGAGATTCCGGAGGATTTGGACGTATTCACCGAAACCATCTGGAAGAGCCTCAACGAGGACAACAAGATTTCGCTTTGCACAATGATGATTGATATGGACACCAACGAAAAGGAC
This sequence comes from uncultured Clostridia bacterium, assembly GCA_934234035.1. Classification (GTDB taxonomy): domain Bacteria; phylum Bacillota; class Clostridia; order Peptostreptococcales; family Anaerovoracaceae; genus Mogibacterium_A. Next base: position 141,347 of record CAKQHH010000001.1, on the reverse strand, counting down.
GTTCGTATTCTGAACAAGAGAATGGGAGACTAGCATGGATAATAAGATGGAATATAAATCGCCGCTTTCTTCAAGATATGCCAGCAAAGAGATGAAGTACATTTTCTCCGAGCAGAAGAAATTTACCACATGGCATGAACTGTGGATTGCCCTGGCAAAGGCAGAGAAAGAGCTGGGACTGAACATCACCCAGGAACAGATTGATGAGATGGTAGAAAATAAGGATATCGTCGACTTTGAGGTGGCGGAAGCCAGAGAAAAAGAAGTTCGTCACGATGTTATGAGCCACGTTTATGCATATGGCAAGCGCTGCCCGAAGGCAGAGCCGATTATCCATCTGGGTGCAACATCCTGCTACGTTGGCGACAACACCGATATTCTTCTCATGAGAGATGCGCTGAAGCTGATTCTGGAGAAAGCCATTCAGGTGGAACTGAACCTTACTCGTTTTGCCATCGAGTACAAAGATCTGCCATGCCTGGGATATACTCACCTGCAGCCGGCACAGCTGACCACGGTGGGCAAGAGAGCGACCCTGTGGATGTACGAACTGGCAATGGATATCGTGGAGCTGGAGCGTCGTCTGGAAGACCTGCGGATGCTGGGTTCCAAAGGAACCACCGGTACTCAGGCAAGCTTTATGGACCTCTTCGAGAATGATGAAGAGAAGGTTAAGAAACTGGATCAGCTGATTGCGGAAGATTTCGGATTTGCCGGATGCGTTCCGGTTTCCGGTCAGACATACTCCAGAAAGGTGGACTACAACGTGCTTTCCACACTTTCCGGCATCGCTCAGACCGCATCCAAGTTCTCCAACGATATGAGAATTCTTCAGTCCTTCGGAGAGATGGAGGAGCCGTTCGAAGAGCATCAGATCGGTTCTTCGGCAATGCCATACAAGAGAAACCCGATGCGTTCCGAGAGAATCACTTCTCTGGCGCGCTATGTCATGATTGATTCCCTGAACCCGGCAATCACCGCTGCAACTCAGTGGTTCGAAAGAACGCTGGATGATTCTGCCAACAAGAGAATTTCCGTACCGGAAGCGTTCCTGGCAGTGGACGGTATTCTGAACCTGTTCATCAACATCAGCAGCGACATGGTGGTATATCCGAAGGTCATCGAATCCAGAGTAATGGAGAAGCTGCCGTTTATCGCCACCGAAAATATCATGATGGAAGCGGTAAAGAAGGGCGGAAACCGTCAGGAACTCCACGAGAGAATCCGTGTTCACTCTCACGAAGCGACACTTCGCGTAAAGAGAGACGGACTCAGCAACAACCTCATCGAGCTGATTGCCAACGACCCGGACTTCGACCTTTCCGAAGAGGAAATTCGTGCCAGCCTGAATCCATCCCTGTATGTAGGAAGATGCCCTTCCCAGGTAACCGAGTTCGTTCAGGATGTAATCGATCCAATCGTTCGCAGACATCCGCATGAAAACATCAGCACGGAAATCAACCTGTAGGAATCATATAACACGGATGGAGGAACACAAGCGATGAAACAAATCGAATTGAAATACGGATGCAATCCGAATCAGAAGCCGGCTTTCGTATCCATGAAGGATGACAGCGAACTGCCTTTTGAAGTTCTCAACGGAAGACCGGGATACATCAACCTGCTGGACGCATTAAACGGCTGGCAGCTGGTAAAAGAAATCCACGAAGCGACCGGAAAAGCGGCCGCCACATCCTTCAAGCACGTCAGCCCAACTTCCGCCGCCATCGGCCGGAAGATGAGCGATCGGCTGAAGAAGGCGTGCTTCGTGGATGATATCGAAGGGCTGGACGATTCCGAAATCGCTACCGCATACGCCCGTGCCAGAGGTACGGACCGTATGAGTTCTTTCGGCGATTTCATCTCCCTCAGCGACGTCTGCGATGCAACCTGTGCGCGGCTCATCAAGAGAGAGGTGTCCGACGGCGTTATCGCTCCGGGATATACGGAAGAAGCGCTGGAGATTCTGAAGCAGAAAAAGAAGGGCAACTACCTGATTCTGAAAATCGATCCGGCTTACGAAGCACCGGAGATGGAAGAGAAGCAGGTATTCGGTGTGACCTTTACGCAGAAACACAACGACTTGAAGATTGAGCCGTCTTGTCTCGAGAACATCGTAACCGAGAACAAGGAGCTGCCGGATGAGGCAAAGGAAGATATGCTGATTGCATTGATTGCTCTGAAGTATACTCAGTCCAATTCCGTTGCCTTCGCTTACGACGGTCAGACCATCGGCATCGGTGCGGGACAGCAGTCTAGAGTGCACTGCACCAGACTTGCCGGAAGCAAAGCGGACAACTGGCAGCTGCGCCTCACGGATAAGGTGCTGAACCTCCCGTGGAAAGCCGGAACTCGCCGTCCGAACAAAGATAATTTTATCGATCGATACATCGCAATGGAGGATACACCGGAAGCAAATGTGGACATCGACTGGACGGAACTCTTCGAGACCAAGCCGGAACCGTTCACGTTGGAAGAGAAGCGCCAGCTCCTGGACAAGGTGGACGGCGTGACTTTGGCGTCGGATGCGTTCTTCCCGTTTGCCGACAACATCGACCGGGCAAAGGCCAGCGGCACCAAATACATTGTACAGCCTGGCGGATCCACCAGAGACGACCTGGTTCTGGATGCATGCAACAAATACGGAATGGTTATGTGCTATAACGGATTCCGTCTGTTCCACCATTAATATCGAAGAAGACGAACTAAAAAAGCAGCTCATTTGCAGCTGCTTTTTTCTTAGGAAAAAGGGGAGAAGCGCTGATGAACGATTTACAGATTGATTATTTTATGGCGGTGGCCACCAATCTCAGTTTCACGAAAACATCCGAGGAACTCTTCGTGTCTCAACCGGCCATCTCCAAGCAGATTTCCCTGATGGAAAAGGAACTGGGTGTAAAGCTGTTCCTTCGAAACAACAAGAAAACCACCCTCACGAAGGCAGGCGAACTGTATTACGAGTTTTTCCGGGACTATAAAAAAGAACTGCGGGATACCATGCACAAGGCCGCGGCACTTCAGAATCAGGACCCGGAAGTGATTCATATGGGCTTTATAGAAGGTTGGGATTTAGCAAACATTCTGCCGGAGGTGCTTCGCCGTTTCCGGGAAAGATATCCCAATACACGGCTGGCCATCGATTGCTGCGGTGTAAAAGAATTGACGACGCTGCTTCTTACCGACAATATTCAGGTTGCACTGACGATGAAAAATTCACTAACGGATTTCAACGAGTTATATCAGGAAACGGTAGCGCTCACGCGAAAACTGCTGATTTATTCTCCGGATAACGAACATGCCGGAAATCCCAAGGTGCGCCCTTCGGATTTCCGGCACGAGAAGTTCTTTGCCCCATGGGAAATTGTGGGTAAAATGATCAGCCGAATCCTCACAACCTATTGTGCGCCTTATGGGTTTACACCGGAAATTGAATTCGTTCATAACAACGAGTCCATGATTACTTGCGTTCGCAACAACATGGGCGTGGCCATTGTGGACGATTGGGTGTGGTGCATCAACTCCCCAAGTCTCCGGTACATCGAATTGGCAGCGGAAGATGAGATTTGCGTGACCCGAATGAAGGAAGGTGTGACAGAGCAAACGCAGTTCCTTTCAGATCTCTTGGAGGATGTGGTAAAATCCCGTCATTCATAATCAAACGGTTATTCAATACATGATGAAATAAGCATTATACAAAACGTATTATTGTGGTTAGAATATAACCATGATAATACGTTTTGTTTTTAACAACCATACAAAATATTGGAGGACGAAAAAATGGTACATAAGAGCAAAAAACTGACCGCTGTGTATGCGCTGATTATGGATTTGCCGCTGAGCATTCTCATTACGCTGATTTCCCTCGTGCTGGCAGGAAATCTCGCTGCACCGATGTTCATCCGCATGGCAATCCTCGCCTATGTCATTACTTTCTTTGTGAACTTCCTTCCGGCACCGAAGTGGGGATTTGATTTCGCCATCAAGCGTTCGAAACCGGGAACGCTCAAGTTCGGTCTGCTGCTGAACATCGTGGTTGCCGCAGTATTCGTAGTCATTCTGGACCTGATTATGACCGCGGTAGGCGTTCTGGTATTCGGCGGCGGCACCTTCCAGATGTACATCGTATCCGTTCTGGGCGGATTCATTCCATGCTACATCCCGACACTGATTATCGCAATGCTGTGGAACGGACCGGCCGACAAAATGTCCCGTGCAATCGTGGGCGAACCGATGCCGGAAATCCCGACCAGCTTCTAGTGCAGCTTTAAAACATCATAAAAATATGATACGCTGATTACAGGATGTGCCCGAGGTGTGCATCCTGTATCGTATATGAAAGAGAGGATATTTAAAATGAAAAGACCTGATTTTTATCCGGTACGCAGCCTGATCTATGTCGATCTGGCAAAGGAAGATTACAGAATCCATCTGGAAAACTGGCTTTACAGATATCATATTCCGGACAGCATCTCTCAGTTTGGACCGTATGTATCGAAATATGCATTCTACCAGGCTCTTCCGGTTCCGGAAGGCGGCGAACGTTTTGGAACGGTAAGAATGCAGATGACCGAACACTACTGGCTGGCAAACCCGAACGATATTCATGAATTCGTTCATCACAAGGCATTGACCGAATATTTCCCGCCGGATGTCCTGGTATGGCAGAACAACATTCCGGACCCGGCAGATGGAAACGGCTCCGCTGAAGAGATGAACTTCGAAGGCGACGATGCAAGAGCTACCAAGGGAAATGAAGAACTGGGCACCGTTCCGTTCGTATTTGCATTCATCCCGGTATGGTGGGAAGAGGACTTCAAGGGCGAAGGCAGAACCGTGGAAGACGGTCCGAACTACAGATGGCAGTTCATGGTTCGGTATCCGGAAGGTGTCTCCATGGAAGAAGGGGATAAATGGCTGAAGGAAGAATTCATCCCGGCATACACCGCTCAGGACGAAGTGACACGCTGCCTCTCCAGCAAAATCATCAAATCCGTTAACGATTGCGAATTCGACCGCGTCGTAGAGATGTGGTTCCCAAGCCCAAGCGCTTGGCAGAAGGCCACAAAAGAAGCGGCTCAGAAGGTAACAAAGCCGGCTTGGGCAGAGACCGAGGATTTTCCGTATCTGAAGAAGTCCTATGGTATCTCCGGAATCTTCCTTTCCGACATTGCTCGTTCCGACAATATGACTCAGTACCACGGCTACATCACGATGAGATAGTCCGAGGGGTCGTATGAAGAAAAAAGAACTATTGACACTGGCCCTGCTGGTAGCGATACTGCCGCCGGCTTGGGCCGTGGCTTCTCCTTATTTCGGGATAAAAGTAGGTCCCATCGCGCTGATAGCGGCCGGAATCTACGGCACCAACGGAAATGATTTTAAGGACGCCTTCAAAATCGCAGCAGGTTACCTGGCGGGAGACCTTTGGGGAATCATCAGTTCCCTGATAATGGCTCGCACCACCCTCAATGGGGACCTGACTCTGTTTATGACGTTGTTCGTGTTAGGCTTCCTGGTAGTGCTCATTTCCCATTGGCTGCCGAAGATTTTCTTTATGCCTTCCTGGCTGGCCGGCTGGGCCATCGCCATGCTTACCTTTAATTTAGACACCTCGACTTCATTGTGGAGTCTTGGACTGCAGGTAGGAATTTCCATGCTGGTGGGCGTATACTACGTGGGTGCCCTGATGGATAAGATTCAGCGTGTTATCTGCGGAGCGGATGCACAAAAATAACGATAGCCGACGATATTAGTTTATCGGTCACTCCTTAATACATGAAAAACCGAAGACTGCAGCCATTCGCGAGGATGAGCTGCAGTTTTTCGTATGAGAAGCGTTTTTCGGTTTACCGTAAATAATTATCGTTCAATTCAGACATAACTCCCTTAGCATAATTGTGTTTTGGGTTATAATAACTGTTTTTATATATTTTTTTGTAATATGAACATGATTTTATGGTATAATGTTTATTAATTTAAAGGCGGTCTGATGGACCGAAAACAGCGTCGGATGGCCGTAATACACAATCAGGAGGAACAATTCATATGGAAATGACAGGTGCACAAGTCGTGGTAGAATGCCTGCTGGAGCAGGGCGTGGATACCGTGTTCGGGTATCCCGGCGGCACAATTCTGAATATTTACGATGAACTCTACAAATACCAAGACAAGATTACTCACTATCTTACCGCACACGAGCAGGGAGCGGCGCATGCGGCGGACGGCTATGCCCGATCCACCGGAAAGGTGGGGGTATGTCTGGCCACTTCCGGACCGGGGGCAACCAACCTCACCACCGGAATCGCCACTGCGTATATGGACTCGTCGCCGGTTGTTTTTATCTGCTGCAACGTAGGACAGAAAATGTTGGGCAAGGATGCTTTCCAAGAGGTGGACATCACCGGCATTTCCATGCCGATTACCAAGACAAACTACCTCGTACGGGATGTGGACAAACTGGCGGATACGGTGAGAGAGGCTTTCGGCATTGCCAGAAGCGGCAGACCGGGACCGGTGCTTATCGATATTACGAAGGACGTTACTGCAGCAAAGGTGGATTATGAGCCGATTCCCCAGGAGAAACATTCCAGAACCGGTGCCCTGGGCAAGCTGATTCGCCGTTCCAGCACCAGCAGTTTGCTGAGACCGGAGCCGGATCAGAAGGATATCGATATCCTGGTAGACATGATTAAGGAATCCAAGAAACCGATGTTGATTTGCGGCGGCGGCGTAACCCGAAGCCGAGCTCACGAAGAGTTCCGGGAATTTGCCCGCAAGGTGGATGCGCCGGTGGCCATCACCCTGATGGGTGGCGGTGCCATGGACGGTGCGGATCCGCTGGCAACAGGAATGATTGGCATGCACGGATCCCAGGCATCCAACCGCGGAGTAGACGGCTGCGATCTGCTGATTGCCGTCGGCTGCCGCTTCTCGGACAGGGTGGCATTGAAGCCGGATTCTTTTGCCCGTAACGGAAAAATCGTTCATATCGACATCGACCGGGCCGAAATCAACAAGAACGTTCAGACGGACCACCATATCATCGGCGATGCGAAAATCGTGCTGGAGAGACTGAATGAGAAGGTTCCTCAGTACGACCACAGCGAGTGGAAGGAGTACGTATTCTCATTCCCGACCGAGACCAAATACGATCTGGATGAGAACGGCGTGATGACGCCGAAGGAAATTCTGGCCACCATCGAAAGCATGGTTCCGGAGGACACGGTGGTTTCCACCGACGTCGGCGAGCACCAGATGTGGGCGATTCAGCACTTCCACTTCAGCTTTCCGGGACAGCTGCTGACTTCCGGCGGATATGGCACCATGGGCTTCGGTCTGGGCGCTGCACTGGGTGCAAAAGCCGGGAATCCGGAGAAAACGGTCATTCATATCACCGGAGACGGTTCCTTCCGGATGAACTGCAATGAGCTGGCCACCGAAGAGTTCTACAAACTGCCGGTAATTACTTTTATTTTCAACAACGGCGTACTGGGCATGGTGCACCAGTGGCAGGATTTGATGTATGATAAGCGTTACAGTCAGACGATTCTGGACCGCGGTCCGAATTTCGTCAAATTGGCGGAGGCCTATGGCATGAAGGGCGCTCGGGTAACCAATATCGAAGAGCTTCAGACAGCGATTACCGAAGCGCTGGAGGAACAGAAAGAGGGCAGAGGATATCTGGTGGATTGTGCAGTTGCAACGGATGAAATGGTTCGGCCGATGGTAAACGGCGGCACCAACATTACAGAATTTCTGCTGAATTAGGGGGGGTAAAAATAGAATGAATACGACTCAGAATACCGAAAAAATCAGACGCACTTTTTCCGTTCTGGTAGAGAACCGTCCGGGCGTGCTTTCTATTATCAGCCGGCTGTTCTCCCGAAACGGATTTAATATCGATTCCTTTTGCTCCGGCCCGACTACGGACCCTAATCTGACCCGAATCACCATCGAGGTGTATGCGGATGACAATCATGCGAACCTACTTTTGGCGCAGCTGAACAAGATGGTGCCGGTGTATTCCGCAAAAATGATGGAGCCGGCGAAGACCATCCGCCGAGAGTTCGTGCTGTTCAAATGTGAAGCGAAGGAATATGAAACGCGAAACGAAATCATCCAGATTGGCAATATTTTCCGAGCAACGGTAATCGACGTATCTTCCGACACCTTGACGCTGGCCATGATTGGGGAGGAGAACAAGATTAACGCCCTGCAGGAGTTGCTGGAGCCGTTCAACATCCTGGAACTGGCACGTACCGGCAATCTGGCGATGGAGCGCGGCAAGTATACCATCGACGAGAAGACGAAAGAAAATATTGAGTTCAGTTACGGAAAAAATGTAACGGAATAGTACAACAGAAGAGCTCGAGTCAGTAATGACTTGAGCTCTTTTGGCAATTAAAAGATAGGGAAACAACAACGCATGAATGTACTTTTGATTAACGGAAGCCCAAAGGGCAAAAACAGCAATTCATTAAAGCTTGCGTACAGTTTTATCGAAGGGGTAAAAAGTGAATATGCGAACAACGGAAAAGAGATATCGATAGAGGAACTTCATGTCGCTTCCATGAATATCGATGCGTGTAAGGGATGCTTTACGTGCTGGAAGAAAACGCCCGGAATATGCTGCATAAAGGACGATATGAAGACCGTTATCGACAAGCAGCTGGAAGCGGATATTATCCTCTGGTCTTTTCCGCTGTACTATTTCAACGTTCCGGGGATTTTAAAGAACCTGATCGATCGCCAGCTTCCCATGAGCCTTCCTTTTATGAGTTCCCGTGAAGACGGATACGGAAGCGGAAGCCACGATTCACGCTACAATATGGAAGGCAAGCGGCACGTGCTAATCTCGACCTGCGGTTTTTACTCGGCAGAAGGAAATTATGACAGCGTTTTGCGGATGTTCGATCATTTCCTCGGCAAGGGAAATTACGAGGCAGTATTTTGCGGTCAGGGAGAGTTATTCCGGGTAAAAGAACTTTCCGCAAGAACAGAGGAATATCTTGATGCAGTAAAAGTCGCCGGTGCAGAATACGCCGAAACCGGAATGATATCGGCAAAAACCGATGCCGTTCTCCGCACGCTTTTGTATCCAAGAGATGTGTTTGAAAAGATGGCAGATGCCAGCTGGGGCATCAACCGGACGACCGGAGAAAAACAGCCGGAGGATCTTGTTTTTACCCGGCAGATGGCCGCACTCTATAACAAAAACGCGTATGACGGAAAAGAGCGGGTGCTAGAGATACACTATACGGATTTGAATCATACGTATCAGATTCGGCTGGGCAAGGAGGGAAGTGAGGTTGTTGCAGATGGCAGCCTTACTTCGACGACTCGCATCGATACGCCTTTTGCGGTATGGTCGGCGATTTCCCGAGGAGAAATCGGCGGTGCCGAGGCATTGGGAAGGCAGATGTACACGGTATCCGGGGATTTTTCGCTGATGATTGACTGGGATAAGTTCTTCAGAAACCCCGCTGCAGTCGATAAAGCAGCAACAGCAAGTTCGGATACGACGGAACAGAAAAAACCGACCATGGCAGCCATGCTGATTCCATGGATTACCTTTTGGATTGCGGTTTCGATTAATCCGGCACCGGGGGCGGTGATTGCACTGACCGTAGCAGCTGCCATCCCGCTTTTGATGCGAAATCATAAATTGGTGATTTGGGACCGGCTCTCGATATTCGCCGTTGCGATTCTTTCCGCTGCTGCGAATATCACCGGCAACGGGGATATTCCCACAAATGCAGGTTACTTGATATTTGGCTTGTTCTGGCTGATTTCCTGCCTGACAAAAGAATCTTTGTGCGCCGCATATGTAAAATATAGTTATGGCGGTGAAAGCGCACGTCAAAATCCGCTTTTTATGCGGACGAATTATATTCTTGCCGCAGCGTGGGGCTTGTTGTATGTGTTGACAGCAGCATGGACGTTTCTGTTTCGAAACGCCGGAGTTGTAAATGCAATTATCATCGTCAACAATTTGATTCCGGTATTGATGGGGCTGTTCACACTGTGGTTTCAGAAATGGTATCCGGCAAAAATGGCAAGAGGAAAGACAAGCCGAAAGAGATGACTTTCAAAAGGAAGCAATGTTGATATTGAAAACCATAGAAGGGAGTATTGGTTTGAAGGGATGCAACTGTTCCTAAAAACATAATTATGGGAATAGTTAAACTAACGATTATATCAAAACTCCGGAACACCATATCCAATATGGACTGTTCCGGAGTTACTTATTATTTGTTGTTGATTCTGCTGCGCTGCATTAATGCGAAAGATTTCCTCCGCAGCTGCTGCCGTACCCGGCCGTGCAGCTGTAGCACAATGCGCAGGTATGAATCTTTCGAGGAGCAATCTCGCCCGAAGCCAGTTCGGAAATGTGCTGTGCACCTTCCGGCTTTAATCCCAGTACGTGGTAATACTCGCAGTCATAGAGACATCCATCGTAATCCACGTTAATCTGGTCTCGGCACATCACGCCCGGAATATTGTCCTCATTGAAGTTATCGGACTGCATCCGGATATAAGAACCTAATTTTCCCTGATTCCGGAGTTCCTGACCGAATCTTCCCAGCGGAACGTTTCCGATGGCAATGAGGTTGGTAAATTCAATCCCGTGTTCCTCCCGGAGCACGTCCCGATACGTGTCTTCCAGCATGATTTCGTTCGGCGGAAGATACGGACCATCCGTGTTGTACACCAGAGTGAGCTTGTGACCTTCGTCCTTGCCGTATCCCAAGCCGTTCAGCTTCCGCAGAATCCGAAGCGTCGGCTCAAAGACGTTGTTTCCCCGCTGCTTCTCCACGGCTTTCTTGTTGTAGTACGGCAGCGAACATACAATCTGCACGTTGTTCTCCGCGTACACATCGATTAGCGGCGCATACTTTTCATCGTTGAGAATCACGATATTGGTACGCACCATAACCTGACCCGACTTCGAGGCTTCCCGAATCAAATAGTCCAGATTCGGATTCATTTCCGGGGAACCGCCGGTAATATCCATCACTTCAAACGGGCCGTTTCGAAAAGCGTCCAGACATTGATCCATGGTTTCCTTGCTCATCATCTCCGTGCGATTCGGACCGCATTCCAGGAAACAATGGGTGCAGGAAAGATTGCAGCCGTAGCCCACGTTCACCTGCATGGTGGTCAGCTTCTCCTTGGATTCCAGTTCATCGATGCCTCGTACCTGGCTCATGATATCCGGAACATCGTAGCGTTCCTGTTCCTTCTCCAGATCCGAAAGAGTCACCGGAGCCTGCCTTCCGGCAAATCGTTCCGGGTTGACCTCCATGGCCAATTCATCGTACAAGCCGTAGTGAACATCTCGATTTCCATTCACTTGGAAATATCGGCTAAAACGAGATTTACGAAGAATTTCCGCCACGTTTCCGCTGATGCCCACGGAGCGTTTCCGAAGGAAGCGTATTTTTTCATCGAAATCCATGTATCGGTTATTTTCCTGCATGGTTCCCAGATAAGTGGCACTCTCTCCGTAGTTTTCCTCCCGGTCTTCCAATGTGGAACATTTAAATGCCCGAACCGTGCAGGAATAGAACTGAGTATCGCCCACCAAACGTGCCACATCGAAATCGTGGGGCTGAATCGGGGTCTGTTCTACGATGTAGTACTTCTGAAATCCGCACTTTTCCATCAATCGACGGAAGTCTTCCAGATACATGGCTCCGCCCATGCATTCTCCCCGCATCACCGGATCGTCCTGTACTTCCTTCGGGACTCTCCGGTCGGAGAATACGTCGGAGAAGTACATTTCTCCCCCTTGTTTCAGAATGCGATAGACCTCTCGGAACACTTCCTCCTTGAAAGGAGAAAGGTTGATGACGCAATTGGAAGTCACCACATCCACAGATTCATCTTCAATCCCGATGGATTTCAAATCCTCGATGTATCCCAGATGAAAGGATGTGTTGACCTTGGAATAACCGAACTTTTCCGCCTGTTTTTCCTGATACTTACGGGCGACCGCCAGCTGAGACTCCGTCATGTCCACGCCGTGAACGTATCCGTTTTCTCCCACCAGCTTGGAAAGGATGAATACGTCTCGTCCGGTGCCGCAGCCTAAGTCCAAAGCGGTACAGCCCTCCAAACCCATAGGGATTGGAGAGCCGCAGCCGTAGAACTGATTTAGAATATCCTCGTCGATTAAAGGAAGAATGTCTCGTACGTAACGGGGCGGTGCCGAACTGCAGCAGCAGGCGTTGGTCTTCAAGTCGTCGCTGCTGCCCAGAATGACTCCGTAATATTCTCTTATCTGTTCATGAATTCTGTTGTCCATAGCAATTAATTTCTACCTTCGTCCATCATGCCGAAGCATTCGTTGAAGAACAGCTTAATCTTAACATCGTATTTGTCTGCGATAGCATCAAATGCATCGTCCACGATATCCAGCAGCAGATCCGATTCACATACGGCACGGGCATTTACCACCAGCCGGAGTTTATCGGTTTTTTCCTTCAGCTCCTGGTCATGGATGATGTCGTAGTCCACGCCAATCAGGCTGAACTTCGCGTAATCCTGATCCTTGCCGACAGCGAAGGTCTTCAGGTGCGGTACGTTTCTCTTGTTGGCAATCAGGCCGTCACGAATTTCATCGATCAGATCGTCTACCAGCTGGTTTCCGTCAAACTCGCTGCCATCCTTCGACGTGATGAATACGTTCCGGTTGAACCAGGACATGGTCTTCTCTGCAGAAATGAATTCCGGGCCGCCGTATCCGATATCGGTGATATTTACGCGGCTCTCCGCACTCAGAAGGTAATCCACCAGCGGTTCCAAGCCCTTCTTCTCCTTTGCGGAAATCGCAAATACCGGGATACCCGGACACGCTTCTTCCAGGAACTTCACGTAACGGTCCACTTCCTCGTCGGTCATCAGATCAATCTTGTTAAGAACAACGCAGTCCGCTTCCTTCAGCTGTGCCGCCAGCAGGAATTTCAGCTCTTCCGGCAGATGGATATCTGCCTTCTCCGGCATAATCATCCGCAATCTTTCCGGATCCGTTACAACGGTGAACGGTGCCAGGGTAAATTCGTCTTTATGATTCTTGTCCAAGTTTCCGTATACGTGATCCAGTGCACCGATACCGCAGCCCGGAATATCCGACATAACGATATCCCGCGGATTCTGCTTGTTCAATCTTTCAATTCGCTCAATCAGCGTGTCCGGAATATAGCAAATGCAGTTTCCGCCGATTGGAGTTACTTCCACATTCTGACGACCGGAATATTCCGCATCGATGATGTAGTTTGCGCCCAAATCGTTGGCGATGATTGCCGCGCTCTTGCCGGTGCTGTTGATGTATTCGGTCAGAGCAACCATTGTGGTGGTCTTTCCGGCACCCAGGAAACCGCTTACTACCATGAATCTTTTCTTTTCCATTGAATTCTCCATTTCTACTATATTCTTTCTTGTACAAAAAAAGCAGTAACGTACTTTATTATTATACCCTACTGCCTTTGTTTTTGTTCGAAAATAAGAATTCTTAATATAAATACTATCTATACCAATTCACCCCGTAAAAGAAAAAATCAATAGGCTTAGGCTACCGGGATTTCAAATACTCCACCTCTTCCTTGCTGAGCTTACGATAGGAACCGGTGGCCAGGCGCCCGATTACCAGATTTCCCAAGCCAATACGCTCCAGTTCCTGTACCGGATAACCAAGCGCATCGAACATACGGCGCACCTGCCGATTCTTTCCTTCGTGTATGGTCAGATCCACAATGGTGGAGTTCTTATCGTGGCGCACCAGTTTCGCCTCAGCCTTGGACGTAATAAAACCGCCGATATCCACGCCGTTTTCCAACTTGCGGATATCGTTCAGGGTAACGGTTCCCGCAGCCCGAACCCGATATGTCTTTGGAAACTCCTTAGACGGATGCATCAGACGATTGGACAAGTCCCCGTCATTGGTGAGAATCAGCAGTCCGGAAGTATTGTAATCCAGCCGTCCAACCGGGAAAAGACGAATTCCCTCTGCCTGAACCAGGTCCAGTACCGTGGGACGACCTTCCTTATCCATGGTTGTGGTAACATATCCGATTGGTTTATTCAGAAGATAATATACATTCTTGGTTTCCGGTGTAATGACTCTGCCGAAAAGGCGAACTTCATCTCCTTCCTGCACGTCATATCCCGGTTCCTTCAGAACCTTTCCGTTCACGGATACCTTTCCCTTCTGAATCAATTCATCCGCCGCTCTTCGGCTGGCTTCTCCGCACCTCGCAATGTATTTATTAATTCTCATCGTTTTTCTCTCCCTCTTCGTCATTCTCGTCGCTGTCAAAATGCATCTCAATTTGGCCGACATAGTCTTCATCCTCTTCATCGGACTCCTCATCCTCGGCGGATTTGATTTTAAAGCCCTCGATATCCGGTAAATCCTTCAGGCTCTCAAACCCGAAGGTCTTGAGAAATTCATCCGTGGTTCCGTACAAATTCGGTCGGCCGATTCCATCGGATTTCCCGCAGATCTCCACCATCTTTCGGTTCATAAGGCCATCGATTACCCGCTCACTTTTGATGCCTCGAATGGTATCAATTTCTCCGCGAGTAACCGGCTGCCGGTATGCGATGATGGCCAAAACCTCCAGTGCCGCCTGGGACAGACGCTTAACCTTAACCGGGCGGCAGAGTTTCTCGATAAATTGCTCGTTGTCCTTCAACGTCACGAATTGGAAGGAATCGTTTACCTCCCGAATTCGGATGCCTCGGCCCTCTTGCTCATATTCATTTTTCAGTTCCCGAAGAAGCTCTCGCACTTCCTTTCGGTCCGTTTCCAGCACCGTCGCTCCGTCATTGACGGACAGTGGTTCGCCCCAGACGAACATCATGGACTCCAGTGCGGACTTCAATTTCTTTCTACTGTACATTTGTTTGATCCTTCGTTCTCTTCGTGATTTCAATTTCGCCATAGACCCGGTCCTGGGTAGCATTCACTTCCTGCATCTTTATCATTTCCAGCAAGGACATAAAGGACAGAGTCCGGTCGTACCGATCCGCATTGGGTGCCAAAAGTTCCGAGAAGGATACGGAATCCTGATTTTTCCATTTCCGTTCCAACATCGATGCCATGGCCGCAATTCGTTCCTCCACGGAGGAGCGATTCCGACGAATGCGTTCATACCGGTTCCGCACTTCCGCCAACCGCTTCTTTTTCTCCAGAAAAGAACGGAAGGTCCGGACAAATTTGTCCGGATCCGTCTTCAGCAGTTCTTCCGGCGAATTGAGATATTCCGAAATATCCTCTGCCGGCTTCGTGTAGATGCCGGAGTATTCTTTCTCCCGGCGCTGCAGCATCTCAGCGATTTTTTTCGTCTGAAGATATTCCGTAAGTCGTTCTGCCAGTTCCGTCCGGGGATCCTCTTCCACAATCATTTCATCCACTTCCGTCACGCGCGGTAAGAGCATCCGGGATTTCAGCCGAATGAGGGCGGCGGCCAGCACGATGAACTCGCTGCCCACCTCCACGTTCAATTCATCCATTTCCTTCAGATAGCCGATATACTGTTCCGTAATCTCCGTCACCCGGATATCGTAGATGTCCATGCGGGCATTTTCCAGCAGATACAAGAGTAAGTCGAAAGGACCCTCAAACTGATCGATTCTCACTTTATACATGGGAGTCCTCCATTACTTTCCGCAGGGATTCGCTATACGGCGGGCGGGCAATCCCCTTCTCCGTCACTACGGCCGTGATGTACTTATGATCCGTCACATCGAACGCCGGGTTGTAAAAGGAGACATCGGCCGGTGCCATCGGCTCCCGATACCACATGGTTCGGATTTCTTCCCCGTCACGGCACTCAATCGGAATATCCTCTCCCGTATGCGCATCCATATCAATCGTAGATGTGGGAACAAACATGTAGAACGGGATTCCGTATTCCTTGGCCAGAATCGCCAGGCCGGACGTACCAATCTTATTTGCACCGTCCCCGTTGGCCGCCATGCGGTCGCAGCCGGCAACAATCGCATCGATTCGACCTTCCTTCATCACCAGGGAAGCCATATTATCGCAGATTACCGTAACGTCCACATCGGATTGGTGCAGTTCCCAGGCGGTAAGACGCGCACCTTGAAGAAGCGGCCGAGTTTCATCGGCATACACGTGAAAGTTATATCCCCGCTCTTGTCCCAGATGAATCGGTCCCAGCGCCGTTCCGTATCCGGTCGTTGCAAGACCGCCCGCATTGCAATGGGTTAGAATGCCCATCTCCGGCTTCAGCAAAGACAGCCCGTATTCCGCAATCCGCCGGCAGGATTCCAGTTCTTTATTGTGAATGGCGATGGCTTCCTCCAATAGTTTCTGAAGAATATCTACCTCCGATGTGCCGGCATTTCGAAGTGCTTCGTATAATTTCAACTGACGCTTCACGGCATAAGCCAAATTTACCGCCGTCGGTCTGGACTGCATAAGAAATTCTCCATCCTGTTCCAATCCTCCGATGCGTCCGCTTTGATTCAGGTCGTTCTTCGCTGCGACATACATTCCGTATCCGGCCGCGACCCCGATTGCCGGCGCACCCCGGACCGCCAAATCCTTGATGGCATCGTACACATCTTCCACCGTTTCGGCTTCCAGATATTCCTTATGATTGGGCAGCTTCCGCTGATCCAGCAGAAACAGCCGATTGTCTTCCAGCCGAACCGGCTCGTAATTGTTGTTCATCATCTATTTAAAATAAATCTCCTTCAAATATAATCCCTGTGGGGGTGCGGTAAATCCCGCCAACTGTCGGTCTCTTCCGTCCAGAATGCACCGGATTTCATCCGGTGTTCTTTTTCCCGTGCCCACTTCCACCAGTGTGCCCACCATAATTCGCACCATATTGTACAAAAAGCCGTCTCCCGTCACCTCGATGACGGTGCGGTCTCCTTTCTCCTCGACAGTTAGATCGGATATGGTTCGCACGGTGGTTTCCCGTGGATTCCCGCCGGACGCCTCGAAGGATTTAAAGTCGTGGGTTCCTACGATGAATTTCGCCCCTTCCCGCATCGCCGCATGATTCAGAGAATCCGCCAGCTGAAAGGCCATGTTCCGCCGAAAAATATCCCCGTTCCGCT
The DNA here is from genome assembly GCA_934234035.1 of uncultured Clostridia bacterium. Taxonomy (GTDB): domain Bacteria; phylum Bacillota; class Clostridia; order Peptostreptococcales; family Anaerovoracaceae; genus Mogibacterium_A. The sequence goes on along the minus strand of CAKQHH010000001.1, from coordinate 124,250 downwards.
CAATAATATACCGATAGGTCTTTCCGCGGCAGGAAAAACGAGCATGAAAATCCGGCGGCATCTCTCGAGCCTCCAGAATCCGTATATCCCCCGGCGCACCGCTGCGGCCGATGCCTCCGGCCCCGAAACGCTTGTTCAGAATAAAGGGCAGTTTCTCCGTTGGCAGTGGAAAATCCCACACAAAAGAAGCACACTGCCCCAAAGCGTGTACTCCTCGATCGGTTCGGCTGGTCCCGTTGATTGAAATCTCCCGGCCCGCAAGGTATTGGAGAACATGTTCGATTTCTCCCTGCACCGTTCGCTGCCCGGGCTGACGCTGCCAGCCACGGAAATTCGTTCCGTCGTATTGTATTTTTAATAGAATATTCTTTTCCATACGTTTATTATATCGTAAATTAGAAAATAATAAAAGAAATCACGTCCCACAAAAACAAAAAATAGACCGTCAATGCGGCGAATCCGTACGGAATCAACGGAAGGGTCTGATTCTTTTCAAGACGCTTTCGAAGTGCGAGTGTCAGTGCACGGACGCCCATCAGAAGCTGCGTTCCCAAAAACAGAATCACAATGCCTCCGCTTCCGGCGATTAGCCCCAGTACAGCGAAGAATTTCAAGTCCGCTCCGCCGATGATTTCTTTGCGATAAATTATTTTTCCAAAGAAGTAGACCATCAGCACCAGAAATCCGCCGGTAACAGCTCCGGCAATGGGTTCCCACCAACGCTCCTGGAATCCCACAAAGCCAAGCGCGGATACCGCCAGAAGGATGCTGAACGTATCCGGTACGATTCGGTATTTTCCGTCGCAGATTGCCATTTCCAACACGATGGCCAAGACGAATAACACCGCAATCTCATATTGCAGGCTAAATCGAAGAGCCAGAAATATTCCGACAATCCCAAAGTATCCCGTAAACACATATTTCCATGGGGTACTGGGCAGGCGCTGCCTCGTCCCATCGCCGAGATCCTGAAGTTCCGGCGGCAAGGACTTCTGTCCGTCTTCTCCGATTTCCTCAAACCAGTGTGTCGGAATTCGGTTGAACATCACTACGCTTCCGTTTCCGAATATTACGGCCAATACGATTGCCGTGAAAATCTTTATTCCCAATAAAATATACGTATTCATCTGCTCCTTACAACATTCGATTCTTTAACCACGTTAACAAATAACTGTACACGTCTTCCCGATTTGTTTCGTTCAGGATTTCGTGCCGATCCTCTTCATACAGCTTAATGTGCACATCGGCAGCGGAATTCTCCAGATAGACCATGTACGCTTTGCGAACACCGTCTCCGTAATTTCCCACCGGATCCTCCGCGCCGGAAATAAACAGCATTGGGAACTTCTCCGGGAGCCGCTTCATTAGCTGTCGGTCCTGACATTTCCGAATGCCCTTGAACATATTGTAATAGGCATTCACCGTGAAGTGAAACTGACATAGCGGATTCTCTTCGTAAGCATCGACAATATCCGTATCCTTGGAAAGCCAATCATCCTTAGTACGAGGATTTTTAATCTTTCGGTTATTAGAGCCCAGTGCCATCTTTTCAATTAGACGGCTGCGATGACGATCCCCTCGAAACATTTCCGTAAAACCGCTGAGGGTGGTTCCCAGCTTCAGTGCGATGTCTGGCTGCCAACCGGTTCCCATTACAACAGCACCGGAGAGACCTTCGGCATACGGAGCCGTCTCCCCTTCCACCAAATACTGTCTCAGCAGGAAGGATCCCATGCTGTGTCCCAGCATAAAGTATGGAATATCCGGCCACTGCTCCGTGGTCATCTTCCGAAGCCGATGGATATCCTCCATCAAAAAACCGTTTCCGCCTTTTCCGAAATAGCCCAGATCTTCTTCCGACATTGCGGACTCACCATGGCCCAGATGGTCTTCTCCCACCACTGCAAAGCCCTGACGGGTCAAATACTCCGCAAAGTCTTCATACCGAGCGATAAACTCCACCATTCCGTGAACAATCTGCAGTACGGCAATCGGTTCGTCTTCCGGAGTCCACCGAATGCCGTGAATCATGTTTTTTCCGTCAGAAGACGGATACGTAAAATCTTCCCTCATGATTATTCCTTTCCCGGTCTCACCGAGTGAAACTGGTAATACTGAGTTTCCAATCTGCCGTTATACAGTTTTCTTCGCCGGTCCGCTTTTCGTCCCAGGGATTCTTCCAATTTCTTATCCGTGGTAATCAGGAACAGAGACCAAGTCGGACGGTTCTCCAGAATATCCGCCAGTTTCCGGTAAATCTTCTGAATCTTCTCATCGTCGCCAATTCGTTCCCCGTAAGGCGGGTTGGTGATGATGATGCCGTGTTCCTCCTCGGCACGGAACTTTTTCATGTCCATCTTGCTTATGCGGATGTCATCTCCCACACCGGCTTCTTCGGCGTTTTCCCGAGCTGCTTCCACCGCACGCTCATCGATATCAAAGCCTTTAATCAGCAGTTCTCCGTTGTAGTCCACCTCTTGGAATGCCTTTTTGCGTTCTTCTTTCCACAGGGATTCCGGAATCCAATCCCATTTCATTGCAGCAAAACTGCGGTTCAATCCAGGGGCGATGTTTCGAGCCATCATAGCCGCTTCAATCAAAATCGTTCCGGAACCACAGCAGGTATCCACCAGCATCCTCGGCGGGTCATTCCGGTATTTCTCCGGCCGCATGGCGCCATCCTTCCAATAGCTGAGCTGAACCAATGCCGCCGCCAGAGTTTCCTTCATCGGTGCTGCCACATCCCGTACTCGATATCCTCGTTTGTGAAGGCCGCTTCCGCTGGTGTCCAGCATTACGGTCACGTGATCCTTTAGAATCGAAAAACGAACCCGGTACTCTGCACCGGATTCTTCGAAACGATCCACACAATAAAAATCGGAAAGTCGGGATACGATAGCTTTTTTGATAATGCTCTGACATGACGGCACGCTGTGCAAAGTAGATTTCACCGAGGTTCCCACTACCGGAAAAGCCCCATCCACCGGAATCCACTTTTCCCACGGGAATCCTTTAATCTGCTGAAAGAGTTCTTCAAACGTCTTCGCATCCAGTTCGCCGATTCGTAGATATACTCGGTCCGCTGTACGAAGCCAGAGGTTGGAGCGGACGATGGCTCGTTCATCGCCTTGATACGTTACTCTTCCGTCTTCGGTTCGGATTACCGTATATCCCAGATTCTGTATTTCTCTTTTTACTACTGCCTCTAAGCCGAATGTTGCGGTCGCAATTAATTCCAGTTTCATTCTTTCCTCTCACTTCTCATGCCGATACCTTTAGGAGAACAGCTGTTCAAAGGTGCAGTCCAGCACGCCTTCAATCTGATGAATCAAAAGGCGGGTGCTCTCTCTGGCTTGATTAATTCTTTCTTTCTTCTGTTCAGTCATGTTTGGTTTCTTCAGGAGATAGTCCATTCGGATGTCAATGCCCACATAGTGGTTTTCTTTTACCGTTCGATCGGCCAAACACAGCACATCAATTTCTTCCAGGTCCTCCACCCGGTGAAATGGCCCGTAGGTCATGTGCCGGCGCACCAATTCCGCTTCCTTCGGGAACCCGATTCTTGCCAAAATCTTCCCGCCCTCAATGGCATGCTGATCCCAAGGGCGAACCACATCGTGTACCAATGCGGCACCGTAAACGAGTTTCACATCGATATGGTATCCGTGCCGGTCCAGCGCCTCCGCCAGAATTCCAGCCACCCGAGCCACCTCGTTGCAATGCCTTTGGACATGAATTGGTGTGTTGTATTCGTCGAACAGCAGATGCTGTTCCCTCTCTGTAATGTACATATCGAACTCTCCTGCTTCTTTACGAAATAATGATACCACACAAAAACAGGGATGTCGAACAGATTCAGTCCACATCCCTGTTTCATCAGGATATTTTTAAACCACTTAAGGTGCGCTTCTATACCGGCAGCGGAGAATTCCCGGCATGGTTCTCCAGTACCTTTTTCAAAGCGGATGCACTGCTGGAATGTGCCCATTCAATGGGAATGCAGTGCCGCTTCGCTTCTGCCGCTGCGCTGTTCATCATTTTGTGAGATACCGTACCGGTAAACATAATCAGGAGATCCGGGCATCCCATTTTCCGAGCAACGCTTCCCCGTTCCTTTGTGAACACCTTTGCCTCATGGCCGTACTGTTTACAGATTTCCTTATACCGACATTCCATGCATTCGTTTCCGCCGACAATAACCACACTCATGATGTTGCCTCCTTAAAGAATATAGTTAATCACATCTAACCTCTTATAGTGGTTAGTATAGTCTAACCCATGAGCTTTGTCAACGCTTTTTTGTTTCTTTTCTCAACATTCCTCTATCATTTCTTGTTCAGAAATGTGTTCTATCGTATCGTAGTCCTCAATTTCCGCCTCCTTTCGGTGAAGTGCTTCCTGAAGTCCCTGTACTGCGCTGAAGGGCATAAACTGTTTTGCTCTTTTGGCCACCGGCATGGCACTCCGCCGGGATTCATTTTCGTGATGAGCGCTATAAGCTTCTTTTTGATTGCGCATCCGGTTCCTTGCCTCCGTTCCCACTTTTGTGTCCTCCAATCTGATTATTTCGTTCCCGCGTCGTGGCGCATTCTTCCAGATCCATTCCTCGGAACATGGCATTCTTTCCAAACTTCTTTCGAACGTCCAGCATCACCTGCTGAATCTGAACGTCTTTTTCCTCCTCGTCTTCCTGTAAGTCACCCCACGTTAACTGGGTACACGGTCCGGCGGATTGCAGGCGATTGCAAGAGATGTTGAATCGCCGAATGGGAATGGCCGGATTCACCACCCTTTCGTATACCCGAATCATTTCCGGAATCCACCTTCCGGAAGAATCGGTGGGTACGGAAAGAGAAGCACTCCCCCGTACAGGCGGCACCGGCCACTTGTTGGAATACCCGATGTACACAGTCATGGATGCTGTCTTCTGATGATCCTTCGTCAGCTGCAGGCACAACTGATCCACCATTTCTTTCAGGATTAGCTTCCCTTCTTCATAACTGTAATCCCGCATCAAGACCTGACCGCTGGTCCGGCTGGTTGTTTCGGCCCGATAGTTCTTGATATCCTGCATGGTAACCGGTTCTCTGCCCCAGGCATGATCGTACAGAAGTTCGGCATCGATACCGAAAATGGAATACAGATAGTCCACATCGGTGTGGGCCAGCTTTCTCATGGTATCGATGCCGATGTTCTGCAGTTTCGAAGCCGTCTTCCTCCCAATCCGCCAAAAGTCCGTCAGCGGTCGATGGTTCCACAGCTGTCTTCGGTAGGAGTCCTCGTCCAGTTCGCCGATGAAATCCGGCGCATGCTTCGCCAAAATATCCAATGCAATCTTTGTCAGATAGAGGTTCGTTCCGATTCCGCAGGTCGCCCGAATTCCCAGCTCCTTTCGGATTTCCTTCATCAGCATCTTTCCGGTTTCCCGAGCCGTCATGCCGTAGGCGGACAGGTACGGCGATACATCCAAAAACGCTTCATCCACCGAATAGACATGGATGTCATCCTTGGAGATATACCGCAGGTAGATTCCATAAATTTCCGCAGAATAGTCGATATACTTCTGCATCCGAGGTTCTGCCATAATATAGTCGATTCCCGGCGGAATTTCAAATACCCGGCACCGATTCTTTACGCCCATGGCTTTCAGTGCCGGCGATACCGCCAGGCAGATGGTCTTATCGCTCCGCTCCGGATCTGCTACCACCAATCGCGTTGTCATGGGATCCAAGCCCCGCTCCACGCATTCCACCGAAGCATAGAATGATTTAAGATCAATGCATAGATATTGCTGCTGTTTCATTATATCGTCCTCTATAAAAAACTCTCTTTTTCATTGTTTGCATCTTCCTTGAATTATCTGAAGAGATAGGATAAAATCAGACTATAGAAGATAGAAATTCTGACAAGGAGGATGTACTATGGATAGAGAAAAAATTGATTATACCGTCGCTGTTTCCCAGATCCAGGAACTGGCAAAAATAGATGCGCATTACATGCCGCTTTTGGCAAACGTTTCCGCACTTCTTAACGATATGCTTTCCGACGTGAACTGGGTAGGCTTCTACATCATGAAAAACGACCAGCTGGTTCTGGGACCGTTCCAGGGAAAACCGGCTTGTGTCCACATTAAACCGGGTGAAGGCGTTTGCGGCACTGCCGTTCAAGACAAAAAGACCATCCGGGTGGATGATGTTCATCAATTCCCGGGTCACATCGCTTGTGATACCGCCTCCCGTTCAGAACTGGTTATTCCGATGTTCAACCGGTACACCGATGTAAACGCTTGTGAAATGCCGCCGGAATTCGCGGTTCGCAATATAATCGGCGTATTGGATATCGACAGCCCGACCGTTGGACGCTTTACCCAAGAGGATCAGGAAGCGCTGGAGAAAATTGTTCGGGCGCTGGAATCCGTTGTGGTTAAATTCGACCGCAAGCGAGACAACAAGAATTAACGGCACATCCGCTTGCCGACTTTCGGCAAGTTCACATCATCATTCATCACCTTTCGGTGCGATAAAGGCAGGCTCACGGGAGCCTGCCTTTATCGTGATATAAATATATGTAGAGCTTTTGATAATTGCGCTTTAAAACCCGTTACGCTTCCACCGGAACAATCAACACATCTCCCGGTTGAATCTCTCCCGGATCCACATCATTAATCTCACAGATTTCCTTCACATGTATTCTCGTGTCGGTACCACTTGGGCAGTTCTCCTCTGCAATTGTCCAAATAGTCTCATTCTCATGAACCACTACCTGACGATAGGTATCGGCAGCTGCGGCTTCCGTGGAGGGACCGAATACTGTAAACAGCAAAGTGGACAATCCCATCACCATAATCAAGATACATACAAAAAAGCGAACCGGCTTCACTACGCGATATCTTCCCATCAGTTTCATAATTATTCTCCCTTCTGCAAGCATTTTCCGGTACCCTAGCCCCCGGATATTGTCATAACCGGATAAGAATTTCAAGTAAGAACATTTGTTCTCCTTTTGATATATGTATTATAATCTCTCGCCATTAAGAAGTCAATAATAAAAAGAACAAATGTTCCTCATTAATGAGAAGATATTTTCCCATAACGCATATTGGGGCAATAAAAAACCATTCTGCCGGGTGTGACAAAATGGTTCATAAACAATATTATTCTTATTCTTTTGATTTGAAAATTGCAATAGCAAACTGTGCTGCTATTCTACCCCAAGCGCCTTAAACACCGCATCCTCAGCACTCTGGTACGGAATCAACTGGAATGCACTCATGAGCTCTGGTGGTACCGTCGCAAAGTCAACGAATGATGTACTTGGAATCAGTACTCTCTTCGCTCCACTGTCCAGGCAAACCTGCAGCGTATTTGCAAGTTCATCAACCTTGATAAGGGTTCCGCTGATACTGATATCCCCCAAGACCACAAGGTTGCCGACTGTCGGCCGGCTAAGTGAAATCGAACATAAAGCAATTAGCGTTGAAAGTGCCAGTTTTCCAGTCATTCCAATTCCCTGCAGATCCTGATAATTCACGATATAGTCTTTCGTTGTTGTACTGATCGATCCACTGATCCTGCTTCCGTTGGCTTTCAAATAGTTGAATGCAGTGTTGGAAGCTTCTTTTACATCTCGATCTGTTCCAATTCCAGTCCTCTCAAACTTTCCATTGCCAGGAAGCATCTGACTTTCCAGTCGGAACACACCAATCATGCCCGACTTTCCCTGTGAAACGGTATACACCTGTCCCGGATTGCAAATGCCATCTGGGATCAGTTTTCCACCGCCCTGCTCCGGTACAGAAACATAATGCTCTTCAAATGTTTCATTATCTATGTATGAGAAGTTGACATCATAGAACTCCATTCCACCCAACTTCTTAAGTTGCTCTTTTACACGACGACGCATTTCTAATGCAATCTTTAGAATTTCTTCCAGATCATCCTTTGTGAAGCTGCCATCCGGATAAAGCAGCTTTACATATCCACCCACCATTTTTCGAACGGCAATGGTATCTCTCTGGTTCAAATTCTTTCCAAGACGGAAGTATTTGTCCAGTACATCGCCATACTGCTCTTTTCGCAGTTCACGAATGAACTCCGCAAGATAATCAGAAATAAATCCATAATCATCTGTGAAGTGTTTTGGACGGAACTTAGGTATCTCCCATCCCGGAAGATAGCAATGAATACGATCTAAAAATGCTGTATCTGTTCCCATCTCTGGAGGGAATGGATCGAATAGACTGGATGTTTTTAATAGAACATCTACGCTCTGATTGATGTTACCGACAAATACCATAGATGCACTGGCAGCTTTTTCTTCTTTTCCACGTGCGAAAGATCCGGATGCCATGTAATCCTTCATAATCTGGATGCCGTCTTTATCCTTGAAGCGGATGCCTGCCACCTCGTCGAAAGCAACGCAGTCCCAAAGCCCAACAAGTCCAACGGTCTTTCTGCCCATGTTATAGAAAAGATTAGCAACCGTTGTCTGACCTCCGGACACCAGAATACTGTTCGGGGAAATCTCCTTGTACAAGTGTGATTTACCAGTGCTTCTCGGTCCTAACTCACAGATATTGAAATTATTCTCCACCAACGGAATCATTCTTGTCAGAAGTAGCCATTTCTCTCGATAAGAAAGTGTATCTGGTTCCATACCAATAGAGCGAAGCACCACATCAATCCACTCATCCTTAGTAAACGCCTTGCGTCCTTCTTTCAGTTCATCGATATCAATGTGCGGCATCTGAATTGGTGTCAGCTTGCGAATACTGATAGGCGAGATATACTTCTGTTTCTTCTGCTTGGATTTCAGCTCATATCCATCAGAATCTACAATATCGAAATTGGAATCGTCTTCCATCTCATAATCCAACTGCACAATACACCAGATTCCACCGCAGAGAAGACGATCGAACTTTTCCGGATAATCATCTGAAATTGGAATATTGGTTAATCCCAGATTGGAAAACTCTGCAAAGTAACAATCCCTTTTGATATCCAACCGAACGGTAATCATATCAATAACAGTATGACTACCGTTTTTACGAAGCACAGACAGAATCTTCTGTGCTTCATCAGGGCGGACGAAATTATCTGAAAGAATATGCTTAACACTATTTACTCCTTCTTCGATAACATCCGGATCATCCGAGCTGCAGTACTGTCCCAGCAAAAATTCCAGGACATATACCGGGACATTGGCCCCTTCTTTGATTTTCTTTGTCAGATCTTTACGGACAATTTTACCGTCAAAGTTCCGACGCAATTTTTCTTTAATTACAGCACGTGTATCGCTGTTCTCCATTAAATCCGGCATTCGTACCGCCTCCATTCAACTGTATTTAGAAACCGAATCCGAAATCATCTGCAAATGCCAAATCCATGATAATTGGATGACGGAAGCTTTCTAATCCGGTATTTTCATCGTAAACAACAAGGTAATACTGCTTGTCCTTGTCGTATTTCTTATCCTTAAATTGGAACTTCATTCTAAAGATTCTTTTCTGTGCATTTGGCTCTCGGTTATCTGCAATATAGCTGTTCTCATTTGAAATCTTCTCATTATCCTCTGAGATAAAGAAAATCTTATAGGTTGCAGCCTTAACCGTATCGCTGACAGGTTCTGACTGAATGAAATCCATCATGGTAATTTTGTTTGTAATCTTCTGAACCATGCTGACAAGCGCAATTTCTGCATTCTTTGTCTCCATGTGTCCACGTTCCATCTTCACTTCCAATACAGGCACAAGCATTTCCTGCGGTGAAGAACCACCGTGCACAAAGTTCTGCCCGCCACCAGCAACTTTGAATACATTACTGTTGATTGGATAAGATACCACCTTTTCATCCTGATTGCGTAGCACTGTTCCCATACTCATATGCGCAATGCCGTCCTCTTGAATAGCCTCCGGTGCAACTATGAACCTTCGGTTCACAAATGTTTTTTTATCGTTTACGCCACCAATCTTATCGCTCTCTGTAACCTTATCTCTCTTATAGATGAATCCATGATCCGCAGTCACAATAAAGTGATACGTATTGGCATTTGTAGAGATACGGCGAATCAAATCGATAATTTCTGCAACAGCTTCTTTGCAAGCCACAAATACTTCATCTTCTGTATTGGCTTTATCTCCTCTCGCATCAATCTGATTGTGATAAACAAAGATTGCCTGCTTTCCGGTAAAGATATCTCGAAGCTCCGTTTTCTTCAGACCCTTAATGTCATCAAACTGCACACAGATACTATTCGGTGAATGTTTCTGCAGAACAGTCTGTCTTCCTGCCAAATTATCACAAAGCACGTCATCTACCAGAACCTGATAATCATCTGTCATCGTGATTTGGTTGTGTGGCAACAGAGCTGCCATTCCAAGTCTTGTACAGGATGGAAGTACACTGAGCTGTGTTTCAAGCCTGGCTGTACACTTAGGATCATCCGATACTACACAGAATAATTCCTGCCCTACCTCATAGCGCATTGCATCCGAAATAATAACAACAGTACGTTCCTTTGCATTACGAATATTGCGAGCATAGAAATCAATCTGTACAGGCAACTTTGTAAGTGAGTCTTCTTCCTGTAATCCTACATTCCACTTTGGAAGCAGCTTATCCAGGTATTCATTGGTATAGATGTTCTCAACAAGGTCACGAAGTCCTTCAAAGCCGTAAGTATCTTCAAGCTGGTCGTACTCGTAATAGAAGTTACGATATTCCTGATCAATCTTGTAATCTGTGGCACGATATTGGGAAAGAATGGCTGCAAATTCATCCGGACAACTATACGTTCCTGTTGCAACAAGATGATACGCACTGTTAAGCAACCTGTATGTACGTCCGGTTCTTTCACCAAAGTGCATCTTCTCTCGTTTTGCAGCAATCTCCGGGATAGTCAGATTATCTAACTTTGCACCCGTATCTTCTGCTAACAAACGATCTACAATCCACTTTACCAATATCTGATCGATACACAGGAATGTATCGCAATTTAGCAATTCTTCCGGAAGGTAATCCTTGAATGCACTTACCACACCCAGTCCAGATGCAACAAAATCAGAAAGCTCATCATACTTCTCTCGGTACAGTACGCTATTCATCAGATTATCCATGAACGCAACAATGTTACCGGATTTATACGACACAAACGATTTCCATGCCTTCGGCAGTTCTGACGGTATATACTTCGCTGTATATGTCACAAATAATGTAACGACAAATCGCTCCAATGTTGGCTTCACATCGGTATAGCCAAAGTGCTGTTCACACAGCTTCCAAAAGGCCTCCAGTAAATCATACTTCTGAATCTCCCCAAGGAACTTATTATCCTGAAGTTCTCCATCTGTAAGGATTACACGAATAACTTCCTCAAATGAGCAGGTTCTCGTCTTACAAATACTGCTGAGAAGTCCAACGAGGATATTTTTCTCATTGAAGTTCTCAATTTCCAAATCATAGAATCGCTGTGTACGCTCTTTATTGGCAAAAAACTTTATATGCTTTTCGATAATCGGTTTATACTTCTCATCAATACCAAGATCCACTGACAATAAGGACGCTCGATCCGCAAAGAATCGCTTTGAGTACAGCATCGTATCTTCCAGATGGTTATCCTTTACATCTGGTTTTGGAAAAGGGGCATAAATCAAGTAATTCGTTGTGAGATCTACTCGCTCTAAAAAATATTTTGTATAAAACTGATTGTCCGGCTGCAGAAAATATACCTTGGCGTTTTCAAGTTCTATACTTGCCATATCTTCTGCAAATTCACCCTTATCGTCATACCAAAACACAAGTTTTCTGGTATCCCCGGTGAACTCTTCATTCAGACGATCAATAATCTGTTTTAGATTTAATTCTGCCATTTACTTAATCACCTTCCACTTTCCAGAACGACGATTTCCTTCTCTTACAAGAACACCTTTTTCCTGTAATCTAGGCAGAATACGCTGCACCGTTCTTAATGGAATATTGGTATCAGAACCAATTTCCTTTTGTGTTGCTGTTGGATGATGCGCTAAATATGTTGTGATTCTAGCTTCTTCTTCCGATAGTTCACCGCCAGTTTTTACGCCACTACCGCCATCACCGCCACTACCAGCTGCGTTTTTGGCGGAATTGGCGGTATTATCTCTGCGATAAATGTTCACGACAAGGTCTACCTCACCGCCTTCAAATACAGGTACAGCAAGTCCTTCATCACATACTTCCTGAACCACTCTCGGAATACCGCTTCCCCATTTTTCCATCAATTTCATATAGGAAAATGCCTTTGCCAACGCTTCATTTCTGATTTTAGATCTGCCTTTTTTCATTCCTGCAAAAGTTTGCGTTTTCGGCAACTTACCAGGGGATAAGATTTCTAATCGATCATCATAGACTGCAATCTGAATATTTCCACGATCCACATAACTACGATGAACGACAGCATTTACGATCAATTCACGGATTGCAAATGGCGGTATTTCATAAACATCTTGGCGGTAAACCCCTTTGAAGGTTGCACCTATACGGATATTTCGCAGGACATACTGGAATGCGTCTTCTACAAGCTCCCATGCCGGGCCGGTGTATTCTTTGCAATCCACAAAGATTGCCTTGGTAGAACCTTTGAATACGCCGCACTGAATGGTATTCGGAACACGATAGTCTCCAGTCAAGATTGCATACGCATTATTGGGATAATACTTTCCGTTTCTCTCCCCGATGACTCGCCATGAAAGCAACTGCTGGGCGGTAACATCTTTGATTGCTTTCTTTTCCTCTTTGTTCAGAGTGTTCGCAACAGCCTCTTCCTTCATGCGCTTGCAAAGGTTAGCAATATCATCCTCTGTGATTTCCAACCCGATACAAGGCATTTCATCATAAGAGCGTCTGCTGCCTTCCAGTCGGAGTTCCTGAATCATGTACTCATCTGCAGGTCTTGTTGTTCCTGCAACACGAATATAGGTACCAGCATCAATGCCTTCACTCTTGATGTAATATGGCTTCTGCGCTCCTTCTGCGATATCCACTACAATAATCGTCTTATCTTCTACAGTTTGCATATAAATATCCGGTACAATCATCGGTTCGCACTGATCGGAAATCACATTGGCGATAGCGTCCATTTCTGAGAACAGTATATCATCAGGCACACCAAGGACTTTCAGCGTTTTATCCTCGATACCAAATACGATTTTTCCACCAACGCCATTACTGAAAGCCACAACTGACTTCATATATGACTTGCTCTTGGCAGGACGTTCGCCCTTATATTCAACGTTCTTTGTTTCTCCACCGAGAATTTCTTCAATCGTCATTGCTCCGCCTCCTCTCCGACTTATTTTTTCTTTGCCATGATCTTCTTAGAATCGGCAAGCACCTCATAAAACTTTCCATCGCTGGCAGTCTGAACCTTACGATAGTTCACCTTAACACCATCATCCAAATCAAGTTCGATTCGGCTCAATGCCAGATGTCCGATCTTCTCATCGTATTCACGGCATTCCTTTAACTGCTTCTGCAGTTTCTCTTTTCGCTTCGTAGCAGCTGCCACCTCACGAGAATTTGTACTGTGGTCAATGGTATCCTGCATACGATTCATTTCACTCTCATAGATGCGCTGCATCTTATGAAGATAATCTACACGCAGATTCCCGATAGTATCCGGCGTATAACGGTGCAGATATACTAACGCTTTGAATCCATTCTGCTTACCGCTATCAAAGAGCCAGTAAATCGGGCGCTTACCGGATCCAGTTACAGAATACGTATTGCAATGGTCCTTAAAGAAGTCATTCAAGAAATAATTTCTGATGACCTCACGGTTAGTATTTCCTTTATTGCCTAATGCATTCGCAACGAAATCAAGGTTTGCTTCCAGTGAATCTTCTCCGAACACCTTCTTCAGCCATGCACAAAACAGTCCTACAATATCGTCTTCTAGATATTCCTCATCGGTAATCGGGAGTACATTGTCCGCGTCTGGAATGAATGTCTTGTACTTACCATCATCCCATTCACCACCGGCATACGCAAGTCCGTCTGTATCTAAGGAATAACGCCCAAACATACAGCCTACCGCGTAGGAGATGAAGGAACGGATATCTCTTCCGAAATCTGCCTTGCGGACAGTTACATCCTTATCTTCAACTTCTGGAGTCAATTCAGCCTGTAAGCCGTAAATGTCAATGAAGATGTTGTTCAATTCTTCTTCGTTCTTTTTCAGCTTCTGGAAGCGCTCATCGCACTCTATCATCCACATAGTATATGCATATTTGATAGGTGACAGAGCACACATGTCCCCTTGCGAATTAGCAATTCTTCTGCGTTCGTTGTCGTTTTCTATATATTTCAGTAGTGGATGTTTTTTAAATTCCCACGCATTTTCAAAGGAATTCCAATCTTCCTTTGCATAATTCACAGACTCTTTAACCAGAGTGTCTACTTGTTCTTTATATTCATCGATTATTGCCACAGGAATCCTGGACATATCACCAACTTGAGTTGTTACAGTTGGATTTAATATTTTGATACATGCCTGGGAAATCTTCGAATTCAAAAAACCGAGTGTATAAAACAGTTTATCTGTTGAAGGAAATCCGCTTGACCCTTTAATATCAAACATAAACCCTGTTTCACAATATCTTCCTGAAAATGCCGCGCTTGTTATATCTGACCATGTTATTGCCGGTTTAAAATAATAGCCAAGATTTTGTGGTCTTGATCTTACTTTTCCATTTTCATCTTTGAAATTTTTTATCAAAGCTCCATCATTTTCCCAATTTACAACGTAGTCTCTATTTCCATACCAACGTCTAAACGCTCCGCCTTTGTTGTATGGAAACCATTTTTTCTTGCTTAAAACTGAATCTTCACAGCTTTTTATACCAAATCCAATTTTTCTAATATCTGTTTCAAACCATAACCTCAAAAAAGAATTATTATCAGCTGTTGCTAGTCCTTGCTTTGGAGGAGCTATTTCTCCAATAGTTTTATAATTTTGGAATGCGTTTAACATTTTTTTGCTTATCCAATAAGCGATAGGAGACCCTTGAATCCCTGCGTAATTATTGATTCCAACTTGAGAAAATCTATATTTGTCTGGGAATACTTTTGGCAAATCATCTTCAATATCTTTGTATCTAACGTAATTGTAAGTACCTTTGTACGAATCGATATAAAGATTATAAAGTATGCTTACTGCTGTTCCGAATGCGATTCCCATTACCATATTTTCCATATGCATCAAATTACAAATTGTTTTTTGAGCAAGGATATCTTTACGCATATTTTCAAAACTAGAAAGGAACATCCAACTTTGCATAGTAACCATGGCGTTCATACCATTCAGTTTTGTAAATTGACATCCTCTTTCTATAAACATCGCAAACAAATCAGCTTTGCTATTTGGATAATATGTCTTCGCAAATTTTTGAAGCTTTATGCTCCCATGTGAAACAGGCATATATGGAGGGTTAGTGACCGTAACCAAATACTTGTTAGCTAATGCCTGACCTATCGTTACCAATAAGTTAAGCCGATTCTGTGACTCATCAATTCCAACTGTATCCATAGACAGCTGTCCCATCACACTTGTTGTCTCAGCAAATCTATGCAACAAATCCCAATCATAATTATCAACTGTCAACATGGAGCCATATTCCTTGGCATCATGTAACTGATCCAGTAATCCTTTTACTTGTGTCTGAGCACTATTCTTCTCAACCTCACTGAGATCTGCTCCAAAGTAAGCCAATTGATTACGATTGAAGTCATTGCTCTCTTCGATTGCAAATACATGAGGCTCAATTCCACGAGTCAGAATATGACGGTCATACTGTCTTGCTTTCATCATGACAGCGAAATATGCCATCTGTGCCGCACGATCATCAATATCCAGTCCATACAGGTTATTCTGCAGAATGCTCTGAGCTGCATCTCTCTGGGAATATCCCTGAGATTCATAGATCTGCATCAGCACATCAAAGAGATATACGAGGATATGTCCGGAACCCATGCAAGGATCGATGCACTTCAGATCTTCCGGATTCAGAGCAGAATACTCCCGTCTGATTTCTGCAAGCTTCTCCTGCACTTCCGGCTCCTGCTCCGCCTCTTCCAGATAATATTTCCAGTTTGCTTTTAATTCATCATTCGGATGTCCTTCTACCCACAAACGTCCCAGACTATTCTCTACCATGTAGCGAACAATCCAGTCCGGTGTGAACAGCTGTGTTGCTGCAGGTACATCTTCCTTTTTGATCTTCGTTCCGGAAGGTCTGCCGAATACATCTGCCTTCGGCTCTGTGTTGTAGTACTGATACAGCCAGCCAATGATTTCAACTTGTCCACCTTTTTCGACATTGAAGTCATCCTCATCAATATCGTGAACAAGCTTATAGATAACACCTTCCTGGTCAATAACAGAAAGGTTCAGCAGTACTTCTGTATAATCATTTGTCTTTTCAAACAGTGCCGGCAGGTATTCATTCAGTGCATTACACTGCTTGATAAAAAGCATGCGGAAAAGTTCATCCAGCTGATTATCATTTTTCAGCTGCATGATTTTCTGTTCCTCGTCACTTGTGCAATCCAGTTCAGCATCGAAAGGATTTGTTACAATATCCGGTTCCAGTTTTCCCGTATCCGAAGAAAGAACACGCGTATGGGAAGGAAGATAATCATTCACTTCCATAAAACGAATCGCAATCAGACGGTTGAACCAGGTATAGGCAACCTCTTCAATCAGGTACTTATAGGCCGTCTGATAGTCTGTATCTTTTTCTTTTTGGCGGATTACCTCTACCAGTTTTATTCTCTGTTTCACCGCATCTCCACTGATTGAATACGGTTCATCTGTTCCAATATCATAGAATTCAGTTGTACCGGTGGACTGTGGCAGGGCATTCTTGATACCCTCAGCCGTAATTCCCATCAATCCAGCACGGTAACTGATATCTGCAATGAGCTTATTTCTAGCCCAGATCGCAAAGCTTTTGATGGATGACTTATTCATGCCTTTGCTTTCTCCTTTTGTCTCGTAATTAGAACTCAACATTAACTATCGTATCCTCATCAAGCTGATCTACGAGAGTCTTTCTCAGTTTTTCGATGTATTTATCTACATCCTGTGTATTTTCCAGTCTCCAAGAAGAAGAACCTGTCATCTTCTTGATAGAAACATTCTTTGTTTTGCGGACTTTGTACTGCGCTTTCTGTTCAGCGACCTTGTGAGCCACTTCCGCATCTGTCACATCAGCGCCCTGCTTTTTCGCCTCTTCTTCGATTCTACGAATCTCCTCTGCCTGTTTTCTTTCAGCAATCTGGCGGTCCAACATATCCATCTCATTCATAAGACGGATCTTCAATGCTTCTGCCTTATCCGCAAAGCTCCTGAGAGTCGATACATTATTGCAGTGCTCTGCGCCCTGGCGAATCTCAAAGAACTGATTCAGATAGTGTTCCTTCTTCCGATCTGCATATTCCTTTGTATTCAGAACTTCCAGAACACGCTGTCTGGACTGATCTATAGAATCCAGTACCGGTGCTTCTTCTACTTCCAGTACCTTTGCATACGCATTCATGAACTGCTCACGAAGTTCCGGAAGCTGCGGAATATTCTTATAAGGCTTATCCTGTTTTACAATCACACGCATCTTGGCAACGACTGCTTCCAGTTCTGCATCAACAATATACGTCTTACTATCTTCATAGTTGGCAAGCATATCCAGAGCACGCATAAAGATCGTCTGCTGTTCTCCGTTGAAGAATGCTTTTACCGGCTCATAATCCTCTGCAAGATCAAAGAAAGATTCACGCATCTTTGATACATAGCTAAAGAACTCCAACGCATCTGTGATCTGAACCACAGACTGCATCAAACGTTTTCCACTATCCAGTACTTTCTTTCCCGGATAATCGTACTGCTTATAATAGACTTCCAGTTTATCCATCTCATTAACCATGTTGGATGCATATCTCTGGAAATTTTTCATGATAGTATCCTCATCCTCTGCTGATACAGTGGTATGGAATACTTCTTTCATAACATCACGAACAGCTTTCTTATCCTTCTCACTGACACGAACACGTTCTTCCATGAGAAGTTTTTCCGCAAAGGCTTTCTTCGTAATATAGCCAATAATTTCCTCTTCTGATTTATTATTTAAGTTGACAGATGCACCATTGACTGTAAATGCAAGATCCCCTCTCTTGAATAGGCGAGCGACAATCCAGCTAATATCATCTTCAACGAATCCATATGGTGCCTTCATAAATCGATCCTTCACAGACTTCATAGAGGTCTTCATATGGCTACGTGAGTTCATTGCAATATAGCCCTGTACGTCATCCAATGCATGAGTATTGGCTTCTGTTCCGCCTTCCAGCTGCAATGACACCTGGTTTGTTGCACGAAGCATCTTACGGATATCGGCCTCTCCCCTCGCAGTATCGATATAAGAGAGTTTATGATAAACAGTCTGAACCAAACGTCCGATAGCTTCATTGATTCTGGCTGTGACATCCTTTGCAGCAACACGAGCAACATCACCATTTACATAGATGGTTGCTTCTTTGAGTGCTTCTGTGAGATAGAGCTTAGCATTCGCATTACGCTCTCTCATCTCGACACGTTTTGCTTCTTTGATGGTTTCATATTTGGCAAGCTGAGTAGAGGTATTCTTACGGAGGAAGCGCTCAATTTTTAAGTACACACGCATTTCTGTCAAGAATTCATCATCATTTGGAAGAACCACAAGTACTTCCTTACCCTGACCAGACATCATGCGGAGTGTCGAATCATCCATACCGCCGTCATACCAAGGTGTCAGGATGCGAAGTCCAATAGCAAAGTTCTGGTTTGATTTATATGGACGATCATCCACAACCTGATTGAAGGAGAATGAATATCTGCCATTGAATGCAGGATAACGATACTTCTTATCTGTAAAGATATCTTCAAATATCATCTCTGCAATCTTTGTGATAACCTCAGACATCTCTACATTTTCTTTTTCAATTTCATTATTGATTTCCTGCTCTTCATCTGTCAGGAAAACATAGAGATTTCCATTCTTCTGTACCAGCATCTGGCGCATCAGAACCTTAAGTGCTTCTTCTACTCGATCCTTCAATTCGATACGATCATCATCAATACTCTCAATCATCAGACTGGTGATGTTATCGATATTGGATTCAATCTCAAGGACATACTTTATCATGAACAATGTCTTTAAAACATTGATTGCAAATACGTCTTCTTCCTTGTGATCCGGATTGATGTAATTATTGTCATATGCCTTGCTAATAACACCCTTGTGGCTGTGATCCAAGAAGTTTTCCAACGCATCATAGAAGCGATGGAACGGTACAATTACGCCCATCTCTCGGTCTTTCAGCTTTGCTGCAGACTCTTTGAAAAGAGCCAGCATAGAACGTTCACCTTCAGACAAATGCTTACCGGATGCACCATGAGTACGAATCGATGTCAGCACACTTGCAAGCAGATTAAACTGATATGGCACAAACGGATATACTTCTGCAAAATCATTTTCATTTGCATACAGTTTCTTTTCTACTCCATCATTGAACACAATCAGATTTTTGATAATCGTAGCCTTCTGCTCATAAAGAAGTCGAAGAGCCTGTGCTGCTGTTTCTGTCTTATCCAAGATTCTCTTTTTGATAACTGCATCAACGTTTGCAGAAGACAACGAAAGACGTGTATCAAAACGTCCCTGAATCTTAGAGAAGTCATTTCCTTTTACTTTTGTAATAGAATCAATGTCCTGCTGGGATGTAACAATTACCCAAGCTTTACCCATGCATTCTTTACCGAGTTCTTCTGTAACAGTCTGCAGGTTCAGCATCAGTTTGGAGTCGTCTCCGATATACTGGCCAATCTCATCTACAAGGAAAACAACATGATGATTTTTTCCCTGTCTATCAATGTATGCTTTTACCCGCTTTGCGAAATCTTCAATGCTGATAGTGTACGGCTCTGTTGCCTTCTCACACCAGTTTCTCGCAGCTGCTTCGCTCATAAAGTCCATAGTTACAAGAGTATCTACTACACTGTCCTGAATAAAATCAAAGTCCTGACGTGACTCTTCCCAAGGATTGCCGTATTCATCTTCAAAAACTTCTTTGAATTCATCAAATTTACAAGCTTCCGTTAATCTTCTTTCCAGGTCAGCAACATGAGGCATAGAGCCACAGAATCCCTGCATCTCATTGAACACTTTCAGGAATACATTTACGATAGCATCCTTGTTCTGCTTTCCGTTAGACTCACTCTTAGAATCGATATTGAAAAGAACAACATCCGCAGGCGTCTCTGCCGCCAGTTTCATATCCGCAAGAACCATTGGATCAACAATCTTTTTATCATCGATAAAGTAGTCGAGTGCTCTCTTATCTCCAACCTGCTTATTATCCAACAAATAAGATAAAATCTTCAGGAAATGAGACTTACCACTTCCAAAGAAACCGGAAATCCATACACCCATCTTAGGGGTGTTTCCGTTAATTCCTTTTTTGTATGCAGAGAAGAAGTCAGCAAAATGCTTCTGTAGTTCTCTTGTGACAACGTACTCTTCCAGCTCCTGCGCCACATTTGTTTCTTCGCCCTGGCCAACAATGATGACTCCCTGAATCTCACGGTCAATCTTCTTGGCAAACATATCTTTGATTTGCATTTTGCTTCCCCCTATTTCACGAGCTTGAATGCTCTGTAGTAGTTATCATCTTTAATCTCATTGAAGAGAATCAGTTCCTGTTCGTTATATGTTCCCGGAAAGAACAGAACCACCGGAGCCTTTACAAAAGCCTGATGCAAATTGTTCAGTACTTTATGAGAACGAAGAATCGGATAGCACTTTCCAATTCCAGTTAAGAACACAATTGCATTATCTGGTGTATGATCTTTGATATACTGCACGATGATACTGTCATCGTCATTAAACTTCATAGAATTACCTACTGCTTTTGTGATTCGTTCCAATCCTTTTTTCTTTTCGAAATCAAAGCACTTTTCCATGAAGTTCTTCTTTTCCAAGAAGTCGATAATGATGTCATAGAGATCGAACACAACCAGTTCAAAATCATCCGAACCGTTCTTGTTTTTATTTTTCAGATACTCGATTCGATCACGAACTTCCATTTCTCTTTCTGGCGGATAATCGAATACCCAATAATTCACTTCATTTGCTCTTCCATTACTTTGACGAAATCTTGGTTTCTTAATTTCAACTTCCATCTCATCAAGTCGTGCTGCTAAGTCTGCCATTACCTCACTCCTGTCAGTGCTTTAACGCACGCTTCCATATCATGATCTTCGAGCCAGTGCTGCATCTCCGGATCGAGAATTGGTTTCAAAATTTTTCTCTCGTCCTTGCCTTTATCCGTAAAACCTGCTTCAAAAAGCATCGTCTTATAGCACCTACCAAGTCTTATGAGAGTTGCATCTGTCCACTTGGCAACTCTCTCATCCTGAAGCTGCTTATCCTTGAAGAAAATACGAATATCACTATCTGCAAATGTATCGCTTCCAATGATCATCTTTTCTCTAACAACTTCATATACAAAATCAAAGAAAAGAGTGTCGTATGCCATTGCCGCAACAAGCGCAAATAATTTCTGCGAAGCCACATCACTCTCTAAAAACACCAAGCAAAAGCTCTCGTCCAGTGTACGAACTCTTCCGGCAACAGTGCTATAAATCTGTTTACTTCGAAGAATTGTCGGTGCACCAAATATATTCTGCTCTAGGTTCAGCGCTTTAATTTCATCTAAAGATTTTCCTTCTGATAGAAGACTCACGACCTTGCGAAACTCCATAAACCAGAAAGACATCTTTACAGCTCCTGCACTGTAAGATTTTCTTTTCATTGACTTATCCCTCTATTTCTTTTCCCGTACTATTATCATTTTTCTTAATATATTTTCCACTTTTTATACGCTCGTCCTTAGGCTTTTCTGCATCTACCGGTATCGCCCAGTAAGATCCTATTTTTATTGCCCCAGGGATTCTGTCCGTTATACATAAAGTCTGTACACGACGTACTGAAAGTCCCCATTTTTCTGCTGTTTGTCTAAGCGATAAGTATTCCATTTATTCTTTCCTTTTCTCCTAAAAAAGCATACAGTAATACATGGAATATTATAAGCCAAACCACGCCTAAAGTCAATTCAAAGGTGAAAGATAAAAATATCTCTTTTTCAAATGAAATTAATCACTACTTAAAGCAAAAAAAATATCGAGCAGCATAACAGCTACTCGATACGTATCACTTTTACCCTTCACCAAAACCATTTGACAAAGAGTCCCTATTCTTTTACCAAATCGGCATACTGTGCCTCTGCAGCCCGAATCAAGTCATCCGACGCCAGTATGATCTGCTCTCCTCTTTTTCCGGCGGAGATGTAAATCCGATCGAAGAGCATGGCGGTCTCATCCACGAAGGTCGGGAACAGCTTCTTCATGCCGATAGGTGAACAGCCGCCTCGCATGTAGCCCGTAAGTCCCACCAGTTCCTTCACATGAATCATTTCCACCTTCTTCTGCCCCGCTGCCGCAGCGGCCTTCTTTAAATCCAATTCACCGGAAACGGGAATGACGAATACGAAGAGTTCCTTCGTATTGCTTCGAGTTACCAGTGTTTTGAAAATCTCATCCTCCGATATTCCCAGAACCGCTGCTGCGTGATTTCCGGAAAGGTCGGATTCATCATATTCATACTGCCCCGTATCGTATTCAATCTGATTCTGATCCAAAATACGCATGGCATTTGTCTTTGTAATTTTCTGCTTTTTCACGATAATTAATCCTCGTATTCTTCAATTTTCTCAACGATTCGTTCTCGGTTTCGGACGCACCATCCGAACAGAAGGAGCATGATCACCGCGACGATGCCGATCCCGATATAGTTCTTTCTGGCCCAAAAGTAGCCAATCAGCAGGCTGCCCAGGATTCCCGGCGATCGCCCCAGCGTGGACACCAGCAGGAACGGCTTCAGTTCGATATTGGAAATTCCCGCGATGTAGCTCATCAAATCCTTTGGAATTCCCGGAACTAAATAAATCAGGAACACGATGGTCAGTGCCTTTCCGCTGTTCAGCTTCTTCATGTAATTCTGAACCTTCTCTTCCCCAAAGATGATATGCATGGCATCCACTCCCAGGAAATGAGCCAGCCGGTACGTAATCAGACAGCCGATAATCGCACCGATAATGGAAATACAGTACCCGCCGATTACCCCATACATATAACTGGAAGCCAGTTGAATCGGCTGCCCCGGGAGAATGCAGATGATGATCTGTATGGTCTGAAGCACGATTAGCACCAGAAAAGAAATCAGGGAATGGCGCGCCAGCCGATTCGGAAGCTGCGACCAGAAGTCGGTGCTCAGCAGCGTATCCCGATAGAACAAAATCAAAATCAGCGGTATCCCGATTAAGATAATTCCCAAAACAAACAGTTTTGCGAATGCGACGGTATTCCTTACCCATCGGATATCTTTTTTATCTTTCTTCCTCGACATCAATAAGGCCTTTCTTCACCATGGTATCCAGGCTCTTGATTATTCCGTAGCGGGCATGCTCGTACGTCAGTCCGCCCTGAAAATAAGCGATGTACGGTTCTCTCAGCGGAGCGTCCGCACTGAGTTCAATGGAAGAACCCTGTACAAAAGCGCCGGCTGCCATGATTACCTGATCCTCGTACCCCGGCATATCCCATGGAATCGGTGTTACATATGCGTCAATCGGAGAAGCGGACTGAATCGCCTGACAGAATGCAATGGTTTTGTCCGGATCCTTGAACTGAATGGCCTGCACGATATCGCTTCTCTTCGAATATGCCGGCGGCATCACTTCAAAGCCCAAACCGTCGTACGCCGCACCGCAGAGCATTGCGCCCTTCACCGCTGCGTTTACCACCTTCGGCGCCAGGAACATGCCCTGCAGCACCGAACGGTTCTGACCAAAGGTCAGGCCGCATTCCGCACCGATTCCCGGACAGGTCAGCCGATAAGAAATCCGCTCAATCAAATCGCTTCTTCCCACGATGTAACCGCCGGACAGAGCCAGACCGCCGCCCGGATTCTTAATCAGCGATCCGGCCATGACGTCCACTCCGAAATCCGTTGGTTCCTGAACATCCACGAATTCTCCATAACAATTATCCACCATGACGATGATGTCCGGACGGAGTCTATGTACAGTTTCTGTGACGATTCGAATGCTCTCCAGCGGAATCGCCGGCCGCCAGTCGTATCCGGTGGAACGCTGCATGGCCACAACCTTGGTCTCCGGCTGAATCGCATTTACGATTGCATCCAGATCCACATCCATATCTTCGCCCAGCGCAACTTCCCGGTACCGAATACCGTAATCCATCAGCGTTCCGGTAAAAGCAGACTCCGGTGCATCGTTTTTTCCGATGACGGTCTGCAGGGTATCGTACGGCGTTCCCGTCACTTCCAGAAGCTCTTCCCCCGGTTTCAGAATTCCGAACAGGGTGGTGGCAATGGCGTGGGTCCCGTTTACAAGGTTTGGCCGAACCAATGCCGCCTCGGTATGGAAGATGGATGCGTACACCTTCTCCACCGCTTCCCGGCCGGCATCATCGTATCCGTAGCCGGTATTCCATCCGAAATGCGTGTCGTTGATGTTGTTATTCTGAAACGCCTTCAGTACCTTCAGCTGATTGATGGCACAGATTTCATCCATCTCCCGGAAGGAATCTTCCAGTTTTTCCTCCATCCGATCCAAATAATCCAGTATTCCCCGATTAATACCAAAATCGCGAATTAAATGTTCCTTATATATTCTTTCTGCCACTTTCTATTGTTCCGTCCTTTCTTCTTCCCATTCCATGCCTTTTACCAGATCTCGTTTTACATTCATCTTGTGGGATGCGTACAGCTGCGTGGTGGTTACCTGCTCGTGGTCCAGAAGCGCCTGCACATCGTAAATCGAATTTCCGCGGCCGATCAAACTGGTGGCGGCGGTGGCCCGAAGCTTATGCGGGCTGTATCCCTCTTTTCGCCCGGTATGCAGCGGAATGGATGTATATTTTTTTACCAGTTCCCGGATGGCCCGCTGCGTCATCCGTTTTCCCTGCAGGGAAAGGAAAAGTGCATCCTCGTCTCCCTCGTCCTGCACGGTAATTTGATTTCGTTCGTTTTCCAGATAATCCCGAACCACGGTCTCCACGGACCGGTTAATCGGCATCGTGGATTCTTTTCCCCGCTTCCGGTAGATTCGAAATTCCCCTCTGGAGAAATTAAAGGAAGACACGTTCAGCTGCTGCAGTTCCGACAGACGCAGGCCATAGGTCAGGAAAAGAATCAGAATCGCTTTGTCCCGGAGCTTCGTCTTCTCCCAATAGATGCGTTCCCGATCCGTCAGGTGGGTCCCGCTGCTCACCGCGTCCAGCATCACCATCACCTCATCGTCCTGAAGCGCCTTGATTTCCTTCTCCCCGGGGCCCGGAACCCGAATAGGATCGAACCCGTCGGTGATATTCTTGTCCAGAAGTCCGTCGCGGTACAGCTGCTTGAACATCACGGAGATGGAGGATTTTTTCCGGGACAGGGTCTTGTTGTTGTTCTCGTAGATGACCGTCCCCTTTTCCGTTTCCACCTTGTACTTCCGGCAATAGTCCAGAAATATATTGATATCCATCGCCGTAATCTGATTCAATTCATCCAATGTGACCCGGTCCGGCGTATCCGCCTCCGTCAGCGTGGTTTCCCGCACCAGATATTCAAAGAAAAAATGAATATCCCGCAGGTAGGCCAGACGGCTCTGGGGCAGCACGTTCCCCTTCAGGTAGATAAAATAAGTTCGAAGAGACCGAGGAAGCGTTTCTTCCAGCTTTTCGCACTCCAAAAAAATCTCATTTTCCTGTTCTACCACGTTGTCCGGCCGGTCGCTTTTGTTATGAATTCGATACTCTTTCATGAATTTCCTTCTTTACTTTGCCGAGAGAATCCGATCCACGACCGCGCCCACGGATTCATTCCGCTGAATTTCAACCCAATGAATCAATCCCTCATAGCGTTTCAGCCAGGTGAGCTGCCTCTTGGCATAATGGCGCGTATCCTTCATCACCGCCAGGATGGCGTCCTTCAGCTCCGGAATTTCTCCGTTGTAGTATGCGAAGAATTCCTTGTAGCCGATGGCTTTCAGCGCCGGTGCCGTTTCGTCGTATCCCATCTCCCGAAGGGTTTTGATTTCATCCAAAAGGCCGTTCTGAACCAGCTTCAGCACCCGTCGGTTGATTCGATCGTACAGCCACTCCCGGTCCATGGTGATTCCGAACAGGCGGAAGTCATATCCTTCCCGCAGGCCGCACGCGTTCAGGTCCTTCACGTTGGATCCGAATTCATATGCCTCGATGGCACGAATTACCTTTCTCGTATTGTTCGGGTGAATTCGTTCCGCCGATTTCGGGTCCACTGCCGACAGCACTTCGTACATGTATTCGCCGCCCATCTGCTCCGCCATATCTTCCAGCTCCCGGCGACGCTTTCCACCGTCCGCCGGTTCCGCCGCAAAATCCATATCGTACAGCACGGAATTCAGGTACAATCCGGTACCGCCGCACAGAATCGGCGTCTTGCCCCTTGCCAGGATATCATCGATGGTCTCCAGTGCCATTTTCTGATACCGCGCCACCGTCATATCCTCTTTCGGATCGATGACGCCGTACAGATGGTGCGGCACGGTGCTCATATCCGCCGGACTCGGCTTGGCGCTGCCGATATCCAGATACTTGTACAGCTGGATGGAATCGCAATTCACAATCTCGCCGTGAATCCGCCGGGCAAGGTAATTGGCAATTACGCTCTTCCCAACCGCTGTCGGCCCGGCAATAATATAAACTGTTCTCTTCTGTGTTGTCATAATTCTTTCCTTGCTATTTTCTTCTAAAAGATCGTTCAATTTCGTACTTGGATATGCGGATAAAAGTAGGTCGTCCGTGAGGACAGCTGAACGGATTCACGCACTGGGAAAGCCGATCCAGCAGTTCCCGAATTTCCCGTTCCGACAGGTGATCGTTTCCCTTCACCGCCGCTTTGCAGGAACGCATGATTAATTTATCCACCACCGGAGTATTCTGATGCAGATGCACTTCATTTTCCTGAAGATCCACCAGATTTCGGGCAAAAGCATCCGCCTCGGACAAGGTCATATAGGCCGGAATTCCACGGATGATAAAAGTATTGGTTCCGAAATCTTCGATGGCGTAACCGATTCGCCGAAGGACATCCATCCATTCCCGTTCCCCGAAATACACATCACCGGATACGTTCAGCAGAATCGGTGTCAAAATATCCTGCGGAAGGTGCGCCCGGGTATTGTACTGACGAACAAGCTTCTCGTACAGAATCCGCTCGTGGGCCGCATGCTGATCCAGAACAAACAGGTTGTCCCCCGCCTGCGTGATGATGTAGGTGTTAAAAACATACCCTGCAAGCGTCAGATTTTTGAAATCAAAGAGCCGCGTGGTGGCCGGTGCCAAAGGAATCCGGTCCGTCTCATCGGCGTCCTCCGGCTTCGCGTCGTCCTTTGACGGCACCGACGGCACTACCGGTACCTCGGACGCTTCCGGCTTTTTTTCGCCGTATTCCGTTTTCACTTCCTGTACCAAGCCCTTAAAGGCATCGCTCATGCTGTCGCCCGGAACTTGGAATGCCATCTTCATATCATCTTCATGATACACCGTTTCTGTGTTCGGTATGTGTTCCCGCTTCTTCGCCTGCAGAAATTCCCGGATACCCATTTGTTCTCCGGAAGTTTTTTTTACCGGCTCCTTCGGCGCCTCTTCCAGCGAATCCGAAGAAAGCGGCTCTTCCTTCAGCACTGCCCGGGGTACCGCCTCCTGAGAACGAATCACCTGCTGCACCGCTGCCGCGATATCTTTCTTGATCTCCCCGGCTTCCAGGAATTTAATTTCCTTCTTGTTGGGGTGAATATTCACATCAATGGTTTCCGGCGGTACGGTGATGAACAGCAGCGCCACCGGGTATCCGGAGAAAATTCGGTCACCGTATCCATCCATCAGCCCTTTTTCAATGACGTCGCTTCGAACGTACCGGCCGTTCACGAAGAAAATCTGTCCGCTCCGGTTGTTCTTTGTGGTACCGGGATCGGAAATAAAGCCGTGCACGTATTCCCCCCGAATTTCAATCAGATTACTGAATTCTTTTGTCGGATATACCCGGGAGATGGCATGGAGATAATTTCCATCACCGTTGGTGGTGAGTACGTTCCGTCCGTTATTAATCAGCTGAAACGCCACGTTCGCGTAGTACAGCGCCATTTTCTGAACGAAATCGATGATGGCGGAAGCCTCTGCCGCATCGCTTCGCATAAATTTCCGGCGCGCCGGGGTGTTGTAGAACACGTCCTCCACCACCATGGTGGTGCCGCCGTTCATACCGGAAGGTTCCTTGCCGCAAATGCGTCCGCCCTGAATTTCCAGTTTGATGCCCACCGGAGAATCGGCCGTTCGGGTATACAAGGTCATTCGGGAGATGGCACAGATGCTGGCCAGGGCTTCCCCTCGAAAGCCCAGCGTATCGATATGTCCCAGATCTTCCAGCGTCTGAATTTTTCCGGTGGCATGGCGCTCGAAAGCGATTTCCGCTTCCTCCGCCGGAATTCCGCAGCCGTTGTCCGTGACCCGGATGTAGGATTTTCCGCCGTTTCGAATTTCTACCACGATGCTGTCGGCCCCGGCATCGATGGAGTTCTCCACCAATTCTTTTACGATGGAAAGAGGCCGTTCGATTACCTCGCCGGCGGCGATTTTATCCGATATAAAGCTGTCCAGTACTTGTATCATTCTTCTGAATCCTCATCGATATCTTTGATTTCATTCTGTATTTCCTGCAGCCGCACCAATGCCTGAATCGGCGTCAGGGAATTGATATCCACGGCGCGAATCTCCTTCAGCACATCCTCATACGGCAGAGGCTCTTCGGAAACCCGTTCCGGCTCCGGAGCAATTTCATTGTCGAAGAAAGTGATCTGGGTAGTGGCCGGCATCGGTGCCGACTGGGCTTCCAATTCCTTCAATTTCCTCGACGCACTCTGGCGAATCGCCTTCGGAATACCGGCAATCTTCGCCACGTGAATGCCGTAGCTCTTGCTGGCCGGTCCGTCGATAATCCGATGCAGGAACACCACATTGCTTCCGTCCTCGGAAACCGATACCGACAAATTGTGCACCGCCGGAAGTTGCTCCTCCAGTACCGTCAATTCGTGATAGTGGGTGGCAAACATGGTGCGCACCCGATGGTCGTCCGACGCCAGATATTCCGCCGTCGCCCAGGCAATGGACAGACCGTCGAAAGTACTGGTGCCCCGGCCGATTTCATCCAGAATAATCAAGCTGCGGCGAGTCGCATTCCGCAGGATGTTGGCCAGTTCGCTCATTTCGATGAAAAAAGTAGACTGCCCCGATGCCAAGTTGTCCGATGCGCCGATTCGGGTAAAAACACGATCGCATACGCCAATACGCGCCCGGCGGCAAGGGACAAAGGATCCCATCTGGGCCATCAGCACGATGATGGCGGTTTGACGCATATAGGTGGATTTACCGGACATATTCGGACCGGTAATCAGAAGAAGGCTCTCCTGTTCCGTATCCATGACAGTGTTGTTGGACACGAACATGCCGCTTCCGATCATCTGCTCCACCGCCGGATGGCGTCCTTCTTCAATTTCAATCAAGCTGGAATCGTCCACCTCCGGCCGGACATAGCCGTTGGCCGTCGCCACATCTCCGAAGGAAACCAGCACATCCAATAAAGCCACAGAGGCCGAAGCCTTCTGCAGGGAACCGATATACGGTTCAATGGATGTCCGGATTTTCCGGAAGATGTCGTATTCCAGCGCATTTATTTTTGCTTCCGCACTCAGAACCAGGCTTTCCTTTTCCTTTAACTCCGGCGTAATGTATCTTTCATTGTTCACCAAAGTTTGCTTTCGAATGTAATTCTCCGGTACCTTATCCGAAAAGGATTTGCTCACATCCAGATAGTAGCCGAACACCTTGTTGAATCCCACCTTGATGGTCTTGATTCCGGTGCGCTCCCGCTCGCTCTGCTCCAGTCCCGCAATCCACTCCTTGGCATCCCGAATGGATTCCTTCAGGTCGTCCAACTCCGAAGAGTATCCCGGCCGAATCAGATTGCCCTCGGTGATGATAAATGGCGGTTCTTCCACGATGGATTCCGCAATCATCTGGTACAGATCGTCAAAATCATCGATGGAATCCCGGATTTCGGCAAGCAAAGCAGAGGATGCCAGTTCCTCCAAAGTATTTCGAATCTCCGGCAGTGCACCCAGCGTATTTTTCAGTGCCACCAAATCCTTTCCGTTGGCGCGGCCGCTGGCCACGCGGGCACTGAGGCGTTCGAAATCGTAGATTTCCCGAAGGCCCGCCACCAGATTGTTCCGCTCCAGCGGGTGATTTACTACGGCATCCACCGCTTCCAACCGGGCATTAATCTGCGCCTGATTGTTCAGCGGCTCTTTTATAAATCGCTTTAGCAGTCTCCCGCCCATAGCGGTGTGCGTATGGTCCAGCACGCCCAACAGGGAGCCTTCCTTGTTTTTGTCATATAATGTTTCCAGCAGCTCCAGATTTCGAAGGGTGGAACGGTCCAGCTGCATGTAATTGCTGGATTCTCGAATATCCAAATGTTTGAACTGCTCCATTCGCTGCTTCTGAGTATCCCCCAGGTACAGAAGCAGGGATCCGGAGGCCAGCACCAAGTCCGTTCGGCCGTCCAAATCCAGCGAAATCAGGGAAGATGCCCCGAATTGATTCATCAGCGTCTTTTCGCACAGCGCCTTCCGATAATAGGAGGAATCCACCGGATTCAAATAGGTCTGAATCTGCGGATCCTGCAGCGCCGCCAGCACGTTTTCCGGCAGCGAGGACTCATCGTAAACGATCTCCTTCGGAGCTATTTTTACCAGTTCGCTGATCAGAGAGTCCAGATCATGGCGATATTCCAGATGCATGCAGGCCAGCTCTCCGGTAGTAATATCCCCGTACGCAATGCCCACCTGTGTCTTCGTGGCGAACACCGATGCGATAAAAATATTTTCGTCATTCTCGGTGGAACCGGCGATGTCTATGGTTCCCGGCGTAATGATTCGAACCACCTCCCGGCGAACCAGGCCCTTTGCCTCCGCCGGATCCTCCATCTGTTCGCAAATGGCCACCTTGTGACCGCGCTCCACCAGTTTGGGAATGTAGGAATCCGCCGAATGGAACGGAACCCCGCACATGGGTGCCCGTTCCTCCAGACCGCAGGCCCGGCCGGTAAGGGTCAGTTCCAGTTCTCGGGAAACGGTTTTGGCATCGTCGAAAAACAGCTCGTAGAAATCCCCCAGCCGAAACAGAATCAGGCAGTCCGGATTCTCTTCTTTAATCTGTAAGTATTGCTGCATCATTGGTGACAATGCCATAATAATCTCCTTTTTCATTCCTTTTTATTCTTTATTCCAATCAGTCCAGATCCGCATGAGCTTCCTGAACCACGTCCGAAATCCGGCTCGCCCATTCTTCAAGAACGGATTCTTCGCCGTTATCCGGAAGTTCACCTTCTGCCTTGCCGGCAAAAAGCAGATATTCGATATTTCCTTTCGTCCCCTTTACCGGTGAGAACGCCAATCCCAGTGGTTCCAGACCGTTCTCCGATGCGTAACGGAGAACATTTTCGATGACCTGACGGTGCACCGCCGGATCCCGCACGATACCGTTCTTGCCTACCTGTTCTCTTCCCGCTTCGAACTGCGGCTTAATGAGGCAGACCATGTGTCCCGACGAATCCAAAACCTTCTGCACTACCGGAAACATGTGTTTTACCGAAATAAAAGAGACATCAATGGACACAAAGTCCACCGGTTCTTCGATTAAATCGGTGTCCAAATACCGGATGTTGGTTTTCTCCATATTTACCACTCGAGGGTCTACCCGCAGCTTATAATCCAGTTGTCCGTATCCCACATCCAGGGCGTAGACTTTCCGAGCACCGTTCTGCAGCATGCAGTCGGTGAAACCGCCGGTGGAGGCGCCCATGTCCATGCACACTCCATCCTTTAAATCGATAGGAAAGCAGTTCATGGCTTTCTCCAGCTTCAATCCGCCGCGGCTCACATACGGGCAAAGCTTCTGCTTAACCGCAAATTCCAGTTCCGGATCGAACTTCTGTCCGGCTTTATCTTCTACCCGGCCGTCTACAGTAACCAGTCCGGCCATGATGGTTCTCTTCGCTTTGTCTCGAGATTCCACCAGACCTTTCTGTACCAAAATGACATCAAGCCTTTCTTTTTTCAAAGTAATCCTCTACCCCCTTCACTACATCTTCCGGAGTCATTGCACATTCTTCCCGCAATTCCGGAATGCTTCCCTGCTCAATAAACTGATCCGGAAGGGCAAAATTCAGAATTCCAAACGCCTTCTCCCGATTCACCCGATCGAATTCATCGGAGAAACCTCCGATGATGGTGTTGTCCTCCAGCGTAACCACCAGTTTCGTCTCCGAATTCACTGCCGCGGCGTCCATCGGTTTTACCACGTTGATTGCCGTAACCCCTGCATCGAATCCGTGCTCACGAAGAAGTCTCGCCGCTTCGATACCGGTATCCAGCATCGCTCCTACCGCCAGGATCGTTACATCCTTACCAACGGAGAGCACCGTATTTTCCCCGGTGAATGGCTTCAGCCTCAGGTGATTTCCCTGGGAAGAACCTCTCGGATACCGAATCGCAATCGGTCCGTCGTATTGATGGACCGCATATTCCAACATCTCTTCCAGCTGATTTCCGTCTGCCGGACAGAGAATTTTCATGTTGGGAATCATATTCAAATAGGACAAATCAAACATGCCGTGGTGGGTTTCTCCATCCGCGCCCACCAGGCCGGCCCGATCCACCGCAAAGACCACATGAAGGTTCTGCAGGCAAATATCTTCAATCAGCTGATCGAAAGCACGCTGTAAGAAGGAAGAATAAATGGCCACCACCGGCGTCATGCCGGCCTTCGCCATTCCTGCTGCAAATACCACCGCATGGGCTTCCGCAATTCCCACATCGAAGAACCGCGGTTCAAACTCCTTGTAAAACGGACCCAGTCCGGTGGCCGTTCCCATCGCCGCAGAGATGGCAACAATGGACTCGTCCGCCCGTGCCAACTCCACCAGCTTGTCGCCGAACACTTTTGAGTAGCTCGGTCCGGAAGGTGACGATAATATATTACCGTTTTCCGCATCGAATGGAGCGATTCCGTGGAATTTTCTCGGATACTTTTCCGACCAATAGTATCCCTTTCCTTTCTTTGTAATGACGTGCACCAGCGTCGGCCCGTCGTACTGATTGGCTGCGGTATAGGCCTCCACCAGAGCCGGGAGATCGTATCCATCTACGGGACCGATATATTTTATTCCGAGATCTTCGAAAAGAACGCCCTGTTCATCCAGCAGCGAGTACTTAATCTTATTTTTGGTATGGGAGATGGTGTCACTGACCCGCTGACCTACCACCGGAATATTGTCCAGTGCACCCCGGATGTTTTCCTTCATTCGGGTATAATTTTTTGAAGTGCGCAGGTTGTTCAAATGGCGAGACATGGCTCCTACATTTTTGGCGATAGACATTCCGTTGTCATTTAAAACAATTTTGATATTGGTTCCGGAAGCTCCGATATTGTTCAATGCTTCGTATACCAAGCCGCCGGTCATGGCGCCGTCGCCGATTACCGCCACCACTTGATAATCTTCGTTCCGAAGATCCCGCGCAGTGGCATATCCCATAGCCGCACTGATGGACGTACTGCTGTGTCCCGTGTCATAGGCATCATGAATGCTTTCCCGGGACTTCGGAAAACCGGAAAGGCCTTTATACTTTCGAAGGGTGGCGAAGGCCCCTGCCCTTCCGGTAATGATTTTATGAACGTAGGATTGGTGTCCCACATCGAAGATTACTCGATCCACTGCGGTATCATATACTTTGTGCAGGGCAATGGTGGTTTCCACAATGCCCAAATTGGATGCCAGATGACCGCCGGTTTTCGAAACCTTCTCCACAAGAAAATCCCGTATTTCCCTGGCCAGAGCTTCCAAGTCCCCGTAGTCGGAGTTCTTTATAATCGATATTAAATCTTCTTTTTCAAGATCGTACAGCATTAGGATTTCCTTCTTTCCAGCTTATGAGCAAGTTCAATGAAGAATTCTGCGGAATCACCGTATTTCTCCATAAGCGCAACGGCCTTTTCCGTTAAAGAATGCAGTTCGTCCTTGGCCGCCTCCAGCCCCAGGACTGTGGCATAGTTGCATTTGCCATGATCGGCATCCTTGCCCAGCTTTTTCCCCATCATTTTTTCATCGCCAATCACATCCAGGATATCGTCGGAAATTTGGAAGGCTCTTCCAACCAGTTCCGCATACTGTTCAAAGTCTGTTCGAACCGCCTCCGGTGCATTGCCGATATAGAGGCCGGCCAGAATCGGTGCCTTCAAGAGCGCACCGGTCTTGTTAGAGTCGATGAAGTTCAGCATCTCTTCGCTGCATTCTTTTCCCTCGTTTTCCATATCCGCTACCTGACCCGCAATCATCCCATGAATGCCGGCATTTCGGGATACTTCCAGCGCCGCCATCACATGGCGATGGAGTTTTTCCGAATCCTCCTTCAAACCCGCTGCATCCTGCAGCATGATTTCGTGGGCAGTGTTCAGTAATCCGTCTCCGGCCAGAATGGCCATAGCTTCGCCGTACACCTTGTGGTTGGTCGGGTTTCCGCGACGAAGATCGTCATCGTCCATTGCCGGGAGATCATCGTGAATCAGCGAATAGGTGTGAATGTACTCGATGGCACATGCAAAAGGAAGGGCTTCTTCCGGATTTCCTCCGGCGAAGTCCGCACAGGCCAGCAACAGAACCGGACGCAAGCGCTTTCCTCCGCTTTTCACGCTGTAGTTCATGGAATCCCACAGGACCTGAACCTGCGGCGCGACGGAAGGCAATTTATCCGCCAGATTTTCTTCAATCATGTTTTTATAATAATCGTAATTATTCATGGGAAGAATCCTCCTGCTCATCAAAAATTTCGATTTTCTGTTCCGCTTTTTCCAGCACGGAATTCAGATATTCCGACTCCTTCATTCCGGCATCAAACAGTGCCAGCGCTTCTTCCAACGAAGTAGCCGGTCCGCCGATTCGATCTGCGGCACTCCGGAGATTTTTCATGGATTCGGAAAAACTCTTATCACTCATCGTGTCCCTCCTTGTTCTTACCGGTAACCTGCGCCTTGAAGCGGCCGTTTCGCAGGAGTACCGTATACTCTTCGCCCTCCGATACATTATCGATATCGGAGACGATAGTTCCCGCTTCATTCAGAACTGCGGCGAATCCCCTCTCCAGCACTCGTTTCGGATTTCCCTCCCGAAGCTTAATCAATGCCTGCTCCATCTCATTTCGGGCCTTTTGTACCCGGTTTCTCATATTGGAACAAAGCAGTTGGGTCAGTGATTCTACCATTCTCTTTTCGTTCAGCAATTTAAAACGCAAAGATTCACTCAGCGCACTGCGGCATTCAGCGATGCGCTTCTGAATTTCATGGACATCCGGCACCGCCATATCCGCCGCCTCGCTGGGCGTTGCCCCCCGGGCATCCGCCACATAATCGGAAATGGATACATCCGGTTCATGACCCACGGCGGAAATAATCGGAATATCCGATTGAAAAATGGCTCTGGCAACGGATTCCTCGTTAAAGGCCGCCAAATCCTCCGGGGATCCGCCCCCTCTCCCTACAATCAATAGGTCAATATGGCGCTTTCCCGATTCGTTCACCCGATTTGCCAAATGAATTCCCTGACAGATGCTGGCCGGCGCATTCACGCCTTGCACATAAGTCGGAAAAATCAAAAGGTTCACGTAATTGTTTTTCTTTAAAATAATTTTCTGTATATCCCGAAGGGCATCTCCCTCCGTGGAGGTGACGACCCCCACGCATTCCGGGAATTCCGGAAGAGGCTTCTTGTATTCCGGCCGGAACAGTCCTTCCGCTTCCAGTTTCTTTTTCAAGGCTTCAAAAGCCGTCTTCGCTTTTCCAACCCCGGCATCTTCCATATAGTGAATCTGGAAAGAATAGGTGCCGCCTTTTGCATACAGCCGAACGGATCCCACCGCAACCACGTTGCGTCCATCTTCCAGAAGTTCCGGATCAATCTTTGGAAGCTGATTTTTCCAGACCACACTGCGGATGACGCATTGTTCATCCTTCAAGGAAAAATACGCATGTCCTTTCCGAGTTAATCCGGAGATTTCCCCTTCAATGGCCACGTTTCGGAGATTGAAATCGCTGTCAATTTTGTTGGCCAGATATTCATTTACCTGTGTCACGCTAACCGGCTTCATTCTTGACTCCTCCGTCCTCCCAGCAGGGAAATTCCTACGGCATTATCTCCGGAAAGCACCGGGTCTCCGAACAGAATGCGGCAGCCATCCCGCTGTTCCTGCCAGAGGGCCGCATATTTCCGAAGTGTCTCGCTGGCGGAAACGCCTCCAGCCATTACCACCGTGTCCACTTTGTACTTTTGGCTCAGCTGTACTGCGGTGTCATGAAGCAGCTGCTGAATCCGGTAGAAGATTCCCGGGACAATTTCATCGCCCTTCTCTTCAATGCTCTTCATCACCTGAGTCTCCGTTCCGGACAAGTTAAAGAACCCATCCTGAATCCGAATTTTCCCCGGAAAGACTGTATACGACCGTTCCATGGCAATTCGGTCTAAATATTTTCCCGCCGGGAAATCGTAACCCAACTGCACACCGGTCCGATCCAAAAGCTGACCCACGCTGATGTCCTTGGTTCCGCCCACAATTTCAACCGCATATCCTTCCCAGGTCCGTTCGCACAGAAGGCACTCCGTCGTTCCTCCGCTGAGATGGAACAGCAGAAAGGGTTTCTGCGGCATTGGCGGCAGCGTGGACAGGATGGCTTCAATATGCCCTTCCTGATGAGAAAAACAGTTCATCGGAACCTGCAGTGCAGAAGAAATCACCGTTCCGGTCTGAACGCCGGAAAGGAATACCGGCATATAGGATCCCTCCACGTTCCGTGGGCGAGACGATACCGCCACCGATATGATTTCCTTTGGATCTACCGTCTGAAAAGCTTCCTCAATAAAGGAAGGTAGAACCTGGCAATGGTGAAAAAAGGCAACGGATTGCCTTAGACCTCTTTTTCCTTGTTCTACCTTTAGAAATTCGGAGCGCTGATATCGAATGTTTCCATTCTCATCCGTCAGCGCTACCGACGTCTTATAATTAGATGTATCGATTCCCAATACTACTTTAGCCATACTATTTATCCTTGGCAATCTTCCCTAAAACAGAATTGATAAATGCATACGAACGGTCTTCCCCGTATTTCTTCGCCATCTTCACCGCTTCGTCAATGGAAACGCTGTCCGGAATGGCATCCATATAGCAAATTTCTGCAACGGCAATACGGAAAATTGCCAAATCCGTCTTTCCCATTCGGTTCGTTTTCCAACGATCGGAATGAGAATCAATCATCTCATCAATTTCATCCCGGTGATCGCGGATAACGTCCAGGGTCTGAAGAGCCTGCTTTTCTTTTTGAATCTGCTCATTCTCGGTAATCAAGGAGATATTCCGGTAGTCGAAATCACCCATCACATCCATCTGATATACCACTTGCATCGTCATTTCTCTAATTTCTTCTCTTTTCATAGTACTCGTTACCTGCTCTTTTCAACTCCCTCAATACAGATATTAACTGCTTCGACGGAAATTCCCGTCTCCTTCTCGATGATTTTCTTCACCCGGTTCTGGATGTCGTACGAAAGCTGTGGTATGTTCACCCCATACGCTGCGATGATATGAATATTCACAGTAACCCTTCCATCCTCATCGTTTACGTGAACACCTTGTGTTTCCGTAATCCTGCCCAGAATGTTCCGGGAGAAGCTTTCCGCAATTCCCGGCGCCATTCGGATAACTCCGGGCAGCTTCATGGTTTCCTGCGCAGCATACCCGGCAATCACGGAATCCTCAATTGTATTCTTTTCTTTGAAGTCTTTTGATTTACTCATGAATTATTTTATGCATCCTCTGTCGGTTCTTCCGGCAGAATTTCAATTTTCATCTTCTCGATTCGGCGATCCTTCACTTCCAGAATGGTAAAGGAGAGGTTTCCGTATTGAATCGGTTTGTATTTCACTTCTTCCTTCGGAATTTCTCCCATCAAATCGATGATGAAACCGCCTACGGTCTCGCTGTTCTCCGATTCCAAATCCACATGAAGTTCATCCGCCAGATCGTCCAAATACACATTGCCATCAACGATAAACTCTGAATCGCTGATTTTCTCGATGACCCGGTCATCCTCGTCGAACTCATCCGCAATGTCGCCCACAATCTGCTCGATAATATCCTCGATGGAAACGATACCGCTGAATCCACCGTACTCATCAATCAGAATGGCCACGTGGTTGGTGCTTTTCTGAAGTTCGATGAACAGTGCATCGATATTCTTCGTTTCGGGAACGAAATACGGCTCTCGAAGGATTTCCTCAAAATTAACGTTATCGAATCCGTGCTGACTGGCTTGGAACAGATAGTCCTTAATATGCAGGATTCCGATGATGTTGTCCGGATCGTCCCGATATACCGGAATTCTGGAATACCGCAACTCCATCAGTTCATCGAAGTACTCTTCCCGGTCGTCATCAATGTCAATCATGAACACATCGGTTCGAGGTGTCATAATCTCATACGCCAGCAAATCGTCGAATTCGAAAATGCTGTCAATCATCCGATGGGCTTCCTCCTTGATATCTCCGGATTCCTGTCCTCGGTCCAGCATGGACATAACCTTATCTTCCGAGAAGTAGATGTTATCCACATCCGTGTTCTTCCGAAGTATCACAAGAAATACGTTGGCCAAACACACACATATCTTTACAAACGGCCAGGTGATGTAATACACCATCCGCTGAAAGCCCGCAAATCCAATTCCTGAAGCATTCTGAGACTGGGATGCCAGCTTTTTGGGCAGGATGTCCGCCACGCCGATAAAAGCCACAAAATACAGAATATCCCACAAAATCATCCAATGGTTATCCCCCATTTCCCGTTTCATCAGTGAATGGAAGAGGAAAAAGGACATAATCAGCGTCAGGTAACTCAGAAACAAGTCCGCATAATGGTATTCCGATGGTTTCTGAATGAAACGCATCACCGCCTGAACTCTGCTGTCCTCCGGATCCGATTCGCTCAATTCTTTAATGGTGTTTCGGTCCGTATTATCCAATGAACGTTTTGCCGCTGCCACCAATGCATACACGATGCACAGCAAAGCAATGGTTATAATATATGCATATATAGGTATTTCACTCGTGTCAGATGTCATATCTCTACTTCCTTTTTCTTAAGATCGAATACTTTGCGGGAACTTTCCGGAACGGGATTCTCACTTCCTGCTTCGGATGCGGTGCGCTTTCAATCCCATTCCCGTCTTCATCCTTCATGGAAGGAACCGCTTCCGTATAGAACGGTTCTCCCGGGCTCATAATTTCAATCTCATCTCCAACGCAGAACTTGTTCCGCTGCTGTACGATGGTCTCGCCGGTCGCCTCATCTACGCCCAACACCACGCCGATAAAACTGTACTCCCGAACGTAATCGCTGGTAAGGTAATTCTGATCCCGGCTGCTTGGCTTCTGATAAAAGAAGCCGTGGGTGAATTCCCGGTGGCTGGCCTTGCACAATTCATCGTACCATTCCTGTTTGAACTCGTAATTCTCCGGATCCTTCATATAGCTGTCCAATGCTGCCCGGTATGCGGAAACCACCGTTGCCACATAGTAAGCCGATTTCATCCGACCTTCAATTTTCAGAGATGTAACGCCGGCATTAATCATATCCGGCAAGCAATCCAGCATGCAAAGGTCCCGGGAGTTCATAATATAACTTCCCCGGTCATCCTCTTCAATCGGGAAATATTCTCCCGGTCTTTTTTCTTCCATCAAGTGGTATTTCCACCGGCACGGATGAGTGCACTGTCCTCGGTTCGCATCCCTGCCTACCATATAATTGCTCAGCAAGCATCGGCCGGAGTACGAGATGCACATAGCACCGTGAAGAAAAGCCTCGATTTCGATATCCTCCGGAAGGTGTTCCCGCATCTCTCGGATTTCTTTCAGGCTCATTTCCCGAGCCGCAACGATTCTCTTCACTCCCTGAGATACCCAGAAATTCGCACTCAAGTAGTTTGTGGTATTGGCCTGAGTACTGAGATGAATCTCGGCATTCGGGATTCCATCCTTCACCAGCTGCATGACCCCCGGATCGGATACCAGGAACGCATCGATAGGAATATCCCGTATCTGCTGAATATATTCTTGAAGCGGCAGAATATCCTCGTTGTGAGGATAGATGTTGATGGTCAGATATCCCTTCGCCCCGTGAGTGTGAAGAAATTCCATGGCTTCCTTCATTTCGTCCACAGTCAGGTTTCCGGCCCCGGCACGAAGGCTGAACACCTCTCCGCCGAAGTACACCGCATCGGCTCCGTACCGTACCGCTGTTTTTAACTTTTCCATATCTCCCGCAGGAGCTAACAATTCAATTTTCTGCATAAATTCTATTTTTTATTCTCTTTAATAAGCAACAATCCATCGCCACAGCTCAGCAAGGATACCTCTAAATCCTTCCGACTGTGAACGTATTTCAAAAACTCATTCATTCTTTTTACGCTGGTTCGATGACGGCGCTTTCGGTCTAAAGACAAGTCCACCAGAAAAGCCTTCATCAAAATATTGTCGCAGACAATCAGTGCATTCTTGCTGCACAGCTTCTCTGCTTTTTCGAAGAATTCCATATAATGACTCTTCGCTGCGTCGATAAAAATAAGATCGAAGGGATCCGTATTCCCGGCTTCGGCATTCTGAATCAGTTCGTCCAGCACAACCGAGCCGTCGCCGTGAATCACCTGAATTCGATCGGTCAGCCCCTGCTCCCATATATTATCCACCGCCACTTGATAATTGGTATCCGAAAGCTCCACCGTGGTGATATGGCTCTCCGGAAGGAGGTGTGCAAAAAATATGGAAGAATACCCGTACGCGGTGCCGATTTCCAGCACTCGATGGACGGGCCTCAGGGGTAAAAGCGTGCGAAACAACATCTCCGTTTCTTTTAGAATCAATGGAATCTGATCTGCTTCGCTTTGCTCCCGCAACTTCCTCATCGTGTCATTCCACGGTTGGTAGAATGACACGATGTAGTCTGTTACTTTCTCATTGGTAATGTTCATATGAAAATTCGGCTCCTTCTATTTCTTGTTTTTCTTTGCCAGAGCCTTCTCATATGCCCGGGTATCTTTCTCGAATTTCGAGTAGGATTTGCTGAAATTATGGGAACCGTCCAACTTTTCGCTTACCACGAAATACATGTAATCTGTTTTTGCCGGGTATAGAGCCGCCTTAATAGATGCCTCCCCCGGAGAACAAATCGGTCCCTTCGGCAAGCCGGAGTGAATATAAGTGTTGTACGGAGAATCAATCTTCGTGTCCGCCACGGACAGAACCGGTTTCGCTTTACCCAGAATGTACTGCACCGTGGAGCACATCTGCAGATTCATGCCGTCGTCCAATCGATTGTAGATGACGCTGGCAATCTTCGGGCGATCCTCATCCACCTGCGCTTCCTTTTCAATGATGGAAGCGATAATGATAATCTGATTCTCGGTATACCCCAGCTTTTTCGCCCTGGCTCTGTATTCGTCTGTAAAAACAGTATCGAATTGATTCAGCATAGTTGTAATAATTTGCTCTTCATCCGCTTTTGGTGCAACCTGATAGGTGCTCGGAAAAAGATATCCTTCCAGATGATTTTTCCCCTTCTGGGCATCTTTCAAGAAACCGAAATCACTGTAGGCGTCGGAATTCTGCGCAGCCTCCAGGAACTTCTTTTTATCTACCAGTCCATCTTTGGCCAGAGTCTCCGCCACCGTCTCGATGGTGGATCCCTCCGGAACTGTAAAGGAATTGGTGGTTTCTTTTCCGGATACGATGACCTTTGCAATGTCGCTGCACGTCATGCTCGGAGAAACGGAATATACCCCCGCCTTGTAGTTTGAATCGTAGTGCCAGATTTTGGAGCAAATCTTATATCTGGTAGTACTGCGAATGACACCTGCATCTTTCAGTGCGTTAGCGATATCATCGGTCGTCGCACCTTCTTCAACGGTGACGTCAATCAGCGTTGCGTTGCTTCGGTCCAGCGGCTTGTTCAATGTGGACAAGAGCACGCTGGATCCGATAATCAGCGCAAATATAATCGCCAGTATTACCATTGCTTTTTTGATTGCTTTTTTCATAACAGCCCTTTGCTAATACCCGATATTCGGAAAAAATAAACTATTTGGAACGTCCCAGATAATCACCGGTTCTGGTGTCAATCTGAATCTTCTCTCCTTCGTTGATGAAGATCGGAACCTGGATTACGGCACCGGTTTCAACGGTTGCAGCCTTCGTAACGTTGGTTGCGGTATCACCCTTCACGCCCGGCTCGGTTTCGGTTACTTCCAGGTCAACGAAGTTCGGAGCTTCTACAGTGAATGCGTTGTCTTTGTAGAACTTAACGGTAGCGGTATCGTTCTCGCGGATGTATTTGATGGCATCCTCTACCAGGTCGTAGGTCAGCGGAATCTGATCGTAGGTCTCCTGATCCATGAAGTAGTACAGTTCACCGTCATTGTACAGATACTGCATCTGCTTCGTCTCAATGTGAGCCTTCGGGAACTTGTCGTTCGGGTTGAACGCTTCTTCTCTGGTCGCTCCGGTCAGAATGTTCTTATACTTTGTACGAACAAATGCGGCACCCTTTCCCGGCTTAACGTGCTGGAAATCCACTACAACATGTGGTTCGCCATTCATCTCAAAAGTAACACCTTTTCTGAATTCACCTGCGCTGATCATAATTGTTTCTCTCTTTCTTTAAATATCTTTAAAAATAACTTATAACATTGACTTAATATTGATGGCATCTGCCAGGATTTCGCTCACATCCTTCATCATGATGGAGAATCTCGCTTCCGCCTGCAGATACTGTGCTGCCTGAGGCTTTGCCGTAAGCATGGTGACCATGGACTGAATCTGTCCCATCAGTTCTGAATCCAGCTTTCCTTCCGTCATCTGCTTCGTCTGCAGTTGAATTTGTTTCATCTGCAAATCCTTCAACATCGCGCTGAGCTGCGAATCTTGGTCTACTTCCTTCTTTAGACGGTCGAATTCCTTGAATTCGTTGCTTTCCTTAATTGCCCGGGCAAGATCATGGGCTTCTTCGTAAACGTTCATCGAAGCTCCTTTCTACACGTATAGGATGACCGGAAGAATCACCGGACTCCGCCGTGTCTTTTTATAAATGTAACCTCGAAGGTCGTCACGAATCGCCGACTTCAATGAACTCAAGTCCATAGAGTCCCGATTGCGGCAACGCTCGATGGTTTCATAGACCACCTCGGTGGCATCGTTGATTAACGGACCGTTCTCCTTGACGTAGATAAAACCACGTGTAATCAGTTCCGGGTTTGCCGCCAGCTGTTTGGAGTAGGTGTCGATGGCCACAGATACCACAATCAATCCCGCTTCCGACAGTTGCTTTCGATCCCGGAGCACCACGTTTCCAACATCTCCGACGCCGTAGCCATCCACCAGAACATCGTCCGCCGTGGCGTATCCATTCTCCTGTTTCGCACGGCCGCCCTTGACCACCAGCGAATCGCCGTTGGTCATGACAAAGATGTTGCTTCGGCTCATTCCCAGGCTCTCTGCCAATTTTGCGTGTTCGTTCAAGTGACGGTATTCGCCGTGAGCCGGAATGAAATATCTCGGCCGCACCAGGGTGTGAATCAATTTC
Source organism: uncultured Clostridia bacterium (assembly GCA_934234035.1). GTDB lineage: Bacteria > Bacillota > Clostridia > Peptostreptococcales > Anaerovoracaceae > Mogibacterium_A. Next base: position 80,289 of record CAKQHH010000001.1, on the reverse strand, counting down.
AGCTCTTCCTGGCAGGCGTGACCGGATACGTGGATGTCCACGAAATCCGACAGGTACACCCGAACTTTCTTCTCATACAGCTTATTGACCACATTGGTGATGGTCTTCTCGTTTCCCGGAATCGGCGAGGAGGAGAAGACGACGACATCGCCCTTCTTCAGCTTCACCGCCCGGTGATTATCGTTGGCCATTCGAGTCAGTGCGGACATCGGTTCGCCCTGGCTTCCCGTTGTAACGATGGTCAGGTTGCTGTCCGGGATATTATTGATATTCCGGATGTCCACAAAAGCAGATTCCGGCAGGTCGATATATCCCAAATCCTTTGCAATCTGCATCACGTTCTCCATGGAACGACCGGAAACCGCAATTTTACGGCCATGATGAATGGACGCTTCCATAAAGTGCTTAATTCGATGAATATTCGAAGAGAACGTAGCGATGATAATTCGTTTATCCGTTTCCTCAAAAATTCGGTTCATGGACTCCGCTACGATTCGTTCCGACGGTGTGAACCCCGGACGGAGCACGTTGGTACTGTCACAAAGAAGTACATCCACGCCCTCGTCGCCCAGTTTCGCAAAGCGAGCCAAATCAATCTGCTTTCCTTCCAGCGGAGTGTAATCCACCTTGAAATCTCCCGTATGAACGATGTGTCCTGCCGGGCACTTGATGGAGAACGCAAAAGAATCCGCAATGCTGTGAGTGGTGTGAATTGCCTCCACGATGAAGCTTCCTATATGAATTATATCACCTGAAGATATCACATGCACGTCAGCGGTAAGATTCTTTTCCTTTAATTTATGCTGAATCAATCCCGCCGCAAGACCGGAAGCATACACCGGGACGTTGATTTCTTTTACCAGATACGGCACACCGCCGATGTGGTCCTCATGTCCGTGAGTGATGATTAATCCCTTGATTTTCTCCATGTTTTCCTTCAGATAGGTGAAGTCCGGAATAACCACGTCGATTCCGAACATCTCATCTTCCGGGAAGGACATTCCGCAGTCCACAATCAGAATTTCATCCCGATACTCGATTACCGTGATATTCTTTCCGATTTCCTTCATACCCCCCAACGGGATGATGCGGAAGGACTCTTTCGGGCGAACCTGTTTCTGATTCTTTCCGTTGGACTTGTTCCGATTCTTTCCCTGATGGAACGGGATTGCCGGAAGGTTCTTCTTTGATTTCTCCGGCTTTGCTGCCCCCTTTTGTTTATGGGACCTCGAATTCTGAGGAGCGTTCTTTTCCTTCTTTTTCGCCGTTCCGTCAGAAGGTTTCAACGCTTTTCTTACTTTTCCGGCAGCTGCCCCGGAATTCTTCTTCCGGGGTGCCGGATTTTTTTTCTTGTTATTCAGTTGTAAATCTTTTTCTTGTTTCATAGGCATTTTTATTTTACTACAAAGTTAATCAGCTTGTTTGGAACCACGATGGTTTTTACAACAGATTTGCCTGCAATCGCATCCTGCACGCGTTCGCTTGCCAGTGCTGCTTCTTCAATTGCACTCTTCTCTGCGTTCTTCTCGAAAGCCATCTTGTCCTTCAGTTTTCCGTTTACCTGAACGATAATCTCAACGGTTTCCAGTTCCAGTGCAGCCGGGTCGAATTCCGGCCAATTCTGCTGATATACCCGATCTTCATGACCCAGGTCGTTCCACAGTTCTTCGGTAATGTGCGGAACAAACGGGTTCAAAATCAGAATCAGCTTTTCAATGGCATCGTTCATCAGCGGAACGTTCACTTCGCCCTGCTTGTACTTATACAGCGCATTCACCAATTCCATGATGGAACTGATGGCAGTGTTGAAGCTGAATCTTCCGCCGGCATCTTCCGTTACCTTCTTCACGGTAGCATTCAGCTGGAAATTCAAAGCCTTATCTTCTGCACTCTGAATAGTGATGATTTCACTTCCACGGAAATCGCCGCGGATTTCGTTCACATATTCCTGTACCAGACGATATACACGGTTCAGGAAACGGTAGCTTCCCTCTACCCCGGCATCGCTCCAGTCCAGTTCTTTTTCCGGCGGTGCTGCAAAGAGGATGAACAGTCTGGCGGTATCCGCACCGTACTTTGCCTGAATTTCTTCCGGGCTAACGATGTTGCCCAGAGATTTACTCATCTTCGCACCGTCTTTGATAACCATGCCCTGAGTCAGCAGATTATCGAACGGTTCTTCCGCATCCACCAAGCCCAAATCATGCATTACCATCTGGAAGAAACGAGCGTACAACAGGTGCAGGATGGCGTGTTCTACGCCGCCGATGTACTGATCCACGTTCATCCAGTAGTCCGCCTTTTTCTTATCAAAAGGTTTCTCGGAATTGTGGGCATCGCAGTATCTCAAGAAATACCAGGAAGAATCTACAAAGGTATCCATGGTATCGAATTCGCGAACCGCCTTCTTGCCGCAGCATGGGCAGGTAGTCTCTCCAAAGGTCTTGGAAGTCTTCAGTGGAGAATCTCCCTTGCCGGTGAATTCCACATCGGTCGGAAGTTTTACCGGAAGGTTCTCTTCCTTCTCCGGAACCCATCCGCACTCTTCGCAATAAACCATCGGAATCGGGCAGCCCCAATAACGCTGGCGGGAAATCAGCCAATCTCTCAGCTTGTAGTTCACCTGAGCTTTACCCAGTCCGTCCGCTTCCAGATCCTTGGTAATCTCTTCGATTGCTTCCTTGTTGTTCATTCCGGTGTACTTTCCGGAATTAATCATGGTGCCTTCCGCAACGAAAGCTTCTGTGAGGTTATTGATGTCGATTTCCGGATTCTGGGTGTCCACAACCGGAACAATATCCAGGTTAAATTTCTTTGCAAACTCAAAGTCACGCTGATCGTGTGCCGGAACCGCCATGATGGCACCGGTTCCGTAATCCATCATAACGTAATCGGAGATGAAAATCGGAACCTTCTTTCCGTTCACCGGGTTGATTCCATAGCATCCGGTGAATACGCCGGTCTTCTCCTTTGTCAGAGAAGTTCTCTCGATTTCGGACTTGTGCTGACATTCTTCCTGATATGCTTTTACTGCAGCTTCATACTCCGTACCGTTGGTGAGCTCCGGTACAAATGGATGCTCCGGTGCCAGAACCATGTAGGTTACGCCGAACAGAGTGTCCGGACGAGTGGTATAAATCTGAAGTTTCTTGCTGAAGTTCTCAATCTCAAAGGTCACTTCCGCACCGGTGGAACGGCCGATCCAGTTCTTCTGCATCAGCTTTACCTTTTCCGGCCAGCCCGGCATTTTGTCCAAATCCTTCAGCAGGCGATCCGCATAATCGGTAATCTTCAGATACCACTGGGACAGGCGCTTCTTTGTAACCGGCGTATGACAGCGTTCACAGCAGCCGTCTACGACCTGCTCGTTCGCCAATACGGTCTGACAGCTTGGACACCAGTTTACCGGATTGTCCTTCTTGTATGCCAGTCCCTTGTTGTAGAACTGAATGAAAATCCACTGCATCCACTTGTAATACTCTTCCTTACAGGTAGCAACCTCTCGATCCCAGTCATAGCTGAAACCCAGACCCTGCAGCTGACGGTGCATTTCCGCAATGTTGCTGTCCGTCCAAATTGCCGGGTGAATATCATTTTTAATGGCCGCGTTTTCTGCCGGCAGTCCAAAGGAGTCCCATCCCATCGGATGCAGAACATTGTATCCCTTCAGTCTCTTGAAACGTGCAATTACGTCTCCGATGGAGTAGTTCCGCACATGCCCCATGTGCAGCTTGCCGGAAGGATATGGGAACATTTCCAAAACGTAATACTTCTCTTTGTCATAATCCTCCACGGTCTTGAACGCATCTTCTTTTTCCCATACGTCCTGCCACTTCTTTTCAATTTCTGTGAAATTGTACTTTTCCTTCATTGTCCTTAGTCCTCAATTCTTTCGATTTTGCAATCGCCCCAGATTTTATCCAGTGCATAACGCTCCCGCATTTCTGCGGTAAAAATATTTACTATAATGTCACCGTAGTCCACGAGGATCCAGCTGTTTCCGGACTTCCCCTCCAAGCCCTTCTGCTCCAGACCCAGTTCGTATGCTTTCTCGTCTACGCTATCCTGCAGTGCACCCAGCTGACGTTCCGAGCTTGCGGTGCAGTTGATAAAGTAGTCTGCAAAAGAAGATTTCTCTGCAATATCAATCAGCACTACATCCGAAGCCTTGCGCTGGGACAACACTTCTGCCAATTCTTTGGCTACTTTGTAATTATCCATTTATTTCTCCTTGTTTCCAATGATTTGACGTAAATAAGTATATGCCTCCAATGTGTCGGAATCAATTTCTCTATGCGAAGATTTCAGGTCCCGGATACTGAATTCCAGAACCTCCAGGCATGCGGCATTTAAATCTTTCTCGGCCAAAGCGCGAAGTCTTGGAGCATCTTCATAATCCCGCCCCGGTTCAATGGCATCGGCCACGTAAATAATCTCTTCCAGAAGCGACATTCCCGCTTTTCCCGTCGTGTGATAGGAAACCGCAGACAACACTTCTTCATCGGTGAGTCCGAATTCATCCCGCAGGAGCGCCACGCCCAATTTAGAATGGGCCAGCGGCTGGTTATTCCAATACTTCCACGAGAGTCCGTAGAAGCGCACCAACCGGTTGCTCTCCTCCGGCGTCAAGCACTTCGCAATGTCGTGCACCAGCGCCGCCAGATGAGCCTTTTCCCGGTCTGCTCCGTAGATTTCCGCAAGCCTAGTCGCTGTTTCTACCACTCCAAGGGAATGGGTGTATCGCCGTGGCTTCAGATTGCGCTTTAAATATTCATTCATCAATTCCATCGAGATAGATTCCATTGTTTCTTATATACTCTTCCACTTCCGGAACCACCAGTCCCGAAATATCCTTTCCTTTCCGCACATATTCTCGGATTTCCGTAGAGGAAGCATCGAAGGGGTTTAAATTTAATACGTGAAACCGGCTGTGATATCTCTTCCGGAAATATTCAATTTTCTCCAGCCCTTCCTCCGTAGAAACATGAGGCCGAACCCCCGTAATCAGCGGAAATTCCCGAAGAAGATCCGGACCCCGATACCATTTCTCGATGGTCAGCACCGAGTCGAATCCGATGATAAAAGAAATTTCCGTATCCGGCATCCGTTCCCGAAAATAGCGTAACGTATCGTAAGAATAGGAAGGTTCTTGTCGCTCCAATTCGTATTCCGAAATGGAAAATGCCGAATTTAAGGGAAGAATTCGCCGAATCATTTCCGCCCGCATCTCTCCCGGAGTCACATTGCTGTCCCTTTTAAAGGGAGAGATGAAGTTGGGAAGAAAAATCAGTTGATTCAATTCACATTCCCGAACCGCTTCTGTCGCCAGATTAATATGACCCCGATGAATCGGGTCAAAGGTTCCTCCGAATAATGCTGTCTTATTCATTTTCGGAAGCAACGACCTGAATGCCCAATTCTTCCAGTTGTTTCTCGTCAACCAGTCCCGGCGCTTCACTTACCAGACACTCTGCATTCTGGTTCTTCGGGAACGCAATGACTTCACGGATGCTCTTTTCACCCAGCAGCAGCATTACCATTCTGTCCAAACCATATGCCAGGCCGGCATGCGGTGGTGCACCGTATTTGAACGCATCAATCAGGAAGCCGAACTTTTCTCTGCACTCCTCATCACTGAGTCCCAAAACGTGGAACATCTTCGCCTGAAGTTCCTTATCGTGAATACGGACGCTTCCGCCGCCCAGCTCCACGCCGTTCAATACGATGTCATACGCATCGGCCTTGAGATCCAGGATATTTCCGTCCAGCTTATCCAGTTCGTCCAGCTTCGGCTGAGTAAACGGATGGTGCATTGCTTTAATGTTTCCTTCATCATCTTCCTCGAACATCGGGAAGTCCACCACCCACAAGAAGTTAAATTGATTGTCATCCAACATCCCCATCTGATCGGCAATCTTCCGTCTCAGCCAGCCTAAGGTGTCGAACACGACCTTCTTCCGGTCGCTGACGATAAATGCAACATCCCCGTCTTCCGCACCCAGTCGGTCCATGATTTCTGCCAGCTGCTCTTCGGTAAAGAATTTTTTCACGGAAGAATTGTATTCCCCGTTTTCCTTCTTAATCCATACGAGGCCCTTCGCACCGTAATGCTTTGCCTCCTCGGTCAGCTTGTCAATCTTCTTTCTGGAATACTGGGCTGCACCACCCGGTACGCAGATACCCCGAACATCACCGCCATTTTCCAGTGCACCGGTAAATACGGCAAAGTCGCAATTCTGTACCAAGTCGTTCAGAAGAACCAGTTCGATTCCGAAGCGGGTGTCCGGCTTATCGGAACCGTAGCGTTCCATGGCTTCCGTCCAGGTCAGTCTCGGGAACGGAGTCTCGATGTCCATTCCCTTCAGGTCCTTCATCAGTTTCTTCAGGAAACCTTCCTGCATCGCAATGACATCTTCCTGATCCACATAGGACATTTCCAAATCGATCTGAGTAAATTCCGGCTGGCGGTCTGCTCTCAAATCCTCATCACGGAAACACTTTACAATCTGGAAGTACCGATCCGTACCGGCAACCATCAGCAGCTGCTTGAACATCTGCGGAGACTGCGGCAGTGCGTAGAACGCTCCGTTCTTTACTCTGCTCGGCACCAGATAGTCCCGTGCACCTTCCGGTGTGGACTTGATCAGCATTGGGGTTTCCACCTCAACAAATCCGTTTTCATCGAAATAGTCTCGTGCACATTTGGTGACCTTATGACGGAACAGCAGATTTCTCTGCATCTTATTCTTTCTCAGATCCAAGTAACGGTATTTGAGACGAAGAGATTCATCTACATTATCATCGTCTCGGATGTAAATCGGCGGAGTCTCTGCGCTGGAATAAATTACCATGTCCGTCGCAAACACTTCAATCTCACCGGTTGGAATGTGGTCGTTCTTCGCACTGCGCTCATGAACGATACCCTTGATGCCGACAGAAAACTCACTCCGCAGAGATTTTGCCGCCTCCATCAGCTTTTCCGGAATATCTTCGTTAAAAGTAATCTGGGTAATTCCCGTCTTATCCCGAAGGTCCACGAACACCAGACTTCCCAAGCTTCTCTGCTTGGCCACCCAGCCGTTCAGAATGACTTCTTTTCCCTCATCTGCAAGCCGCAGCTCGCCGCACATATGTGTGCGCTTATAAATTTCTGACATTATCCTCTCCTGATTTTATTCAAAATTTCTTCCTTAACAATTTTCGTCTGTTCGCCGGTTTCCATATTCTTCAGGGTCAGTTCTCCGCTTTCGATTTCATCGTCCCCGATAACGATGGAATACTTCACGCCCACCTTATTGGAATACTTCATCTGGCCTTTCAAATTTCGCTCCTGGGTATCCACAATCGCACGAACGTGGTTATGCCGCAGATACTGTACCAGATTCAACGCGTAATGTTTCGCACGATCGCCGATGAATGCAATCATGATTTCCGGCTGTACCGGTTTGCCGAAATCCGATCCGCACATTTCCATCAACATCAGCAGCCGTTCCTTACCCAGACCGAATCCTACACCCGGCATAGACGGTCCGCCGATTTCCTCAATCAAATGATCGTATCGGCCGCCGCCGCAGACCGTACCCTGTGCACCAATCTTTGCGGTGACAAATTCAAAAGCGGTCTTGGTGTAATAATCCAATCCCCGAACGATTTTCGGATCCACCTTGAACTGAATGTCCATGGCCTTCAGGTTTTCCTGAAGTTCCTCAAATGCGTCCCGGCAATCATCGCAGAGATAATCTACCATCAGCGGCGCATCCTTGACGATTTCCTGGTCGTCCTTGGATTTGCAGTCCAGAATACGCATCGGATTCGTTTCGAAGCGGGACTGACAGGTGCTGCACAGTTCATCGTAATGCGGTCGCAGGAAATCCTGCAGCGCTTTCCGATACTTTGTACGACACTCCCGGCATCCGACGCTGTTGATGTGCAGCTCGATTTCATCGATGCCCATGCGCTTCAGAAAATCGTCCGCCATTGCGATGATTTCCGCATCCGCCATCATAGACGATGCACCAAAATTCTCGATGCCGAACTGATGGAATTGACGAAGCCGACCTGCTTGTGGCTTCTCATATCGGAAGCATGGGGTATTGTAGCAATACTTGCTCGGCTGCATATCCGCAAAATGCTTGCTTTCAATAAAAGCACGAACCGCCGGAGATGTTCCTTCCGGTTTCAACGTAATGCTGCGGTGACCGAGATCTTCGAAGGTGTACATTTCCTTCTGAACGATGTCCGTGGTCTCCCCCACGCCTCGGTTGAACAGGTTCGTATCCTCAAAAATCGGTGTGCGAAGTTCGCCAAAGCCGTATTCGTCACAAATCTTAAAAAAGGCATCTTCAATATAGTGCCACTTGTAGGCATCCTCCGGCATCATGTCCTTCGTACCCTTAGGTGCTTTAATTGCCATCTCTATCCTCCCAGTAATTATTTTTTCGTAAAAGCATTTCGTCGAAACGCTCTTTATAAATCGCACTGTTCCCCACATTCGGAATTCGTTCCAAACGGTCCGACTCCGGGTAATATCTCTTGCCAATTGCACCGGCCCCCAGGCCGATGATGGTCTGTTTTTCTTCCATTATCCGCACGTTATACACCGAATGGGCTTCCGGCTTGCAGTACCCCACGTTCTCAAAAGAACCCATCTGATGTTTTTGCCGATATATATAATACGGCTCAAAACCATGCGCAGTAAGAAATTCTTCCGAAAATTTCAGCATAGTCCGCACATTTTCTGTATCTCGGCGGTAATACTCCGGATCCTGTTCTTTCAGCTTCGATCCTCTTTTTACCGATAGGGTGTGCACCGTAATATTGTTGGCTCCCAGCGACACCAATTCTTCCAACGTGTTCTTGAAATCGTCCGGAGTCTCTCTAGGCAATCCCGCAATCACATCGGAATTGATGATTCGAAAACCCATCGCTGCAGCGGTTCGGAATGCCTCTCGGATATCCTCCGGGCTGTGCTCCCGTCCAATTTCCCGCAAAGTCTGCGGATTCATGGATTGCGGATTGATGCTGATTCGATTGACCCCTTTTTCATGAATCTGTTCCAGCTTATCTCGGGTGATGGTGTCCGGTCTCCCCGCTTCGATGGTGAATTCAATACGAGATAAATCCAGCTGGAAAGCCGATTGAATCGCATCTACTAAACGGCTCAACTGATCCGCTTCCAAAGTGGTCGGAGTCCCGCCGCCGATGTACACGCTTTCCACCGACTGGCCCATCTTTCGGAATTTTGCCCCGGTATATTCCACTTCCCGCAAAAGAAATTCCAGATACTCTGCAATCTCTTCCGATGTCGCAACACTACTGGCAAATGAACAGTACGAACATCTCGTCGGGCAAAACGGAATATGGATGTACAAGCTAAGGCTGTCCGTTTCCGGGCGCTCCATATGCGACAGCTGATAGTTGAGAATCCTGCGCAGGAGTTCGATTTTTTCCGGATGGAGCAGGTACTTCTGTGCCATCGTTTCCATGGTCTGTGCGATGTCGCCACACCGATCGTAAACGGAAAAGGCCAATTTCAGCGGCCGTACCCCGGTAAGGGTCCCCCACTCGGGGGTAATTCCGGTTAAATCCGACAGAATCCGGTACAATTCTCTTTTCGCACCGTCCAAATCCGCATCTTTTTCGCCATTTAACAGATAACTTTTATCTGTTAATCGTGGCAAAAAACCTTCATGAAAGTCCACCGGGATGATTTCAAACTCATCATTCGCCAAAAACTCCCGTGCCAACTCCTCCAGGTGATATTCATTTTTGATTCCGTTTAGATAGAATCTATACAAATGGATTTCCTTTCTTCTCTGCGCCGATAGAGGTGCCCGGTCCGTGTCCCGGCAGCACCTGAATTTCATCCGGCAGCCTCATCAGTTTCTGCAGCGACTTCCGCATCTGCTCCATATTTCCGGAGTACAAATCCGTCCGTCCGATGCTTCGGAAAAACAGGGTATCTCCGGTGAAAATTTTACTATCGCCGCAAATGCAGATTCCGCCTTCCGTATGTCCCGGTGTTTCCATAAAAGTAAATTCTATACTTCCTAAAGTTACCGAATCTCCTTCCGAAACATATCGGTCCGCCTCTGTGCTCACCGGCTCCGGCGAAAATTCCATAGAGCCGTTATTCTCGGCATCCAGCAGAAGTTTCTTTTCCTTGACTCCGGCAATCAATACCGTATCCGGATAATCCCTGCGAATGGCATTCAGCGCACCCATATGGTCCCCGTGAGCGTGGGTCAATATGATGTACTTCAGTTCATTCATGTTCTGAAGCTCCTTCTTCATGGCCGGGGTATAGCATCCCGGATCGATTACCATTCCCTGATTTGTTTCGGAATCCGTGAGAATATAGGTATTTTCTTGAAGCATATTTTCGTCGTATCGTTTTACTGTAATCATGATTTCGTCCTGTATACCTTATCAATCCCCGGGACATTTCTCAGCGCAATCAGCAGTCGTTGAATCTGATGCGTTCCGGTAATGGCCACGGTGATTGTCACGTTAACGTATTCCATATCTGCCGGTTTCATGTTCACTCCTACCAAGCGAACATCCATGTCTTCACACACCTTGGAAATGTCGCTGAACATTCCACGGCGGTCCTGACAACAGATATTGATGTCCGTGTAATAGGTTTGCCCTTCCTTCGGGGTCTCCCACTCTACATGAATCAAGCGTCCTTTCTCTTGCTCCGGCAGGCTTACGATATTGCTGCAGTCCTTCCGATGCACCGTAATGCCGCGGCCCTTTGTGATGAATCCGATGATATCATCTCCCGGAACCGGAGTGCAGCATCTGGCGATACGAATCAACAGGTTATCCGATCCTTTCACGATAATCCCGGTTCCATCAGAACTGTTTTCCCGATGAACCTGTTTCTTCTTCTTGATTTCTTCTTCTTTGCGGACTTCTTCCTTCCTGTTGTCCTCGATGAAATAATCAATCAGCCGCTGTCCCAGTTTTGCCAGCGCACTTCCGCCGTTGGAAATCTGCAGATACAGCTCGTTGACATTATTCAATTTCAGGTCCTTTACCGCTTTCAGAAGGTAGGCATTCTTCGCCACCAGATGTGGGTCATAGCCCTTCTTCTTAATGTAATTTGCGATATTGGTTTTTCCCCGATCCAGGGAATCATTCTTGTTGGCTTTCCGAAGCCAGTTTCGGATTTTGTTCTTGGCCTGAGAACTCTTAGCGATATTCAGCCAATCCATGCTCGGTCCGGCCGAATTCGCAGAGGTAATGATATCCACGATATCACCGGTCTTCAGTTCATGGTCGATGGTAACCATCTTGCCGTTCACCTTGGCCCCTACGCAACGGATGCCTACATCCGTATGAATCTTAAATGCAAAATCCAGCGGCGTCGACTCGGCCGGCAATTCGATAACGTCTCCTTTTGGGGTGAATACGAACACCTGGTTATCAAACAAATCCATCTTCAGAGTTTCCAAGAACTCCATGGAGTCATCGGTTTCCTTCTGCCACTCCAATGCCTGTCTCAGCCAGGCCAGCTTCTGTTCCGACGAGTCTCCGCCGGAACCGCCCTTTCCTTCTTTATATTTCCAATGTGCCGCAATACCGTATTCAGCGATTCGATGCATCTCGTAGGTTCGAATCTGAATCTCGAAGGGATCCCCGTTTTCATCCAATACAGTGGTATGCAGGGATTGATACATGTTCGGTTTCGGCATTGCAATATAGTCTTTAAACCGTCCCGGAATCGGCGTCCATTTGGTGTGAACCAGTCCCAGCACGGCATAGCAGTCTTTCACTGTATTTACGATGACACGAATGGCGATCAAATCAAAGATTTCATCCAGCTGCTTGTGCTGAAGTGTCATCTTCTTGTAGATGCTGTACAGATGCTTCGAACGTCCCATTACATCGTAATGGAAGTTTGCTTTGTCCAGCTCATCGCTGATTTCATCGATCAGCTGATCGACGATTTTCTCTCGCTCTTCCTTCCGTTTGCTTACCTGAACCGACAGCGATTCGTAATCTTCCGGATGAAGATACTTAAACGCTAAATCCTCCAGTTCGAATTTAATGCTGTAGATTCCCAGACGTCCGGCAAGGGGCGCATAAATCTCCAGCGTTTCTGCGGATTTCTCCTTCCGCTTATGAGGCGGCATGAACTCCATCGTTCGCATATTGTGGAGACGGTCCGCCAGCTTAATAATCAGGACGCGAATATCCTTAGACATGGCAAGAAACATCTTTCTGAAATTCTCCGCCTGAAGTTCTTCTTTGGAGTCATACTTGATGTTTCCCAGTTTGGTTACGCCGTCCACCAGCAGAGCGATTTCTTCATTGAAATCCTCTACCAGCTCTTCTCGAGTGTACTCCGTATCCTCCACCACGTCGTGAAGGAGTCCGGCGACGACCGTTTCATTATCCATGCCAAAACTGGCCAGAATCTTGGAGACCGCAATCGGATGAATGATATACGGTTCTCCACTCTTTCTCATCTGGCCGTTATGAAGTCTGTTGGCGATTTCAAAGGCTTTGATAATCATCGGATCATCATATCTCTCATTCATCGTCTTGAGATCTTCAATATATTGTTCTGTTGTCATACTAAAATCAGTCGTCACCCGTGAACACCCCTTTAGTTGAAATTTATTTTACAATTCCGGAATTGTTTGCCTTTGCAGCCTTTGCAGCCTTTGCTTTTTTCTCTTTCTGCAGTTCATACCGGGACATGCTTTCCTTTTTCTTCATCTCGTAGAGCAGCGGGCTGCAGATGAAGATGGAGGAATAAGTTCCGCAAATGACACCGATAATCAGCGGAATCAGGAACTCCCGAATCTCCGAAGATACCATGAAGTACAGCGGCACCATAACAATCAAGGTTGTAATGGAAGTCATAATCGAACGGGACAGTGTCTCATTGATGCTGTCGTTAATCTGCGGAATAATTTCCTTTCTCTTGTAGAACCGCTTGTTCTCCCGAATACGGTCAAAGATTACGATCGTATCGTTGATGGAGTAACCCACAACCGTCAGAATACCGGCGATGAACGGGTTGTTGATGGTAAATCCGAAAATCGCGTACATGGAAAGAGTTACCAGCACATCGTGCAGCAGGCCGCCTACCGCAGCGACTCCGTATTTCCAGGTCTTAAACCGGAAACGGATGTATACCAGCATGCACAGTGCCGCGATAATAATGGATTTAATCGCATTCTGTCTCAGCTCTTTACCGACGGTCGGTCCGAATTCCTCGGAAGCCAGTACCGACTTCTTATTCAGGTTATATTTCTTGGACAGGGTGGAAATGACCTGTCCTCTCTGATCCGCGTTCAGTGCTTTCTTGGTACGGATCACCACCTGGCTGTGGTTATCCGAAGCGTATACGATGGTCGGATTCAGATCGTATTTTTCGATGGTCTTCGCCACTTCATCGGAATCCACCTTCTGACCCATCTCCAGCTGAATCATCGTACCGCCGGTGAAATCGATTCCGTAATTAAAGCCCTTGAATACCGCACATCCCACACCCAGCAGAATAACAATCAAGCTCAGTGCGAAATACTTCTTGCGGTTTTCAATAAAGTGAATGTGCTTGGTCCACTTCATTCTCGGAGTGCCGTCTTCGTGCATTCCAAAGTGTCTCATCTTGCACAGTGCCGGAATGTCTGTCAATGCAGTTACAAACAGGTGTGTGATGAATACTGCAGTAAAGATACTGCAAATTGTACCGATCATCAGTGTCAGAGCAAATCCCTTAACCGATGTGGTACCGATCAGATACAGCACGATAGCTGCAATCAGTGTAGTGGTCTGAGAGTCCACTACCGTCGCCAGCGCGGACTTAAATCCGGTATCCACCGCAACACGAATGGATTTCCCCTTTTCGATTTCTTCCCGAATTCGGGTAAAAATAATTACGTTGGAGTCTACCGCCATACCGATGGACAGGATGATACCCGCAATTCCCGGCAAGGTGAGGACCGATCCCAATCCTGCCATAATCCACAGGGTTACCTCTACATACAGCAGCAGTGCCAGGTCCGCAATGAATCCAAGTGCGCCGTATGCCATCAGCATAATCAGCATAACGATTCCAAGACCGATTGCGCCGGCCACAATACTCTTATGAAGCGCATTTGCACCAATGGTCGCCGTCTCTACAGAGGAACTGATTTCCTTCAGGGTTGCCGGCAGTGCACCGCCTCGGATCAACGCAGAGGTAGAAGAAGCCTCATCTTCACTGAATCCGCCCGGACGGGTAATTTCACAGCTTCTGGATGCGATCTTTTCGCTTACGCTCGGTGCCGATACCACTTCGTCATCCAGCTTGATGACGATTGCGGTATTGGAAACCGCCTGACCGTTTTCGTCTTTCATGGTGGACTTCACCGTTCCGGATGCCGCTTTTTCGGTTGCACTTGCGAATGCATCGGACCCCTTGGACGAGAAGTCAATGGTAATTTTATATCCGCCGTTCTTGGAGTCGGTGGTAAAAGAAGAATCGGTAATCTCATTACCGCTCATGACTTCCGTACCGTCTGCCAGGAACAGTTTCAGCTGAGCCGTCTTACCAATCTGATCGATAGCCGCCTGTGCATCTTCCACACCCGGCATCTCGACACGAACTCGATTGTTTCCCTCAATGGAAACGGAGGCTTCGGAAATACCCATGGCATTGACACGATTCTCCAGGACGGATTTCGTCTGATCCATCAGCTTAGACAGCTGCGTACCCTTTTCGTTGGTCTCAGCTTCCATCAATACATAGACACCGCCGTTGATATCCAGTCCGTACTTCATCTTATCCGCAAGTCTCTGAACCGGGCCGATACCCTTAAGCGAAACAAATGCCCCCAGTGCGATAACCAATACCACGACAATTGATAGAAATTTACGTGTACCTTTTTTCATTTGACCTTAAGTGCCTTTCTAAAAATTTGTAATAATGTGCATAGTAATACATTGCATTTTACATACCATTTTACATCATAGCCATTGGAAATTCAAGTTTTTCACCATTCCAATTTCGTGTATAGCAAAACAAGGATACCATTTGGCATCCTTGTTCTCGCAATCAGAAATCTTATTCCGCATCCTTATTCTCGGATTCATCCTTCTTCGGAGTCAGCTTCTTCGGAGTAACCTTCTTCGTGGTGGAAGTCTTTACATCCCGTTCCTTTGTCTCTTCCGCTGCTTCCTTCTTCTCCTGACGAGCTGCAGTGTTCGGTGTCTTCACGCTGCCGATTGCAGTCTTCAGAAGTTCTACGTTGGTGCTGCCCTTTCCGGCATTCAGATTAATCACAACGGTATCGGAATTGATGGCAACGACCTTTCCGATGAATCCGCCGATGGTGATAATTTCATCACCGCGGGTCAAACCGTCTCTCATTTCCTTCGCCTCTTTATCGCGCTTGCGCTGCGGGCGAATCATCATAAAATAGATAATACCGATAAAGAACACCAGAAGAATCAGGTTCATCATTGTCGCATTTGTTTTCATGTAATTATCCTCCATAAAAAAATAGATGGTGCCGGCGATGGGGGTCGAACCCATACGATATCACTATCACGGGATTTTGAATCCCGCGCGTCTGCCAATTCCGCCACGCCGGCCCAACAAAGGGTATTATATCATACTATGATTAATATTCAAATATCTTATTTTCAAAAAATGAATCTTGAGAAAAAAGTTCCTGACAGAGTCAGGAACTTTGGTGTGGCTGACTGGACTCGAACCAGCACGGTCTCCCACATGCCCCTCAAGCATGCGCGTCTGCCATTCCGCCACAGCCACATGACTCATTTATATTATCATCTTTTACTATTGAATGCAAGCCTTTTTATGAGATTAAATGATTTTTTTGTAAAAGAAAATCCACCCTGCCCCGGAGTTCCTCCAGCGTCCCGGAGTTATCGATAAGCTCCGATGCCTTCTCTCGGCGCACTTCGTCGGAAACCTGCTTCTTCAGAATCCGCCGAACCATCTCTTCCGTCAGTCCGTCTCGCGCCATCACCCGCTGCAGGCGCACCTCTTCCGAAGCCGTTACCGCCCACACGCCGTCGTATTCCGACCCATCGGATCCGGTTTCGAAGAGAAGGGGAATCGCCACGAAAGTCACCGGAGCGCCCAGTGTTCTCATTCGTTCAATCTCCGCTTTTGTATCTCGGACAATCACTTCCGTCGTTCCCTTTTCCAAGACCTTCATCATCTCCGGATTGCGATATACCACATTGCGAACGGCCTCCCGATTCATGGAACCGTCCGGAAGGATGAAGGCCTCTCCAAAATGCTTCCGAATGTACGGGATGGCTTTGCCGCCCGGTGCTGTCATTGCATGAGCCATGCGATCCGTGTCGATTACCGGAAACCCCTTTTCTTCCAGATAATCCGTCACTGCTGTTTTTCCCGACCCGATTCCGCCGGTAATTGCAATTGTTAGCATGGCTCACCTCATTTCCATATAAAACTTCTTATTTCAAATCAAACCAGGTCTTCCCGGAATGCATGTCGCAGTCCAGCGGAACGGGCAGTTCCACTGCGCTTTCCATATTTCTCCGAAGGAGTTCTTCCACCTGTTCCAGCTCCTCCGGTACCGCTTCCACAATCAGTTCATCGTGAATCTGCAGAACCAGCTTGGATTTCATCTCCCGCTCTCTCAGTTCGGCATCTACCTTGTTCATGGCCACCTTGATGATATCCGCTGCACTTCCCTGAATCGGACTGTTCATCGCCAGCCGCGCCGCCAGCTGCTGATCCATGTACCGACGAGACTTGAACTCCGGAATCTGCCGGATTCTGCCCATAATTGTTTTTACCTCAAAGTTTTCCTTTCCGATTTCCACCTGACGGTCCAGATAGTCCTTTACCGCCTGGTGCTTTTCGAAATAGTCATCGATGTAGCGCTGAGCATCCTTCCGGGTAATTCCCAGATTCTCGCTCAGCCCGAATCCGCTCATGCCGTAGATGACGCCGAAGTTCACCGCTTTCGCCCTGGAACGATCCAGCGGGGTCACGTCCTCCATCGGGATATCGAACACCCGGGATGCGGTAAGCCGGTGAATATCCTCTCCGGTACGGAACGCCTCCATCAGCACCGGATCCCCGGAAAGCGCCGCCATCAGGCGAAGTTCAATCTGGGAATAATCCGAACCCACGAACACGTTCTCCGGTTCCGACACCATAAAGGCCTTTCGGATATTTCTTCCGTTCTCATCGCGAATCGGAATATTTTGAAGGTTCGGTTCCGTGCAGCTGAGCCTTCCGGTGGCCGCCACCGTCTGATTAAAATGAGGATGAATCCGTCCATCGCTTCCGATTAAGCCCAGCAGCCCGTCCACATAGGTACTCTTCAGCTTCGATGCTTTTCGGAACATCAGCACCTTAGACACCACCGGATAATCTTCCTCCAACTTCTCCAGCACATCCGCCGCCGTGGAATACTTGTTCTTTCCCTTGGTTTTTTTCGGATACGGAATGCCCATCGTCTCGAACAGCACTTCCCCCAATTGCTTTGGCGAGTTGATATTGAAAGTGGTTCCCGCCTCTTGGAATACTTCCGTCTCCAGCTTTGCAATCTGGGTATCCAGCTCCTCCCCGGCAGACTTCAGCATCTCCGGATTGATTTTCATTCCCTGAGACTCCATGCCTGCAATGGTGCGGATCAGCGGCATTTCACAATCTCGGAACAGGGACAGCATCCCCTTCTCTTCCAGTGCCGGAAGCTGCTTCCGATAAATGCAGTCTAAAGCCACCAGTCGCTTCCGGGCATCCTCCCCGTCCAGCGTCTCGTTTGCATAGTGTAAAAACATATTGGTGAGGTTATACTTGCTACGATTCGGATCCAAAAGGTACTCGGCCACTTCCACATCATGATGCAGCGTAAAACGGTCCATTCCGTACTGAAGCAAGGTGTAGGCAATCGGTTTCAAACCAAGCCCCACCAGTTCCGGTTCCTTGTCCAAAAGGCTGCTCATGCGGATTTCAAAATCCAGCGGCGTCACTGTACATTCCGCATAGTGCATCTGCTCCGGATCGTACAGGCGAATACATTTCACCTCCGGAAGCTGCTTATGATTATCGTCCGTATCCATCTCGATAATCAGCGTCCAGTTATTCTTCAAAGAATCCAGCAAATCCTCATAGGAAAC
Organism: uncultured Clostridia bacterium; assembly: GCA_934234035.1. Taxonomy (GTDB): domain Bacteria; phylum Bacillota; class Clostridia; order Peptostreptococcales; family Anaerovoracaceae; genus Mogibacterium_A. The sequence goes on along the minus strand of CAKQHH010000001.1, from coordinate 62,160 downwards.
TTCCCTTACACCTTCCAGAAGGTCTTTCTCCGGTTCGACCGTCACCTCATCCGGCGTTTGTCTTTCCAGATTCTGAAGAAATTTTTTGAACTCTAATTTCTTGTACAGCGCAATCAGCCGGTCGTAATCCGGTTCTCCGTACGCCAGCTCCGGCCAGGAAACCGGAAGCTCCACATCCCGCTTGATGGTCGCCAGCCATTTGGAAAGTTCGGCTTCCTCCAGGTTCGCCCGAACGTTTTCGCCCAGCTTTCCCTTGATTTCATCCGCATGCGCCACCACGCCTTCCACGGAGCCGTACTCCTTCAGCAAGGTGATTCCCTTCTTTTCTCCCACGCCGGGAATCCCCGGGATATTATCGGATTTATCCCCCATCAGGCCTTTCAAATCGATAAACTCCTGCGGGGTCAGACCGTACCGCTCCTGCATCTTCTCAAGATCGTACAGATCGAAATCCGTCATTCCCTTCCGGTTCAGAACGACGTAGGTGTTCTCACCCACCAGCTGGAGCGCATCCTTATCGCCGGTGATTATCAGAGATTCCAGACCTGCCTCCGCCGCCTTTGCGGTCATGGTGCCAATCAGATCGTCCGCCTCAAAACCTTCTTTTTCCAGAACCGTAATGTTCATCGCCTGAAGAACTTCCTGCATCAGCGGAATCTGCGACAAAAGCTCCATCGGCGTCTTCAGCCGGCCCGCCTTGTATTCCGGATACGCCTCATGCCGGAACGTCGGCGCCTTCATATCGAAAGCCACCGCAATGTAATCCGGATGGTAGTCCTCCAGGATTTTATTCAGCATATTGATAAAAGCAAAAACACCCTGCGTGTAGATTCCGTCCCGCGTCACCATTTCCCGCATGGCGAAAAAAGCACGGAAAAGCAGGCTGTTTCCGTCGATTATGACAAATCGTTTCATGAAAAATGTCTCCTCTTGAATTTCAATTATTTCCGAAGAAATTCCCGTGCCGCCGGGAGTCCGTATGCACTCTCCGCAGCGATGGCTCCGTCAATGACGCTGTATTGCACGATATCCGTTGCCAGCGCCGCAAAAGCATCGAAGTTCACAGCCTTCTCTCCGGTCGTCATCACAAAGATCGTATCTCCGTCCATGGTGCTGTGTACCGGCTTAATCGCCCGGGCATATCCGTCATGGAGGATGGACGCCAGCTTGTTGCACTGAGCCTTGGTCAGCTTGGCATTCGTAATCAGGCAGGAAATAGTGGTGTTAAAGGTGATGCCATACCCCATATCTTCCGATTCTTCATTCGCAGCCGACGTTTCCTCCGGCTCTTCACTCACAGCCGGAGCCTCTTCCGGTACCTGCTCCTGAATTACTTCCGCAGTCTTCGGTGCATCCAGAACCTCCGGCACGTTCTTCGGCTCTGCCGGTTCAACGGTTTCCGTCGTTTCCGGTTCCTCTAACTCTACCTCTTCTCTGCGCTTATTGAAGAAAGGCTCCATCTTGTTCTTCATATTGTAGCTGGATTCCGCCGCAACGCAGTTCTTCAGCGGACGAATCGTTCCGTCGATGCGTTTTCCGTCAGCACTGAGCAGGCCGGCAATCACATGATTTCTTCCATCGTATACGTCGGCGAAAGCATTGACCGCCGTGATGGCACCCACCTCAATCTCGCCGTCGGAGCAGGCAAACGTTCCCAGACCGGTTTTCATCGCCCGGTTCATTCCGTAGAATTTCCCGACGGATGCGCCGGTGCCGGCGCCGTAATTTCCGTGGTGGAACTCTCCGCCGCAGAAGGCATTATGCACCGCCTTCACGCCCATAGTGCGATCCGGCCGAACATCGGACTGCCCCACATTCAAATCAAAAAGTGATGCCTGGCAAACAATCGGAACAATGCAGTTGCCGACCCGGTGTCCGATTTTCATATTCTCCAGTTCCCGCATGACGCCGGACCCCGCTTCCAATCCATATGCACTTCCGCCGCTGATTACCACGGCGTGGATCTTATCAATGGTATTCTCCGAGCGAAGCAAATCCGTTTCCCGAGTAGCCGGACCGCCGCCCCGAACATCCACGCCGGCCGTCGCTCCTTTTTCCGCAACGATAACCGTGCAGCCGGTAGCCGCATCCGTGTTCTCCGCATTTCCCAGTTTAAATCCCTTGATGTCGGTTATGTCTACTCGTCCAAACATAAATTGCTCCTTTAATTCTGTCGATAGCATCTACTTATTTCATTATATCGAAAAAATAGAACACTCTCCACAAAAAATTAAAAATTTCTCTTCGCGTATAAGAAAAACCTATCTCACAAGGAGATAGGTTTGTTTTCAAAGTCTCCCAGCACACCGTCAGCACTGAAATTGACGCCCTATCGTTTACGATAAGGTGGGTACTTCCTGTCATGACTTCAGACATCCTCCAACGAGGCTCGTCCTCCGCTTCTGAACCCGGAATCCCGAATGGGAAGTGTAGGTTCAATTTACACGAACCAACGCATGCTCCAGGAGATTATAAATTGATTACTCTTCGTCCAGTTCGCAGTTGTAGTGAACCTTCTGAACATCATCGTTATCTTCCAAAGAGTTAATCAGCTTGTTCAGCGGCTTCATTACAGAAGGATCCACCGTTGCTTCCATGGACGGAATATATTCCAAATCGGAATCCGCAACCTCGTATCCTGCCTTCTGAACACCTTCCAGAACTGCATGGAAGTCCGTCGGTTCGGTACGAATCTCAAAATTGTCCTCGTTCACAATCATATCTTCCGCACCGGCTTCCAGAGCATCCATCATCACTGCATCTTCATCCATGCCATCCTGCTTCTCGATGTAGATTACACCTTTCCGCGCGAACATGTAAGATACGCAGCCCGGAGTTCCCAGGTTTCCGCCGTTCTTATCGAATACGGAACGAACAAATGCAGCGGTACGGTTCTTGTTATCCGTCAGCGCCTCTACGATAATTGCGACGCCGGACGGACCGTAACCTTCGAAAGTCAGTTCCTCATAGGACTCGCCTTCCAGCTCGCCGGTACCCTTCTTAACGGCCCGGTTGATATTGTCATTCGGCATGCCAATTGCTTTTGCCTTATCAATCGCAACTCGGAGAGAGGAGTTGAAATCCGGATCTCCACCTTCCTTCGCTGCTACGATGATCTGTCTAGTATACTTTGTGAACATTGCCGCTCTGCGAGCGTCCTGTGCCGACTTTCTGCCGGCGATTGTACCATGTCTACCCAATGGTGGACCTCCTATCTTCCTTTATTTACAGTTGCTATTATACACCACTCTCGCTTCGAATACAACACGAGAGACTTCTTTGACAGAATAAAAACAAAATTAATTGTCTTCTTCCTCTTCCGCCATGTTCTTGAACGCCGTCGCCATCATCATCTTGATTCGATTCAGCTGGTTGACGTTGCTGGCACCCGGGTCGTAGTCGATGGCCACGATATTCGCCTTCTCGTCATAGCTTCGAAGCGCCTTAATCATGCCCTTTCCTGCGACGTGGTTCGGCAGGCAGGCAAACGGCTGCAGGCAGAGGATGTTCTTTACCCCGGAATTAATCAAATCCACCATTTCACCGGTGAGAAGCCATCCTTCTCCGCACTGATTGCCCACGGACAGAATTTCTTCCGCGTTCTTTGCCGTTTCTTCTATGTAGGCATCTGCACTGAATCGCTTGCTGTTCCGGCAAGCCTTTCGAACGTTATCCCGATAGAACTCGATGGCCTTCAACAGAATTTTATTCACAATCATTTCCTTCCGGCTTCCGGACAGATGCTTGTAATTAAACATCTTGTTCACGAAACCGTATTCGAAGAAATCGATAAAGCTCGGAACAACTGCTTCGCCACCCTCCGATTCAATCAGCTCCACCAGGTTGTTGTTGGCATTCGGATGATATTTAACCAGAATTTCTCCGACGATGCCCACCCGAGGCTTCTTCAAATCTTCGTGAATTGGCAGCTCATCGAATTCCTTTACGATCTGTGCGATATTGCGTTTGAACTCGCTCAGCTTCATGTTCTCCGTGTTGGCAATGATTCGATCAAACCAAGATGCCATCAATGCTTCCGCACTTCCCGGTACTTTTTCGTACGGGCGAGTGCGGTACAGGCACTTCATCATCAAATCTCCGTAGGAAACGGCATACACCAGCATGATGCCCATCTTCGGAGTAATCTTGAATCCCGGATTCTTCTCCAGTCCTACCATATTAAAGGAAATGACCGGAACCTGCTCCATACCCAGATCCTTCAAGGCTTTCCGCAGGAGTGCCACGTAGTTGCTGGCACGGCATCCACCGCCGGTCTGGGACATGAATACGCCCACCTTGTTCAAATCGTACTTTCCGGACTTTAACGCAGAAATAATCTGCCCCAAGGTCACGATGGTCGGATAGCACGCGTCGTTGTTGATGTACCGAAGTCCTTCTTCCTCCGCATTCTGAGTAACCCGCGGCAAGAGCACCGCATTGTAGCCGGACCGCTTCAGAATTGCCTCGAAGTATTGGAAGTGAATCGGCGACATCTGCGGAACCAGGAGCGTATACCCTTCGTCCTTCATTTCTTTCGTAAAGAGTTTCCGCCGGTACGGCAACGCCGCCTTACGGGTGTGCACGCCGGTTTTCTTTCTCTCTTCCAGCGCTGCTTTCAGAGAGCGGATTCGAATCTTCGCTGAGCCCAGATTGGACCCTTCATCGATTTTCAGAACTGTGTACAGCTTGTTGTTCTGCCCCAGCAGTTCATCCACTTCGTCGGTGGTTACCGCATCCAGACCGCATCCGAAGGAGTTCAGCTGCACCACATCCAAATCGTCCCGCTGTCCGGCAAAGACCGCCGCCTTGTACAGGCGGGAGTGGTACACCCACTGGTCCAGTATCCGAATCGGTCTCGGAAATTCCGCCATGCCGCTGACGGAATCCTCGGTCAGCACCACCATACCCTGCTGGTTGATGACATTATCGATTCCGTGATTGACCTCCGGATCCAAATGGTACGGTCTGCCCGTCAGCACAATACCGTGAAGATCGTGGTTTTCCATGTATTTTAGCGCCTTTCGGCCTTCCATTTGAACGTTTCTCTTAAATTCCCGGTATGCCTCCCGGCCGGCATGCATCGCCTGAGAGATTTCTCTTCTGGAGAAATTCATGGCAAAGAGCTTATAGCTTCTAGTGTCATCCAGCTTGTAGTGCTTCACCACATTTTCCATACCCCTCCGGTCGATATCCCGTTTTCCGGAGAAGAATTTGGTCATCTCCGTTACGAAGCGCCGATTGTTGTCGTACGGAACAAACGGATGATAGAATTCCACCCCGTTCTCGCAGAAGTATTCCGCCATGTTCTTATCGATGACCTCCGGATAGGTGGCCACAATCGGGCAGTTGTAATGGTTCGGAGCAGTGGAATCTTCTTTTACCTCGTAATTGATGCACGGATAGAAAATTCGTTTGATGTCGTTTTCTACCAGCCATTTGATGTGGCCGTGCACCAGCTTCGCCGGGTAGCACGCCGTATCCGAGGAGATGGTATCCATTCCATTCTCATACATTTCCTTATTGCTCGGCGGGCTCAGAATTACCCGGAATCCCAGCTCGGTAAAGAACGCATGCCAGAACGGATAGTCTTCATACATGTTCAGCACACGCGGAATTCCGATCACTCCCTTCGGCGCCCGATCCGGTTCCGCTACCGGACGGTCGAAGAGCAGCTCCAGCTTCGTCTTGTACAGGTTCGGAATATCGTTCTTGGCACTCGCCATTCCCGCACCCCGCTCGCAGCGGTTTCCGGTAATATATCGGCTGCCGTCGGAAAAACGGGAAATCGTGAGAATGCAGTTGTTGCCGCATCCCCCACATCGGCCGTTGCTTGTTTTTACTTCAAAGGAATCGATTTGATCCGGCGTCAGAACCGTGGAGTGTTCGCCCTCCGTGTAGTTGTCGCACGCGATGATCGCCGCACCGAAGGCACCCATCAGCCCCGCGATATCCGAACGAACCACGTTCTTTCCCAGAATCAGCTCGATGCTTCGAAGCACCGCCTCGTTCATAAAGGTGCCGCCCTGCACCACCACTTTATCGCCGGTTTCCTTTGGGTTCCGCAGTTTGATTACCTTGTACAGCGCGTTTTTGATGACGGAGAGGGACAGGCCGGCGGAAATGTCCGCAATGGTGGCTCCCTCTTTCTGAGCCTGCTTTACTTTGGAGTTCATAAAAACAGTACAGCGCGTACCCAGGTCTACCGGGTTTTCCGCCGTCAGCGCACGGTGGGCAAATTCCGGCACCTGAAGGTCTACGGACTTGGCGTAGGTCTCGATAAACGAGCCGCAGCCGGCGGAGCATGCCTCATTCAGCATGATATTGCTGATGGCCCCGTCCTTGATTTTCATGCACTTCATGTCCTGGCCGCCGATATCCAGAATAAAGGTAACCCCCGGCAGGAACTGTTCGGCGCCTTTGTAGTGCGCCATGGTCTCGATTTCGCCGGCGTCGATTTTATACGCCGCCCGAATCAGGCCTTCTCCGTAGCCGGTCACCACCGCCCGGCCGATATATGCTTTTTCCGGGAGCGCCCGGTACATTTCCAGTAAAATATTCCGAACCACCGCCAGCGGGTCGCCCTCGTTGTTCTGGTAGTGTTCGAAAATCAATTCCTTGTCCCGATTGATGACCGCCGCCTTGGTAGTTGTGGAACCGGCATCGATGCCCAGGAACACCGGACCCTCCGCCGCCTGAATATTGCCTCTTTTTACCTTGGCTTTCGCATGACGCGACTGGAACTCCCGGTATTCCTCTTCATTCCGGAACAGAGGTTCCAGCCGCTTTGTTCCGTCCATCTGCGTGGCATCCGCATGCTCAATCTTGTAGATCAAATCGGATACGGTGACCCGATCCTTTTCCTTCGCCAACAAGGCCGCGCCGATGGCCACGAAGTAATTGGCATTTTCCGGGAAAATCACCTCGTCTTCCGTGAGATTCAGTGTTTCCACGAAGCGCTTCCGCAGCTCCGAAAGGAACTGCAGCGGACCGCCCAGGAACGCTACGTTTCCCTTGATCGGATGACCGCAGGCCAAGCCACTGATCATCTGATTCACCACCGCCTGGAAGATGGACACTGCAATATCCGCCGTCTTTGCACCATCGTTAATCAGCGGCTGAATGTCCGTCTTGGCGAAAACACCGCAGCGGGAGGCAATCGGATAGATGGTTTCGTAATCCTTCGCCGCCTCGTTCAATCCCGATGCATCCGTGTTCAGAAGCACCGCCATTTGGTCAATAAAAGCACCCGTGCCGCCGGCACAGGTTCCGTTCATTCTCTGCTCTACGGTCGATCCGTAGAATGTAATCTTTGCATCTTCGCCGCCCAGCTCGATGGCCACATCCGTCTCCGGAATCAGGGTCTGAACCGCTTCACTGCAGGCGATAACCTCCTGCTCAAAGCGAATGCCGAACAACTTTGCCAGCGACAGGCCGCCGGAACCGGTAATGACCGCTTCCACCTCCATATCGCCCTTTTCATCCAGAAGCTGCTGCAGCAATTCTCCCACCTTCTCGAACACGTTGGACATATGCCGTTCGTATCGAGAGTACATAATCTTGTTGTTCTCATCGAGAATCAAGAGTTTTACCGTCGTTGAACCTACATCAATTCCTAGTCTCATACTTAAAAATAAGAACGATGCATTTCTGCATCGTGCCCCTCCTCCTATCTTACAGAAAAAAACATACATGGGCAAACCATAAGCCGGGTTCTGTATTAGACGATCATCCATCTTGTACTGCAATTGCTTGCAGCATCCAGCGACTTACCTTAGGGCGGCAGCGGGCAACTGCACTCTACGACCCGTTCTTAGTCTTGCTCCGGATGGGGTTTACACGGCCGTCCTGTCTCCAGAACGCCGGTGAGCTCTTACCTCACCATTTCAACCTTACCACGGCATTACCCGTTTCGGCGGAATGTTTCTGTTGCACTTTCCCTATAGTTACCTACGCCGGACGTTATCCGGCATCCTTGCCCTGCGGAGCCCGGACTTTCCTCACACCGAAGTGCGCGATCGTCAGGTTTACCCATGCATTGTTATATTTTTACATTTTTTCTGCTTTTAAACATGAAGTTTCTGTGAAGATTTACTTTTTTCTTTAAAAAAGTTCACAACAATCATTCCAATGAAAATGATACCGATGTATCCCTGCGGCGGATACAAGTACGCCACCAGCGTTTTAAATCCGGACAATCCGATGCCGAATCCCGCAAAAGCGGCCGCCACCATAATCGGTTTCTTGAATCGATTGCGGGGAAGCTTTGTACTGAAGCCGTAGAAAGTTCCCGCCGCGGTGGAGTAGATGGATCCGTAGAGAATCAGCGCATACAGAATATTCAGCACCTTGGAAATCCGCAGGGAATATCCCAGCATGGGAAGATCCAGCGTGGCAGAAAATGCCATATCCTTCCGAAGGGCCACCAACAGCAGGATGGTCATCAGACCCGGAAGGAACGAGCCCAGAAAAGCGCCGCGGTATGCGTTTTTGGCGTCCTTTGCCTGAAGCGCACAGCCGCCCGCCATGGTGATAAATCCCAAGCTGTTGTACGCCGCAAAAACAATTCCGGAAATCCACCAATACGGTGCCATTTCGCTGGGCGGAAACCCGGATACAGCGCCGCTCTGATGAAATTTTCCCGACAGGATAATCGTGCAGATTGTTACGATGCCGATGACGAACACGCCGGGCACCAGAAACCCGAAGGCACGGGTCAGCCGCTCAAAGTCGCCGAATACCGTCAGCAGCACCAGCACCACCAACAGAATTCCGCCGATTCGCCGGTCGATCCCCAGCTCCTGATGCAGGAGCGAGCCCCCTGCCGCGCTCATGGATATGATTAACGTATAATAGATTCCCGCAAGGATGTATCCGATGGCCGATTCCAACGCATAATTGTCGAAGGGCGAAATCAGCTTTCCCAGGTCCGCGGTGTTCTTGCTTCGCGCAATGTAAGTGAGCATCAGGGCCAGCACCACGAAAACCACCGTAGTAAAAACCGCACCGAAATACCCCTTTCTTCCGAACACCCCGAAAAACTGCCAGCACTCCCGCCCGGAGGCAAATCCTGCCCCCAGAATCGCTCCCAAATACATCATCGCGATATTAATTGCACTGAGTTTTCTCTCCATAATGTTCTCTGTAATACTTCTTATTCTTTTCCACTAATTCCAATATGTAGTCCCGCTGCTCCAGCAGCTTCCGGATTCGCTCCTCCGGAATGTCCTTGCTCTTTCGCAGGCTCTCTACCTGTTCCAAAAGCCGTCCGGACAGCCAGCCGATTCGCTGACCCAGCAGTTCCGGGTCACAGGAAATCATGCTCTCCGGATACTTCCATCGAATGTCCTGCGCATCGTACGGCGGTGTTCGCATTCCCCCATCTGTTTTTACCGCCACGATGACCTCGCACACGAATTTTCCCTCCGGCGCCAGAATCTCCCGCTGAATATCGTAGCCTTGCTGATACAGATAGTACCGCAATTCGCCGCTGTTGTTTCGGGGCTGTAAAATCAATTTGCGATAGGTCGCCGTTTTTTCCGGGTCGTCCGCCAGAATTTGACGGATGGTTCGTCCGCCCAGGCCGCCGATAATCACCGCATCCACTTCCCCGGGCTCGATGGAGGAAAGACCGTCCCCGATTCGAAAGCAGGTCTTCGGAATCTCAATTCCCATCTGCCGGAAATTCTCCTCCGCCTTTGCCAGGGAGCCGGTGCTGATATCGCTCAAAATCACCTTTTCCGAGATGCCGTTTTGGAGCAAAAGAATCGGGACGTAACCGTGGTCCGTCCCGATATCTGCTGCTGACTCCCCCGGATTCACTGCCTCATACAGTGCCTCAAGTCTTTTACTGATTCGCATCGCTTACTCCAGATAATCCTTCAGCTTCTTGCTGCGGCTCGGATGTCTCAGCTTGCGGAGCGCCTTCGCCTCAATCTGACGAATTCTCTCTCGGGTAACGTTGAATTCTTTTCCGACTTCCTCCAAGGTCCGAGGTCTACCGTCTTCCAGTCCGAAACGAAGCATCAATACCTTCTTTTCACGATCGGAAAGGGTGTCCAGCACTTCCATCAGCTGTTCCTTCAGCATGGAATATGCCGCCGCATCCACCGGAGCCGGTACATCATCATCCGGAATAAAGTCTCCCAGATGGCTGTCCTCCTCTTCGCCGATTGGCGTCTCCAGGGATACCGGATCCTGAGAAATCTTCTTAATTTCCCGAACCTTCTCTACAGTGATTCCCATTTCCTTTGCGATTTCTTCCGAAGTCGGTTCGCGGCCGTATTCCTGAAGCAGCTGACGGGAAATTCGAATCAGCTTGTTGATGGTCTCTACCATGTGCACCGGAATACGGATGGTTCTCGCCTGATCCGCAATGGAACGGGTGATGGCCTGACGAATCCACCAGGTTGCATAGGTGGAGAATTTATATCCCTTTGTGTAATCGAACTTGTCTACCGCCTTAATCAGACCCAGGTTTCCTTCCTGAATCAGATCCAGGAACGACAGTCCTCGATTCAGATATCTCTTTGCGATGCTGACTACCAGACGCAGGTTGCTTTCACAAAGCTTTTTCTTCGCTTCTTCATCGCCCTGCTCCATGCGAATTGCCAGTTCCCGCTCTTCGTCTGCCGTCAGCAGGGAAACCTTTCCGATTTCCTTCAAATACATACGAACCGGATCGTCCGTCGGAAGGGTTTTCGGAACGGTGGCTTCCACGTCGATTTCGCCGGTTTTGGTGAGAACGACGCCGTCATCATCGCCATCTTCTTCTGCCAGCTCTTCGGAATTCGGTTCCCGGGAATCCACCAGAGAAATCCCGTTCTTTTCTACCCGATCGTAGATTTCGTCGATTTCCTCCTTGCTGATGTTTAATTTCGAAAGGTAGTCCCCCACTTCAGTAAGAGAAAGCACGTTTCCGTTCTTCTTTCCCTGAGTAATCATTGCATTCACATGTTCTTCAATTGTGCGTGCGGATACTTTTGCCATTAATTACCCCTCATCTTTCTGCTCTGCATTTGTGCATCCAGCTCCATCAGTTCCTTCGCTATTCGGGTCATATCTTCTTCATTACCCATCTTCTGAGCCGTCGCCAGCTCGTTCTGAAGTTCGGCCCTTCGCTCCCGAAAGTAAATCATCTGATAGGATGCCAGACATTCGTTATAAAATATTTCATCATCCGGTCCAAGCCGAATGTTTTTGACTGCGTTTCGGAGAAGCACTTCGTCCTCCGGATCCAAGGCGTTGTACACTCTCTGCACATCCACACCCATCACCCCCGGCGGGTATTCCTCCCCGGCCAGATTCTTCACCGCTTGGAAAATCCGACTTCCCACTGCGGTGCGGAAGCGTATGCCGTCCGCTTCCATTCTTTTTACATAATACCGATTCGCCATGGCCAATACCAGAAAGGTACAGTCCATCCGCACTTCGGTACTGCTTCCTTGACTGCGCTCTCGCCGATTGCGGTACTGTGGCGCCCGAGCGGCCTGTTTTCCGCTGTCCGCCCGAATTTCGCCGGCAATCGCATACTCGGAAATCCCGAATTCCTCGGAAAGCTTTCGAATGTAGATATCTTGCTCCACCGGGCTCAGATTTTCCAGCACCGGAACACAGCGCCGGATGTATTCCAGCACCTGGTTGTCCGACTTGAAATCAAATCCCCGCCTCAAGACGGAAAGCCGGAAATCCGTTGCGGGAACCGCATTTCGAATCAACTCCAGAAACGCTTCCTTCCCGTTCTTCCGGACAAACTCATCCGGATCCTTGCCATCGTTGATCTGCAGAATTCGGACATCACACTCCGCTTTGCGGATAATATCGATTCCCCGCATCGCCGCGTTTATTCCGGCATTGTCCGCATCGTAGGAAAGCACCACGTTTTTCGTGTACCGGCTGATCAGCCGTCCCTGGTTCTCCGTCAGTGCGGTTCCCAGAGAAGCGGTCACGTTGTGAATCCCGTTCTGATACAGGGAAATCACATCCATATATCCTTCCACCATCAGCACCTGATCCTCCGAAGAGATGTCCTTCTTCGTGATGTTCAGGGCATATAGGTTGTTTTTCTTTAAGAAAATATCGCTTTCGGAAGAGTTGAGGTACTTGGGCTGCACGTCTCCCAGCGCTCTGCCGCCGAATCCGATAACCTTTCCCGCCGTATTGATGATTGGGAAAATCACCCGGTTCCGGAATTTGTCGTAGTATCCCTTCCGGCCCTGCTGGATCAATCCCAGCTTCAACATGTCCTGCGTGGTCACCCCTTCTTTTTCCAAGTGGTTCATCAGGGCATTCCAGCTGTCCGGCGCATATCCCAGTCCGAATTTCTGAATGGTATTGTCCTTCAGTCCCCGCTTCCGAAGATATGTGTACCCCGGATTCGGCCCTTCCGTCAATTTTCGAAAGAAGAATCGAGCCGCTTTCCGGTTGATTTCATAGTACTTGTTGTAATCCGTGCGATGCCCCCGCTTCTGCTCCGGCATCCGGATTCCGTAATCCTCACACAGCTTCTCCACCGACTCCACAAAGGAAAGGTTGTAGTAACGCTCCACAAAATGGATCACATCGCCCTTCTCTCCGCATCCGAAGCAGTGGTAGAACTGCCGCTCCTCGTTCACGTTGAAGGAAGGTGTTTTCTCACTGTGAAACGGGCACAGCCCCTTGTAGCTGCTTCCCGCCTTTTTCAGGGAGACTTCCCGGCCGACGACATCCACAATGTTGACCCTGGTTTTCAATTCGTCAATAAAATTATTGTCAAATGCCATCCGTTCCTCCTACATTCTCCGGTTAGCCTTTGTAATCCGTCCAGGCTTTCGGTACGAACAGATCCGAATACAGGGAAATCGCATATCGATCCGTCATTCCGGAAATGTAATCCTTTACCGCTTCTTCCTTCCCATCTTCTCCGGCAATTTCCCGGTACAGGTCCGGCATGCGTTCCGGATTACTGCAGAAATAATCGTACAGCTGACGAATCACCATCTCCACCTTGTTCATGTCCTCCGCTCTTTTTACCCGAACGCTGTCGTAGACATTTCGAAACATGAATTCCCGAAGTTCATCCAGCGCCTCCTGAAAAGACGGGCTGAGCTGAATGCAGTCCCGGTCGGCACTGGCGTGCACCAGGTTGTCAATCAGATTGTTGATTCGATTCGAATGGGTTCGGCCCAGCACCCGAATATTCTTCTCCGGAAGGTCCTTCTCGGAAATGACGCCGCTTCGAATAGCATCGTCAATATCGTGATTGATATAAGCGATTCGGTCGCTGAAGCGCACAATCTGCCCCTCCATGGTAAAAGGAAGATTCGGTCCGCTGTGATTCAGAATGCCGTCCCGAACCTCTTCGGTGAGGTTCAGTCCCCGACGCTTGGCGGAAGATTCCAATCGGTCCACCACCCGAAGACTTTGCACGCGGTGCTTAAATCCGCCGGGATAGATGCGGTCCAGAATGGCTTCCCCATTGTGACCGAAGGGCGTATGTCCCAGGTCGTGTCCCAGGGCAATGGCCTCCGTCAAGTCCTCGTTGTAGTTCAGAATCCGGGCAATCGTCCGGGATACCTGAGCGACTTCCAACGTGTGGGTCAGCCGCGTCCGATAGTGATCTCCCTCCGGCGCCAAAAACACCTGCGTCTTGTGCACCAGTCTCCGGAACGCTTTGGAATGAATAATTCGATCCCGATCCCGCTGGAAATCCGTCCGGTACCGGCAAGGCGCTTCCGCCATCTGCCGTCCCCGAGACTCCGCGGCTTTCGCCGCACGCGCATCCAATATTTCGTATTCCCGCTTCTCGATATCTTCCCGGTAATTCATTGTTATCCTAGCCCTTGATTCCTGTGTGGCCGAAACCGCCTTCGCCGCGAACCGTATCCTGCAGCTCGGTGGTCACTTCCACTTCCACTCGCTCGTATTTTGCAATCACCAGTTGGGCAATTCGATCTCCGTTCTGAATTTCAAACGGCTCCGAACCCCAATTAATCAGCGGCACCTTCAGTTCTCCCCGGTAGTCGGAATCGATGGTGCCGATTCCGTTCACCAGGCCGATGCCCTTCTTGATGGCCAGCCCGGATCTGGCCCGAACCTGGCCTTCATAGCCCTGCGGAATTTCTACATAGATTCCGGTGGGTACCAAGCGGCGCTCCATCGGCTGAAGCACCATGGGTTCCTGCAGGTAGGCCTTTAGGTCCATCCCGGAAGCACCCTCTGTGGCATAAGCCGGAACGTTACCGCTCTCGGAAATTATTCTTAACTTCATCAGATGATTCCTTTCTATATCTCTGCTCCCTCTACCATGTCCTGTACGGAGACATCATAGCCGTCAATCTCGTAGTTGTAGGCCTTGTGGAAATCGTATTCCGGTTTCTCGCCCAGGAACGCTGCTGCGCTGATATTGTACCGCGCATCCCGAACGCTGAGCTCCTCCCCGGTATTTCGATCGATGACCGAAGGTTCCACGATGTACCACTTCCGGAACCGGTAGATGGCATCCGCCAGGCTTTCCGGATCTTCGCATCCTACCACCGAACGGCGCATGGTGTCCGCCAGAAAGTAGAGGTCCGTCTCCTCGTCCGGTACCCGGTTGAGAAATTCTTCGAAATAGGATTTCGCCAAATCCCGAAACTGAGTGAAATCCACCTCCCGAAGCAAATCGTCAATCAAGTTCTGTTCTATGGTCTGATCCTCCTCCAACAGGGAGGCCATGTTCTCGTAATAGGTAAATTCTTCCGGATCTGAAATATCCAGAACATTGTAAAATTCCGTCTTATCCATCCTTTTTCCTTACTCATTTTTCCGTTTACGGAAAATATGTACCTAAAATTATTCAGTTTTACATTATAGCACTAATGCATCGGAAATTGCAAGGGAATTAATAAAAAAAGTGCAGGCACCTCGAAAGATGCTTGCACAGGATTTTTGTTTTTCGTATTCGAACTATTCCCCTTTCGCCGCTTCGCTGTCCTTCGGCAAAATCAGGTTTGCCACTATCGCCACGATGAATACCACCGCCACGCAGTTTTCCGCAAATACGGTGTAGATGATCGGCGGGAATACGCTGAAGATTTCCGGAACCTGGGTGAAACCGATTCCGATTCCCAGGGACAATGCCGCAATGGTGATGTTCCGCTGTTCGAAGCCGCAGGCCGCAATCATCTTGATACCGCTTACGACGATGCTGCCGAACATCATGATGGTGCATCCGCCCAGTACCGCATCCGGAAGGGTCGCCAGTACGGCACCGAAGAACGGGAAAATTCCCGCCAGAATCATGATGCAGGCCCCGACTCCGATAACCATCCGGTTCACGACTTTTGTCATGGCAATCAGTCCCACGTTCTGGCTGAAGGAAGTAACCGGGAGGCATCCCAGGATACCGGACAGCATGCTGGCATATCCGTCACAGGCAATGGAACCCTCGGTTTCCTTTACCGTTACCGGCCGGTTCAATCCGGAGATTGCAAGCGCGGAGGTATCGCCGATGGTCTCTGTGGCGGACACCAGGAAGATTAACGTCATGGACACGATGGCGCTGGCTTTGAACACCGGCTTGAACGGCATGATGGACGGAAGGCTCACCGCTGCAGTGTCATGCAGTGCGGAGAAATCCACCGCCCCCATGAATACGGCGAGGATATAGCCCACGATCAATCCGAAAAGCACGGACAGCTGTTTCCAGTAGGATTTTGCCAGCATATCGAAAATCAGGCAGCTCAGCAGCGTTACCGTTCCCAGAATCCAGTTCTGCACCGAACCGAACCGATCGTTTCCGCTGCCGCCGCCGAAGGAGGCCGCACCGACGGACAGCAGAGAAAATCCGATGGCCGTTACGACGCTGGCCGAAACAATCGGCGTGATGAGCTTCGTCCAGTATTTTGCGAACAGTCCGATGGTCCCCTCGATAAAGCCGCCAACGATTACTGCGCCGACGATGGCGTTATAGCCATACTGGGCGCCGACGGTGCAGGCTACGGACACGAACGTAAAGCTGATGCCCATTACAATCGGCAATCCCGAGCCCACCTTCCATATCGGGAACAGCTGAATCAGCGTACCGATTCCGGCAATCACCATGGTGGTCTGAATCAGCTTGGCCGTTTCACCGGATCCCAGGTGACAGGCGTTTGCCACGATAATCAGCGGCGCGATATTCGCGACGAACATCGCCAGGATGTGCTGCAGTCCGAACGGAACCGCTTTCCCCAACGGAACTCTTCCGTTCAGGTTGTAAATATTGGAAATATCAGCTTTTGAATTGTTCATTAATTCCCCTTTCTTATCTCAACGTTGATGCAGTGATACATTGTTGCTATTATACATCAACTGCAGGCGAATTTTCTGTACATATTTTCATGCATTTTCTTAGATTAAATTATCGTCCTGCTCCAGTTCCTTTTCGTCGGTCTTCTTGTGGCTCTTTCGGTCCACCACCAGCTCATGGGTTTTAATGGTAACGGTGGTGTGCGGCTCTACGGATTTCGTCACAAAAGCGTTGCCGCCGATGACCGCTCCCTCACCGATGACGGTACGGCCGCCCAGCACCGAAGCGCCGGAGTATAGGGTTACGTAATCCTCGATGGTCGGGTGCCGCTTGGTTCCGTGCATCTTCTGACCGTCCTTCGTGGACAGGGCACCGATGGTCACGCCCTGATAGATCTTCACGTGTTCCCCGATTACCGACGTGGAACCCACAACAACGCCGGTGGCATGGTCGATGCAGAAATATTTTCCAATCTTTGCGCCCGGATGGATATCCACTCCCGTCTTAGTGTGGGAGTATTCCGTCATCATCCGAGGAATCAGCGGCACGTTCAGACGCTGCAGGCCGTGAGCCAATCGATAGATTGCCGTCGCCAGAATTCCCGGATACGATAAAACAATTTCGTGTTTGCTGTTGGCTGCCGGGTCGCCTTCAAAAGTCGCCTCGATATCCGTATCCAAATATTCCCGGATTTCCGGAAGCCGCCGGAAGAACTCCAGCGTGATTTTTTTTGCCGCCTTTTTCCTCTGCGCCCGGTCCACATCCGCATACCGCTCATCGTACAGAAGCGCCAGCTCAATCTGCTTCCGCAGCCGATACATCACGTCTTCAATAATCACGGAAATCTTGGTCTCCGTGTGCACCGTATGGTACACCTTCTCCCGGTAATATCCCGGGAACAGCACCGCCAGAAGTTCATCCAGAATCACCACAATCTGATCCCGGTCCGGCTGCTCGAAGAACTTGAGATTGTCGATATCCCGCCCTTTCTGATAATCCTTCAGGATTCCGGCCACGACCTGCTCCACTTCCAGATTCATTTCCTCATCGCTGCAATCATCCGGCACCGGAATGTAATTCTCCGCGCCCTCATACGCCCTTGCCATCTTCTCCGCCATGGGTCGTTTTCCCCTTTCTTTCATTAAATCATACACATTTTGTTCTATAGTAACATATTTTTTCTTTAAAAAAAAGGAAATACCCCAAAACGGAGCATTTCCTCTGTGAATGTATTAAACTACCGGTTCAGCCTAACAGGATAGAACTACAGGAGCCAAATCCGATAATTTACCCGTTTACACTGCTGAAATCTGCGCCTGCCGGTCCCTCCGGCAGTCCTTCTTCCGGTTCCACCGTATCCGGCAGAATCACGCCGACTTCGGAACGCTGTACGAAATGCACATTATCCTGCGCTTCAGTGGCAATTTCCACACAATCGTCCACCAAGCGTTCCATATTGTAGATGATGTCGTTGAAATCATCCGTCAATCCCGCATCGCATTCTCCGTTCTGCACTCTCTTCAGGTGCGCCTTTCGGAAGCTCTTCTGCGAGCGACGGAGCTGCGCTTTCGATTTGTTAATCTGCTCCATGGAAATCGGCGTATCGTATGCCACCGCATCCATGGCCAGTGTAAAGAATTGCTGAATCTCTTCAAAGCATTCTACCAATTCCCCTCTGGCGATGCCGGAAAGGTTTCGGCCGCTGTTCATGATATTGTGAATCTGTGACAGAATTTCATTGCTTCGAATCGCCATTCTTTTCAGCGTGGTGACAACCCCCAGAAGTCCGGCCGCCTGCTCGGACTGCGTGTCATTCATTTTACTCTCTTCATAGAGCTGTACGATGTATTCGGAAACCTTCTGGTGAAGTTCGCGAATGCCTGTGGACAAATCCAACAGCTGGGTTTCTTCCGCCGTGGATGTCGATTTCTTTACGATATCCTTTGCGGACTGCAGCATGTCCACCACCAGGTTGGCAACGTTTCCGATTTCCCGGGACACCAGGTACAGTGCAGCGGATGGCTGTGTCAGCACGTGGCGATCCAGGAACTTCGGCTCGCCCAGGCTCTCTGCCGGCTTCCGATCTCCCTTAATCAGCCAGCTGACCCAACGAACCATCAGCGGAATCAGCGGCAGCCAGATTAAGGTTACCGTTACGTTGAACAGCGTGTGAGCATTGGCAATCTGTCTGGAGATGACGGACACCTCCGGTCCTTTGGTGGAAATGTACTGTACGACTTTTGCAAAGTACGGAAGGATGCAGAATGCCACTGCCGCTCCCGTTATGTTAAAGGTACAGTGTGCTGCCGCAACTCTTTTGGCATCGCGGGACTGTCCGATGGATGCCAGGACTGCGGTGATGGTGGTGCCGATATTGTCTCCCAAGAGAATCGGAATCGCACCGGCCAATCCGATAATGCTGGTGACGCCGTCCGGTCCCGCCTGGCTGGCGAAGTTCTGGAGCACCGCGATGGTCGCAGAACTGCTCTGTACCACCAGGGTCATCACGGTTCCCAGGGCGACGCCCAGAATCGGCATATCCTTCACCTGACCCATCAGCTGGATGAACACATCGCTGGTGGCCAGCGGCTTCATGACGCTGCCCATGATTTCAATTCCTTCGAACAGCAATCCGAAGGAGAAGATAACCATACCGATTTGCTTGATTTTGTCTTTCTTTGAGATGAAATACATGATAAATCCGATGAAAATAATCGGGTAGATGTAGTCGCTGAGCTTAAACGCCAACAGCTGCGCCGTCATGGTAGTACCGATGTTGGCACCGAAGATTACGGAAATCGCCTGGGGCATGCTGATCAGTCCGGCGCTGACGAATCCGATAATCATAACGGTGGTGGCGGAACTGCTCTGGAGCACTGCCGTTACCAGTGCGCCGGCCAAAACACCCATTACCGGGTTTTTGGTCAGAAATCCCAGAATCCGCTTCATCTTATCTCCGGCCGCCTTCTGAAGGGCATCGCTCATTTTATTCATTCCGTAAAGGAAAATCGCCAGTCCTCCCAGCAGACCGAATAATGTCTGTAAAGTCTCGTTCATTTTTCTATCCTCCTGTTCTCTACGGTTATTGTAGCGGAGGATGGATTTTACAACTATCAGTGTGATGTAAATCAAACATCAAATTTTTGTAAAGTCCCACGGAAAGGCCTCGATGGTGTATAATAAAAACAACGACACCCGATAGAACGTGAAAAGGAGGCGGCCCCATGAACGGCGAAATTCGACGATCCGAAATACTTCAGAAATTGCAGAACAGCGGCCGCGTCATCTCCGGCAGTGCCCTGGCCAAAACCTTCGGGGTCAGCCGCCAGGTCATCGTGCAGGACATCGCCCTCCTTCGGGCGCAAGGCATTCGCATCACTCCCACCAACCGGGGCTACCTGCTGGAGCGAAGCACCGGCCGGGCGACTCGCGTCTTCAAGGTCATTCACACGGAAGAGGAAGTGGAAGACGAGCTCACCCGGATTGTGGATCTGGGCGGCACCATCAAAGATGTTTTTATCTATCATCGGGTGTACGGCGTGGTTCGCGGGCAATTGAACATCCGCTCCCGACTGGACGTCTCTCATTACATGGCAGAGATGCACGGGGGTAAAAGCAGGTTGCTTTCCCGCTCCACCTCCGGCTACCACTACCATACCGTAACGGCAGACAGCGAAGAAATTCTGGATGCCATCCAGGAGGAACTTCAGAAAAACAATTATCTGGCGCCGCTGCAGCCGGAAGAACCGGTGCATTTCGGACCGCCGGAAGAATAGAAAAGAATTGAGTAGAATAGGAAAAGACGCCATGCCGGAGAATCCGATATGGCGTCTGTTTTTATGAGATTTAATAGGACTTCCGGTAAAGCTCGTATCCCACGGATTTCAGGAGTTTTGGCACCTCCCGGATTTCTTTTCGGATGAAAGCTTTGGTGCTCTCTGGCAGTTCGTCGTACGGAACCAGCTCCGGCGAATGCTTCAGCTCGGAATCCTTCACCCCGGCAGTCCAGCCGTCCTCCAGCTTGTCCTTTACCCAGCGGCGATGTTCGATTTCCGACAGCAGCTCCAAGTCCGGGCCGTACAGTTCTCGAATGGTGTCCACCGCGTTCGGCACAATCGGCCGGATGCCCAGCACCGCATCGAACTGCACCAGATGCTCGCCCAGGAAGCGAATGCGGGACCGATAGCCTTCTTTGAAGAACTCGTCCAGCTCTTCCCAGTCCGCCATTTCCGCTTCTTCCCAGATGAGGTCCAGTGCTTTCGGGTGCAGGCTATCGCTGTCATTGGCCAGTTCCATGGACACTTCCCGAAGACGGCGCTTCCGATATTCTTCGTGGGAAATGAAGGCGTATTTCTCCACCATGCTTCCCAGAATCTGCTCGAAGGTGAGCTTTCGCTCGAAATCCGCCACATTCAGATGGATATCCAGCTGGGTGTTCATGGGCAGGTTGGACGGCGTGAATCGGCTCACGTGAGACAGCCGGCACATGGCCAGAATGAATTCCAAGGAGCGGGCTCCGTGACGGTATTCCGATACCCGAAGGAGTGCGGAAAGAAGTCCGTTGGAAATGTTTACCTTTCCGGTCTCCTCATCGTACACCGAAGGAATCCGGCGAATAATCTGCTGGCGAAGGAGCATCGCCCGGCGGATGATATGGCTGCGGTCCGTCTTGCAGTCCGGATTCAGTCCTCGGATGTTCAGAATACCCTTCAGGCGACTGACGAAATCCGGCCCCTTCACCCGCTGGAACTCTGCAATTCGCTCTTCATCGTCCCCCGGCAGAAAATCATTGAAGGAATGTGCGGTTCCGCCGGCGAAGACGAATACCGCCTTGTTGATTTTCTTGGTTTTGCCCCACAGGGAGTATTCTCCGTCCTGCATCGGCGCCAGGAAGTACCGGAGCCAGCCGCGGTTGATTCCTTCCCGGTCGGAATCAAATTCATCGAAGAACACCAGCGGGATGCTGCCTTCTGCGTTGGACAGCGCTTCGTCCAGCGCCTCAAAGAGGGCGGCCGGCTTTTCACTCTGAGACAGGTTGATGGCATACACCGCAAAATTTCCGCTGGTCTCCGCAATCTGCTTCACGCCGAAGGATTTGCCGGAGCCCGGATAGCCGAAAACGGCGATGGATAAAGGCTGGATGCACTCACCCAGATCTGCCGCCTCGCACTGCTCCGCATAATCGTCCAACAGCATCTTGACGGTGTTGTAATTCTCGATTTCCCGTACATCCACGGTGGTGAGGTTTTTGTACCGGCATACCGGCACGTGGTGCAGCAGCTCATCCGGTCCGTCGGTGACGATCTGTTTCGCCACCGCCAGGTACTGTCCCGGCTGAGATTTGCAGTATTCATCCAGAATGGAGAACGGTGCGGTGTTGGCCACCAGAGTTTTCAAGCTGCGGTTCGGAATCCGACAGCGTGCCAGTTTTCCGGAGGCCCATTTCTCCTCCAGAATCGCCAGAACCGGAATCAGAGAATCCTCATCCGACAGGGTAGAACGCTCGAATTCGTCCGGCGTAAAATACAGGGTCCACTTCCCGTCCTCCCGAATCAAGGCGCCCTGTTCGTTCAGCAGGACTGCCATATCCGGACGATTCCGGAGGGAACGCATGGAATCGTTTACGTTCAGCACCAGCAAGAAGTCGTTCACCGTCCGCTCATAAGAAATCTTCCGGGTAATCCGGTAATCCATGCCCCGAAGCCGGTGCATGGACAGAAGGGGAATTCGGTCATTGGCAAAAGCCTCCTTAAAGCTCTTCCCCGGAACGTATTCCACATAACATTTAGGGTCTTTAAACATAATCTCTATCCTTTCCGCCGGCTTCCGCAAGCCGTGCATTCCGGATTGGCATCCGGCAAAGGCACTTCCCGAATGCGTCCGGTCAGAAGATCAAAGGTGAGCATTTTTCCGACGAGGAGTCTTCCCTCTCCGGTGATGTATTTCATCGCTTCCGCCGCCTGGAAAGATCCCACGATTCCGGCAATCGGTCCGATGACGCCCCCTTCTCTCGCTGTCGGCGCTTCTCCCGGTTTCGGTTCTTCCCCAAAAATACACCGGTAGCAAGGTCCTTTTCCCGGTACGTAGGTCATCAATTGCCCGTTCAGTCCCAGAATTCCCGCATGGCTGTAGGGTTTCCCCTTTTCCACACAGCCGTCGTTAATCAGGAATTTGGTATGGTAATTGTCCGTGGCATCCAGGATAAAATCATAGCCTTCAATCAATTCTCCGATGTTCTCCCGGGTGACCATCCGGTGAATGGGAATAATCTCCACATTGGGATTCAGGTCCCGAAGGGTCTCCGCGGCGGATTCCACCTTGGGCTGTCCCAGATTCCCGGTCCCGTGGAGAATCTGACGCTGGAGATTGGATTGGTCCACTGTATCTCCATCCACAATTCCCACAGTGCCCACGCCTCCGGCCGTCAAATACAGGGAGGCCGGGGACCCCAGGCCCCCGGCTCCGATTATCAGCACCTTTGCCGCTTTCAATTTTTCCTGGGCTTCTTCTCCCCATTCCGGGATCAGAAGCTGACGGGAATACCGTTCTTTTTCTTCCGCTGTTATCATCTCTAGCTCCCCTTTTGCGTTTTACGATTTTATTATAGCATTCCTTGCTGGGAAAAGGAATCGGATTCCAGGTACTTTCGGAACAGCTCCGCCGGATTCTCCGCATCCATGGCGGAACTCATCATGGCGAAGCCCGCGGCCCCGGCCCGCCGCACCTCCGGTGCGCGGGCCGGGGTCAGGCCGCCCAGCGCAAACACCGGCATGGGGGCGGCCGGACCGCAGACTTCCGCCAGGAAGTCTGCGCCGCGTGGCGGCAGGCCCGGTTTGCAGTCCGTTGCATACACATGCCCGGCCGTCACATAATCGCATCCAAGGGCTTTTGCCCGAAGCACATCCTCCACGGAGTGGCAGGACGCACCCAGCACCCGGAATTCCTTCCGTTCCTCCGAACTTAACTTTTCCAAGGCATCCAGCGGCATGTGCAGCGCCGGGATACCCAGCTCCCGCGCCACCTCCGGATGGCCGTGAACAATCAGCGAAGCACCGGCACTCCGGCAGATGTCCCGGACCTTCCGAGCCAGCGCCGAATATTCTTTTACCGGCAGATCCTTCTCCCGAAGCACGATGCCGAAGGACTTCGCTGCGGCGATTTTCTCAATCTGTTTCAGAAAATCCGCTTCCCGCTCGAACCGCTTTCGACTGGTAATCACCAGGATTTCCGGATTACTGCACGTACACATAATCGTTCATCACCGGCTGAAGGCCGGCCGCTTCCTGATCCCGGTACATCTCCTCCAGGCTCCGATCGTCATCGATATCGAACTGCTCGTCGCCCTCGGCTTCTCCCTTCTTTCCGGTATACTTCTCCTCGTGGTCGCCGATTCCGGTGGATACGCCGGCGGAAACCTTGGTAGCCGCAATCCGGGTAATGCCGTCTCGGAAAGAGCGGCTCTCTCGGGAGGATACCACAATCTGCGCAAACGGCAGGAAAATCCGGTATGCGCACAGAATCTGACACAGCTGGGTCTCATGCACATCCTTCGGATTGATTTTGTCGTTGTTCACGATCGGACGCAGTCTCGGGCAGGAAATGGAAATATCCGCATGCGGGTATTTTCTCTGCAGCAGACAGGCGTGCAGCGCCGTGGCAAAGGCATCCTTTCGGAAATCCGAAAGTCCCAGCAGTGCGGACATGCCAACACCTCTCATGCCGCCCATAAGCGCACGCTCCTGGGCTTCGAAGCGGTACGGCCAAATTCTCTTGTTGCCGGCCAGGTGCAGCTGCTCGTAGCGGTCCGAATCGTAGGTTTCCTGGAATACAGTGACGTAATCCACCCCGCATTCGTGCAGGTACCGGTAATCCTCCACGTTCACCGGATAGATTTCGATGCCCACGTTTCGGAAATACTTCTTCGCCAGCTTGCAGGCCTCGCCGATGTATTTTACGTCGCTTTTTACCGGAGACTCGCCGGTCAGCAGCAAAATCTCCTCAATACCGGTATCCGCGATGACCTTCATCTCGTGCTCAATCTGCTCCGAATCCAGCTTCAGTCTCCGAATGTGGTTGTAGCAGTTGAATCCGCAGTATACGCAGTAGTTCTCGCAGTAGTTGGCGATGTACAGCGGCGTGAAGATGTTCACGGAATTTCCGAAGTGACGGGAGGTCTCCCGGTTGGCCCGGCGAGCCATCTGCTCCAGGAAGGGTTCCGCTGCCGGGGACAGCAGCGCCTTCAGATCCTCAACGGAGCAGGTCTCCTGCTCCAAAGCCCGCTGCACGTCCCGCGCCGTGTACTCCGACGGATCGTATTCCGCCATTTCCTTCATCACCCGAAGGCGGAGGGACGGATCGATTTGATCCATTCCTTCCAGATACTTCATATGATCGATTCGGGAGGACGGGTCGTTCTCCAGACGATGCTTCTTCTCCAAAGCGGCAGGTGCCAGATACTCGGAATCCACCAAAAAATCATTTTCCATAGAGCACCTCCCTTAGTTCCGCAGGAATCCGGTCAGCGGGTCGGATGCGGATGCACCTCTGGTAAGAACTCTTCCCAGACCGGCCAGGTATGCTTCTCTTCCGGCCTCTACGGCTTTACCGAACGCACTGGCCATCTGCGGTACGTCGCCGGCGGTTGCCAAAGCGGTATTGGCCATGATTGCCGCCGCGCCCATCTCCATGGCTTCACATGCCTGAGACGGTCTGCCGATTCCCGCATCCACGATAATCGGAAGCTCAATCTCATCGATGAGAATCTGGATAAATTCCTTCGTTGCCAGGCCCTTGTTGGATCCGATCGGGGAAGCCAGCGGCATTACCGCAGCGGCACCGGCATTCACCAGATCTCTTGCGGTATTCAGATCCGGATACATGTACGGCATAACGATAAAGCCTTCCTTCGCCAGAATCTCCGTGGCTTCCACCGTCGCCTGGTTGTCCGGCAACAGGTACTTGCTGTCCCGCATGATCTCCACCTTTACAAAATCTCCGCAGCCCAGTTCTCTGCCCAGTCTGGCAATACGAACCGCTTCTTCCGCCGTCCGCGCGCCGGATGTATTCGGCAGCAGGGTGATGTTCTTCGGGATGTAGTCCAAAATATTCTCGCTGTCCTTCGTGTTGGCCCGGCGAACCGCCACGGTGATCAGCTCCGCACCGGCGTTCTCCACCGCCGCCTTAATGAGATCCAGGCTGTACTTTCCGGAGCCCAGAATAAATCTCGAATTAAATTCTTTTCCGCCAATTACTAATTTATCGTCTTTCATTTGAATGCACCTTTCTCCTGCATCGGTCCGGACGTGACTGGCACGTTCCGCATCATTGTTTTTAGGGATTATCTATAAAAAAAAAGAGTCGTTCGTCATCAGTGTCCGGCTTAGCCGCCACCCATGAATTTCACCACTTCGATGGCATCGTCTTCCTGAAGAACCCTTGTATCGTAGGCCGTCTTCGGCACGATTTCCAGATTCACTTCCACCGCAACGGCGGTTCGCTTGTAGCCTTCCGCTTCCAGCATCTCCGCAACGGTCATGGGTCTGTCGAATTTCCGATCTTCCCCGTTGATTTTCATCCCTTTCACCTCCTTCACTTACAGAATCGGCGCATCCAGATTGATTGTTTTCATCTTCATATCGCGATGCTCCGGGGCTCGGAAGCCGCCGAAGCACCGTACTTTTTTTTACCGAATCATCGGCACTTTCTCTTATGAGAACTTAGAGAATATCGATGTATTCTCCGGACAGAGCCTTGTTCATGCTCCGTACCGCACAGAACTTACCGCACATGCTGCAGGTCTCGCTGTGATCTTCTTCCGGGGAACGGTCGTCACGAATTGCTTTTGCCGTTACCGGATCCAGGGCGCACTCGAACTGCGCATCCCAATCCAATTCTCTTCTGGCATCCGCCATCTTGTCGTCGATATCCCGGGCATTCGGAATGCCCTTAGCGATATCCGCTGCGTGAGCGGCGATCTTGGAAGCGATGATGCCCTGCTTGGTGTCTTCCACGTTCGGCAGTGCCAGGTGCTCTGCCGGCGTTACGTAGCACAGGAATGCCGCGCCGTTCATAGCTGCTACGGCGCCGCCGATTGCAGCGGTGATGTGGTCATAGCCCGGAGCGATGTCGGTCACCAGCGGTCCCAGTACGTAGAACGGAGCGCCCATGCAGATGCTCTGCTGCACCTTCATGTTGGCCGCAACCTGATCCAGCGGAACGTGTCCCGGACCTTCCACCATTACCTGTACGTTGTGATCCCACGCTCTCTTGGTGAGCTCTCCCAGGCGAACCAGCTCCTCGATCTGGCATACGTCGGTTGCGTCGGCCAGACATCCCGGACGGCAGGCATCTCCCAGGGATACGGTAACGTCGTACTCCTCGCAGATGTCCAGAATCTCATCGTAATATTCGTAGAATGGGTTCTCGTTTCCGGTCATGCACATCCATGCAAAAACAAGACTTCCGCCACGGCTGACGATGTTCATCTTTCTCTTGTGCTTCCGAATCTGCTCGATGGTTTTCCGAGTGATTCCGCAGTGCAGTGTGACGAAGTCCACACCGTCCTCTGCGTGAAGGCGGACAACATCCACGAAATCCTGTGCCGTCAGGGTAGCCAGATCTCTCTGATAGTGAATGACACTGTCGTATACCGGAACGGTTCCGATCATTACCGGGCATTCCGATGTGAGCTTCTGACGGAACGGCTGGGTATTGCCGTGGCTGGACAGGTCCATAATCGCTTCGGCGCCCAAGTCCACTGCGCTCATCACCTTCTGCATCTCAATGTCGTAGTCTTTGCAGTCTCTGGATACGCCGAGGTTGACATTGATTTTGGTGCGAAGCATGCTTCCCACACCTTCTGCCGATAAGCACTCATGTCTCTTGTTCGCCGGAATAGCAACCTTTCCTTCTGCAACAAGTTTCATAAGCGCCTCGACATCCATGTTTTCCTTTGCCGCAACGGTACGGATCTGCTCCGTCACAATGCCTTTTCTTGCAGCATCCATCTGTGTCGTGTAATTGCTCAAAATAATCCTCCTTACTTTCTTCCGGCAATTTTTGCCGGATTCAAATGAACAATTTTTTCTACCGCGGCAGAAAGTGGTGCTCCCGGTCTGCCGCCTGCAATAAAAAACACGGATTACCAACTTTCGTTCCGGTAATCCGTGGGTTTCACGATCTTATCTTCCCTCCGTTGGCATTATCCAAATCAGGTTATGGGTCGAAGTATTCCTTCCTCTCAGCCGGCTGCTTCCAGCTCCCCGTATGTTTTTTTACTGCAGTTCCATTGTATCACGATTCCAAATTCTGTCAATTATTTTCCGTTTACGGATTGTAATGATATTCACACTCATGTATAATTTCACATTGTACGGGTTATAATACATAACCCGTGCGAACAAAGAAAGAGAGAGGAAAATATCACTATGGAAAAGAACGTTAGCAAGGCGCGGTTCATCGTGCCTTCCGTCATCGGAATCTTCCTGTTCATGATTCCAATCAAGGTGGACGGAAGTTGGACCATCGCCGTCAAAATCATCGCGGACTGGATTTCTGCCATCGCAGAGAGCATCCTGCCCGGTCTCTGCCTGTTCATCCTGACCGTTTCGGCCGTACTGTGCCTGATGGCCTTCGCCAAACCGAAATTCATCATGGAAAATGCGCTCTTAAAGGAAGCGTTCTGCTGCACGCCGTTCTGGGCGGCCACCCGCGTGCTGGGATGCATCTTCTGCTGGCTGGCCTACTTTAGTCTTGGAAATGAACAGGGCCGAGGTTTTGAGAAATTCATCGGTGCCATCACCGGGCCGGATCAGGGCGGAATGGCCCTCGGCCTCATCGTGGGATTGGTCATCATCTTCTTGATTGCCTCCTTCCTGCTTCCGCTGCTGCTGGATTTCGGTCTTCTGGAATTCGTGGGCGCCCTGCTGACGAAGTTCATGCGTCCCCTGTTTAAGGTTCCGGGTCGTGCGGCGGTAGACTGCATCACTTCCTGGATCGGTGACGGCACGCTGGGCGTTATGCTCACCTGCAATCAGTACGAGGGCGGCTACTACTCCACAAAAGAAGCATCCATCATTTCCACCTGCTTTTCCGCCGTATCCATCACCTTCTCCATGGTGGTACTGGCTCAGGTGGATTTGACCCAGTATTTCGGCATCTACTACTTAATAATCTGCCTGATTGGTATCGTCTGCGCGGTAATCTGTCCGAGAATCTATCCGCTTCGGAAAAAGCCGAACGATTACTTAATTCCGGGCAAAGCCATGCCGGAAACGCTGCCGGAGGGTTTTACGTCTTCGAAAGAGTACGGCCTGCACCTGGCCATGAAGAGAGCCGCAGCCCACAAAGGCGTCGGCGAATTCTTCAGAAATGGCGCAAAGAACTGCCTGAACATGTGGTTCGGCGTCCTACCAACCGTTATGTGCATCGGTACTGCGGCCCTTGTGGTGGCCAACTACACTCCGGTGTTCGACTGGTTGGGCATGCCGTTCCGTCCGCTTCTCAGCGCCCTGCAGGTGCCGGATGTCGCTGCGGCGGCTTCCACCATGGTGGTGGGCTTCACCGATATGTTCACCCCATCGGTAATCATCGCCGGCACCAATGCGGTTCCGATGACCCGGTTCATCGTTGCGGTGGTTTCCGTAACCCAGGTGCTTTTCCTGGACGAAGTGGGCGGACTGATTCTCAGCTCCAAGCTGCCGATTAACCTGTTCGAACTGTTCGTCATCTTCCTGGAACGAACCATTATTTCACTGGCAATCGTCTGCCCGATCGCCCATCTGCTGTTCTAAATGCAGGCGGCATTTTCTAAGAATCAAAACGCATCCGAAGGATATCGATATTCCTTTCGGATGCGTTTTTTCTTTTTCCGCACACATGTTTGTGGTACACTTTTACTGATATAAGACGAATATGTATAATCAACTTGAAAGGACGGTGCCGCTATGTTTCGCAAAATGCGTCGCTTCAAACAGCAGATTACCGATGAGGAATGCCGGAGAATCCTGGCAGAAGAAGGCCGAGGCGTGTTGTCCCTCTTTGGCGAGGACGGATACCCTTACGGCATCCCGATGAATTATTTTTATGATGAAGACGAAAACAAGATCTACTTTCACTGCGCGAAGGAGGGACACAAAATCGACGCCCTTCAGGCCAACGGAAAAGTGTCCTTCTGTGTGCTGGACAAAGGCACCTACTCGGAAGGCGACTGGGCTTGCACACTTCACAGCGTCATCGTATTCGGCGAGATTCACCTTGTTTCCGACGAGAAGAAAGCCTTTGAGAAACTGTGCAACCTGGGAATCAAGTACTATCCCACCCGGGAAGAAGGCATCGAAACCGCCAAGGCCAATGCCTCGCGCACGCAGATTCTGGAGCTCGACATCCACCACATCACCGGCAAACGGGTTCATGAGAAATAATCGCAATGCAAAACAGTGCCATCCGCAGAACGGATGGCACTGTTTTTTGCTTCCTTATAGCCTCCCGGCTTTCTCCAATATCCGCTTCAAATACTGACCGGTATAGGATTCCGGGCACATCGCCACTTCCTCCGGGGTGCCGGTGGTCACAATTGTTCCGCCCCCGTCACCGCCGTCCGGACCCAGGTCGATAATGTGATCCGCACATTTAATTACATCCAGATTGTGCTCGATTACCAGCACCGTGTTTCCGTCGTCCACCAGACGGTTCAGCACGTACATCAGCTTATCCACATCCGCGAAATGAAGTCCCGTGGTCGGCTCATCCAGAATGTATAATGTCCGACCGGTGCTCCGCTTGGAAAGCTCCGTGGCCAGCTTAATTCGCTGGGCCTCACCGCCGGAAAGCTGTGTGGACGGCTGTCCCAGCTTCACGTATCCCAGACCCACTTCGTCCAGCGTCGTCAGATACCGCTCGATTCCCGCCTGGTTCGCAAAGAACGGCAGGGCTTCCGAAACGGACATATCCAGCACCTGAGAAATGTTCTTTCCCTTGTATTTTACTTCCAAAGTCTCGTGGTTGTACCGGGCACCGCCGCACACCTCACAAGGAACGTACACATCCGGCAGGAAGTGCATCTCCACTTTCGTGATTCCGTCTCCTCGGCAAGCCTCGCATCGCCCCCCCTTCACGTTGAAGCTGAACCGGCCTTTGGAATATCCTCGGACCTTCGCTTCCGGCATTTGGGCAAAAAGATCTCGAATATGGTCGAACATTCCCGTATAGGTAGCCGGATTGGATCTCGGCGTCCGCCCAATCGGCGACTGGTCGATATCGATAACCTTATCGAAGTTCTCGATACCTTGAATCTCCCGATATTTCCCCGGCGTCTCCTGCAGCCGATTGGTCACCGACGCAACCCCTTTGTAAATGATCTGGTTCACCAAACTGCTTTTGCCGGAACCGGATACACCGGTTACGCACACCAGCTTGCCCGCCGGAACCTCCACATCGATATTCTTCAGGTTATTCTCTGCGGCTCCCAGCACTCGAAGGGACAGTCCGTTCCCTTCCCGTCGCTCCGCCGGAATTTCTATTTCCCGAACCCCGGACAGATACTGACCGGTAATGGATTCCTTGCACGCCTTGATATCCTCCACCGTTCCCTGAGCCACCAGCTTGCCGCCGTAAATCCCGGCCCCCGGGCCGATATCCACGATGTGATCTGCCGCATACATGGTATCCTCGTCGTGTTCTACCACAATCAAGGTGTTGCCCATGTCCGTGAGGTTTCGAAGGGCCTGCAAAAGCTTGTCGTTATCCTTCTGGTGAAGGCCGATGCTCGGCTCGTCCAAAATATACAGGACGCCTACCAGACCGGATCCAATCTGAGTGGCCAGCCGAATTCGCTGGGACTCTCCGCCGGAAAGGGTGCCCGCCGCCCGGGACAACGTCAGGTATCCCAGTCCCACCGTCTGCAGGAAGGACAGCCGGTCCATGATTTCCTTGGTAATTAGCTTCGAGATGGCTTTCTCCCGCTCCGTCAATTCCAGTTTTCGGAAAAAATCAATCGCCTGAATCACGGACATGTCCGTCACTTCGATGATGTTTTTGCCCCCTACGGTCACCGCCAGAACCGTATCCTTCAGCTTCCGGCCGTGACAAGTCGGGCACTCCGCCTCCGTCATCATGGCCCCGATTTTCTCCCGGATGTAATCGGACTTGGACTCCCCGTAGCGGCGCTCCAGACTCGGAATGATGCCCTCAAAAGTATGATTCATATGGGAAACGCGCCCGCTCTTGCTGGTGTAGGTGTACTTCAGCTTCCGAGTTCCCGTTCCGTAGATCAGTTCCTTCTTGAAATCCTCCGGCAGCTCCTTGTACGGCCGGGTGATGTCCGTGTTGTGGTCGATGGCCAGCTGCTGCAGCATCTGCCGGTAGAACCCCATGGCGTCCATCGAGGCAAAAACATTCCCCATCGCGCCTTTCACCAGGCTCTTGTTCTCATCCGTCACCAAAGATTCCGGCTTAATCCGCAGGGTAAAACCAAGTCCGGTGCAGGTCTCACAGGATCCGTAGGGCGCATTAAACGAAAACATCCGCGGCTCCATCTCCTCGATGCCGATACCGTGTTCCGGGCAGGCCAGCAGCGTGCTGAAGGTCTCCTCGTATTCCTTTCGGCTTCCGTCCTCTTGGTTTTCGGCAAAAAGAACGTTCACCAATCCTTCCCCTTCCCGAATGGCCAGCTCCACCGCCTCCGCAATACGGCTCCGGTTGTCTTCTTTCACCACTATCCGGTCGATGGCAATTTCGATGGTATGCTTCTTGTTCTTCTCTAAAAGAATCTCGCCATCGTCTAGACGGTGCATTTCGCCATCCACCCGAACCCGGGTGTAGCCGTCCCGCTGAATTCGACCGAAGACCCCTTTGTGCTCGCCCTTTCGCCCCCGAATAATCGGCGCCAGCACCGTCAGCCGAGTACCGATCTCGTGTCCCGCAATCCGGTCCACAATGCTGTCCACGGACTGGCTGGTAATCTCCCGGCCGCAAATCGGGCAGTGCGGAATTCCGATTCGCGCATAGAGCAGTCTCAAGTAGTCGTAAATCTCGGTAACGGTTCCCACCGTAGAACGCGGGTTCTTGTTAGTGGTTTTCTGGTCGATGGAAATAGCCGGAGAAAGGCCCTCAATCACCTTCACATCCGGCTTTTTCATCAATCCCAAAAACTGTCTGGCATAGGCAGACAGGCTTTCCACGTATTTCTTCTGACCTTCGGCATATATGGTATCAAAAGCCAGCGACGACTTCCCGGAACCGGACAGACCGGTGAACACCACCAATTGGTCCCGAGGAATCGTTACATCCAAATCCTGAAGATTGTTCTCGCAGGCTCCTTTAATGACAATATTTTTCTCCATTTCGTACCCTTTCTGAAATGATTTATGATACGTTACAGTATAGCATTTTCGGAGCCTGCGTGCAAACATTTGTTCTTAAAAACCTTCCGGGTTATTTAATCTTTACCTTCTTGGTTCCGGACCATGCCCCGTAGTAGGTCTTTCCGCTGATTTTCTTATAGCTTCGAATCTTTACGGAATACGTTTTTTTCTTTGACAGCTTCTTAATGGTCTTGGAAGACTTTGTGCTCGTGTAATACTTCGCCTTCTTTGTGCCCTTCTTCAGAACGTAGATCTGATAGGTCTGGCTTCCGCCGCCCAGCTTCTTCCACTTTACGGTCATTTTCTTCTTTCCCGCCTTCACGGAAGGGGTTTTGCACTTTGCCGGACGGATTACGTAGGATGCGGTTACCGTACCTTTGTAATTGTCGGTTCCGGTAACGGTCACCTTGTAGCTGCCCAGATTCTTGCATCCGGACGGATAGCTTACTTTAAAGTCTTCGGTAATCTGTGTTCCGTTTTCATCGTAGACCTTTACGGACGGCTTCTGCACTTTGCCGTTGTAAGTCAGCAAGGTTTTGGAAAGAACCACCTTTCGGATTTCCAGCGGAGACTCTTTTTTCACAAAATCATCATAGGTTTTCTTCGCTTCTTCGAATGCCGCCTTATCTTCTTCGTAGGTCTTCCGGACATCTTGGAGAGTCGATTCTGTCGCTTCTGTTTCCTTCACTGCAGTGTCCAGTGCAGCCTTTGCTTGATTAACATCGGACTTCTTGTCCGTTACCGCCTGCGCTGCCTGAACCAGATTCGGGAATGCATCTCGGTAAGTCTCCGGATTTTCCCGGTCGATGGCCTTCGCCCGATCGTACTCCTTCTGAGCGGAATCCTTGGCATCCTGTGCTTTTTGCTGAAGCGATTCTTTTTCGGATACAGCGTTTTCTGCATCGGTCACCGATTTGTTCGCCGCATCCATCTGATTCTTTAAATTCTGAGATGCATTGGTCTTGTCGGTTACGGCCTTTTCTCCGGTCGTTACGGCCTTTTCTTTTTCGGCCAGATCCGACTTTGCATTCTGCAGTGCGGCCTCCGCATCGGTGTAGTACTTCACTGCGGAAGAGTCCTTGGCCTCGATCTTTTCCTTCGTTGCCTTTGCCTGATCCAACTTGGACTTTGCGTCGGAAGCAAAACTGTTCACCGCATTCCGCCACTCCTGAGCAGTGTAGGTCTTACCTACTGCACGGTTGACGAAACGCTGGCAGTAAGACACTCTATACTCTTCAGAACCGTAGGAGATGCCGATGCCAGTCATCGGAGCAGTACCGTAGTCTCCCGTGATATTCTTATAGTGTCCGGTTCCGTCTTTCTTGTTGTTATCATAGATTTCTTTCTCTTCTGTATACCATCCGTCAAACGGATCTTGGTATCCCCGAGCAAGATTTTCGGACCAGTTGGTTGCATTTGGAAAATTAATCCTGTTTATTTCATTATCTCCGGTATTAAACAATACGTGGTCCCCTTGATTTCGGCTCACCATGGCCGAAGCGGTAGCGGACACCACCAGTTCCGGACTCAGCTTCATGGCCACACGGTTGTTGGCTTCGGTGAAATTGTTATCGGTTTTTCTATAGTTGTTGCAGGTATCCAGAAGAGTTGCAACTCTCAGAAGATTTTCTGCAGAAAACGCTTCGTTGAATGTAGTTTCATCGTAAGCACTCTTAACTTTGTCGTCCGACGAATTGGCCAGCAGTTTCTTCCAGTTCGCAATCTTATAACTGTCGTTGGAAATCACGCTGTTCAGAAAATCGATGCCCACATTGCCGTAGGCGGTCTGTGCCGCTTTCAGCTTTTCCTTGGCATCCTGCAAATCCTGTTCGTACTTCGCCTGAGCCGCAGTCATTTCGGTCTGTGCATTCTTTACGGACGCTTCCGCATCGGTCTTTTCATTTTTTGCCTGCTCCAGATTCTGCTTTGCGGTTTCGATGGCATTCTGCGATTCCCGATAATCGGATTTCACCTTGTCGCAGTTTGCTTTCGCCCGGTCCAAGTTCGTCTGTGCCTTCGTCAGCTCTGACTTTGCTGTCTGGAGCTTTTCATCCGCCTGCTTCAAAGCGTTCTCTTTCTCCGTCACTGCATCGCGGAAGGCGTTATCGGCCTTTGTCTCCGCAGATTTCAGTTCAGTTTGCAGCCGATTGTATTCCTGCTGCTTTTCCTTCTGCGCCTTCTCTGCGGCATCCTTTTTCGCCTGAGCGTCCTTATACGCCTTTTCGCTGGCATCCAAGCGCTTCTGGGCTTCGTTTTTTGCCGCTTCCGCTTCTTCCTTCGAAGAAGGTGCCTGCACCTCTCTGCTCTGCGTCACTGTTCCGGTCGAGGTCGCCGCCAGAACCGTTACCGGAACGGTGGTGCCCAGCATGGCGATACTCAGCACCGCCGCCAGGCCCAAGTGTTGAATTTTTTTCTTGTCCATATCCATCCTCCATTGAACACGATTGGAAATATCGATATCTTGATTATACTTCCTTTTTGAGTAAAAAACATACACGCAGTGGTTCAAAGTGATTTTCCCGGCGGCGGCCGCAGACTGAACATGCCCGCAGACTTGGTGCAAAGGGAAAAGAAATCCCCCTGCATTTCTGCAGGGGGTCTCTTCCTAACATCATTCAATTCAACGAACCAAAGTCCGTCCCGAACGATTAATAATTCTTGTAATCTCCGTCGTTCAGAGCTCTCAGTGCACCCAGTGCCAGAGCCTTCATCTCTTCTTCTCCCGGGATACGGATGATCGGAGCGATTTTTCCTACGTAGGAAGTGATTTCCTCGCAGAAACGTTCACTGTAAGCCATTCCGCCGGTGTAAACGATAGCGTCTACATCGAAACGCAGAACAGCGGCCATAGCGCCGATATCCTTTGCCAGCTGATAAGCGATTGCCTTGAATGCGCCCATGCACTCTTCGTCATGCTCATCAAACGCCTTGTTCTCAACGGTACGGAAATCCTTGGTTCCGGTGTAGGAGAATACGCCGGCTTCACGGCCGATGATTCTCTTTACTTCGTCCTTGGTCTTTCCGGAGTAGCACAGGTTCACCAGTGCGTTTGCCGGCAGGCTTCCGCCTCTGTCCATACCCATTGCACCCTCATCCTTAACGTTGTTCAGGTCTACGGTCTTGCCGTGCTTGTGTGCAGCAACGGATACGCCGCCACCCAGGTGAACACCGATGATGTTCAGCTCTTCGTATGGCTTTCCGATCTGCTTTGCAGCTTCGCGGCAAACAGCCTTCTGATTCAGTGCGTGCCAGAAGCTCTGTCTCTCCATGCCCTTCAGGCCGGAGTAACGAGCAACGTCTTCCAGCTCGTCAACTGCAACCGGGTCAACGAAGAATGCCGGGATGCCAACCTTGTCTGCCAGTTCCTTGGAAATGTAGGAACCCAGGTTTGCTGCGTGCTCACCGTAAGGCGGGTTCTTGATATCCTCGATTACGGCATCGGTTACCTTATAAGTACCGGATGGGATGTGCTTGAGCAGTCCGCCTCTTCCGCAGATTGCATCAAAATCTTCTAGCTTAAAGCCCTTCTCTTCCAGAGTCTTCATGATGATGTCACGACGGAACGGCATCTGATCAACAATCTTTTCGTGCTTGTCCATTTCTGCAGCATCGTGATCGATACCAACGCGCATTACCTCGTTCTCATCCTCATAAACTGCGATCTTAGTGGATGTCGCACCAGGGTTGATTACCAGAATTCTTTTCATTCGTAAAATTTCTCCTTTCACCTTGTGAAAAATAGTGTTTCGTTTAATCCCTTACCCTTCTCCAGACGTTATTATATTATTATTCGTCGTCATTCGCAAGTGGTTCTAATGTAGCAATGAGCTGACCCGACTTAACGCTGTCCGCTTCCTTTACATACACCTTCTCGATGACGCCGTCTCTCAATGCCAGAACATTGGTCTCCATCTTCATGGCTTCGATGACCGCAATCGGTTCACCCTTCTTCACTTCGTCTCCGGCTTTGGCGATGACCTTGACAATGGTGCCCGGGATATTTGCGCCGATTTCATCCGGATCGTCCTCGCTGGCGAACTGAATCGCACTGCCCGCCATTACGGAAGTGGTGAGCGCCTGCTTATCCTTCACGGAAATCACTCGGCGGTTTCCGTTGATGGTAAAGGTCAGGTCTCTCATTCCTTCCGCATTCGGTGCACTGACGTCTTCCAGCGTGATGACCATGGTCTTACCTTCGGTCAGCGTAATCTCTGCCGTCTGGCCCAAAGCAATTCCGTGGAAGTATACATCGGAACCCATGTTCCGGAAGTTGCCCTTCTTCTTCAGATCCTTTACGTAATCGTCGAATACCTTGCTATAGATCGCATAGCTGAGCTGTTGCTGATCCGTTCCTTCCAGACCCAGATCTTCCACGATGTGACGCTTAAATTCTTCATAATCGTCATCTTCCAGCAATTCGCCCGGTCTGCAGGTAATCGGCTCTCTGCCCTTCAGCACAACCTTCTGCAGATCCTCCGGGAATCCGCCTTCCGGCTGACCGATCATTCCCTCGAAGTAGGAAACAACGGAATCCGGGAAGTCGAATTCGGTTCCCTTTTCCACAATGTTCTCCGGTGTCAAATCGTTTCGAATCATGAAGATGGCCATATCGCCTACCACCTTGGAGGACGGAGTTACCTTGATGATATCTCCGAACATCTGGTTTACCTTCACGTACATATCCTTTACGTCATCGAAGCGATGTCCGATACCAAAGCTCTCTACCTGAGGCTTCAGGTTGGAGTACTGTCCGCCCGGAATCTCCAGACGGTAGATTTCTGCGGTAGTGGACTTCAAATCGGATTCGAACTGGCTGTATACCGGACGAACGTCTACCCAGTAATCGGAAATTCTCTGCAGGCCTCTCTGATCCATACCGGTATCCCGATCCGAGCTCTCCAGCGCCGCAACGATGGAGTTCAGTGCCGGCTGCGAGGTGAGTCCGGACACACTGTTGAATGCGGCATCCGCAATATCCAATCCGGCAGAAGCAGCCATCAGAACCGTTGCCACACCGTTTCCGGATGTGTCGTGGGTATGCAGGTGAATCGGAACGGTCACTTCGTTCTTCAGTGCACGTACCAGCTTCTCCGCAGCCACCGGCTTCAGCAGGCCGGACATATCCTTG
Organism: uncultured Clostridia bacterium; assembly: GCA_934234035.1. Classification (GTDB taxonomy): domain Bacteria; phylum Bacillota; class Clostridia; order Peptostreptococcales; family Anaerovoracaceae; genus Mogibacterium_A. The sequence continues at coordinate 24,425 of CAKQHH010000001.1, read as the reverse complement.
ATTGCGATGATGTGCGCGCCTCTCTTCTCCAGCTCCTTCGCCATGTTTACATAGTACTTCAGGTTGTATTTTTCTCTGGATTCATCCAGGATGTCTCCGGTGTAGCACATGGATGCTTCCGCAATCTTGCCCTGGTTCAGGGTCTCATCGATGGCGATTTCCATGCCCTTAATCCAGTTCAGAGAGTCGAAGATACGGAATACATCGATTCCGGACTTCGCGGACTGACGGATGAACTTCCGAATGGTGTTATCCGGATAGTTCCGATATCCTACGGCATTGGCACCGCGGAACAGCATCTGGAACAGTACATTCGGAATTTGCTCCCGAAGAGTTTCCAGTCTTTCCCACGGATCTTCGCCCAGGAAACGCATGGATACGTCGAAGGTCGCGCCGCCCCACATTTCAAAGGAGAAGAAATCCTTTCCGTATGTGGCCATTGCCGGAGCAATCTTTGTCATATCTTTGGTTCTCATTCGAGTCGCGAATAGAGACTGCTGTGCATCTCGGAGGGATGTATCCGTCAGCAGCAGCTTCTTCTGATCCAGCGCCCAATCCGCAACCGCCTTCGGGCCCTTCTCGTCCAGCAGCTGCTTCGTTCCGCGGAAGGACGGAATCTGAGTCTTATCCACCTGCGGAACCACCGGAACGTTGTAATCTACCCGGTGACCCTTAGTTTCGTTTACATACTTATCGCCCAGGAACTCCAGAACCTGCAGCTCTTTATTGGTTACCGCACGGATATTCAGCAGCTCCGGATTGTCGTTGATAAATCCGGTGTTGCAGTCTCCGGCACGGAATGTCGGATGGTTCAGCACGTTCAGGAGGAAACCGATGTTGGTCTTCACGCCTTCGATGCGCATCTCCGTCAGTGCGCGAACCGCCTTGTTGATGGTGTCGTTAAAACTACGGCCGTGGGAGCATACTTTTACCAGCAAGCTGTCGTAGTACGGGGAGATTACCGATCCGGTAAAACCATTTCCGCCGTCCAGACGAATTCCGAATCCCGCTGCGGAACGGTACTCCGTGATGGTACCGGTATCCGGTGCGAAGTTGTTGGCCGGATCCTCGGTGGTGATACGGCACTGGATGGCATAACCGTTCATGGTAACGTCCTTCTGGGACTTGATGTTGATTCTCTCGGAATCCAGAGCATAACCCTCGGCAATCAGAATCATATCCTGAACGATGTCGATGCCCGTTACCAGCTCCGAAACCGTGTGCTCTACCTGAACACGAGTATTCATCTCGATGAAGTAGTGCTGACCGCTCTTGTCCAGCAGGAACTCGCAAGTTCCGGCACTGCGGTAATCCACTGCTTTTGCCAGTTTAATGGCGTCATTGCAGATTGCTTCTCTCTGCGCATCGGTCAGGCAGAGCGCCGGTGTGAACTCGATAACCTTCTGGTGTCTTCTCTGCACGGAACAATCTCTCTCATAAAGGTGTACCAGATTGCCGTACTTATCGCCCAGCACCTGAACCTCGATATGCTTCGGCTCTTCCAGATATTTCTCGATAAAAATATCTCCGTTGCCGAATGCTTTTACCGCTTCGTTATGGGCACTGCGGAACTGCGGAATCAGTTCTTCAGTGCTGCGAACGATTCTCATTCCTCTTCCGCCGCCGCCGGCTGCCGCCTTCAGCATTACCGGATAACCGCACTTCTCTGCAAATTCCAGTGCTTCATCCTCGGAGGAGATGGCCTTATCCACGCCCGGAATGGTTGGAACGCCAACGCTTTCCGCTACCAGCTTGGACTGAATCTTGTCACCCAGTGCATTCATCATCTCGTGAGTCGGTCCGATGAATTCGATGCCGCTCTTCTCGCAGGCTTCCGCGAAACCGGCATTCTCTGCCAAGAAACCGTAACCCGGGTGGATGGCGTCACAGCCCTTTGCCTTTGCCAAACGGATAATTTCATCAATATCCAGATAAGCATCGATTGGGCTCTTTCCATTGCCGATTTCGTAGGATTCGTCTGCCTTGGTACGGAACAGAGAATTCTTGTCCTCTTCCGAATAGATTGCCACGGAACGGATTCCCAGCTCACGGCAAGCTCGAATAATACGAATTGCAATTTCACCACGGTTTGCTACCAAAACCTTTTTAAATTGCTTAATTCTTCCCATTTTTGTTTTCCTCACTAACTTTTACCGATAATAATTTATTAATAAAACCAATCCATTATAGCACATTAATAAATACTAAGGCAATTCCTTATTTCCATAATTACATTTTATCGGTTTGCCCGTCTTCTTTCCAGTTCGTTCAGATACTTCTTCCGGAGGCGGATGTCGTCCGGCGTTACCTCTACCAGCTCATCGTCGTTGATGAATTCCAGCGCCTCTTCCAAAGAGAACACTCTCGGTGGGGTCAGCTTGATGGTATCGTCACTGCCGGCCGCACGCATGTTGGAAACTCTCTTCGCCTTGCATGGGTTTACCACCATGTCATCGTTTCGGGCATTCATTCCAACAATCATTCCCTCATATACGTGGGTACCCGGTTCTACGAACATCTGCACACGCTCCTGAATGTTGAAGATTGCATATGGGGTGCAGTTTCCCTCTTCCTGAGCGATTGCCACACCGTTCACACGCTGCGGGATTTCCCCTTTATAAGGCTCAAATCCTTCGAACCGGCGAACCATGGTTCCTTCACCGTGGGTATCGTTGATGAACTCACTTCGGTAACCCATGAGTCCGCGAGTCGGTGCCAAATACTCGATTCGGGAATATCCGTTGCCTTCGCTCATCATCTGCGTCATCATACCCTTTCGAATATTCAGCTTGGAGATGACGGTGCCGGAATATTCATCCGGTACGCTGATGACCACTTCTTCCACCGGTTCCAGCTTCTCGCCGTTTTCACCGGTCTTGAAGATAACTTCCGGCTTGGATACGCCCAGCTCATATCCTTCTCTTCTCATGTTCTCGATGAGAATGGACAGATGCAGCTCTCCTCGGCCGGATACCTTGAAGGAATCCGTGGAATCCGTCTCCTCTACCACCAGACCCACATTGACTTCCAGCTCCTTGTCCAGACGTTCCCGGATGTGACGGCTGGTAACGTATTTACCGGACTGTCCGGCAAACGGAGAGGAGTTGACCATGAAGTTCATGGACAGGGTCGGCTCTTCGATGTTGATCATCTCCATGGCTTCCGGATGGTCCGGTGCGCAGATGGTCTCGCCGATGGAAATATCCGGGATACCGGATACGACCACGATATCGCCGCATTCCGCTTCTGCTACCGGCATTCTCTGGAGACCCCGGTAGACGAAGACCTGGTTGATTTTATTTTTGGAAACGGTACCGTCTTCCTTGCAAACCGCAACCTGCTGGGCTTCCTTCAGCGTGCCTCTGGTGATGCGGCCGATTCCCAGTCTGCCGATATAATCATCGTACGCCAGGGAACAAATCTGCAGCTGCAGCGGCTCTTCTCTCTTGTCCGGGAACGGCTCCACGTGGTTGACGATGGTCTCCAGCAGCGGCTCGATGTTCAGATCGCCGTAACCCTTCGGGCTCTTCTTAATTTTGCCGGCGCCCTCTCCGATGACCACTTCATCCGCATCGGAAGGCTCTCTGACCGCGATACCCTGTCTGGCAATACCGTAAAGAATTGGAAAGTCCAGCTGATCGTCATTGGCTTCCAGATCCATGAACAGCTCATATACTTCGTCCACGACTTCGTCGATTCGCGCATCCTTCTTGTCGATTTTGTTGATGAACAGAATCGGGTTCAGGCCCTGTTCGAGAGACTTGTTCAGCACGAAACGGGTCTGCGGCATCGGACCCTCGCTGGAGTCCACCAGGAGGATAACGGTATCTACGGTTTTCATAATACGCTCTACCTCAGAACTGAAGTCCGCGTGTCCCGGGGTGTCGACGATATTGATTTTGTAATCCTTGTACATGATGGAACAGTTCTTGGAATAAATGGTAATTCCACGTTCTCTTTCGATGGCATCGCTGTCCATGACGCAGTCCACCACCTGCTCGTTGTCTCTAAATACGTGAGACTGTGCCAGAAGTGCATCTACCAGAGTGGATTTTCCGGCATCAACGTGAGCGATAACGGCAATATTAATTACTTTTTCTTTTTCTTTCATTAGAAAATTCTCCTTCTTCTATTCGTCAGATGATAATCATTTTCTACAGTACGGCAGAAGGTCTTCAGATCCCTCGCCACCTGTTCGGTACGTTTTCGAGCATGACCGATTACCATGGTATTTCCTTCCGCCTTTTCCTCATAGAATTCCGCGCCCTTAGCACCAATCCACCGGAATTTTCTCGCCCACAGCTCCTCCTGAGAGAATGCTAGGGCGTACGGAAGCATTTCATAATAATAGTCCGGCTGAAGCAGCCCGGCTTTCGCCATCTCGGCACCATTCGCCTGACCGATGAAATTCTTCATGCACAGAAGCCGTGTAACCAGCTCTGCATTTCCTTTTCCGCGCTTCTTCATCAGCAATGTGAGAACCAGCGCTGCCAAGCCGCACAAGAGTGCCGCTGCTCCCACCAACAGGCTGCCGCCTTGCATGTAGAATCGAATGCCGCCGAATGCAATTATGCCGGCGTAAACGGCAAACAGAATCATCATGCTGGTGCGATAGGAACTTCGATCCATATCATATCTTCTGTCATACCGAATATTAATCGCAATCAGAATCAATGCGATGATTCCCGTCGGAGCCAGGAAATCCGTCACGCCGATTTCCTGATAGCTGAACAGCCGCGTCAGAACGCACACGCCGCCCATGCAGGCGGAGAGGAGCAAGATGCTCAGGACCCGTAGCCCCTTGGAAATTCCGGTGCAGGCTTTCATGTTCGGTGCATTGAATCCGTTCTCAATGCTGACACCGATATTCTTCCGCACCGCACGAAGTCTCGGGTGCACCATCTTCGGTTCCAGCGGTCTTCCTTCGTACACATCTTCAAAAAGAATATTGTATGCCGTCCGGATGTACCGCTCTTCGTCCTTTGGTTCTGCCAGCGGAACCAGCGTATACTTCTTTGGCCGGTATTCCACAATCTTGAGATACCCCTTGGTTGCCAGGTACACAATCAGCACCGTAATATCCCGAATCCGGGTGTGCCCGTAGAACAGGTACCCGATATCCGCCGGGGTCACGCCTTCAATCGGATGCATTTCCACCGTCTTTGCCACCTTCGGATCTCTTCCGCCGATGAACCAGAACAGGAAAATCAGAAGTAAGGTGGTGGACAAAAGGATGATGCTCATCTGCACCGTCCAGGAATTATCCAATGCGCCCTGCCAGTAGCCGTTCTTCTGCTGTGCCTTGAAGGTGATGCCGAAGTTGGCCGGCAGATGAGTTCCGGTCATGTGGAGCTTCCCGTCTTTCATTTTATACTTCAGCGTGTTCTGCACGTTCTGTGCGCCGTACTGGCCGCCGTAGTACTGCAGGTCCGACAGATCAAAGTCGGATGGGAATACCAACGTCAAATCCAGTTTCTGAATCGGCACGTTCCAGTTGGTTGGAAGCGCATCGTACAGGAACATGTCGTATTTCCTGTTTTCATCCTTGTATTCCCGAATCAGATAATGGACGGAGAACAGATTCTCCCCTTCCGCAAACTTGTTGTCCTTGGTGTCCGGCTTCAGCTGAATGTAGTAGTTGCTGTTGGCATCTTTCATCGCCTGTCCGGTGCAGCCGATGGTCTTTACATCCGTCAGGGAATACTTTCCCGTCGGAAGATTTACCTTTACGGAGCTCAGCCCCTTTGGTGCATTCACCCGCAGCTTCAGCGTCACTTCGTACTCGTGGGATTTGAGAATTTGAGTCTCCTGGTTATATTCCAAGAGCTCGTATCCTTCCGACTTCGTATCCCCGTATATTGGGATGGCAATATTCAAAAATACCAAGCAAAAGAAGGCGAGCATCATGGCCACCTGTATATAATTTCGGATACTTCTTTTCAGAGTGCTCATATTTTTATCTCCTTAGGCAATAATCATAATATTATACACCATTTGCATATTCTTGACAAATACGCGTACGTCAAAATGAACACGTTCTTGTGCTTGATAACCGCAAGCGGGTATTGTAGAATATTTTTATAATTTGTTGGGGAAATACGGTCAATCTCAACAGAAGGAAAAGGGGAATAAAACAGATGAAACGAACAGATTATATTTCTTGGGATGAATATTTCATGGGGGTTTCCCTGCTGGCGGCAAAGCGCAGCAAAGACCCCAACACACAGGTGGGTGCCTGCATCGTGAACCAGGACCACATCATCATCTCCACCGGATACAACGGTTTTCCGAAGAACTGCTCCGACGATGTTTTCCCGTGGGAACGCACCGGCAAAGACACCAAATATGCCTACGTCGTCCACGCGGAGCTCAACGCCATTCTCAATTCCGGCGGCCAATCGCTGAAGGGGGCTTCCCTCTACGTATCCCTCTTCCCGTGCAACGAGTGCACCAAAGCCATCATCCAGTCCGGCATCCGGGAAATCGTCTATCTCAGCGACAAGTACGCTGATTCCGATGCCACTCTGGCTTCCAAAACCATGCTCCGTGCAGCGGGCGTGCAGATGCGTCAGCTGAAGCCCCACACGGAACAAATCGTCCTGGACTTCCGGGTGGATAAATAGAATCCGTATCAATAGGATTCGACCAAAAAAAAGATTATATTACACCGTAAATACAATTACGCAGAAAGGAAGGTTATATCATTATGAAACTGATTGTTGTTGGACCAAGAGGCAAAATGGGAAAATTCATCACCGAAATCGCTTCTCAGCGGGAAGGCATTGAAATCGTGGCAGGCGTCGGTCCTGCCGGAAGGGATTACATCGGCAAGGACATCGGCGAAGTGGCAATGCTGGGCAAAACCATCGGCGCACCGGTAGTGGATGATCTGGAATCGGTGATCGACAATTGCGACGTCATCATCGATTTCTCCACCGTAGAGATGGGCATGCGCAGTCTGGCTGCCGCAAGAGCCCACGGCAAGGCACTGATCTGCGGTTCCACCGGCTTCACCCCGGATCAAGTAAAAGAATTCCACGACGCGGCCGCGGATATTCCGGTAATGCTGGCAGCCAACACCTCCAAGCTGGTAAACATCATGTTCAAGCTGATTCAGGAAGCGGCAGAGCTGGCCGGCGATGTGGACGTGGAAATTCTGGATATGCATGATAATACAAAACTGGATGCGCCAAGCGGTACCGCAAAGGAAATCGGTGAAATCGTGGCCGATGCCCGCGGCGTCTCCCTGGAAGAGGAAGCGGTATACGGACGCTGCGGCGTCAGCCCTCGCCAACACGGAAACATCGGTTTCCATTCCCTGCGCGGCGGCGACATTCCGAGCAGCCACACCACCTACTTCGTGGGAACCAGCGAGCGCCTGGAAATCACCCACCACTCCGGCAGCTTCAAGTCTTTTGCGGCCGGCGCAGTAGATGCGGCGGAGTTCATTCAGGACAAACCGAATGGCTTCTACACCATTAAGGAAGCCTTCGGACTGTAAAAGTGTTAAGGAAGCATTTGGACTGTAAAAGTACTAAGGAACAAAACCTGCACCGGTCAGCAATGTCAAGTTGTTGCTGACCGGTGCAGGTTTTTCATTTTTAGACGTTTTTTCGGAAACTAGAATTCTTGCAATAAAAAAAATTAAATATGTCTAGAAATTCAAGGTGACTTCACGCTATTCTAGCAATTTTTGTTGATTAGCGTGAATTTGGTGAATTTATTTTTGGACATACACGGTTTTGCCATGTAATTCTTCGTGGCAAACCAACCTTGTGAAAATAGTTCACGCTTTTTGAAAGGAATCGCTTTATCAGCGTGAACTAACGGCGGTAATCCGTCGATTCAAAATTAGAGTTCCGATAAAACGGCGAATTGCGTTCACGCTAAATCCTATTTTTCTGTCAGAAAGCGTGAACCGCCTTCATTTTTCTAGGCATATGAGATTGTGTGCAGATTTGGCAGATAATGCAATTAGACCGTTAATTTTATTCCGCTTTCACTTTTATTCCGGTTTCGCAAAGGCTTCAATCACGTGATAGGCCGCCCGAATGCCGTCGCAGGCCGCGGATGTAATTCCGCCCGCATAGCCGGCACCTTCTCCCGCCGGATAGATTCCGCGGATTTCACTCTGTCCGCTTTCATCCCGGAGGATTCGAACCGGAGAAGAGCTTCTGGTTTCCACGCTCTTGATTTTGGCGTCCGGCAAATCATAACCCTTAATCTTCCAGGCAAAGTGAGGTACCGCTTCCCGCAGTCCTTCCACCGCAAAATCCGGCAAAGATTCCGTGACGAAACGGCTGTTTCCCGTGCCGTTCAAGAACTCCTCCATGGTGCACTCCGGCGCCCGGAAAATCTCGCCGTGTTCTTCCAGCCCCTTCTCATACGCCAGCCGCTCGTACTTCTCCTGGAAACGAACTCCCGCCAGCACATCGTCGGACTCAAAATCCGATGTGCGCACATCGCAGAGGATGCCGCTGTTGGCGGTGCCGCTGTCTCGCTTGCTGTTGCTCATTCCGTTCACGCAAAGTTCCTTCTCTCGGGTGGAGCAGACGATGACCTCACCGCCGGGGCACATGCAGAAGGAATAGACCCCTCTGCCGTTGGAGGCGCGGTAGGACACTTTGTAATCTGCCGGAGGAAGTCTCCGCTCCTCTCCGTACTGGGCCCGGTCGATCAGGTCCTGCGGATGTTCCATTCGAACTCCGATGGAAAGTGGCTTCTGCTCCATCGGCAGGTTTTTTTCATGAATCATTTCGAAGGTATCCCGGGCGCTGTGACCGATTGCCAGAATCAGCGCATCGGTGACAAATTCTTCCCGCTTTCCTTCATCGTTCACCAGCACCGCGCCGGTGAGCCGGCCCTCTTCTGTCCGGAGGGACTCCAGGCGGGTTCCGAACCGCACTTCACCGCCCAGGGAAAGGATTTTGTGGCGAATGTTTACAATCACTTCCCGAAGCACATCGGTACCGATATGAGGGCGGTGTTCGTACAGAATCGCCGGGTTGGCACCGGCCTCCGCAAAGACCTCCAGCACCTCCCGGATGTGCCCGTTCTTAATTCCGCTGGTAAGCTTTCCGTCCGAAAAAGTTCCGGCGCCCCCTTCTCCGAACAGCACGTTGGATTCCGGATTCAGCAATCCCTTCTGCCGAAAGGCTTCCACATCCGCCACCCGTTTCGCCATGGCCTGTCCTCGCTCAATGACCACCGGCCGGTATCCCTTCTCCGCCAATTTCAATGCGGCAAAAATCCCGCAGGGACCGAAGCCCACGATCAGCGGCCGTCCCTGAAGCGTTTGGGTTCCGGATACCGGTTCTGCCGGTCGTTCCTCCCCCACTTCCTGAAGGTTTTTGTTCTTACGCCGAACGGGTTTTCGGGTAAAAAAATCCACCGTATAGACCAGACGGATGTCCGACTTGTTCCGGGCATCGATGGATTCCCGACGGATGTCGTATTTTTGAATCATATCCGAAGAGATGCCAAGCATCTTTCCGATTCGTCCCGGGATTCGGTCCTTGGGCTCTCCGATAGCTAATTTTATCTGATTCACTCGATAATGATACATTCTCTACCTTCTATCTTTCCTTTATTTCCTGCACTTTTCCCCGGCATCCCTTCCGGCGGCGCTGCCGGTCAGCCAGGCGTGATTCAAATTGTATCCGCCGCACGGGCCGTCATAGTCCTGCAGCTCCCCGGTGATGTACAATCCCGGGCAGAGCTTGGACTCCCCGGTTTTTTCATCCAATTCCGAAAGCGCCACGCCGCCGGAGGTACACTGCGCTTCCTTCCACCCCCGGACGCCGGTGGGCCGGAACTCCAGCGTATGCACTTGTTCGCAGATGGCGCGGCATTCCGCTTCCGTCAGTTCACCGATGGTTTTGGCAGCGTCGATTCCGATTCTTTCAAGGACGTAGCCGGCCAATTTTCCCTTCAAAACGGAGGTGAGAAGCCATTCCACGTTCAGCTCCGGCGTGCGCGCCTTCCGTCCTGCGATGTACTTCATCAAATCTCGTTCCGGGCACAGGTCGATTTCGATTCGAAAATCGTCGATACCCCTTCCCGGCTTGAACCGCATGTATCGGGTCATGTTGAAGACACAGATTCCGGAAATTCCAAAGGACGTGAACTGAATCTCTCCCGACTCTTCAAAAGTCTTCTTCCATTCTTCTCCATCGCGCTCTTTCAGCGTGACCTTTCCTTTGGCGCGGGTTCCTCCAATTAAATGGCAGTCGTCGCCCTTGCACTCCACCGGTGTGAGGACGGGAACCGGTGCCGTCACTGTATGCCCTAGGTTCCGCATCATTTTGTATCCGTCCCCCGTGGTTCCGTAATGCGGACCGGCTTTTCCGCCGACCGCTGCGATGACCTTGGATGCGGTGATGCGCTTCGCGGAACCGGCTGTTTCCACCGTCAGGAGGAAATCGGACCTATCCCGACGCGGCGAAATTTCTTTTATGACGGTATCGGTCCAAAGAAATACGCCCCGGGTCTTCATCTCCATCGCCAGGAGGTCCGCCACGTCCCCGGCGGATTCGGAGTAGGGGTACATGAGGCCGGAATCCAGCGTCCGAACCGCGATGCCCCATTTCTCCAGAAGCTGCACCGCCTGCCGGCTGTCCCTCGCTTTTTCGTTGGAAATATTGCATCGGCCGCTGCCCGTGGCGCGGATTTTCCGTCCCAGCTGATCGTTCTTCTCCACCACCAGGATTCGAGCCGCCGGATTCGCCTCCGCCGCCTCCAGAGCCGCTGCCATGCCGGACGCGCCGGCGCCAATAATGCAAATGTCAAATGATTTTTTCATAGTATCGTCCGTTTCTACTTCAAAAGGCGCAAGCCCCATGGGTGACTCACGCCTTTCGTTTTCATTCGCGCTTCCCGTAAAAACAAAAATCACCGATGCTATTTTTACCGGCAATGCCGCATTCTATTTGTAAGCTTCTGCCGCCTTCTTCAGTGCCTCTGCCTGATCCGTGTCCTCCCAGCGAACGCCCAGCTTGGTGCGGCCGAAGTGTCCGTAAGCCGCCAGCTGTCTGTACTGCGGGCGCAGGAGATCCAACGTCTTGATGATGGCACCCGGTCTCATGTCGAAGTGCTCGCGAACGATCTTCACGATGTCCTCGTCGGAGATGATTCCGGTTCCATAGGTGTTCACATAGACGGATACCGGTTCCGCTACGCCGATGGCGTAAGCCAGCTCGATTTCCACCTTGCGCGCCAGTCCGGCTGCCACGATGTTCTTTGCAATGTAACGAGCCATGTACGCACCGCTGCGGTCCACCTTCGTCGGGTCCTTTCCGGAGAACGCACCGCCGCCGTGGCTGGCATATCCGCCGTAGGTATCCACAATGATTTTACGGCCGGTAAGGCCGGAGTCACCCTTCGGTCCGCCGATAACGAAGCGGCCGGTCGGGTTGACGAAGTACTTGGTATCTTCGTCGATGTATTCCACCGGCAGAACCGGTTTTACCACGTACTCAATCATATCCTTCCGAATCTGCTCCAGGGATACGTCCGGGTCGTGCTGTGTGGAAATAACCACAGTATCGATTCGAACCACGCGGTCGTCATCATATTCTACGGTAACCTGGGTCTTTCCGTCCGGACGGAGGTAGCTCAGGGTTCCGTCCTTCCGAACCTTTGCCAGCTGCAGCGCCAGCATATGAGCCAGTGCAATCGGCATCGGCATCAGTTCTTCGGTTTCGTCGCAGGCGAAACCGAACATCATGCCCTGGTCTCCGGCACCGGTAAGAGCGTCCTCATCGCTGCTCTTTCCTTCTTTCACTTCCAGCGCTTCGTCTACGCCCTGTGCGATGTCCGGGGACTGCTCTTCAATCGCAACCAGAACGGCACAGGTGTTTCCGTCAAAGCATACATCGCTGCAGTCGTAACCGATATCGGTAACCACCTTCCGAACAATGCCTTCCACGTCCGCGGTGCAAGTGGTGGAAATCTCACCGAATACCATTACGAAACCGGTCTTTACCACGGTTTCGCAGGCAACGTGTGCCCGAGGGTCTTCTTTCAGAATCGCATCCAGAATGGCATCGGAAATCTGGTCGCAGACTTTATCCGGATGTCCTTCGGTAACGGATTCAGAGGTAAAAAGTTTTTTCATAACAATCTCCTTTGTATCTTCTGGATATTCGTCATGGGTCCGAATATCCGTATGTTCGGTAATAATGGATAAAAAAAACGCTCTCCAAACAAAGAGAGCTTCCACTCTCCTTATCTTCCAGATTCCGCCGGTTCTCCGTGGAACTGTGGGATTTGGCACCTTCGACTGTTATTGCCGAGGTTGCCGCGAGTTCATCGGGCCCATTCCCTACCTCGCTCGTAATAAGGATTAGTCTATGGTCATTATAATCATTTATGCCGGCATGTCAAGGGAATTCCCCCTGCTTTTTATTGATACTTTCTTTGAGAATAGTGTATAATGGCATGATATGCAAAATGATACTAAGAAAGGGTTTGAAAAGCCAATGAATGAACTATATGCGGTGGAAGGAAAGCAATCCTTCCTCTACAATCATTTCAAAGACTGCAAATGGGACAGCTGCGTGGCCACGGACACCCGCCTTATGGGCGTTATCGCCATGAAGATTACCTGGAAGTGCGGCCGCAGCAAGATTTACCAGATTCTGCATCTGGACTTCTCCGAATACGGCATCGACGATTACCTGGAATACTTCACCGACCCGGCCATGGCGGACGTGAGCATGCTCCACAGCCAGTACGAGTGTCGGGAACAGTGGAAGCGAGTCTCGGAAAGCCTGGGCGGAAGAGAAATCTCCATTTCCCTGGGAGCGGCCGTTCGGCTGATTGAAATGGCCATCGAAACCAATAAGGGATACTTCCACTACCACGATGTGGACATTCAGGAGTTTCGGAAGGATACGCTAAAAAGAATTCGCCTCATGCTGGAGGCGGCCAAGGAGGATCCGGAATACGAGGAGTGGATGCCGGAAGAGGCTACCCGAGCAGTCTGCCTCAAAAACGTCTCCATGTACGAAACCATCAACTACTTCGTCATGCGGATGTGCGATAAGGATTACATCGGCGCTTCGGTGCTCTCTGCGATGACACCGGAAATGCTTCAGAGCATTCCGAAATGGCAGTATCGGATGATGACCTTGATTCACAACCGAACCACAAAAGGCAAGGCGCCCGGAGAATTCTTCTGCACCGCTCAAATGGAAGCCGATGAAGGGTACTTCTACGCCCGCCTAATTCTTCGGCTGGACATCACGAAAGGAAAGCGGATGGCATTGGTCTCTTCGATGGAGTGCACCTATTTCAATCATTTCTCGGAAATTGAGATGGCGATGCAGATGCGGCGTCCGGAATACGTCTCCGCGTACAAAATCGTCAAGGATCCGGAGCACTTCGACCTGGACCGCTCCATGATGGCATCGGATTCGCAGATTTCCCCGGTGCCCAACGGAATCCTCTATCTTCTGTACAACAACGACAATACCCACGTGGACACGTCAAACTACTACATGAACAACGACGTATACGGTGCGTATCTGATTACCCGTGTCGACGAGCTGGTCATCATGAGCTCGGAAGTGATGAAAATATCTTCCATGGAAATGGACCTGGCAGCGACCTTCATTTCCGGAAATCTGGAACTCACCGGAAGGTACAAATTCGACTCTCAGGTGTTCCAAACATTCTGCGAAATGCCCGGAGCCACCTTTGAGGATATTCTCCGGTAAACATTTATCAACACTTTGTAAAGTGCTTGATTTCAAGGGATACGATTTTTTCCACAGGATTCAGGAAAATTGTATACAATTTATTGCACATTGGCATGTTGAAAACTTTATATATTTTGATTTCCTTGTATTTCAAATGTTTCACGTGTTTCACGCTATTTTTATTGAAAAGTTTTCCACATTTTAGACGATATTAATCCGTTGTTTTCTTCTCTCCACAGAAGAAAACGGATGCAGGAGGTTATTATGACAACAGAAAAATATTACCAGCACGACGTCGACTGCCGCGAGCTGGACGGTCGGATTGAGGCCATTCAAAATGACGGCAAAAGCACCCGAATCATCATGGACCGAACGGTTTTCTTCCCTACCGGCGGAGGTCAGCCCTGCGACACAGGCACACTTGTAACCCCGGACGGCACATCCGTTTCCGTCATCGATGTGCAGGAAGATAAAGATACCGGCATCATTTCTCACACCATCGAAGGGGATTCCTCCGCAATCGATGCTCTGCAGGTCGGCATGACCGTCACCCAGAAGCTGAACGAAGACCGCCGCCGCATAAATACCCAGCGCCATACCGGCGAGCATATTCTCACCGGTGCGTTCATTCAGCTCTTCGGCGGCGCCAACAAAGGATTCCACATGGGCGGAGAATACGTTACCATCGACATGGACTACGACGGAAAGAAGCTGACGGAAGAGCAGGTTCGGGCCGCGGAAAAAATGGCCAACGAAGTGATCTGGGCAAACCTTCCGGTGACCGTATCCACCTTCCCGAACCGGGAAGAGGCTTCTGTTATGCCGACTCGGAAGCCGGTCACCCAGGACGGCGAAATTACCATCGTCACCATCGGCGATTTGGAGTCCCCCCACGACTGCGTGGCTTGCTGCGGCACCCACTTCCACCGCACCGGCGAAGTGGGACTGATCCGGGTTCACAAATTCGAGCCCAACAAGGGAATGAACCGCATCTATTTCGAATGCGGTGACCGAGCATTGGAAAGCATGCAGGCCGACGACGCCCTTCTCCGCTCCGTTCAGGAACGATTCTCCGCCGGCAGCCACGACCTGCTTCAGAAGATGGATATTCGGGATGAAAAAGAAGCCGAGCTCCGTCAGGACTGCACCGGCCTTCGCCAGTACTACCGGGATCGGGAGATGGCGCGAATCACCGCCCTGCTCCATCGGGACACACCAGACTTCTATCAAGATTCTTTTACGCTGGTATCCCCGGACGACCTGCTGAAACTCGGTTTTGCCATCATGGAAGATGCGTCCGCACCGGCCCTCATGGCGCTGGTACATCAGCCGAGCCACACCGTGCTGCTCTTCTCCGACGGAAGCCGTAACTGCGGTGCCCTGGTAAAAGAACATGCGAAATCCTTAGGCGGCCGAGGCGGCGGCAGACCGGATCAGGCACGGGCGCTGATGCCGAACGAAGATGCCGTGGAGAAATTCATTGAATCGTTAAAGAAATAACGCCAAAGTTCTTATGAATTTATTCCGATTGTGGTATAATAATTCTAACTTAAGGATAGGAGGTCATTGCTATGACACAGAATAAAATCATCGTAACCATCGGCCGTCAGTTCGGAAGTGGCGGACACGAAGTGGGCCGCAGACTGGCAACGGAGCTGGGCATTGCGTTCTACGATCACGAATTTGTAGATATGGCCGTGAAGAAAACCGGTTTTCACGCAGACTACGTAAAGGATAATGAAGAGAAAGCTCCGGATTTCGTTTCCGGCGCCATGTTCTCCGGAATGGAAATGTATCAGCCGTCCCCTTACGACCGCATTCAGGCCGAGGAATATAAGCTGATTCGAGATATCGCCGCTAAAGAAAGTTGTGTCATCGTGGGCCGAGCTGCGGACTACATCCTCAGCGATCAATCCCATGTCAGCATCTTCCTGTTCGCACCGATGGAAGATCGGGTAAAGCGTAAAATGGCCCTGCTGAAGCCGGAAGATGCGGCGAAGATGACTCCGGCAGCTATGGAAAAAATCGTAAAGCAGATGGACAAACAGCGGAAGAGATACTACGAATACTACACGGATATGAAGTGGGGTGCTCGGGATTCCTACGACCTCCTTATCAACACCAGCCAGTCCGGCATTGACGGTGCGGTAAAGATTATCCAGACCTACATCAAGGAATGCCGCGGCGAAAGCATCATGCCGGATTAATTTCCGGATACAGCGAAGAGTCCCGGGACGATTTCTCGTCCCGGGACTCTTCTGATATAACCTGCTCGATTCAACTTACCTGATTTAACTTACCCGATTCAAATTATTCTGCTTCCGGAATCGGTTCCTCTTCTCCGAATACCGGTTCTTCCGTCTTTTCTTCCTCCGTTTCCGGTTCCACCGGGTCATCCGGCGATTCATTCGATGCGAAGACGGAATCTCCGGATACTTCCGACTCGAAACCCGTTTCTCGCGGGACGGGTTTCGGTACTCTCTGAGCTGCCGGCTTCAATGCCTGTGCCAGCATCCGTTCCAGCCGTTCCGCTTCTCCCCGGGTCAGCGTCACCCCCTTCGCCATCTTCTCGTGATTGGGAGCCCAATCCCGAATGTCCATCTTCGGGGGATTTCCGTTCCAGGAAATTAGATTCAGTTCTTTGGTCCACCCCTTCGGCGATGTGGACAGAATTCCGTAATGTCGATCGATTTTGTACTCAAATGATGCCATTTCTATTCCTCCTATTCGATATTTGATACACAACCATTTGATGGTTAAATTATATCTTCTATCTTATAGAGGCGCAAATTTCATACGACATGCTTTTAAACCAAATATGCCCTTTTGCGGGACAGAAACGGCAAAACGTAAACTTTCGAAAAATTATTTTTCCGCAAGCTGAGAAACATTGGTAAATGCTTTGTAAATGGCCCGGATGGCATTCTTGTAATCCGATTCGTTGACGCCAATCTGCATGCTGATTCGCTCCGCACCGTGATCGGCGAAGCGGAGGTTGATGTGCTCATTCGCCAGGGCTTCAAAAATCCGGAGGGATACGGAAACGGTTTTGCTGATATTCCGTCCCACCACGGCGATGGTAGCCAGTCCGGTGGATACATCGATATCCTCTGCGCCGGTCAGATCATGAAGCTCCTGAATCACCTGCTCCTCACAGTCCCGGAAGGAGGAGGCGTTTACCACCAGGGATACGGAATCCAGCGCAATCTGTTCTGCCGAAATCTCCAGTCCGTGGTTCCGGAAAATCTCATCGATTCGGGTCTTCATCGCCGGATCCTCCGTCAGGCGCTCCCGCTCAATCAAGACGGAGCAGTAGCCGGTCTTTCCGGAAATGCCGGAGATATCCAGTACCGTCTGATAGAAGTCTGCATTTTTTACAATCAGGGTACCCGGTTTCTGCGGCTCCGATGTGGAGCGGATATTAATCGGAATTCCCCTTCTTCTGGCCGGTGCCACCGCATCCTCATGCAGCACTTCCGCGCCGCACAGGGAAAGTTCCCGCAGCTCCCGGTAATTGATGATCGGTACGCTCAGCGGGTTCTTTACCACCTTCGGGTCGGCCATGAGCATTCCCGGTACATCCGTCCAGTTCTCGTAGAGGTCCGCTTTTACGGCCTCCGCCACCAGGGATCCGGTAATGTCCGAACCGCCCCGAGAGAAGGTGTAAATTCTGCCGTCCTCGGTTCGGCCGTAGAATCCCGGAATCACCGCATGTTCCCGATCCTTCAGCACTTCTGCAATCCGGTTCCGAGTGGCTTCCAGGTTCAAGGTACCGTCGTTATGGAAGAGAATCAGATCTTCCCCGTCTACAAAATCATATCCCAAATACTCCGCCAGCAGCTGGGCACAGAGGTACTCGCCGCGGCTTGCCAGGTACGGAAGCGGATTGCCGCCACCCTCCCGGATTTCCCGGAAATCTTCGCGGATCCGATTGATTTTAGCGGAAATATCCACTGCGAGATCCAAATCCTCGGCAATTCGGCAGTAGCGATCCGAAATGAGCTTTACGTTCTCATCGAATTTTTCCGGCTTCGTCGCGGCCTCAATCAGCAGATCCGTCACTTTTACCGCGTTCTCCGCACTGCGGCCGGCCGCAGAAGCCACGATGTATTTCCGAGCCGGATCCTCCTGGACGATGGATTTCACCTGACGGAATTTCGCCGTGTCAGCCAGAGAGGTTCCGCCGAATTTCGCTACGGTGAGATCCGAATTGTTCTTCAGCACCGGCGCCAAATCCTCATTGTCAATCATGTGAATGTCATACGGCGTGGACTGGTATACGAAGTAGTTGATCCAGTTGGAATAGATCAGGTTCGCGCAGGAACGCCATTTAACAATCGGCATCTGAGTATCGTCGTCATTTGGGAAATAGTGATCCGGTACATCCGGATTCAGTCCCGCATTCTTATCCCGAACGTACTCCTTCAGCAGCGTGTTCCAGTCGTATTCCGAGTGACCGGTTACGAAAATCTGACGGTCGTTCGTGGATTTTACGCAGAACACCCCCGCCTCTTCGGAAGATGCCAGCACTTTCAGCTCCGGCACCGCTTCGATGTCCTCTCGATACACGGTGGTATTCCGGGAATGGGGCACGTAGAATTCATCGTCAAAACCTCGGAACAGCATGCCGTGCTTCTGATCCAGATGATGCAGGTACACGCCGGACAGCTTCTTCGGCAGCATGTGCTTCTGAATGCCGTAATGGTAGTACAATCCGGCCTGAGCACCCCAGCAGATGTGGAACGTGCTGTGGACATGGGTTTTGCTCCACTCCATAATCTCACAAAGCTCTTCCCAATAATCCACTTCCTCGAATTCCATCTTTTCCACCGGTGCGCCGGTGATAATCATTCCGTCGAAGTACTCGTCCTGAATTTCGCTAAAAGTCTTATAGAACGCAATCATATGCTCCTGCGACACGTTGTGAGCCTTGTGGGTCGCCGTCTGCAGCAGCTCCAGCTCAATCTGCAGCGGAGTATTTCCCAGCAGGCGCGCCAGCTGCGTCTCCGTATCGATCTTTGTCGGCATCAGGTTCAGCAACAGAATGTGCAGCGGACGGACGTCCTGGGTCATCGCCCGGGTATCCGTCATCACAAATACATTTTCCTTCGTCAGCGTATCTATCGCCGGCAGATCGTTCGGTACTTTAATAGGCATAATTTAATCTCCTTTTACTCCAGTCTTTGTTCAATAATATTCCATCCGCGCTGTTTTTTCAACACGAAGTTCCTTTACAGACGGGCCGCGATGCAGCACCAGTCTCCTTTTTCCGCGGTTTCCAGTACGGTAAAACCAAGTTCTTCCAATGCTTGCACGACCGACGCCTCTTGCTCCACTAAAATGCCGGAGGTAACGTACCGGCCGCCCGGAAGCATGTGCTTCGGAATATCCGGACTGAGGCGAAGCACCAGATGGGTCAGCAGATTGGCCACCACCACGTCCGCTTGGAAATCCACCCCTTCCGTCAAATCGCCGATTTGGAAATGGGCGGTATCTGTCACGCCGTTCAGCTCGCCGTTTTCTTCGGATGCGGTAACCGCTTCATCGTCGATATCGATGCCCAGCACCTCGGATGCACCCAGGCGCGCTGCGATGATGGACAGGATGCCGCTTCCGCAGCCCACATCCAGCACCTTCTCTCCCGGCTTCAGGTACTTTTCCATCAGCAAGGTGGTGAGGGAGGTAGTTTCATGCGTTCCCGTTCCGAAGGCCATGCCCGGATCGATGGAAATCACCACTTCCTCGTCCGAAGCCGGCTCATACTCCTCCCAGCTCGGGCAGACCACGATGTGCTCCGTAATCTTTGTGGGCTTAAAGTAGGCCTTCCACTTATCCTTCCATTCTTCATCCCCCCGAAGGGTCAGCGTCATCTTGCCGCTTCCCAGGGAGTTCGCATTCAGATCCTCTCCGTATACGCCGGAAGCCAATCGGTTCCGAACCGCCGGCATCCAGTCCTGAAGCTTTTGGCGAATCGCCTCCGCTTCCTCTAAGGTTTCGGTGTACACGGTTACCGTAGCGCTGCGGTCCTTCCGTGCCAGAATTTCCTCCCGGTCCACGTACTCGGTGCCCCAGGCCTCATCCATCATCTGTATGTCCAGATTGGGGTCGTCCACTGCGAACTGGGTGATGCCCAGCTCCGTCAATTCATTTTCCACCAGTTCCACACCGGGTCCGGCGGTTTCAATTTGAAGTTCGTAATAGTTCATCTAACGGTTTTCCTCCTTCTCGGAATCTTTTTCCCGAATGGCTTCCCGAAGCATTCGGATTTCCGCGCCATAGCCCTGCAGATCTTTCTGCGGCGTCTCCAAAATACACGGAAGTCCCTGCAGTGCCGGATGGCAGAGAACCTTCACCATACCTTCTTTTCCGATGGTTCCCTCTCCAATCTGGGCGTGCCGGTCTTTGTGGGCACCCAGCGGATTCATGCTGTCGTTGATATGCAGTGCCTTCAGCTTCGATAGCCCGATGCACCGGTCGAATTCCTCCAGCACCTCGTCCAAGCGGTTCACGATATCGTATCCACCGTCGTTTACGTGGCAGGTGTCCAGGCAGACGCCCACATGATCGCTCAGATCCACTCGCCGAATGATTTCCGCCAGTTCCTCAAAGCGGCTTCCGATCTCGCTGCCCTTTCCCGCCATAGTCTCCAGAAGCACGGTGGTACTCTGTTCTTCCCGGAGAACCTCGTTCAGGGTGTCGGAAATCATCCGAATTCCATTCTCCACGCCCTGACCCACATGGCTGCCGGGATGAAAGTTATAGTAATTTCCCGGGAGAAGCTCCAGCTTCTCCAAATCCTCTTTCATGCACATTCGGGCAAATTCCCGCACCCGCTCGTCCTTGGAGCAGGCATTCATCGTGTAGGGTGCGTGGGCCACCAGCTTTCCGAAGCCGTTCTGCGCCATGATTTCCCGAAGCCTTGCCGCATCCTCCGGATCCGCCTTTTTGCTTTTACCCCCTCGAGGATTTCGTGTAAAAAAAGCAAAGGTATCCGCCTCGATCTCCAGTGCCCGCTTTCCCATTTCTTCAAAACCACCTGCCGAGGACAGATGGCATCCGATATATACGCTCATTTTTGTAATCTCCTTTTTAACATCTTATATTAGCATTTTCGGGGGAATTCTGTAAAGACGCATTGCATGATGAGGAAAAAATTTGTAAAATTTAAGAAGATTGAAATCAGGAGGAACGGAATGATACATCAGAATTCACGGACAGCACGGGTGATGGGCCCGGAAGCTTTGGAAATATTGGCGCAGAAGCACGTTGCCATTTTCGGCGTGGGCGGCGTGGGCGGCTATGTTGCAGAGGCGTTGGCCCGCAGCGGCGTGGGCACCATCGAAATCATCGACAACGACGATATTGCCTTGACCAATCTGAACCGCCAGATTATCGCCACCCGCAGCACCGTGGGGCAGGTTAAAGTCACCGCCATGGCAAATCGAATTCGGGACATCAATCCGGATATTCAAGTGATTGCCCACCAAACCTTCTATATGCCGAAGCAGGCGGAGAATTTCGATTTCAGCGCTTTCGATTACGTCATCGATGCCATCGACACGGTGACCGCCAAGCTGGACATCATCCGCCGCTGCGATGACCTGGGAACTCCCGTTATCTCCGCCATGGGATGCGGAAACCGTTTCGATCCCACCAAGCTGGTGGTTACGGATATTTACAAAACCCAGATGGATCCGCTGGCGAAGGTTATCCGCCGGGAACTTCGAAAGGACGGCATCCGAAAGCTGAAGGTGGTCTATTCCACGGAGGCCCCGATTCCGCCTTACGAGGATGAGGAAGAAACCACGCGCCGCAGCCTTCCCGGCTCCACCCCCTTCGTGCCGGCGGCTGCCGGACTGATCATCGCATCGGAAGTGGTGCGGGAGCTCACCGGCTTCGACCCTTCGGATCGGCTCCGAGGCGGACGCCAGAAGTAATGGAATCCGACCTCCGTCTGTGCTAAAATAAACTATATTGTTATTTGAAAAGAGGCGTAGTAATGAACGATAGAAAATATCTCAACAACGAGTGGAAATTCTCGGAGGATGCGGAAACCGATGCATCCGTGTCGGTTCGAATTCCCCACACCTGCAAAGAATTTCCCTATCACTATTTCAATGAATCCAAGTGCCAGATGCGCTGCAAATACGAGCGCCCCCTGTTCATCCTGGATGAGTGGAAGGGCAAAACCCTCCTTCTCACCTTCGAAGGAGCCGCTCACAACGCCGAGGTGTTCATCAACGACGAGTCGGTATACGAACATCGCTGCGGATATACTGCTTTTACCATCGATATCACCGACCACGTGGAATACGGTAAAAGCAACCGCATCCGCGTCATCCTAGACACCCGGGAAAGTCTGAACATTCCGCCATTCGGAGAGCATTCGGATTTCCTGGCCTACGGCGGCATCTATCGGGACGTGTACCTGGATGTCAAAGAAAAGATGCACATTCAGGACGTGTATGTGCGCACCCATTTTCCAAGCGGCCGGGCGCAGGCCATCAGTCGGGTAAAGGTTGCCAATCCGGAACCGGCGGTGCAGATTCGCCAGGGTATTCGCCTGCACGGATCCGACAACGACTATACGGATGTGGGCTACGTATCCGCCACGAAAGGAACTATGGCATTCTCCATGGGAAGCATCCGGCGCTGGGAACCGGATGACCCGGTTCTGTACGATCTCCGGACGGAACTGCTGGCAGAAGGGAAAGTCGTGGACACCGTGATTACCCGGGTGGGATTCCGAGAAGCGGAATTCCGCAAGGACGGCTTCTATCTGAACGGAAAAAAAATCAAGCTTCGGGGGCTCTGCCGCTCCCAGGCCTTCCCGTACGTGGGTTACGCCATGCCGGATTCCATGCAGATTGAGGATGCCAATATTTTGAAGAACGAGCTGGGCGTGAACGCCGTTCGGGCGGCGAACTACCCGCAGTCTCCGGCCTTCCTGAATCGCTGTGACGAGCTGGGTCTTCTGGTTATCTGTGAAATCCCGGGGTCCCGCTACATCGGCAATATCAAATGGAAGAATCAGGAACTGCAGAATACGAAGGAGATGATTCTTCAGAACCGGAACCACCCTTGTATCATCCTGTGGAGCATTCGGGTGGGCGAATCGGAAGAAGACGATGATTTTAACCAACGCATTTCCGGACTGGCGCGCAAGCTGGATCCGGACCGGGCCACCACCGGCGTCCACCGGAAACCGAAAGAACACATGGTGGAAGATGTGTATGCCTATAATGATTTCGGCGCCGGCCTGAAGGGCGCTGCCTGCCGCCGGAAATCCGAAGTCGTTTCGGACATGGAAAAGCCGTACCTGATTTCGGCCTTTGGCGGTGTTTCCTATCCGGCCAAATCCGGCGACGACGAAGCACGCCGACTGGGTCAGGCTCTGCTGTATTCCAACGTCCTTCACGACGTGGAGCAGCACGTGGATGTCCTGGGCAGTTTCGGCTGGAACATGACGGATTACAATGCTCATCAGAATTACGGAAGCGGAGACCGCATCTGCTATCACGGCGTGATGGATATGTTCCGGAACCCGAAGCTGGCAGCCGCAGCCTATCAGATTTATCAGGACGAGGTGCCGGTACTGGAGCTGTCCTCTTCCCTCTCCTTCGGAGAGAGCCCGATGCACTCCCTGGGAGATGTGTACGCATACACCAATGCCGACGTTCTTCGTACGTACCGAAACGGCGAGCCGATTAAGGAATATGAAGTGACCAAAGGGATGCCGGTACGAATCGATGATTTTGTCGGAAACTGTTTGGACACGGAATCTGATTTTACCGAGGAGCAGCGGAAGGAAATTCGGAATCAACTGAATCACAAAGCCTGCACCGGAAGCTTTATGGAAGTTCGTGAGAAGAAGGGGTTCTTCGGCGGAAAGAAAACCGAGAGCGTGGACGAAAGCACATTGACCCGTCTCTACGAAAAATACATTCTGGGAAATACCGGTCTGGTTCCGGAGTACCGTTTTGACGGTGTGAAGGACGGTCAAGTTGTGTCCAGCATTACCCGCGTTCCGATGAAGATGCACGACCTGGAAATCCGGGTATCGGCAACGGAGCTTCGGGAGGACAAAACCTACGACGTGGCTTCCGTTCGCTTCCGGGCACTGGATGAGAACGGGAACATCCTGCCGTATGCCAACAATCCGCTGGCACTGAAAGCGGAAGGCAGCATCGATCTTATTGGCCCGAAGTTCATCACCCTTCAGGGCGGCATGGGAGGCACCTATGTGCGCACCAACGGAAAGATGGGCATGGGAAAACTGATGATCAGTGGCCTTCAGAACCTTCACGGAGATCCGACGGATCACCGCGGAGACGGCACGCCGTACAACAATCTGAACGGCGGCCGAGGCTACGAATTGATTTTCCATGTGAAGTAGCAAGCGAGCATTCCGCACCGGGAGGCGATAAACGGTGTCCAAAAGGACACGTTATCGGTTCCCGGTGTTTTTGTGTTGCTTTGCACAGCAGAGATGTCGGCCGGCCGGGCGTGGATGCGCCCGGGGCCGGACGGGTTTCCGGCGTCACGGGCGTGGTGCCTCACCGCCCGCTAGCCCTTGTTTCTTCGTCGTCGAGCACCACGTTACTGGGTCCGGTCAGGCTTTCGGCGGGGCCGACGTGGTGCTTCACTGCCCGCAAACCCTGTTATGAAGTGACCGTTGTCAAGAGACGATAACAAGAAATTTTCATCTCTCGATAAGCCACATTT